>JBGAPU010000132.1:0-14824 GCA_044221035.1 Chthoniobacteraceae bacterium | reverse complement strand
GGCATTCCCGGCATCGCCATCCGCACGACGTTCATCGCGGGCTTCCCCGGCGAGACCGACGAGGAATTTGCCTACCTGCTCGACTTCATCGCACGCACGCGGTTCGAGCGGCTCGGCGTGTTCATGTATTCGCAGGAGGAAGGCTCGCGCGCGGCGAAGATGGACGGGCAGCTCGACGCAAAGACCAAGCAGCGCCGCCACAAAATGGCGATGCAGCTCCAGCAGCGCATCGCCCGCGAACTCGGCGCCGCGCAGGTCGGAAAAGTCGTTCGCGCCCTCGTGGATCAGCCGCTCGTCGCCCGCGGCGAAGCGGACGCGCCGGACATTGATGGCCGCATCCTGCTGAAAAAGCCCGCGCCCGTCGGGGGGTTCGTGAACGTCCGCATCACCGGCACGCAGGTGTATGACCTCGTGGGTGAGGTCGTGAAGTAGGGCGGTTCCACGAGCCGATTTTCCCCACGAAGTCGGATGGCTGCGTGGTTGTGTCAGGCGGTCACCGCGTTCCCCATGAAGCCCACCTCTCCCACCATGCGAATCTTCCTCCTCCCGTTCCTCGCCGCCTCCACCCTCGCCGCCGACATCCCGCTGCTCACGGATGGAAAATCGGACTACCAGATCGTCGTGCCGGACAAGCTGCCGAGCGAAGCGCTCGCGGAGGGGCTGAACCAGACTGCGCGGCTGCTGCAGACGGCCTTGAAGGCGAACGGCGCGGAGGTCGCAGTGGTGCGCGAGGAGGCGCGCGATGCGGGAAGGCCGGCGCTGTTTCTCGGCGACACGCGGTTTGCACGGGAGCACGGCTTCGATGCGGCGAAATTGCGCGACTGGAGCTACGTGCTGCGCTCGGTGGGAAGGGACATCGTGATCGCGGGGAATGATCACCCGGCGCGGGCGAAGGGCACGAACGAGCGGCGGCCCGATTGGGACCGTGTCGGCACGGCGAAGGCCGCGGCTGACTTCGCGCGCGAGTTCATGGGCGTGCGCTTTTTGTATCCGGACCTCGGCGGCTACACGCCGGTGGGCGGTGCGGCGAAAATCGACCTGCTCGCCTCGCCGGCTATTGAGTTTCTGCCGATGAAGGCGATGAGCGTTCCGTCGGACCTCCGCGTGGAGAAGACACCGCTGCTCCGCGTGAACACCGCGCACCCGGCGGGCGGCGGCTTTTACGATCTCGCGCACAACCGCTTCCCGCGCGTGGACGAGATGTTCGGCGGGCACACATGGGAGCGCGCGGTGCCGGCGTCGCTCTTCGAAAAGCACCCGGAGTATTTCGCCCTCATCAGCGGGCAGCGCACGACGAAGGGCGGCAACGGCGCGCAATACTGCCTCTCGAATCCGGACGTGCAGGAGATGATCTACCGCGACCTCGCATCGTGGTTCGACCGTGGATTCAACTCCGTGGACCTCGGTCAGCCCGATGGTTTCCGCGAGTGCCAGTGCGGGAAGTGCGACGCGCTCTACGGCACGGGCAAGGACTGGTCGGAGAAGATCTGGATCTTCAACCGCGGCGTAGCCGAGCGCCTGGAGAAGTCGCATCCCGGCAGGCAGGTCACGATGATGAGCTACATCCTCACCGCGCAGCCGCCGAAGACCTTCAGGAAATTCCCCGCGAACACCTGCATCATGCTCACCGGCACGAACGAGGACGACATCGCGCCGTGGCGCGGCTACGAGGTCCCGCGCGGCTTCACCGGCTACGTTTACAACTGGTGCCCGAACCTCGGCACCCGCTACACGCCGATGCGCACGCCCGGCTACGTCGAGGCGCAGGTGAAGCGCCTCGCGGCGAACCGCATCCAGTCGCTCTACCGCGACGGCCCCGGCCAGCTCTTCGGCCTCGAGGGGCCGGTCTATTATGTGATGGGCCGCATGTTCGACGACCCGGAGCGCAACTCCGCGCGCGACCTCGTCACGGAGTTCACCGAGGCGGCATTCGGCAACAAGAGCGCCGCCTTCTACATGCGCTCATTCTACGAGCAGCTCTACCACGCCATCGCGCTCTACTCGGATCACATCGGCACGCGCTGCGATGTGTGGACCTACAAGCCGATGGAAGGCGAGGGACGTGCGCGCAAGACCGTGCAGGATCCGTTTCAGCTCGTCGCCTTCCTCTATCCGCCGACTGTCCTCGCCGCGCTCGATGCGGATCTCACGCAGGCGGAAAGTGTCGCGACCGGCGCGAAGGCGAAGACGCGCCTCGCGCTTGTGCGCAGGGAATTCGAGTGGCTGCGGCACTTCGCGCGCGTCGTCCACCTGTATCAGGCATTCCAAGTTTCTCCCGATGCTTCCTCGCGCGACCGGCTGCTCGACGCCATCGATGCGCGAAACGCGTTCGTCGATTCACTCTACGACAAGCGCGGCAACCCCGCCGGTCCCGGCAACTGGGCCTACGTCCTCTTCCCGTTCCCAGGCCACAATGCCGCGCACCTCCGCCTCGCGCACGACGGCTACCAGGAGCCTTACGCAAACACCTGCTTCAACTGGGACACGAAGGCCATGCGCGCGGCCCCGTCGCCGGGGAAGAAGAGGCTCACCGTGGCAAAGGCGACAGCACCCGTGACGCTCGACGCAGCGCAGTGGCAGCAGACCAAGGCACACGAGCTCACGCTCATCCCGCCGCTGCGCACGCTCCCGCGCACGACGACGATGCGCCTGCTTCATGACGCCGCGAACCTCTACATCCGCGCCGAGTGCGAACTCGGCCCGGACGCGCCGGCGAAATTCCCCGAGTGGAAGCGCGACCGTCCCCTCACGAACCAGGAGGCCTTCGACATCTACCTTCAGCCGCAGCCGTCGCGCGAAATCTTCTACCGTCTCACCACCGGCGCGAACGGCGCGTCCAAATACGATGCCGCGAGCGGCTTCGTCAGCGACGCGATGGATCCACGCCATGGAAAGGACGACCCGACATGGAACGGCGGCTGGCAGAGCGAGACTCGCGTGGATGCAAAATCAAACCGCTGGGTCGCGCTCATCACGATCCCCTTCAAGGCACTCGCCACCGACGCGCCCGCAGCCGGCATCACATGGCGCGCCAATTTCTCGCGCACTCATCTGCTGCCGCGTGAGCGCGTGGACCGCGCCATCTGGTCTTCGACTGCCACGGGCAACAGCATGGAAGACCGCAGTGTGTTCGGGGAGATTGCCTTCGAATGAACCGCTCACCACTCCTCCGCATCGTCACTCCGGGCGCGACGCTCGCGCGTTTCGCCGTCGCCTGTGCGTTTGCCGCATCCGCATTTTCCGAAACCGCCGTCGCAGCGGAGCAGCCCAAGTCTGTGCAGGAGCTCTGGGCCGACTTCGACCCGCGCAAGGATCCGCTCGAGGTCGAAGTCATCCGCGAGTGGAAGGAGGACGGCGGCGTGTTCCGGCTCGTGCGGTATTTCATCGGCAGCTTCAAGGGCAGGCCGGCGCGCATGGCGGCGATCTACGGATTCCCGGAGGGCGCGAAGGAGGAGCTGCCCGCGGTGATGCACATCCACGGCGGCGGGCAGCGCGGCTCGGTGTCCGAGGTGAAAATGCTCGTGAGCCGCGGCTACGCGGCGCTGTCGGTGAACTGGGGCGGCAGCGGCACGGGCAAGGCGCCGTTCAATTCCTGCGAAAAGGCGGAGCCCGGCGACCCGAACACGGACTGGGGCGCGGTGGACCCGTCGCAGCTCAACGTGCCCGGCTACGACTCGATGCTGCCGGGACCGAAGCAGTTCTTCGAGGACCGCGAGCATCCGAAGAACAACAACTGGTATCTGCTCACGCTCGGCTGCCGGCGCGGGCTCACCTTCCTCGAGCAGCAGCCGGAGGTGGACCCGCTGCGGCTCGGCGTCCACGGCTATTCGATGGGCGGAAATCTCACGATGTTCGTCGCGGGCACGGATGACCGCGTGAAGGCCGCGGTGCCCGGCGTCGGCGGCCAGGGCTGGCGTTGGGAGGCACACGGATTTGGCGGCATGAAGGCGCGTCCGCAGAATGACGTGAAGGGCGACGTGGATGTCTTCCGCCGCACGCTGAGCTTCGAGAGCTACGCGCCGCTCATCCGCTGCCCAGTGCTGCACCGCAGCGCGACGAACGATTTCCACGGCTGGATGGACGACGCGTATCGCACGAATGCGCTCATCCCGGGACAGCCGCTGCGCTTCTCGTGGTCGCCGCATTTGAACCACCGGCTCATCCCCGAGGTCGCGGTGACGATGCCGCTGTGGTTCGATCATTTCCTGAAAGGCGGCCCGGCGCTTCCGGAGACACCTGCGAGCGAGCTCATCGTGAAAGGCGCGGATGGAATTCCCGAGCTGCGAGTCACGCCGAAATCGGAATGGCCCGTCGCGCGCTGCGACATCTACTATTCGCTCGATGCAGATCCGCGTGCGCGATTTTGGCGAGGCGCCGACGCGAGGCAGGAAGGCGGGACTTTCACCGCGAAGCTCCCGCTGCCCTCGACGGATGCGCCGGTGTTCGCGTTTGCGAATGTCTTCCACACACTCCCGAAACCCGAAGCGCTGAACATGCCGGGGCTGCCAAAGGAAATCCGTGAGGTGTGCCTGAGCACGACACTGCACCGCGCGTCGCCGGATGAACTCCGCCCAGCCGGCGTGCGTGCCACTGACAGTCCGCGCACGCTGCTCGATGACTTCTCGCGCGGCTGGCGCGACTGGTATCGGCTGAACGCCGGCAACCGCGACCATTGGCAGAACTGGACGCGCAAAGTCACCGACCCGGCGTGGCGTGGACCCGAAGGCGCGAAGCTCGCGCTCACGCTCAAGGTCGCCGAGGACAACCGCATGGCCATCGTGCTCGTCGAAAACGAGTGGCGCAGCTACCGCGGCCCGCGACGCACATTCGTCCGGGAACTCGACCTCCACGGCTCTCCCGACGCGCGGACCCTCACGTTCGACGTCGCCGACTTCAAAGACGCCGCCGATGGCACTCCGCTGGAATCCTGGAGCCAGCTCGACCTCCTCGGCCTCTGCGCCTACCACCACACGCCGGGAAAGGGCCCGCCCGCGCAAGTGCGCGCATGGCGTGGCAAAGAGATCGAGTTCCTACGGCTCGAATGGAAATAGCCGAAACGGCCTGCCTCACCGAACCTCTTCATGAACCCCAGATCATTCCTCCGCACAGCCATTTTTGGCATTGCCGCTGCCGTCACTGCCACCGTCATTTCTGCACCGCCCGGGGCGACCCCTCTCTCGCCACCGCAGCCGCCGAAGTCCCTCGCGCCGCATGTGCCGGCGAATTGGAAAGCTGGGACGGCGACGGCGAAGGTGACACCGGGGAAGATGCTGTGGATGGCGGGCTACGCGGCGCGGAAGAAGCCGGCGGAGGGGAAGGTGCAGGATCTTTTTGCGAAGGCGCTGGCGCTGGAAGATGAGCAGGGAAACCGGCTCGTGTTCGTGACGCTCGACCTCATCGGCGTGCCGCAGGCGCTGCGTCATGCGGTGGCGGAGCGGGCGGAGAAGGAGTTCAAGCTGCCCCCGGCGAATCTCGTGATGAACGCATCGCACACGCACAGCGGACCGGGGCTGCGCACTGCGCCGCTGACAGACAAGGACCAGGGGAACGAGCGGGCGAAGGATGCATTCGAATACACGCAGAAGCTGCAGGACGACATCGTGCGCATCATTGGCAAGGCGCTCGCGGAGATGCAGCCCGCGCGGCTCACTTGGAACAAGGCGCGGTGCGGCTTCGCGATGAACCGGCGCGTTGATTACACGCTGCCGCCGGATCATCCGAACGCGAAGAAGGCGCCGAATCCGAACGGCGTGGTGGACCACGAGGTTCCGGCGCTGCGCATCGAGGCGGCGGATGGCGCGCTGCGCGCAACGCTCTTCGGCTACGCGTGCCACAACACGTCGCTCGGATTTTACAACTGGTGCGGCGACTACGCGGGCTTCGCGCAGGAGTTCCTGCAGGAGCACCGGCCGGGCTTCACCGCGCTGTTCCTCATGGGCTGCGGCGGCGACCAGAATCCGTATCCGCGCCGCAGCGACGTCGTGCCGGGCATCACCGACCTCGAGCTCGCGATGCAGCACGGGCGCTCACTTTCCAACGCGGTCGAGATGGCGCTCAGTGTGAATCCGCGTCCGGTGAGCGGACCGATCCGCGCGGCGTATGAGGAGATCAAGCTGGCCTTCGCGAACAAGAGCCGCCCGGAGCACGACTACCCGGTGCAGGTAATCGCGCTCGGGAAGGACCTCACATTCATCACGCTCGGCAGCGAGGTCGTGGTGGACTACTCGCTGCGCTTCAAGCGCGAGTTCGCCGGAGACGCGGGCGTGTGGGTCGCGGGCTACTCGAACGACTACACCGGCTATGTGCCGAGCCTGCGCGTGCTGAAGGAGGGCGGCTATGAAGCCGCGGCGGGCTGGGCCGAGGACGTGGAGGATCGCATCGCTGCGAAAGTGCGCGATCTGCACAGGAAGGTGACGCAGCCGTGAAGGCGCGCGTTTCGTGCTGAAGTGAGCGATTGATTCGCCGGGAGTTCATGAGATGCGACCTTGGGAGCGAATCGAGCGCGAGATTTTCAGTCCATGGTCCGGTTCCCGGCGCTGTTCAAATGCCAAATCCTCCTGTCGCCGCTGCGCCACCTTTCACTCCCCACTATGAAATCCATCCTCAGGCATTTCGCCGTTCTCCAAGTTTTGGCCGGAACCGTCCTTGCGGAACCCTTCATTGTCGAGAACGGCCAGCCGCGGGCGGAGATCGTGATCGCGGAGAAGCCGTTGCGCTCGGTGCGCATCGCGGCGGATGATTTGCAGACGTTTGTGCAGAAGATCTCGGGTGCGCGGCTGCCGATTGTCACGGAGCCGAGCGGCACGGCGGTGAAGTTGTTTGTGGGACGCAGCGAGCACACGGACAAGCTGGGCGTCACGGCGGAGGGGCTGAAGTTTGGGGCGTATCGGCTGGTGTCGGGCGCGGACTGGATGGTGTTCATCGGCGAGGACTCGGAGTTCGTTCCCATTGAGCCCTATGCGAAGAAACGGAATGAACTAAACGATGGGAGCTACCTCGCGGCGTGGGACAAGATCACGGGCGACACACTGGGGCATCCGCAGTCGCGGCTGATGAGTCATATGTTTACGCTGCCCGCAGACATCGGTGCGCCGGATGCGATGAAAGAGGCGCTGAAAGGCCAGACGGCTGAGCATTGGGACTACGATGAGCGCGGCTCGCTGAACGCGGTGTGCGGTTTTCTGATGAAGCTCGGCGTGCGCTGGTATCTGCCGGGCGAGCTTGGCGAGGTGGTGCCGCAGATGAAGTCGATCCCGCTGCCGAAGATGGATGAAACGGTGCGCCCCGACTTTGAGATGCGGCGTTTTCTGACACGCGGCGGCGTGTCCCCGAATGAAACGACGCGCTGGGTCATGCGCCTCGGTGTGCGTGATCCGTATGAGGTGTTGATGGTTCACGGTCTGTCCTACATGTGCATGCGCGATGAGCTGTTCGCGAAACACCCCGAGTTCTTCGCGTTGTATGGCGAAAAGCGTGACTACAAGTCTGGCAGCACAAAGAACAAGCTCTGCCTGTCCAGCGAGGCGTTTTTCCAGACGACCGTGGACTACGCGCGGAAGGTCTTCGACCACTTCGGCTATGATGTGGTCTCGATCATGCCGCCGGACGGCTACACCTCCATCTGTCAGTGTCCGCTGTGTGCGGGAAAGGACCAGCCGGAGCGTGGATCGCGCGGGTCGCTGTCGAATCATGTGTGGGACTTCGTCAATCGTGTCGCGAAGGAAGTCGGCAAAACGCATCCGCAGAAACTTGTGACATGCAGTGCGTATGGCGCGAACTACGATCCACCGACGAACATCGACAAGCTGGAGCCAAACGTGCTCGTCTCGCTCGTCGGCGGACGCAGGCCAAAGTCGGGCGTGGCCGCGCAGCCGGAGCTGCGTGCCTTCCGCGAGGCATGGTATGCGAAGACGGACCGGCCCATCGCCATGTTTGAGAACTATCCGTTCACCAACGAGGGCACGTATCTGCCCATCTTCATGGCCCGCACGATCGTGTCGGGCATCAACGAGACGAAGGGCCGCTCGATCGGCGAGGATGTGTCGTTGTCGATGGGCCAGAGCTTCCAGACGAAGGCGCTCGGGTTTAATCACTTTCAGGTCTATTTTACCGCGCGTTCGTATTGGGGCGGCCAGCAGGACCCGGGCGCGATGCTGGAGGAATACTGCCGGCTTTTCTACGGACCCGCCGCGCAGGAGATGCAGGCCTTTTTCGACTACTGCGAGCCGAACTGGCAGGACATGTTGACGGACAAAACGAAGGCGGATGAAGCGCTCGCGCTGTTCGGCAAAGCGAAGGCAAAGGCCGCGCCCGGCTCCGTGCATGGGAAGCGCGTCGCCTTGATCGACGACTACCTCAACGACCTCCGAAACAAGACCGCCGCCCTAGCGGTGAAGCGCGGCCCGGTGCCTCTGCTGCGTTTCAGCAAGCAGCCCGGTCTCATCAAGATCGACGGCAAGCTCGACGACGAGCATTGGAAGAACAATCCACGAGCGGGCTCAGGACGGTTCCGCGAGATTCAAACCGGACTCACGCCAGCGTTTGGGACCTCCGTGATGGCCTGCTGGCATCGTGAAGATCTCTTCCTCGCCATCCGCTGCGAAGAGCGCCCGGGCGAAAAGCTCAACATCGGCACCACGAAGCGCGACGACACCGCGATCTGGCAGGGCGACGCGGTGGAGGTCCTCATCGCCACCGACGCACACAGCTACTATCAGCTCGTCGTGAACCCCTCCGGCGCCCTGCTCGACTACGACCGCGGCGTGGACAAGAAGGGCTGGGCCGCATGGGATTCGCAGGCCGAGGTGGCCACGAGCGTGGCGGACGACCACTGGATCGTCGAGATGCGCATTCCCATCTCGCGCGAGGAAAACGATCCGTTGCATCAGGTGCTCGGACGCAAGCCCATCCAGAGCCTGCCGTGGCACATCAACGTCTGCCGCCAGCGTGTGCGGGACAATGGCAGCGAATTCTCCGCGCTCTCACCCACGGGCACGGTTTCCTTTCAAGAGCCGCTCAAGTTCGCGCACTTCTACGAGGGTAATCATCACGAGTTCGACTTCGATCCCGAGTTCACCGACTTCCTCATCGCCACGGAAGCCGCGGAGAAGCTCGCGAGCGAGAAAAAGGACGCGGAAGCCATCGCCGCGTATCTGGCTCTCGCCGAAGGCAAGGTCACCGAGCAGCAAAAGTCCTTCGCGCTCGCTCAGGCCGCCGGCATCGCGCGTGGCAAGCTGAAGGACCCGCAGCAAGCCGACGCGCTCGCAGCGCGCATCCCCATCGAAGCGCTGCGCAAGACCACCACGATGCAAAATCTCCTCGCACGACGCCAAGCCGCGCAAGTCATTGAGCAGTTCGGCGGCGAGGACATCACCCGCTGGCCGTTTTGGGCCGCAGGCGAAGCGTATGCCGCCCGTGGCCGCGCCTATGCTGAAACCGGCGACAAAACCAAAGCCGAGGCCGACTTCGCCGCCGCCCTCAGCTACAACCTCAGCAAGACCACGCGCGATCAAATCGCGAAGAGCCGCGAGGGGAAGCGCAATCGCTGAACCAATTTTGCCATGAAACACCCCCTGCCCATCCTCCTCACGCTCCTGAGCATTTCAGCGCCGGCCTCAGACCTCGTTCTCGCAGCCAAGGACACGCCACCTGCACCCATCATCGTCTTTAAAGACGCGCCGCCGCGCACTCGCGATGCGGCGGTGAAGCTGGCGGAATACATCGAGAAAATCAGCGGCGTGAAGCCGGCGGTGATGGATGGTGAGCCACAATCGGTGCCGGAGCGGGCGATTTGGGTCGGAGTGCAGCCGGCGATGAAGAAGCTGTTCCCGAAGACGGATTTCGATTTCAAGCATCCCGAGGAGACGCTTATCGCGGCGAATGAAAAGCATCTCGTCATCGCCGGGCGCGACCGCTGGGACCCGGCGCACATGACGGCCAAGGGGCGGCTCAGCACGAAGACCGGCATGCAGCAGGAGTATGGCACGGCGAACGCGGTTTATACCTTCCTCCACGAGCAGCTCGGTGTGCGCTGGCTGTGGCCGGGCGAGGAGGATGTCATCCAGCGCGAGCGCATCGTCATCGCGCCATGCGAGGTGCGCTATCATCCGCAGATTCGGGCGCGGGCGGGCTTGTTCAACAAGCTCTCGCTCGGCGACCACAAGGAAGGCGCTGACTTGGAATGGGCTCGGGTGCAGCGTTTGCAGCTCGACTCAATGGAACTCGAAGGCGGTCACGGCTTTGGCGATTGGTGGGACAAGTATTCGAAGACAAATCCCGATTTCTTCGCGCTCCAGCCGGACGGCACGCGCAGTCCGCATCCGACGCCGCACAACACGAAGGTCTGCGAATCGAACCCGAAGGTCTGGCAGCAGTGGCTCGCCGAGGTGGAGGAGCAGCTCCGCGAAAATCCCACGAAGCGCATCTTCAACGTCAGCGAGAATGACGGCTACGACTTCGGCCATTGCGTGTGCCAGGACTGCGTGGCGAAGGACCATCCCGATGGCGAGAAATTTACCTTTCGCTGGCACGGCAAGCAGGAGGAACGTCCCGCGCTGACCGACCGCCAGGTGACTTTCGCCAACACGCTCGGGCGGATGTTGAAGCAGCGTTACCCGGACAAGGAGCTGTATGTGCAACTCCTCGCCTACGGTTACTCGCGGCCCGCGCCCATCGCCGCCGTGCCGGATGACAACGTCATCATCGCCAGCGTGGCGAACTTTCCCATGCGCGGCCCGAAGGAGCGTGTGGTGCCGATGAAACAGCACGCCGACTGGGCCGCGAAAGCGAGGCACATCATGTGGCGGCCGAATCTCGGCAATCCCGCCGGTCTGAGCTGGGGCCTGCCCGATGTGCCCATCACTCAACTGGCCGAGGACTTTCGTTTCGCCGCCGACCATCACTGCCTCGGGCTCTACTTCGACATGTTTTGGTATCACTGGTCCACGCAAGGCCCGCTCTACTATGCGCTGGCGCATCTCGCATGGAATCCGCACGCCGATGTGAAGGCGTTGATGGACGATTACCACCAGCGCACCTACGGCCCCGCCGCGGCGGACCTGAAAGCCTATTGGGAACTGCTGGAGCGCACGCGCATGGAGTTCGTCGCCGAGAAACCGAGCTCCTTCCGCGCCTTCGACCTTCCGGAGAAATACACGCCGGCGTTGTTTGCGAAAGCGCAGGCCCATCTCGACTCCGCCACCGCGAAGCTCGCCTCTGCGGATGAAAAATACCGCCGCCGCCTGCACTTCACCCGTTGCGGCTTTGAGTTCACCAAGCTCGCCGTCGATACCCGCGCCGCGATGCAGAAGTTCGAGGCCAGCAAGGGCAGGGACGAGGCCGCCAAGGCCCGCGTGCTCGCCAACTGGGACCGCACCGAAGTCATGCGGAAAGAGTTCCCTCCGTATGCCATCAACTGGATGGCAACTTTTCATACTCCCGGTGGTGCTCCCGGCAAGCGCGACAAGCGCGGCGAAGGCCTCCACCCCAAGTCCCCCATCACGCCCTACACGCTGAAAAGAATGCAGGAAGTGGGACTGGAGTAGTCGCCCGCCACCATCCCTCTTCGCCATGCCATGAAATCCGCGATTCTCATCACTCTTTCACTGAGTTTCATGACCGCGACGCACCACGCGGCTGAACCTTATCTCCTGCCTTCCGATGCTGAGCCACTGCTGAAAGCGCTTTCGTTTCCGAGGGCGGCGGCATCGCTCGACCGCACTGCCGTGGGCTGGGTGCAGAAGAAAAAATGCGGCTCCTGCCACACGGGCTGGCCTTATCTGATGTCGCGGGCGGTGCTGAAGGACGAGCCCACGACGTCGCTCGCAGAGGTGCGCGCGTTTTTCGAAGGGCGCATCACGAACTGGGATGCGGATGAGCAGGTGAAGAATCACCAGCATCGTGAGATAGTCGGCACCTCGACGGCGCTGGCGATGCACGATGCGCAGTCCACGGGCAGGCTGCATCCGGTCACCAAGGCAGCGCTTGATCGAATGTGGGCGCTGCAGCGCAAAGACGGCGCGTGGAGCTGGCCGAAGTGCAGTTGGCCGCCGTTTGAAGTGGATGACTATTACGGAGCCGTGCTGGCCGCTGTCGGCGTCGGGCATGCTCCTGAAAACTACGCGCGGAGCGATTCCGCGAAGACGGGTGTGGAGAAACTGCGCGACTATTTGAAAAAGACGCAAGCGCCGAACCTGCATCATCGTGCATGGCTGCTCTGGGCCGCCGTGCGATTGGACGGACTGCTCGGCGATGAGGAGAAGCAAAGCACCATCCGCGACCTGCTGGCCCTCCAGCGCGACGATGGCGGGTGGAGCATGGAATCGCTCGGCACAGAATGGACAGGCCGTGAGGGTGAGAAGGCCAATCCCGATGCGCCCAGCGATGGATACGGCACCGGTCTTGTGGTGTTTGTGCTGCGCGAAGCTGGGCTGCCTGCGAGTCACGACTCGGTCCGGCGTGGCAAAACGTGGCTCACGACGAATCAGCGAGAATCGGGCCGCTGGTTCACCCGTTCGCTCAATGGCGTGAGGCAGCATTATATCAGCGACACGGCCACCGTCTTCGCCGTGCTGGCGCTCAAGGCGTGTGAGTGACAGCGGAGGCAAAAGAACGCGATGAACGACTCCACGAAGGCCGTTTGACCATTCTCAGAAACACCACCATGCGCATCCAACCTCTGCTCATCATCGCCGGCCTCATGCTGGCATTCGCCTCACCCGCTTTTTCCGAGGAAACGAAACCGGTTTTTCGCGCCGGAGCCGCGACGAGCAACATCACGCCGCCGATTGGTGCCGATCCAAAGATTCGCACGAGCCGTCCGCCCGCAACGCATGTTCATGACGAGCTGCACGCCCGCTGTCTCGTGCTCGATGACGGGCAGGCAAAGCTGGCGCTTGTCGTGGTCGATTTGCGTCACCTTTCGGCAGAGGTCGCCGCTGGGGCGAAGACGATCATCGAAAAGATGACGGGCATCCCGCCGCAGTGTGTCGTCATCTCGGCGACGCACACGCACACGTCCGGCGGCGCAAAGCTGGAGGATCGCGAGGGCGAGCCTTACTATGATTACAGCGCGTTTCTCACGCGTCGCATCGCCGATGGCGTGCTGCGTGCGCACAATCAACTGGAGCCAGCACAGATCGCCTGGGGAGTGGCGGAGGAGCCGACGCAGGTTTTCAACCGTCGCTGGTTCCTCAAGCCCGGCAGCCCGCCAGTGTATGGGGCTCACGACAACATTGAGCTGGTCGATACCAATCCCGGCTACAAAGGCCTGCTGAAGCCCGCGGGGCCCGTCGATCCGCAGATCACCTTCATCTCGGTGCGCTCGACTTCAGGCAAGCCGATCTCGCTGATGGCTTCGTATGGTTTGCACTACGTCGGTGGCATTACGGACAACACGATCTCCGCCGACTACTTCGCGATGTTTGCGGACCGCGTGGGCGAGCTGCTTGGCGCTGACCGCCATCAAGATCCGCCGTTTGTCGGCATCATGGCCAACGGCACCAGCGGCGACGTGAACAATCTGGAGCGCCACTCCGATGAGGAACTGGCAAAGCGCGGCCCGCAGCCGAAGAAAAAGTATCAACCCTTCGAAAAAGCCCGCGAAGTGGCGAATCTCTGCGCGGAGAAGGTGCTTGAGGTGCACAAGACGCTGAAGTGGCACGATCATGTGAAGCTCACGTCGTTGCAGCGCACGCTCACCTTTGAGCGGCGCTACCCGACGAAGGAAGAAGTCGCGTGGGCGGAGTCGGTGAAGGCCCGGCGCATCAAGCCGATGAGCACCAGCCGCTACAGCACTTACAGCACCGTGCTGGCCTATGCCTCGCCGGACATGCCGCCAACGATTGATGTGATTGTGCAGACCCATCGCATCGGCGATCTCGCCGTGGCGACGATGCCGTTCGAGGTGTTCGCGGAGATCGGCCTGGCTACAGCACTTACAGCACCGTGCTGGCCTATGCCTCGCCGGACATGCCGCCAACGATTGATGTGATTGTGCAGACCCATCGCATCGGCGATCTCGCCGTGGCGACGATGCCGTTCGAGGTGTTCGCGGAGATCGGCCTGGAATTGAAGCAGCGCAGCCCGATCCAGCCGCTGATGAACATTTCCATCGCCAACGGCGCCAACGGCTACCTGCCGACGCCGGAACAGCACAAGCTGGGTGGCTACGAGACATGGATCGGCGTGAACAAAGTGCAGCTCGATGCCTCCGTGAAGATGGTGAATGCCCTCGTTGAGATGCTCGGCGAGCTGGCGGCAAAAAAGCCCTGACCCCAGAGCCCAACCCACCATGAGATCCACGTTCACCTTCGTCGCCGCTCTGTTGGGCATCATCCCGTCTTCACGGGCCGCCGACCTCGTTCTCGCCTCCAAAGACACGCCACCGGTGCCGATTATCGTCTTCAAAGATGCGCCGCCTCGCACGCGTGAGGTGGCGAATGTGCTGGCGGGCTACATTGAGAAAATGAGCGGCAACAGGCCGTTGGTTATGCTCGGCGCATCGGACCCGATGCCCGCGGGCGCGATCTGGATCGGGGTGCAGCCGGAGGTGAAGACGTTGTTTCCGAAGGTCGATTTCGACTTCAAACATCCCGAGGAGATTGTCATCACGGCGAATGAAAAGCATGTCGTCATCGCCGGACGCGACCGCTGGGATCCGGCGCGGCTCGACATCAAGACGAGGGAGAGCGTCATCAAGGGCGTGCAGCAGGAGTATGGCACCATCAATGCGGTTTACACGTTCCTACAGGACCAGCTCGGCGTGCGCTGGCTGTGGCAAGGTGAACTCGGCGTGGTTGTGCCGAAAAGCGACCGCATCGCGATC
>JBGAPU010000131.1:0-14885 GCA_044221035.1 Chthoniobacteraceae bacterium | reverse complement strand
GAGACGCTTCTCGGGCTCGCGTTTCTCACCCCAGCGCCACCCCTGGCTCAAGCGCTCGACATTCCACCGCCCGTGCTCCATCCGCCCCATGGTTTCGGATTCCTCGCTGCTGAATTTGCCGGGTGCCGCTCCGGAACCCGCCGGAGCGACGCCGCAACCGACCGCACGCAGGATCTGCGTCATGTAGGAGATTTGGTTTCGATTCGATTTTTTCAGGTCGTCGTCGAGGAAGTCCCAGTCGCGCATCGTTCGGTCGCCCGGCTTGTGCCGGTTTTGGTCGAGATAGCGGGCGTGGGAGAGGCGTGCGAGGCGTTCCTCCTGATTGTCCGAGAATGGGGATGCGCCGCGGTCGTCCGCGTGGATGAACGCGCGCAGGGTCATCGCATCCTCCGGGAGCACGAGCATGCCGGTGAATTCCTGCTCGTTAATTCCTCGTTCCAGACGATCCGCCTCGCGCCCGCTGCCGCGCACGATGCCCACGCGAGCGCCGAGAGCCCATGCCATGCGGTATTCGAGCGCGGCGATGGAACCGCCGTTGATGCCGATGACGCGCACATTCTCCGGCTTGATCCCCGACGCGAGGAGATCGATCCAATTCTGGATGGGTTCGAGCACGGAGAATCCCGCCTCGCCATCCGTGCGGCGCAGGTCGTGATACCGGTCGTCACGGGTCGCGGAACCGTCGGTCGGGAGTGTGGCGGGCAGGTATCCGATGGTGCGGATTCGCCGGGAGTGCTTCCGGCCCAGTTCGGCGACGATCCCGCTGATTCCCTCCTGAGTTCCGCCGGAGACGATCGTGCCCTTGAAGTCGGCGAAGCACTCATGCAGCAGGTCGCGATAGCCTGCAATTCGTTCCGCGTGTGCCGGATCGCACCCGCCGGCGACGATCACCACGGGTTCCCTGATTCCCTTCAGTTTGCCAGCCTTGTCGAGCGATGCGTGCTGGAGGAGGCGCTTCATTGCTTCGCGTCCGGGGAACCTCGCCTGCTGCGCTGCCACCAGGAAGCGCGTCAAGCTCTTCAGATCGCAGCGGTCCGGATGCAGCGAGCCAAATTTGTCCGCCGCCATGATTGAAGCCGTGAGCAGCAGCGGTCCCTTGGCCCGGGCGACTGCCTGGGCAGAGGCGGCGATGGCTGGCGCGCAGTCCTCCCTCCCGGCCGCATCGTAGTGCGGGCCGAGCAGCAGGTGGAACCCAGCGATCCGCATGAACGCCTCCGGCAGGTTCACCCCGGCGCGGACGTGCATCTCGCATTTTTTTAATGCGTCCTCGAGTGCGGGCCGCAGCAGGGGGATGAATGCGCTGCTCCTTTCGACCCGCAGCTTGTGCCTCACGTAGGCGCTCAAGATTTCGGGGTCGCTGGGATCCGTGTCGAACGCCGCTTGGAAATGCGCGAGCTTCTCGGCGTCGTCGGCCGAAGTGTCCGCATAATGGAGGTGGGCTTCGGTGTTGCGGTTGTTCAGTTCGATTGCCCTGCGAAGGGCGGAGCGCCCTTTCGCGAACTCCGCATGGGAGGGGTTGCCCCGGTGCAGTTCGCAGAGGGAAATCCCGAGGCAGCACTGGAGGTTGCTCGAATGGGAAGTGCCGGGGAATTCCCGCAGGACACGCACGGCATCCTTCCACCGGTTCTGCATCATCGCGAGGCGCGCGAGCCGGTGTGCGGAAGAATCACCGGCATCGGCATCGGCCTTCTGGTGCTTGAGAATCGTCTCGCAGATCGCCTGCTCCTTCTTGAACTCCGCCTCCGTCGTCGGCATCGCACCGGAACTGGTGCGGTAATTCTCCATGCCGTCCACGATCCGCCCAAACGCATCGTCCGCGCTCTCCAGCGCGGCTGCCACGCGGCCAGCCTCGCGCTGCTGAAAATCCGGCACGGTAAAGCCGCTCTTGTAGAGCCGGTCGTGGCCGATCGCGGCCCACGCGTGCTGCAGGATGGTGCGCACTTGAATCTCCGCCTTCATCGTTCCCGTGCTGCCAGGCTTCGGCGGCAGGAGCTGGTGCGGCTTTTTCCGGAAGCCGCCGGCATCGAACTCCACGACGAAATGCACAGAGCGGTAGCCGAACTCGCTCGCCCGCAGGCGCGTCACGGTGTCCACGCTGTTCTCCTCGTCGATGGCGAAGTTTGCCTTGATGAACTCGCACACGGCATCCACCTCCGACTTGATCTGCGTGATGATGCGCGCCCCGCAGAGGTCGGTGATCTGAACGAGCGGGTTTGTGTATTTGTTCTTCCGCAGGATCTTCTCCGCAAAGCTCGCGATGCTCTTTGCACGGCACTGAACGATTGCCTCGGGGCAGATGTGCCTCATCGCGTCCACCAGCGTTTTTTCCAGAGTCCCGGCGAGATAGCGGTAGAGGCGCTGCTTTCGCTGATATTCCGACACATGCCGGTCGATTTGCGACTTTGTGGATCCGGCGGGCGACGGCTCATCCTTCTTCATCTGCCCGTAGCCCCGCGCTCGGCAGTAGCTTTCCACGAACGGCCGGAACTGCTTCGCGATTTCCTCCCGCGAGTTCATCTCCAGCACTTCAGGCAGCGACACCCAGCGGAAATCATCGTGCTCATCGCTCAGTCGGACGGTGCCGGATGCGAGCTGCGCATCGAAGAAGAGATAGGCGATCGTCTTGCCTGAAAGCTCCGAGTGCGCGTGGCCCACGATGTTCCCGAGTTGAATCGCGATCCCGGTCTCCTCCTCCACCTCGCGAAGCAGGGCCGCATCCACATGCTCACCCTCGTCCGCCTTCCCGCCGGGAAATTCCCATTTGCCCGGATTGCCTCCCGATTTGAGAGAGCGCCGGATGACGAGCCGCAGGCCGTCCTTGTCCCGCACGACGACTTTTCCAGAGAAGTGTAGGGGTGGCGTTTGCATGTTATGATACCTCCGCGAACGCGACCGAGAGTATTGGCTGGCGGGCATCGGGCAACTTGAATCCGCAGGCTGGCGGCGGAATGGCCGCGTCCGGCCGGCAGGAGTCCTTTGCTGCACTTCCAACTCGTCGCGGTTGCCAAGCTCCGGTAGCTTCCGCACCCAGCCGCCATGCCCGACTCCCCAGCCGAACCGCTCCAGACCGTCCACCTCGTCCAGATCCTCGTCCGCCAGCAGCACGGGGATGATGTGGTCTTTCTCCTGCATCCGCACGAGACGTGGAAGCCTGCGGGCGGAGGCGAGACGCATCTCGTCTTTCCGACGAGGAAAACGATCGCAGACGTGGATGCGGAGACTTTCCGCGGGACGCCGATCGAGGACTTCGTGGACCCCGCCATGCGCGAGATCGGCCTTGGCGACGACGACTTTGTGCTCGAGAAGGAGATCGATCCCGCGGAGGAGACCATCCCCGCTGTGCACAGCGGCGTGACGAAGCACTTCGTCGTCTACCCCGTGGACGTGTGGGTCGCTCCCGAGCTGCGAGAAGCCGTGCGGGAAAAAGTGACCGGCGTGTGGCTCACCGCCGCCGAGGCGCTGGCTCACCCGCGCATCTCGCCCACGGCGCACGCGGTCATCCGCATGATCACCGCGCGCGAGGCGGAACTCGACAAACGCTACGCAGCCGCACCGCACGAGGAGGAGAAGGACGAGGTGCCGAAGCGCCTCCTGATCCCCGTCCCCGAGCGTCCCAGCATGCACGGGCTCGCCTGCAAGTGGTTCGCAAAAAACCGCGGAGGTGTCCGCCACCTCCCCGCCGCCACCCTCCGCGAAATCCTCGAGACCGGCCCGCGCGCATTCAACCTCCGCGTGGCCGACCCCTACCTCCGCTACCAGCGGCAGGGCATCGGCTTCACGTGGAGTTTCTTCACGCACAAGGACGGGCAGGACATCCACGTCCACAGCGCGCCCTCGGTGGAAATCTACGGCGTCATCGAGGGCCGCCTCCTCGTCTGGTGGAAGCCCTACCACGACCAGGGCACCGCCGCATGGAGCCACCGCATCCTCGGCCCCGGCGACTGGATCGAAGTGGACGCCCTCCACTGCCACGCCGTCCGCTGGGAAGGCGAAGGCAAAGGCGTCGTCTTCAAGGCGGGTCCCGGCCCCCTCGCCGGAGTCGGCCGCCTCGGCGTCGCCGGCAAGACGAAATGCGAAGAGTGCATTTGCAAGAAGCCCGGCGAACTCCTCGCGCTGGAGAAGCGGTAGCCCTGAGCATACAAGTCGGGCCAGCATTTTTTCCTCACCCGGGCCACGAAGCGGTGAGCGCAACAGGCGGCTGGTCACACCATTCAGGGAAGTGATTGAGATCGGGCACCTTTGCGCGTTCGTTCAGAGCGGCGATGAGGGCGGTGAGGAATTCTGCGGGGTGCTCGCCGAGTTTGGGTTTCAAAAACTCGATGAAGTAGGCGATGTCCCACGGGACGACCACGTCGCTGGCCACGGGAAGTTCCGGGCCGGTGAGGAAGGCTTTGAGCTGGCCGAGGAAGGGCGTGTCCGGTTGCGATTCGAGCAGGGCGATGAGGTGGCGGAGGAAGGCGATGCGCAGCGTGGTGTTGGCGTGAGGCGGAGCGTTCAGACGCCAGTTCGCGGCCAGAATCTGGCGGGCTTCCTCCAGCTTGCCGAGCAGGATGAGGGTGAGCACCAGATTGTTGCGGCGATGGATGGCAAGCGGATGGATGTCGCCGAGTATCTTTGCGGTTGTCGCTGCCACTCTCCGGTCAATCGATTCAGCCAACTCGGCGTGGCGCTGCTTGCGCAACGCGTGGCTGTGCTGATTCCAGTTACGCAACGTGTCGGGATGCTCCGGGCCGAGTTTGCGTTCCTGCGCTTCCGAGGCACGCTGGCGCAAGGGAACAGCTTCTTCAAAACGATTAGTCCCTTCCAACAGTCCTGCCAAGCCTTCCAAGCATCCCAAGATTGCAGGGTGATTGGGGGCGAATGCTTTTTCGCGAATTGATAACGCTTTTCGATAAAACATCTCCGCTTCGCTATAGCGGCCCGCCTTGTGTAAAATCTCCGCCAGGTAATCCATAGTAGCCGACGACCACGGATGTTGAGGTCCAAGAACTCGTTCGAGCCCATCCAATGTCCTGCGAAACAATAGTTCAGCCTGTTCATAGTCGCCTTTGGCAGCTAATGCGCGGGCTAAAGTGCCGAAGCTCGTCAGCGTAAGAGGATTATCATGTCCCAGAACTTGTTCGAAGCCTGCCATCGCTTGTCGAGAAAGTGCTTCACTCTGGGCGTAATCGCCTAATTTGCGTAGCAAGATTGCTCGATTGTGGGCGCATTGTAGCGTCTGAAGATGATTCGCTCCTAACACCCTTTCAGAAATCTCCAAGCTCCGCCGATTCAGTGGTTCTGCCTCTGCAAGTTTTCCTTGGCCTTGCAGACAGCTCGATAGATTCGAAAGTCGCACTATGATCGCATGCTCATCGCACGGCGTCGCCTTCTCGTCCAATTCTAGCGCTCGTTCTAAGAAGGGTTCTGCATCTGAGTCTCTTCCTAGTTCCATTAACGCCCAACCAAGGTTGGATAAGGTAACGGCGATAGCGGCGGTATCGGCGTTACATTCACGTTCCTGTTGTGACAGGCACTTTCGCAGGATTACCTCTGAGGTTTGCCCTTGATCGTGATGCGGCAGCCATTGGCAGAGCGAGCGAACAATCCGCGGCGCTCTCGTATCTTGAGCATCGAGCAAAGACTCAGCATAGGCCACAAGAGGCAGGATTTCCCACTGGTGTAAATGCCAGGCTTCTTCCAGTTCATTGCATCGCGTCTTGATTTGGTCGGCGAGACAGTCCCGCAGCGTCCCCTCGCTTTCGGTTTGTGATTCCCTGACAAGTTCACTCACTAATCTGTGGATCCGCACCACACGCGGTTGTCCGTCGGCATCCATAACATCTGTTGCTTGAATTACGCGCAGACTAAACAGTCGGCGCAGCACATTTTTCCACGGTCGGGGTAGCCCGGTTCTGCGTCGCGTTCCATTTCGGGAAACGTTTTCGCCACCAACGCGCGCAGCCACGGCAGCGGCACTTGGTCAGGCGGCAGCAGGGCGGCGAATTCCAGCGCCAGTTTTTCCGCCGCACCCAGGCGCTCCAGCGTCGGCTGGAGTGTCGCGCTGAAACGCTTTTCCCCGTGCAACACGCCTTCGCTGCTCTGGCTGGCGGCGGTGTCGAGTCCTTCCAACCCTTCCTTTTTCAGCCGCGCGAGAAAGGCGGCGCAGGTCACGTCGTTCGCAAACTGACCGAGATATACGGCGGCGGATTCCACGGCGAGGGTGAAGCTGCCGAGCAGCCGCACGATTTCGCGCGCCGCGTGGCGTTCCGCCTCGCTGCGAAAACGTCCGTCGGGCTGGTAGCTCTCGATGAGCGCGAGGGCGTCGTCCGGCGGCAGTTCGTCAATGGCCAGGAACGAGCGGTCGCGGTGCGCGCCGTGCAGTTCGTTTTCGCCCAGCCGCGTGGTGGCGAGGACGTGCAGCCAGTCGCCGCCGTTGAGTCGCGCGACTTGCGCGGGGTCGAGCAGGCCGGGGCGGTCCACGTTGTCGAGGAGGAGCAGGCAACGGTGCGGCGCGCGGGCGTCGGGGAGTTTCTTCAGCTCGCGGCGGGTGCGCTCGAACTGGAGGTCGGCGTTTTTCTTTTCGTCGTCGGTGAACTCGAAGCCGATGGGCGTGGCGAGCTCGGCGAGGGCGAGGCGCAGGTCGTCCTTGCCCGCGCAGCGCACCTGCCAGCGTCCGCCGCCGTATTCGTCGGCAAAGGCGTGGGCGTATTCGATGGCGAGCGCGGTCTTGCCCAGCCCGCCGACGCCGTTGACGGCGGTGACGACGCCGATGTGGCCGGGTGTGACGAAGTTCTCGCGCAGCATCCGCAGATTGGCGATGCGGCCGATGAAGTGCGGATTGTGCGCGTCCACGTTGCCGAGACTTTTCTCGGCGCGCTCGCCGCGCGTGATGGTCGCAGCGATTTGCGCATTGAGCGATTGCATCCGCTGCTGCACGGCGGACTCGCGCAATGCCGCCTCGCCCACGTCATGCCATGGGCGCAGGTCGAAGTGCTGGCGCTTGCGCAGCTCGGCCACCCACGCGGCGCACTGCTGCTCGAAGCCCTTGTCCGTCCAGCCCGGCACCTCGACGAAGTAAATCGGCGCGACGCCGTTGAAGCCGTGCAGATGGCCGATTTCGTATTTGAGGTATTCGACAAACTCCCACTCGCAATACTCGCTCTTCAAATACGACGGCGAGAGGCACGCCAGCAGCAGGCGCGATTCGCGGAGGCCGCGCAGGATTTTCTGCCGCCAGTCCTCCATGCCGAGGATTTCCTGCTGGTCGAAGAACGGAAGTCGGCCTTGATGCGCTCGACGAGTTGGGTGATGCGACCGTCCGTGTTGTCTCGTCGCGAGTAGCTGATGAAAATGTCGTATGGCATGGCGCGGGGTGTCTGGTTCTCTACTGGTCGCGCCGGAGGATGCTGCCGCGTTCGCGCATGATGGCTCGGACGAGGGCGAGGTCCACGGGGTGGCCGTCGGCGAGGGTGGCGACGTGGGCGAGGAAGGCGCGGAGTTCGCGGGCGTTGCCGGGCCAGGCGTGGTGGGCGAGGGCGTCGGTGACGATGTCGGGGAGTGCGGCGGAGCCGGGTTTGCGGAGCTTTTCCCAGAAATGCCGGGCGAGGAGCGGGATGTCGCGCGGGTGCTCGCGGAGTGCGGGGGTGCGGATGCGGAAGTGGAAGAGGCGGTAGTAGAGGTCCTCGCGGAATTCGCCGCGCTGGACGAGGTCGGTGAGGTCGCGGTTCGTGGCGGCGATGATGCGGG
Source organism: Chthoniobacteraceae bacterium (assembly GCA_044221035.1). Classification (GTDB taxonomy): domain Bacteria; phylum Verrucomicrobiota; class Verrucomicrobiia; order Chthoniobacterales; family Chthoniobacteraceae; genus SXWH01. Next base: position 7,157 of record JBGAPU010000131.1, on the reverse strand, counting down.
CTTTGCTCTGGACGACTTCCTCGCTGCCGACGGGGCGGTAGGAGCCGCCTTCGTCGAGGGTGCGGAGGATCTTCACCTGGTGCCGGGGAGCGAGGTCGCCGACTTCGTCGAGGAAGAGGGTGCCGTTCGTGGCCGTGGTCCAGAGCCCGCGTTTGTCGCGGGTGGCGCCGGTGAAGGCGCCCTTCACGTGGCCGAAGAGTTCGGACTCGAGGAGGTCGGAGGGAATGCTGGCGCAGTTTGCGGCCACGAATCCGCCGGCCTGGCGCTGGCTCTGGAGGTGAATCTGCCAGGCGACGATTTCCTTGCCGGTGCCGGTCTCGCCCTGAATGAGGATGGGATGGTCGTTGTGCGAAGCGAGGACGATGCAGCGGCGCACCCAATCCGTTTTCGGATCGTCGCCGATGTAGGCGGAACGGACTGAATCGGGCACAGTGATGGAGTTGCCGACGAGTCCGAGGAGCTGTGCGCATGGGTCGTCACCCGTGGTGGCGGCGGGGACATCCGGCTCGGCCTCGGCTGAGAGGCGGTCGAAAATTTTCGGGCTGATGCCGATGAAGAACGTGGTGTGCCGACCGTGCTGCGATGCGGCGCGCAGGAGTGCACGGATGCCGCGGGCGGCCTGGCCGGCGACGGTGTATTCGGCGCGGATGGCCTGCGCAGGGGCCGGGCTGGGGAAGCATGCGGCGAGATTGCGGGACGGGTGCTTTTTTCCGCGGTCGAGGATGAAGTTCTTCGGGACGGTTTGGAGCAGCGAGTCGAGGTCCGCAGTGCGGAGGATGCAGATGGGCGGATCTTCGGGTTCGTGGCCCAAGCGCCGCAGGGCGACGTGCGCCGGGTCGAGTGAGCGGCGGTGAAAGCGCTCGCTGTTGGCGCTGAGCCGGAGGCTGGGGAAGGGATCCTTTGCGTCTGCCATTTGACGGGGTGAACTGGGCGGACGGTAGGTGCATCGGAACAGGCAACTCAACGCGAATCGTCGGAACTCAATCCGGGCCGCATTCGTTGCGGGAAAATTTTCCCCTTGAAACACAGGGGTGCCGCGCGCGGAGGCGCAGTCCGGGCACGCGCGATGCCATGGGGCTCGGGGACGCAGCGACGCCGCGGAACTCGCGGGGTGGCTTGCGCATCAACGATCCAAACCTGCATCCCATGAACTCTGTCCCAAACAACGACAACCCTGTCGACCCCGGTGCGGAAAGGCACTCGGAAAAGCGCAAGCGCGGCGGTCCACGGCGCCGCGGCGGCGCGCGACGCGCCGGCAAGCCGCGGCCGAAACCGGGCGCCCAGTGCAAGGGCCGCAAGCAGCCGATGACCCGGCGGCGGAAGCCGGATGCGCCCAAGGAGGCTCCGGGCCGTCGCGAGCCGGAGGAGATCCTCCCCGCGCTGCCCGGCTCCCAAGTCCACCGTTTCATTCTCCGCCAGCTTAGCGCGTTCAGCAAACATGGCATCCGCAGCAACGCGATCCTGCAGCTCGCGGGCCACCAGCCGCCGCGCTTCAACGGCCGCGAACTGAAGCTCAGCCGCGCCGCGCTCACACTGCTCTTTTTTCTCGCTGGATGGGCGGAGGAGCGCCCGGGGGACTTCATTTCGTCGGCCACCATTCTGAACTCGATCGCGCGCCGACACCGTGTGCTGGGCGAACTGGAGATGAGCTGGAGCGCCACGACGACGACCACGGTGTATTCTGCCATCAGCGATCTCCGGGCGGCGATTTCGAGCCGGCAACTCGACGAGAACATCATCGAGGCAATCCCCCATGTCGGCTACCGCCTTGCGATTCCAGCGATCAACATTCTCGCGGATCCGGCTGCGGAGCACATCCTGGCGCGGCTGGCGCTGGGTCGGTTTGATCGCGGCGGCGGCGAGTCCGCGTAGGGGCGCGCATCCTCACATGCCAAAGCGCCGCATCCCGTGCCCCCGGAGTCCCTTGCGTCCGCGGCTGCGTCTGCGCGGCATGCGGGCGCACCTCGAGCGGAGCCGCGAAAGCTCCCAGCCTCGGCACCGGGTGCATCCGAACTGCGGGATCCTGCGGGCGCTGCTCCGCGGTTGCTGGCGGAGCATCTTTCTGTTCCGCGTCGCCGGCGTGCCTGTGAGCATGCACACGACGTCCCTGGTTTACCCGTGCGGCTTCATCGCGTGGGTGGTGCTTGGGCACCCGTGGTTCTTCCATGGAGGCTCCGGCTATGTGATGGAGGCGTTCGCGGTGCTGCTGCTGCTCGATGTGCTGTGGGGCTCGCTGCTTGTGCATGAGTTCGCGCATGTGCTGGTCGCGCGGCTCGCGGGCGTGGGGACCGAAAGCGTGATCCTCACACCGTTCGGTGCGGCGGCGATTCTGGAGCGGCCGCTGCGGAATGCGCGGGAGTTTTGGATCGCGGCGGGCGGCCCGGTCGCGAGCCTCGTCCTCGCTGGGTGTTTTTGGATGTTGCTGCACGGTCACCCCGTCCGCATCGATTTCCGCGCCCTCCCGCCGCCGATGCTGCTCGCCGTGCGATTCGGCCTCGTGATGAACATGGCGGTCGCGATTTTCAATCTGCTCCCGTGTTTTCCAATGGATGGCGGGAGGATGCTCCGCTCGCTGCTCGCGGTTGCCATCGGCATGGTGGCGAGGGTGGAGAGGGGCCGGGCGTTCGTGATGGCGTCGCGCATTGTCGTGCGGTTCGTGAACCCTGTTGCCGCGCTGTCGCTGCTCCTTTTCACCGTCCTGTGCTCCCACGACTGGCTGCACCTCGTGCTGCTTCCGCTGCTGCTGCTGGCGGCCGAGGTCGAGCACCGGGCGCTGTGTGAGGAGGACCACGATTCTGGTGAGGGTGACAACGATGTGATGCTGCCCCGTCCGCGCCGGCGCATCGAGGATTCGTGAAAACGCCGCATCCAGACGGTGCGCCGGAGCACTCCCATCGTGGGCAAAACGCGGTGCCGGCCGGGCAGGCGCCCGTGCGGCGTGCATGGCTAATGTTCCCGTCGCTGGCCGATTTGTCCGATACCATGAAGGCCAGAGCACTTGCATCCATCGTTCTCGCGAACGCCGTCCTGCATCCGCAGGCGCGTGCGGCGGGTGTGGCGGCGGTTGATTTCAACCGCGACGTGAGGCCTGTCCTTTCGGAGAACTGCTTCACGTGCCACGGGCCGGACACGAACAAGCGCAAGGGCGGGCTGCGGCTCGATGAGAGGGAGTCGGCGTTTGGAAAGGCGGAGTCGGGCGAGGTGGCGGTGGTGCCGGGAAAGCCGGAGAAGAGCGAGCTGCTGCGGCGCATTATCACGACGGACAAAGACGAGCAGATGCCGCCCGCGAAGGAGCACAAGAAGCTGAAGGCGGAGCAGGTGGAACTGCTGCGGCGGTGGATCAAGGATGGTGCGAAGTGGGACGGGCACTGGGCTTTCCAGCCGGTGAAGATGCCCGCGGTGCCGAGGAACACTGCGCAGTTGTCGGTGCTCGGTGCCCAGTCGCCCGCTGATCCGCAGCTTTCGAAGCTGAGAACCGAGCACTGGGCACGGAGCACAAATCCGATCGACGCCTTCATCCTCGCCAAGCTCGAGGCGGAGAAACTTCCGCCGTCTCCTGCGGCGGACCGCACGGCGCTCATCCGGCGCGTGTCGCTCGATCTGACGGGCTTGCCGCCGTCGCTGAAGGAGGTGGATGATTTTCTCCGCGATCCGTCGCCGAACGCTTTTGAAAAGGTCGTGGACCGGCTGCTGGCATCGCCGCATTTCGGCGAACGGCTTGCGCTGCCGTGGCTCGACCTCGCGCGATACGGCGACACGAGCGGCTACCACAACGATTCGCTGCGCGACATGTGGCTGTGGCGCGAGGGCGTCATCAATGCGTTCAACGCGAACCAGCCGTTCGATCGGTTCACCGTCGAGCAGCTCGCGGGCGACATGCTGCCGGATGCCAGCATCGCCCAGCAGATCGCGTCGGGCTTTCACCGGAATGTGATGACGAGCGACGAGGGCGGCATCATCGATTCGGAATACCTCAATCTCTACGTCGTGGACCGAGTGAACACGACGGGCGTCACCTGGCTCGGCCTCACGGTCGGCTGCGCGCAGTGCCACGACCACAAATACGACCCGCTCAAGCAGCGCGAATTTTACCAGATGTATTCGTTCTTCCACAATGTGCCGGAGAGCGGAAAGGACGGCGTGCGCGACCGGAACCCGAAGCCGTTCCTGCTCGTGCCGAATGCGGAGCAGAAGGAGAAGCTCGCCAGCCTTGCCGCGGAGATGGCGAAGGCGGAGGCTGAGGAGAAGCGGATCACCGGCACGCTTGGAGCGCGTCAGGAGGATTGGGAGAAGAAGATCGCGGAAGGGGATCGCATTGGCGAACTCAAGGGACCATGGACGCATTTTCCGCTCGATGAGAGTGTGGACGGCCGCACTCATGCAGGTGCGGTCATCGAGGGGAAAGTAGAGGGTGAGGCGAAATTTGAAAAAGCCGCCGAGGGCAGCGGTCTTCGGGCGGATAAGAAGAACTGGGCGGGCTACGGGGCGCAGTTCGCATTTGAGAAGCACCAGCCGTTCGCCGCGAGCGCGTGGCTGAAGCTGGCCGCGCCGGGCGGCTCGCCGTTTGGAAAGATGGACGCCACCGGAAATGTGCGCGGATGGGATGTCGAGTTTCACGGAGGGAAGGCGAGCGTGCATCTCATCCACAGGTGGCCGGATGAGGCCCTGCACGTGCAGACGGAGAAAGACCTGCCGTTCGATGTCTTCACGCATTTCGCCTTCAGCTACGATGGTTCCGGCAAAGCCTCGGGCATCACGATCTTCGTGAATGGCGAGCCGGCGAAGACACGCGTGATGAAGGACAAGCTGCCGGGCACGATTCTCACCGAGGCGCCGTTCTCGATTGGCCGGCGCGGCGGAGGCGCGGCTCCATTCGCAGGCACCGTCGATGATGTGCGCATTTTCGGCCGCGCCCTTTCGCATGCGGAGGTGGCGCAGCTCGGTGGTGCGGCGACGCTCCGCATCGCGGCGATTCCCTCGAAGGAGCGGACACCGGAACAACGGCAGAAGCTGCAGAAATTCTTCCGCGAGACGCAAGCGGAGGACTACATCGCGGTGCAGAAGAAGGTGGCGGATTTGAAGAAAGCGAAGTCGGACTTCGAGAAGACGGTGCCGAACACGATGGTGATGTCCGAGATGGAGACGCCGCGCGACACGTTCATCAAGGTGCGCGGCGACTACGACAAGAATGCCGAGAAGGTGTCGCCCGGCGTTCCCGCATTCCTGCCTGCGCTCACGGCGGCGCCGGCGAATGGCAAGCGCCACACGCGGCTCGATTTTGCCCGCTGGCTCGTGTCGCCGCAGCAGCCGCTCACCGCGCGGGTCACGATGAACCGGTGGTGGAAGATGATCTTCGGCACCGGCATTGTGAAAACGGTGAACGACTTTGGCTCGCAGGGCGAATGGCCGAGCCACCCGGAGCTGCTCGACTGGCTCGCGGCGGACTTCATGCGCGACTGGAACATCAAGCGCGTGATCAAGCAGATGGTGATGTCGGCGACCTATCGCCAATCGGCAAAGGTCACACCCGAACTCCTCGCCCGCGACGGCGAAAACCGCCTGCTCGCCCGCGGCCCGCGCAACCGGCTCGATGCGGAAATCATCCGCGACAACGCGCTCTCCATCGCCGGCATCCTGAACCCGGCGCTCGGCGGGAAGAGCGTCAAGCCCGCGCAGCCGGCGGGAACTTGGGAAATCAACGAGATGAGCGGCTACAGATACGACAAGTCCACCGGCGCGGACCTCTACCGCCGCGGGCTCTACGTGTATTGGCGGCGCTCCACCGTGTATCCGTCGTTCGTCACGCTCGACGCGCCGACGCGCGAATTTTGCACCGCGCAGCGTTCGCGGACGAGCACGCCGCTCCAGTCGCTCGTGCTGATGAATGACCCCGTATTCGTCGAGGCGGCGCGCGCCTTTGCACAGCGCATCCTTGGCGAGATCGGTTCGGATGCGAACGCCCGGCTGGAGCGCGCATGGCGGCTCGCCCTGTCTCGTCCGCCCACGGAGCAGGAGCGCATGATTCTCCAGCGCACCCTCACGCAGCAGCTCGCGGCATTCGGGCAGGACAAGGAGGCGGCGAAGAAGCTCGTGAGCGTCGGCGACCTCCCGCGTCCCGCGGGCGTGAACGAGTCCGAGCTCGCTGCTTGGACCGCCGTGTGCAACGTCATTCTCAACCTCAACGAAGTCATCACGAACTGAGCCATGGACGACCTCACCCAGCGCATCAGCACCGCGCTCACGCGCCGCGCATTTCTGCAGAAGAGCACCACGGGCATCGGCGGGCTCGCGCTCACTTCGTTGTTCAATCCGGGGCTCCTCGCGCAGCCCGCCGGCGCAGTGCCGGGCGTGCTGAAGAACCTCCATTTTCCCGCGAAGGCGAAGCGCGTGATTTACCTCTTCATGTCGGGCGCGCCGTCGCACCTCGACCTCTACGATCCGAAGCCGAAGCTCACCGAGATGACCGGCAAGGATCTTCCGGACAGTATCCGCAGGGGCCAGCGCATCACGGGCATGACGAGCGGGCAGAAGAATCTCTTTTGCGTCGGCTCGCCGTTCAAATTCGCGAAGCACGGCAAGGTCGGAATGGACCTCTCGGAGCTGCTGCCGAACGTCTCGAAGATCGTCGATGACTGCACGTTCGTGCGCTCGATGTTCACCGAGCCGATCAACCACGATCCCGCGGTGACCTACTTCGCCACCGGCCATCAGCAGCCGGGCCGCCCCACGATGGGCGCGTGGCTCGCCTACGGCCTCGGCAGCGAAAACCGCGACCTGCCTTCGTTCGTCGTGCTCACGAGTGGCGGCGGCGGACAGACGCTGCAGACGCGCTACTGGGGCAGTGGGTTTCTGCCTGCGCAGTTTGGCGGCGTGCAGTTCCGAAACGCGGGCGACCCTGTGCTTTTTGTCTCCAATCCCGACGGCATGAGCGGCAGCACGCGCCGCGGCCTCATCGACTCGATGAACGACCTGAACCGCATCGCGCTCGGCCAGCTCGGCGACCCGGCGATTTCCGCGCAGATCGAAAACTACGAGCTCGCGTTCCGCATGCAGACGAGCGTGCCGGAGCTGACGGACCTTTCCAAGGAACCGCAGAGCGTGCTCGACCTCTACGGCGCGACGCCCGGCAAGCCGTCCTTCGCAAACAACTGCCTGCT
>JBGAPU010000130.1:0-14888 GCA_044221035.1 Chthoniobacteraceae bacterium | reverse complement strand
TGCTGGGCCTTTTTCTGCGGCTGGACGCCGAAGCCCCTGAACGCCTGGCGCCTCCTCTGGCTCCGCCTCTTCGGCGCGAAGATCCACGGGCGCCCTTTCGTCCACCAGCGCGCGCGCATCCAGATCCCGTGGAATGTCACGCTCGGTGACCGCGCCACGCTCGGCGATCGTGCGAATCTCTACAGCCTCGGCGAGATCGAGGTCGGCGAGCGCGCCATCATCGCGCAGGAGGCTTACCTCTGCACAGGCACGCACGACCTTGAGGACAAGAATCTCCCGCTCCGCGTGGCGAAGATCACCATCGGGCCGGATGCCTTCGTGGCCGCGCGTGCGTTCATCATGCCCGGCGTCACGCTCGGCGCAAAGGCCGTCGTCGGTGCGTGCGCGGTCGTCACCCGCGATGTCGGTGAAGGCGTGCGCGTTGCCGGGAATCCGGCGCGCCCGCTCGGCTCGGGTTCCTCGGCAGGCCAGGCATGAACATTTGCCGCCTCAAGGATCTCATCCGACGCAGCCGCTGGTTGCGCCCGGCTGCGATGCGGCTCTGGCGCCTCGGGCGCGAGCTGCCGAGACACATCCCCATCCAGGCCGTTCCCTTCCTGCGCCGGTGGAGCGGCAGGCCCATCGGTTTTCACCGCACAGCCGCGGAGTATCTCGCGCAGCATCCGGAGCACGGCTGGGAAAAGCTCATCGCCCGCGGCGGCACCTACGAGCGTGTGCGGCCGCAGCCCTTCGGCTCAAGCCCAAGCCCGGCACTGCCCGCGAGCTTCGATCCGCCGCAGACCGTCGCCTGGGAGGATGAGCGCGTCATCTTCCTCGAAGGCTGCCGCTACTGGGGCGAATACGGCGGCTCCATCGTCGCGCACGACGAGCGCCTCATCGGTGAAGTCTCCCGTGACGTGTGGGGCCTTGAGCGCCACGCCATCTTCAACCGCCTGCGCCTGCCCGCCGTGCGCGACCTCCCGGGGCTCAGCGCCGTCATCTCCACGCCGGAGGCCTCCACGAATTACAGCCACTGGATGATGGACCTCCTGCCGCGCCTCGACCTGCTCGCGCGCGCCGGATTCGGGCCGGAGAAAGTGGACCGCTACCTCGTGAACCTCGGCGGCGCGCCCTACGAGGCGGAGACGCTGCGCCTCGCCGGCATCCCCGCGGAGAAACTCCTCCCCGTCACCGGCGCCTCGCACTTCCGCTGCGAGCGCGTGGTCACCACGAGCCTGCGGCAGCATCACTGGCAGCGCAGCCTGCCGGCGTGGGTGCCCGGCTTTCTGCGCAGGCTCGCGGGGCTGGGGGAGGCATCCGTTCCCGGCGCGCGGCGGCTCTACCTCACGCGCCGCACGGCTTCCTTCCGCCGCGTGCTGAATGAGGACGCGCTCGCTGGAATGCTCGCCGCGAATGGCTTCGAGATCATCGACCCCGCCTCGCTCTCCGTCACCGAGCAGGCCGCGCTCTTTGCCAGCGCCGGAGTGATCGTCTCCCCGCACAGCTCCGCGATGACGAACCTCGTCTTCTGCAGTCCCGGCACCGTGGTGCTGGAAATCTTCCCCGCGGATTACTTCGATGTCTCCTTCTGGACCGCCGCCTCCATCGCCGGCTGCACCTACCACGCCTTCGTCGCCGCGCGCCCGCCCGGCGCCCCGCCCGGCTCGCACATCGAGGCCCGGCGGCAGGACATCGTGCTGGACGAAGCGCAGCTTGCCCGCGTCGCCGATTTCCTCCAGACACACCGCCGCCCTGCCGCCCCCGCGGCCGGCGCCAGTGCCATCCATCCCCATCCATGACCACCGCGGCCAACGCCATCGCAGTCGTCGTCACCCGGAACCGCCTCGCCCTCCTCCAGGAATGCGTCGCCGCCATCCGCGCGCAGACGCTCGCCTGCCGCGAGATCATCGTGGTGAACAACGACAGCACCGACGGCACCGCCGCCTGGCTCGCGGAGCAGGCGGACATCGTCGTCATCACGCAGGGGAATCTCGGCAGCTCTGGCGGGCAGAACTCCGGCATCCGCCTCGCCTACGAGCACGGCGCGGAATGGATCTGGTGCATGGACGACGACACCATCCCGGATGCCGACGCCCTCGCACAGATGCTCGCCAGCCCGAAGGCCGCCGAGCCCACCACCGGCTTCCTCGCCAGCGCGGTGCGGTGGACGGATGGCTCCATGCACCGCATGAATTTCCCCCCGCGCCTGCCCACCTACCCGAAGCTGTTCGACGACCTGAAGGCCGGGCTCATCCGGCTCAGCTCCTCCTCCTTCGTCTCCCTGCTCGTCGCCCGCCGCGCCGTCGCCGAGGCCGGCCTGCCCATCCGCGAGATGTTCCTGTGGTATGACGACATGGAGTTCACCATGCGCATCAGCCGCAAGTTCGACGGCTACGCCGTGCTCGCCAGCCGCGTGCTGCACAAGACACCCGCCAACCACATGGGCGACGCCTTCGGCGAAGTGACCCGCGAATCGCTCTGGAAGTTCCGCTACGGCGCCCGGAACAAGGTCTTCTGCATCCGGAAAATGGGCATGTCCTTCCTCCAGACCTCCGTCTCGCTGGCGGGCATCGTTTTTAAGATTCTCCGTTCCATCGCCTTTCGGAAATCCCCCGCCATCACCCTCCGCATCCTCGCCTCGCTCCTCAGCGGCCTGCGCTTCAATCCATCCGTGGAGCGGGTTTCCAAGACGGTGGCGGACGAAAAGCTCGGGGAAACATCACCGGCTCTCTGAGCAAAAGACCTGATTTCAACGTGGAATGCCGCCTTTTTGCCACTGTTGAGCGTTCGCGCGGCAGTGGTAAGGAGCTTTTGGCAGCGGCAGAGTAGGTTTTCTGAGGCTGCCACGGGCGTGGCAGGGGCAAAAAAGGGTTTTCTGAGACTGCCACGGGCGTGGCAGTGGCAGAAAATGGCTTTCTGAGGCTCCACCGTCGAGAAAGGAGTTTTCCGGGCCTGCTTATCTGGTTGCCTGCCAATACGCCCGGGAACCGGCGGCTTAAGGTGGAGCGCACGCTCCCCGCGGATCAGCGGCTTTGTCAGGCGACCGGATAGGCATGATTCTGGGCCTGCTCTCTTAGCGGAACCATGGTGCGTTTCCCGATATTGGGGGCAGTGCGGGTGTCTGCCATAAGGATTTTCCGAAACAAGATTGGAAATCGGGCGCCGAACCCAATACGCACAGCGGTCGTGCGACTCCCGTTCCAAAACCGAAACCTCCATTCCCGTCGTCTTCTTCATGAGGCCGCGCTTTCCCAAGAGCGCTCCTGATTCGGGAGCAAAATCCATTTGAGCATGAAACTCATCAAAGACCTCGTTAAGCGGCTGACAAACCACGACAAGCGGCACTACCGCAGGATTTCGAATGCCGGTGCAGAGAGCCCGAATCCATGGATTCGGAAAGCGTCGGGGATCGGCGGCTGGCTTTTTCAGGGAGAGCCCGAGCTGCTCTACGAGCTTTCGAAATCTGCCGCTGATGGGAACTTCATCGAGATCGGATGCTGGATGGGAAAATCCACCTGCATTCTCGCGGGCGGGATGGCGGACACTGGAAAGACCGGCAAAATCATCTGCGTGGATCCGTTTACCTTGGCAGGAACGCCGGAACAGGTGGCATATCATCGGCGGCTGCTGGGTGGGGCATCCGGGACATTCTATGAGTTTCTTGAGAATGCCAAATCGAACGGCTTCTACGAGCGGGTGATTCCCGTGGCGACTTTTTCGGGGACCGCTCTTCCCTCGCTGAACGTCTCTGCGACGCTGGCTTTCATCGACGGCGCCCACGATTACGAAAATGCGAAGCGGGATTTCGAACTCGTGTTCCCATCCCTTCGTCCGGGCAGCAGAGTGGCTTTCCACGATGTCGGTAATCCTGATTTCCCGGGCCTCGCGACGCTGATGGATGAACTGAAGCAGCGCTCTGATCTGGAGCGAGTCGACCACGTCGGTTCGATCACGGTTTTCAAAAAGCTCTGACGCGGTCGGGCGATTTGCGGAAAGCTCCACATTCCATGTCGCTGACCTTCGACTACCTCATCGTCGGTGCCGGCTATGCCGGGCTGGTGTTGGCCGAGCGGCTTTCCTCGCAGCTCGGGAAGTCGTGCCTCGTCGTGGAGCGGCGGGACCACGTCGGCGGCAATGCGCAGGATGAATACGACGACGCGGGCGTGCTCGTGCACAAATACGGCCCGCATTATTTCCGGACGAACTCGCCGCGCATCCGCGAGTATCTCTCGCAGTTCACGGAGTGGCACCCGGTGAGCTACGAGATCCTGTCGTGGACGGAGGGGCGGTTCTGGAAGTTTCCGATCAACCTGAACACCTACGAGCAGCTCGTGGGGCACCCGGCGACGGAGGCGGAGTTTGCGGCGTATCTGGAGAAGGTGCGGGTGCCGATCGCGGCTCCGGCGAACTCGGAGGAGGTGATCGTGTCGCAGGTGGGCTGGGAGCTGTATGAGAAGTTTTTCAAGGGCTACACGCTCAAGCAGTGGCGGCGCGAGCCGCGGGAGCTGGATGCCTCGGTGTGCGGGCGCATTCCCATCCGCACGAACCGCGACGACCGCTACCTGCGCGAGGAATTCCAGGCGCTGCCGAAGGCGGGCTACCACCGGATGTTCCAGCGGATGATCGCGGCGTCGCCGGGCGTGCGCATCCTGCTGCGGACGGACTACCGGGAACTGCTGCCGCACGTGCGCTTTTCGCACATGATCTACACGGGGCCGGTGGATGAGTTCTACGGCTGCTGCTTCGGGTCGCTGCCCTACCGGTCGCTGCGCTTTGAGAACGAGTCGTTCGACGCGGAGGCGCTGAAGGTGCGCGAGGGCATCGCGGGCAGGCCGGGCTTCTGGCAGCCGGCGATGCAGGTGAATTACCCCGGCGCGGAGCCGTTCACGCGCATCGTGGAGATCAAGCACGCCACCGGGCAGCGCTGCGAGGGGACGACGATCGTGCGGGAGTTCCCCGACGACTACGGCCCGGGCAAGGAGGCCTACTACCCGATCCCGAGCGCCGACGCGCAGGCGCTTTACCGCAAATACGAGGAGCGCGCGTCGCAGGAGAGGAACGTGAGCTTCGTCGGGCGCCTCGCGACCTACCGCTACTACAACATGGACCAGGTGGTGGGCATGGCGCTGGCGGAGTTTGAGAAGCTGAAGGCGAAAGCCGCCGCCACGTGAGCATCGAGGTTCGCGTCTCCGCCCTCGACGCTGACGGTGCCGCGGCTATTTTTGGAAACCATGAAAGGACCGCCGCTGACCATTGAGGAGCAACGCGAGCTGCTGCGCCGGCGCGAGGAAGGCTGGCGTGTCGCGAATGAACTCCAAGCCGAGGAGGCGCGACTGCGAAGCGACGCGGAGAAGTGGCGCGTGGCGGATGAGCTTCTCCAGCACTGGTCGCATGGTGAGGCGTCACCCACCTCCGGACTCGTCGAGCAGCAACGCCTGTTTCACAGGCACCGGCCTCGATGAGTTCGCCGAAGACGCCGAGCGCGGTTTTTCAGGCGGCGCTCGATCTCCAACGGTTTTGCGAGGAGGCGGGCTGGTCCTTTTGTTTCATCGGCGGAGTGGCCTTGGAACGATGGGGTGTTCCCCGTCTTACCCGCGATGCGGACATGACGATCATCACCCGATTCGAACTCGACGAGGTGTGCATCACGAAGCTGCTTGGGAGGTTTGCGCCCCGTCGCCCCGATGCTGCCGAGTTTGCGGCGCGTGCCCGCGTGCTGCTTTTGCAGCACGAGAACGGCATCGGCCTTGATGTCGCCCTCGGTGCGCTGGATTTCGAAGTGCGCTGCATGGAAAGAAGTTCGCAGTGGCAGGCACGTCCCGGTGTCGAGCTCCGCACGTGCTCGGCTGAAGATTTGATTGTCCACAAAGCGTTCGCCTCCCGTCTTCAGGACTGGGCGGATGTGGACAATATTCTCAGCGTCCAGCGCAGGAGGCTGAATGTGGCGCAGATTCTCGCCGAGCTGGAGCCGCTGGCGGAGTTGAAGGAGGACTCGTCCATCGTTCCGCGGCTGAAGAAGATGCTGCGGACGCACGGATTGCTCGCCGATGGCGGGGATGCCTGACACAAGCACGGTGCAATGGGAAAAGTCCCCGTCTCCATCCTCATCCCGATCAAGAACGAAGCGGCGAACCTGCCGCGCTGTCTCGCGGCGGTGGCGTGGGCGGACGAGATCTTCGTCGTGGACTCGCGGAGCACGGACGGCTCGCAGCGCATCGCGGAGGAGCACGGCGCGAAGGTGGTGCAGTTTGATTTCAACGGCACGTGGCCGAAGAAGAAGAACTGGGCGCTGGAGAACCTGCCGTTCACGCACGAGTGGGTTTTCATCCTCGATGCCGACGAGGTGATGCCGCCGGGGGCCGAGGCGGAGTTCCGCGCGATCGTGGAGGACGCGGCGCACGCGGTGGACGGCTACTGGATCAACCGCCGCTTCATGTTCATGGGGAAGTGGCTGCGGCACGCGTATTATCCGAACTGGAACCTGCGCCTTTTCCGCCACCGCCTCGGCCGCTACGAGAAGCTGACCGACGTGGACACGCAGAGCGGCGACAACGAGGTGCACGAGCACGTGGTGGTGAAGGGGAGCACCGGCCGGCTGCGCTGCGAGATGGACCATTACGCGTTTCCGTCCGTCGCGGTCTTTGTGGAAAAGCACAACCGCTATTCGAACTGGGAGGCGCGCGTGGCGCTCGACCGCTACCTGCATGGCAGCGGCGGGAATTTGCAGATGGGGAACGTCGGACTCCGCCGCAAGCTCAAGCAGTGGTCGCAGGCGCTGCCGTTCCGCGGGCTGCTGCGCTTCCTCTACGTGTATGTGTGGCAGCGCGGCTTTCTCGACGGGCGGGCGGGCTACTACTTCGCGAGGCTGCACGGCTTCTACGAGTTCCTGAGCGTGGCGAAGACATTTGAACTGAAACGTGACGCCGAGCGAACAGAGCGAAAATAGCGCGCGCAGGCCGGTGGCGGCGGTGCTGCTGAAGGTGTGCTTCTTCGGAGCGCTCGCCGCGGGTCTCTTCCTCGCGCTCTTCCCGCGCTACCGCTGCATCTTCCACGACATCTGGCCAAAGCCCGTCCGCACCTGGCTGAATGAAAGCGACGATGCGGTGAACGTGATCGCCTTCTTTGTCCTCGCGAGCATCGGCCTGCGGATGCAGCGGCTGATGGCGGAGGGGAAGCGGCCCCGTTCGCGTGTCACGGCGCTCATGGCCAGTCCCGCCGCGATGGTCGCCGGGCTGATGCTGCTGGTGTGCGGGATCGAGTTCGTGCAGATTTTCGTCCCGGAGCGCGTGGGCGACATCCAGGACGTCTGCACGGGGTGGAGCGGGATATTCTCCGCGTGGCTGGCTTTCTTCCTTCGGGATGGGCGGACCGCGAGATTCGGGGGCGGTGAGTGAAACGGCCATTTCCTCCGGAAAGTATGATTGGCATGGCGGCTGCGAATGCGTAAAGTGTCGGGGAATTCATCAAGTGCAGCCCCTCGCAACCTTACTCGCACCGGAACTCCAGCAGGCGCGGAGACGTCGCCGTAACTGGCTGACGGCGCTGATTGTCGTGCTCGTCGTGGCGGGCGTGGGCGCGCTGGAGTTCCGGAGGATTCACGATTGGGTGCAGGGGATTCGTTCGCGGCGGATGGCTGCAAAGGCGGAGGCGGAGATGCTCGGTGGCAATGTGGAGGAGGCAATCGCGAAGGCGCGCACGGCTTACCAGACGAAGCCCGACGAGCCCGCCGCGATCCGCACGAGTGCCCGGGTCCAGCGATTCACCGGGCAGTCCGCGGCGGCCGTCCCGCTCTGGCGGCAGCTCATCAAGGCAGGCGTGATGCAGGGGGAGGACCGGCTTTATTTTGCGGAGGATTTGCTGAGGTCCGGCGCACTTGCCGAGGCCGGGACGGAAATCGAGGCGCTGCTGAAGACGGACACGCCCGGCGTCGCGCTGCTCCGTCTCGCTGCCCGATGGGCCGCGCTCGAGGGCAACAACCGGAACGCCCGCGACTTCGCCGGACGCGCCGTGCGGATGGAGCCGGACAACGATGAGTCGCTCCTCCTGCTCGGTGTGCTGCAGACCTCCTCCGATTCCGATGCCGTCCGACGGGAGGGAATCGGGACGCTGCTGGAACTCGGAAAGCACCAGTCCAAGGAGGCGCTCGATGCGCTCGTTCAAATCGGAACGATGAAGGGCACGCCGGTCGATGCCGCGGACCGCGCGATGGAGCTTCTGCGGAAGCATCCGCTCGCCAACGAGCAGCATCGGATCCTCGCGTTCGGCATCCAGTTTGCCCTGCATCCGAACGACCGGACTGCGCTGCTGGATGCCGCGGTGGAGAAATACCGGCAGGCCGAGCCCGGCGCGCGGTGCGCGTTCGGAATGTGGCTGCACCGCCACCAGGAATACGAGCGCATGCTGGTGCTCATTCCCGTGGAGGAGGCATTCAAGCGGCAGGACCTGCTCCGCGTGTGCCTCGAGGCGCTCACGGGGCTGCGGCGCTACAATGAGATCGAGCGCATTCTCGACATGAAGGGCGTGCCGCTCGACGCGGCCTTCAAGGAGCTCTACCTCGCGCGCTGCGCGGAGGAACTCGGGAGCAAGTCCGTGGCGGAGCTTCACTGGCGCCGCGCGCACCTCGCCGCGGCTCCGTCGCCGAAGCAGATGCGCGAGATTGCGGCCTATGCGGAGAAATTCGGCCGCCTCGACCAGGCGGAGCTCGCCCTCCGCTCGCTGAGCTCGAATTCGGCGACCGCGCGCTATGCGATGGAGGGCCTGCTGCGGATCGCGCAGCAGCGCGGCGACCTCGCGCAGATCTGCGACACGCTGGAGAAGATGAACCAGCGCTGGCCGCAGGACGATTCCGTGGCCAATGACCTCGCCTACTTCAACCTGCTCCAGGGCAAGGCGGTGGATGAGTCCTTCGCCGCTGCCAGGAAGCTCGTGGCGCGCTCGCCAAAGAGCCTCGCGCACCGCACCACGCTCGCGCTCGCCGCGATCCGGAAGCACGATGCCGCGACGGCGCTCTCGGCCTACGAGGGCATCCAGGTGCCATGGGACCGCGTGAGCCCGAGCTACCGGACCATTTATGCCGCCGCGCTCGGGATGGGCGGCAAGGCCGCCGAGGCGCGCGCCGAGGTGGCCGCGCTGAGCCTCGACAGGCTCCGGCCGGAGGAACGCGAACTCATCCGGCAGTGGCGGACACAGTAGGCGCATCGGAGGAAATGCCCGCGCTTGTGCGGGACGAGGCACCGCGCTGGTGGCCCACGCTCGCAGTGCTCGGGGCACTGTGGCTCCTCGTAGTCCGGCAGCTCCGCTTCGAGTGGACCATCAATCCGCAATACACCTACGGCTGGGTGGTCCCATTGCTTGCGGCGTATCTTTTCGCCGAGCGTTGGAAGCGCCGTCCCCCGGCGCAGGTCGCGCGCTCGCGCTTCCTCCTCGTGGGCGCAGTCGTGTTGCCGGCCCTGCTGCTGCTTCCGGTCCGCCTCATGATGGAGGCGGGGCCGGACTGGCGCATGCTCGGCTGGGTGCTCGGCGGAATCTGCGTCACCGTCACGCTCGCGGCCGTTTACTTCGCGGGCGGCATCGCGTGGCTGCGGCACTTCGCGTTTCCCGTTGCGTTCTTCCTCGTTGCCGTGCCCTGGCCGGTGCCGTTCGAGCAGTCGCTTGTCCAGTGGCTCATGCGCTCGGTCACCCACATCTGCGTGGAGGCGCTGAGCTGGGCGGCGATTCCGGCGATTCAAAAGGGCAACGTGATCGAGATCAGCACGGGCCGCGTCGGCGTGGAGGAGGCGTGCAGCGGTGTGCGCTCGCTCCAGACGACGCTGATGATCGCGCTCTTCATGGGTGAGCTGCTCCGCTTTGGAGTCATCCGCCGAATCATCCTCCTCGTTGGAGGCCTCGGTGTCGCGTTCGTGTGCAATGCAAGCCGCGCATTCTTCCTCGTGTGGGTGAGTGCAAAGCAGGGCACCGACGCCGTCGCAAAGTGGCACGACAACGTCGGCATGGCCGTGCTGCTCGGGAGCCTCGCAGGCGTGGGGCTTCTTTGTCTGATTCTGAATCCGCGCCGCAAGGAAGGCTCCGAGGCTGAGCCCGACCCCGGCCTGCTGCGGCCGTCCCGTCCGCCGGGAAAGGGTGTGCTCATCGCGATCGCGGCATGGCTCGTCGTCATCGAGGTTGGCACCGAGGCGTGGTATCGTTCGGCCGAGGCGCGCGCCCCGAAGGCAAAGGAGTGGACGGTGCTCTGGCCCTCGGAGCAGAGGGACTACCGCGTCGTCGAGTTCAGCGACATCACGCGCAGCGTCCTCAAATACTCGGATGCGCGTTATGCGAGGTGGGTCGATGTGAACGGGCTGCGCTGGGAGATGTTTCTCCTGCGCTGGGCGCCGGGGCGCACGTCGGTGCAGCTCGCCCGCTCGCACGGTCCGGAGGTGTGTCTCAGTTCCAGCGGCGCCGTGATGACCGCCGATCACGGAGTGCGCCCGATGCGCATCAAGGGCATCGACCTCCCGATGCACGCCTACACCTTCCGGGTGCGCGACCGGCAGCTCTACGTCTTTTACTGCCTGTGGGAGCAGCGCCCCGACTCGGACGCGCTGCAGAGCACCGTCGAGGAGATGACCGTCTCCCGCCGCATCGAGGCCGCGCGAAAGGGGATTCGCAATGCCGGCCAGCAGGCCATCGAGGTCGCCGTCTCCGATGTCGCAGGCCCGGAGCAGGCGGAGCAGGCGGTCAGGCGTTTCCTCGAGCAGACGATCCAGATTTGATCAGCGGCGCGCGGAAGCGCCCGCACGTCGCTAAACGGCGAGCTTCGCGGCCAGGCGCACCGCAGCGAACAGGCTCCCCGGATTCGCCACGCCGCGCCAGGCGATGTCAAATGCCGTCCCGTGGTCCACGCTCGTGCGCGGCACTGGCAGGCCGAGCGTCGTGTTCACCGCGGAGTCGAAGGCGATCATCTTCACCGGGATGTGGCCCTGGTCGTGATACATGCACACGACTGCGTCGAACTCGCGCCGCCGCGCGGGCGTGAATGCCGTGTCCGGCGGCACCGGCCCGGTCACATCGAGCCCGCGCGCGCGTGCCTCCGAGATTGCCGGCGCGATGATGCGCTCCTCCTCGCGGTCGCCGAAGAGGCCGCCCTCGCCCGCGTGCGGATTCAGCCCGCAGACAAGCAGCTTCGGCGTGCGTCCGCGGATGCGCTGCAGCGCCGCCGCGGTGAGTTCGATCACATCGAGAATGCGTTCGCGCGTCAGCAGGGCGGGCACTTCCGCATAGCCGACATGGGTCGTTGCGAAGCTGCACGTGATCGCCTCGGAATACTGCATCATGCACGAGCGCGGCGCGCGCATCTGCTCCGCGAAAATCTCGGTGTGGCCGGGAAACTTGTGTCCCGCTGCATGCAGCGCCTCCTTGTTCAGCGGCCCCGTGCACACGGCGCCGACCTCGCCGCGGAGCCCCGCTTGAATGGCTGCGGTGACATAGCGGTATGCCGCCTCTCCGCATGCCGCGCTCGTTTTTCCCGGCACCACCGCATCCGCATCCAGCAGTGCGAAATCCAGCACGCACGGTCCGCGCAGGTCGGGTGCCGCGGCGGGCCACGCGTCCCGTTCGAGCACGGTTGCAGTGAAGGGCAGCCCCGTCTTTGCCGCCACGCGCCGCAGCACGGATGCATCGCCGAAGACGAACGTCGGGCATTCCCCGGCGATCCCCCGATCCGCCAGCAGCCGCAGGCAAAGCTCCGGCCCCACTCCCGCCGGGTCGCCCATTGTGACGGCCACGCGCGGCGGCGCGGGACGCATTGTGTCCGCGGTCGCGCTGGCGTCATTGCGCGGATTGTCGGGAGTCATGCTCTGAGGATTTGCGAATGTGCCGCGGAGGCGGCGCCTGAACCGGCTACGGAGAGAAATGCTCGACGCGCAGGAGCGTGGGCTCGCCCTTCACGGCGGGGAGCGCGGTGATCTGCGCGAGCGCCTTGCGGACCTGCGCGTGCGTGGCGTCGTGCAGCATGAGGATGAGCACGGCGCTAGTGCCGTCGCTTTCCGGCTGAATCATCGAGCTGATGCCGATGTCGAGCGAGCCGAGCACGCCGGCGACCTGTGCGAGCACGCCTGGTTTGTCGTCCACGGGGATACGCAGGTAATACTGGCAGAGGATTTCATCGAGCGGCTTGCAGTGCGCGTAGAGGCCGTGCGGCATGAAGCCGAAGTCGCGCCGCGTCTCGCCGATCGCGTGCGCGGCCTCGGCAATGTCGGCGATGACGGCGCTCGCAGTGGGATCCTGCCCCGCGCCGCGCCCGTAGAAGAGCGTCTCACCGACGATGTCGCCGTGGACGCAGAGCGCGTTGAAGACGCCGTTCACGCTGGCGAGCACGTGCTTCTCCGGGATGAGCGTGGGATGCACGCGCACCTCGATGTGCCCGCGCTCGTCGGCCTTGATGATGCCGAGCAGCTTGATGCGGTAGCCGAGTTCGTGCGCGAAGCAGATGTCCCGCGCGGTGATCTTCTCGATGCCCTCGACGAAGACCTTCGAGCGGCAAATCCACGTGCCATACGCGAGCGATGCGAGGATGATCGCCTTGTGCGCGGCGTCCCATCCGTTCACATCGAGCGTCGGGTCGGCCTCCGCGTAGCCCTGCGCCTGCGCCTCCGCGAGCGCCTCCGCGTAGTCGAGCCCGGCCTCGGTCATGCGCGTGAGGATGTAGTTCGTCGTGCCGTTGATGATGCCGTGGATGGACCTGATGTGGTTGGCGACAAACGACTCGCGCACGGCCTTGATGATCGGGATGCCACCCGCGACCGCAGCCTCAAAACAAATCGGCACCCTGCGAGCCGTCGCGAGGTCGAAGAGCTCCTTCCCGTGTTCCGCGAGCAGCGCCTTGTTGCCGGTCACGACCGCCTTTCCCGCCTTGATGGCGCGTGTGATGAGCTGTCGCGCCTCCTCGATGCCGCCCATGAGCTCGACGACGATCTGCACCTCCGGATCATCCACGACATCCTGCCAGCGCGTGGTGAAAATCTCCGGCGGCGCGCTCACGTCGCGCTTCTTCTTCGGATCGCGCACGGCGATGCGGCGCACGGCGAGATCCAGCCCGATGCGCTCCGAGAGCAGGTCGCGGTTCAGCGCGAGGTGCTTGAAGACACCCGCGCCGACTGTGCCGAATCCGGCGAGGCCGATGCCGATCTGTTTCATAAAAGGGCGCGGACTATCGGAGCGACGCGCCCGCGCGGCAAGGGCGGAGTATTCACAAACGCGTGGCGCGAGTCTCGGCTTGGAAAACGGAAAGGGCCTCCGGCAGTGTGCGCGCATGCGCCGCGTGCTGCTCCAGCTTTACCGTCTCGCCATGCTCGTGGCGATCGTGTGGCTGCTGCGCGAGCACGCGGTGCGGGTGAGCCGCGAATCGCTGCGGCCGCTCACGCTTGCGGAGGTGCAGTCGGTGTTTCCCAAGGCATCGTCGCTGCGGATCGATCCCGGCGACCGTGGCGGGTGGGATGTGCTCGATGCGGGTGGCGCGAAGCTCGGCTACGTGCTGCAGACGGCGCCGGTGTCGGACTCCATCGTCGGCTACCGGGGGTGGACCAATGTGCTCGTGGCCTTCGACCCGGCGCTGCATGTGGTCGGCGTCCGCATCCGCGCGAGCCAGGACACGGTGGAGCACGTGGGCGACATCAGGAAGGACCGCACGTTTCTGAAAACATGGAACGGCCGCTCGTGGGACCGGGTCGCCGGGCGCACGCCGGAGGAGGAGGGAATCGAGGGTGTGAGCGGTGCATCCATGACGAGTCTCGCGATTGCGGATGGAATCATGCGCCGGTTGCGCGAGGCGGACAAACTCGTGAAGGCAGCGCCGGTGCCGTTTCGGTTTGGCGCGCGCGACATCGGCCTCGTGCTCGTCATCGCAGCGGGCGTCGTGATGGCCTTCACGGGCACGCGTGGCCGGCCGTGGATTCGGCGGGCCTTCCAGGTGCTCGTGATTGGCTATGTCGGATTCATCAATGCGGACCTGCTCGCGCAGACGCTCATCGTCGGGTGGTCGCAGAATGGCGTTCCGTGGCGCACTGCTCCCGGTCTCGTGCTCCTGCTCGCGGCCGCGCTCATCGTGCCGTGGGTTTCTGGCAAGCCGCTCTACTGCCAGCACCTTTGTCCGCATGGCCATGCGCAGGAACTGCTCTCGCGCATCGCGCCGAAACGCTGGCGCATCGCGCTGCCAAAGGGCTTCGCCGCCGGGCTGCGCTGGCTGCCGGCGCTCACGCTCGCGATGATTCTCGGCGTGGTGATGCTCCTGCTGCCGCACGATCTCGCGGCATTCGAGCCCTTCGACGCGTATGCGGTGCGCACGGCAGGTTGGGCGACCATCACGATCGCGGTCGTCGGGCTCGTGGCGTCGTGCTTCCTGCCGATGGCCTACTGCCACTACGGCTGCCCGACGGGCGCGCTCCTGAATTTTATCCGCAGCCACGGGCGCGCGGATCGTTTCGGGCGCAGGGAGATTGCTGCGCTGCTGCTGGTGGTGCTCGCCTTCGTGCTTTCGCGGCTCGATGTCCGGATGCACGAGTGGATCAGTTCCGAGGCGTCGGACTGGCTCTAGGAATTTCGGATTGCGGATTGCGGATTGCGGAGATGGCGCCCGTTGCCGGCCGTGTCAGTGGCCAGCGCGCGTGAGCGAAGGTGTGGCTTCGCATTTTTCCCGCCAGCCTGGGAAGTTCCACTCGTTCGGGAATGCGCGGCACTGCGCGGGCTTCACGGCTTGCAGGCGGCAGTCGTTTCCGTCGAGCCATTCGCACGAGCCGTCGGGCCGCTCGATGAGCGAGAGACCGCGGCGGTCCGGGCGCAGGCGTGTGTGGCGCGCGAGGAAGTCGTCCTCGGCCATCCCGACATGCGCGGCGATGCGGGTGATCTCGTTTTCATCCACGCGCACGATGCCGGGC
>JBGAPU010000013.1:0-81426 GCA_044221035.1 Chthoniobacteraceae bacterium | reverse complement strand
GAAGTTGCCCCAACGTCTTGGGAAGTTGCCCCAACGTCTGGTGAAGTAGCCCCAACGTCTGGGGAAGTTGCCCCAACGTCTGGGGATGACCCGTGAACTCCTGAATCCCCCACGAAAACCCCTCCTTGGTCCCGGAGAACCCGCCGCGCCGTTCCCCGCCCGCCCCGCACCCGTCCGCGGATGCGCGAGATCCTTTCGGGATCACCCCGAATCCTTCCGGCGACCCGCCGACCCGGTCCCCGCGGCCTCCCGCGGCGATGGGCAGCCGGCGGCGGGCGACGCGGCGGCCCGCGGCGAAATCCCCGGCAATGACTGGCAGTGTCCCGTGCATGGCGCGCACTTTCCCCGCCCCGCGCGGCGGACGCCAGCGCCCGGCCCTCCCCAACATTGGGGAGGCGAAAGTGCCCTACGGCCCGCCCCCGTGGTCCTCCTTGTGCTCCCATGCCCAGCGCATCAGCGCCGCACGGCCGCGCAGCGCCAGCTTCGCATAGATGGACTCCAGGTGCGAGCGCACCGTGCTGAACTCGATGCCCAGCTCCGCCGCGACCTCCTTGTCCACGAGCGCGCGCCCGATCGCCCGCACCACCTCCCATTCACGCTTCGTGAGCGCGCCGGAATACGCAATCCGCCTCGGCATCGTCCGCCCGGATGGGAACGCCCGTCGCATGCCCCGCATCCGCTGCGGGCACCGCCCGGGGCTCCACACCCCGCGCCTTCCGTCACGGCCCGGCCCCCAGGCCGGCGCACGCTCGCGCGCCGGGCCGGGGATGGAATTTCGCAGGCCGGAGGATGATTGACCGCAAGTGCTGCATGGGAGGAGTCCTTTCCGCTTGGAGTGAGTGCCGCCGAGGATGGGACGCGGCAAAGGCAAGTCAAGCCCCGCGTGCCGGGGGAGAAGGCGCGAATAGCTTCCCCGGCTCCACCCCGCCCTCGCGCAGGGCGGAAAAGACGCGCTCCTTCGCCTCGGCGCCGGTGAGGCCGGACTCGACAAGGAGGCCGTGGTAGTTTCCGCACGCATCTCGCAGACGCGGATGCTCATACCCCGTCGCGGCGGTGAACTTGGCGAGGATGATGAGATGTCGCCGCATGAGCGGCTCGGCCTCCGCACGACGGTTGGTGGCTTTCAGTAAGCCAGCTAGGTTGTTCAGGTCTATACCCACGTCGGGATGCTCCGGACCATAGCTATTCTCATCAATGACGAACGCACGCCGTATCAGCGGTTCGGCCTCCGCAAAGCGGTTGGCATCAAATAGCAAACCCGCAAGATTGTTGAGATGAACGGCGACCACGGGATGCTCCGGGCCATAGCTCTTCTCAACAATCGCCAGCGCGCGCCGCATTAGTGGCTCCGCCTCCTTAAGGCGATTGGTGGCTTGCAGCAGTTGCGCGACGTTGCTGAGTTGCGCGGCGACGTTGGGGTGTTCCGATCCGAGACTGCTCTCGAAGATGGCCAACGCGCGCTGCATCAGCGGCTCCGCCTCCGCAAGATAGCGGCTGCCATATAACAAGGTAGCGAGGTTGTTGAGACGAATAGCAACCTCGGGATGCTCCGGGCCATAGCTCTTCTCAACAATCGCCAGCGCGCGCCGCATCAATGGCTCCGCCTCCACAAGGCGATTGGTGGCTTGCAACAGTTGCGCGAGATTGGTGAAATGAATGGCAACCTCGGGATGCTCCGGGCCGTGGCTCTTCTCAACAATCGCCAGCGCGCGCCGCATCAGCGGCTCGGCCTCCGCAAGGCGGTTGGTGGCTTTGAGCAGTTGCGCGAGGTTGTTGAGGGGCATGGCAAGCTCGGGATCCTCCATGTCGCAACTCTTCTCAACAATGGCCAGCGCGCGCCGCATCAGCGGCTCGGCCTCCACACGGCGGTTGGTCTCTTGCAGCAAAGTCCCAAGGTTGTTGAGGCGGATCGCGACCTTGGAATGCTCCGGGCCGTGGCTCTTCTCATCCATAGCCAGAGCGCGCCGAAACAGCGGCTCGGCGGCGGTATAGCTGGCCTGAGTTTGCAGCAAAGTCGCGGTCTGATTCAGAAGGCGCGCCGTCGGCCCCGCGATGCCGCGATCGGCGGCGGTGGTAGCGACGGCAATGGCGTGGGGCGTAAGGGGCACCAGCACCGGCCAGCTTCGCACGTCCTCCGGATCGCCGACGTATTGATCATCCATCCACGCCAGCGCGGCGAGGAGCGCGGGGGGCTGCGCCTCCGGCTGGTGCTGCCGGGCGATTTCCTGGAGCAGGCGGTGGACGGCGCAGGTGGCGCCATCTGGTGCGAGGCGCACGAGGTGGAGGTGATCCAGCTCGATGAGGCGCGCGCGGGGATCGGCGAACGCGGGCATCTTCTCCACGGCGGACACCGGGAGCGGCTCCGGCGAGAGCCATGCGAGCATGTGGAGGAGCGTGCGCGCGTCCGGCGTGAGCTGTGCGAGGCTGGTGTCGAAGGTGACGGCGAGGCTGCGCGGATACTGGCTCTTCCGCGCATCGTGCCATGCGAGCACTGCCACGCGCCTGCCCTCCCACTCGGCTACGTAGTCGGCGAGTGCGCAGCGGCGCTGGCGGACGTAGGCGGCGCACTGCTCCAGCGCGAGCGCGAGGCCGTCGAGCATCCCCGCGATCTTCGCGGCGACGGCGGGATCGTCGGTGCAGGGCAGGCGGCGCCCCTCCGTGCGCTCGAGGAGGAAGGCGGCGCTGCTGGCCGGGTCGAGCACGTCGAGATCGAGCGCGGCGACGCCCGCGGGCCAGTCGGCGAGCCGCGAAGTGATGACGATGTGCCCCGCTGGGATGGAGCCGAGCAGCGCGCCGACGGCCTCCTGCGCCTCCGGCGTGTCCACGTTGTCGAGGATGAGGAACCAGCCCGGGTGATCGCGCAGCCAGCGCAGCGCAGCGCCAGCCTGCACCGCCGTCTCCTTCGCCTCCTGCTCCGGGAGGTTCAGGATGCGCGGCCCGCAGAGCGCGGCGAGGTTCGCCTCAAGCGCCGCCGGGCTGTCCGCAACGACGAAGAGGAGCGCGGAGTATTCGTCCCTGAACTCCCACGCATACTCCACCGCCGCCCGCGTCTTGCCCACCCCGCCCATGCCGTGGATCGCCTGCCGCGTGCGGATGACCGCCTTCTCGCCCGCAGTGAGTTTCTTGCGGAGGTCCGCAATGAACTCCGCGCGGCCCTTGAAGACATTCCCGAGGCTCTCGTAGGGGAGGTTCTGCGGATGCGCGGGTGTCGCAGGGGCGGCTGCCTCATGAACATGGTATTCATTCGCGACGATGTTGTCGCGGTTCGCCACGAGATTCTGCGCCGTGACCGCCCCCGCCGCTGCGCCGTGCTGCCGAGCGGGGGCTACGCTTTTGGGCCGGGGTTGTTCCTGATGCTGACATCCTTCTCCGCCTCAATGTCCTTCGCGGACACGCCGTCGCCCATGTTGTTCTCGATGGTGGCGCTTCCTTTCCGCGACTTCACCCCGTCCACGCTGACACCGGATTTCGGCTCCGGGGGCTTGTTGTCCAGCTTGAAGCCGCGCTTGTTTCCACTGAAGGAGAAGTTGTTTTTCCGAAGGAACCAGACGATGGCGACTACAGCGATCGCCGCCACGATTGCGATGATAACCTTCTCCGTCATGGAGCGCTTATGCCCGGTGAGACGCACGGAGGCAATGCACGAATTCCCCGACCGGATCGGCGGGCGGCACGCGGACGGCGGGGGTGATTCCCATCGGGCGCGGACTCGCACGCGTCGCAGTCGGGCGATGTGTCGAAGACCGGCGCGTCGCAGCACTCGTGCTCGGCGTAAATGCCGTTCGGCGCGACGGCGTCCTTTGGAAGCCGCGCGGCGTGCAGGGCTTTGATGCATCCACGTTGGGGGCGTGGGCCGATGTGCGGGGTGAACAGAATGACAATCCCTGTTCCGACGGCGGCAATCCGAGCCGCGGTCACCAACCAAGACACACTGAAACCATGAAACCCATCATTGCAGTCCTATCCATCGCCGCCCTCAGCGGGGCGGCATTCGCCGGGGAACGCATCGCGGCTCCGACCAAGACGTATCAACCCACCTCCACCGAGTGCTTCCGGGCGGGGGAATGGCAGGTGGACCTGTTCGGCTTCTACGGCCTCGGCCTCAGCGGCCATGCGGGTCCGCTGCAGAACGACACTTGGGGCGGCGGCGCCGCGGTCAATTACTTCATGACCAGGAACTGGGGCCTCGGCATCGACGGCTTCTGGTATTCCGCCCAGGAGCCTCCGCGGGGGCCGGTGGGGCCGCTGCCACCGGGCGTCGCCGCCGGCGGTGGAGGGCGCTCGCTGGTGCATAACTTCAGCGGCAGCCTGATCTACCGGTTCCCGATGGACTCCATCTGCATGGCGCCCTATGTGTATGGGGGCGGCGGCATCTCGTGCGACAGCGTGCAGTATGGCAGCGTGCACGTGGGCGCGGGGGTGGAGAAGCGGCTGAACGAGCGGCTCGGTCTCTTCACCGATGCGCGCTGGACCTATTACGGCGACCGCTTCGGCCGCGGGGACCAGAATAACTTCATGTTCCGCGGGGGCATCCGCTTCGTGTTCTAAGTCTCCGGCCCCTGGGCCGCTGGAGAAGAAATCCGGAACGGAAACGCCAAAGCTCGCCGGGGGGGTGAGGGACAGTGGCATGGGGCTCGCGACTGTCGCGCCCCGGTGGGGCTTTGGCGAATTCTGGTCCGAGACCCAAGGCGGCGCCGTAGCTCGCCTTGGGCTGGCTTGTCGCAGGCCGTTGCCGGAGCGCATGGTCGAGCGGGGACTGCGCGACGCGGGGAGGAAGGCGTGGATGATTCTGAGGGAGTGGCTGGGGCTGCCGTCGCCTTGGAAGCGGTGACCGTGGGGGAGTGAATTCGAGGCAAAGGTTTTGAAGCCGGCGCCCTTGAGGGCTATGTGTCCCCGCGCATGTCCAACCTTGTGAGCCGCCATCTCCTCCTCCTCCTCGCCGCCGCCTGTCTCGCCACGTTTGCCCAGGCCCAGACGGCTGACCCGAAACCGCTCGTCGAAAAAGCCCTCGCGGCGGTCGGCGGGAAGGACAAGCTGCTCAAGATTTTCCGCTTCAAGGAGATCTTCCACTTCGGCGACAAGCCGGAGCCCCCGGAAGGCAAGAAGCGCTCCACGCGGGAGTCGGTCTTTTCCCAGCCGGACAAGTGGTGGCTGGGCAAGAAGGAGCGGGGCGCGGAGCCTGCCAAGGATGACGTGCGCGCGTGGTCGCTCGACCTGCTGGTCGATGACCGGTCGAAGTTTGAAATCATCCCGGACCTCGCCGACGAGGGCAAGACGTGCGCCGGGCTCCGCGTGAGCGGCAGCGTGACGCCCGCGATGGATCTCTACTTCGACAGGGAAACGTCGCTGCTCCACCGGCTCGACTGGCGTGGCGACTTCTACCGCTTCAGCGACTGGAAGGAGCACGACGGCCTGAAATACGCGGGCAGGACGATCATCTTCAAAAAGAAGGACGGCAAACCGTGGTTCTTCCACGAAGTCACCGAGCTTGAGCGCCTCTCCCAACTGCCAGAGGGACTCGTGAAGCCGTAGGAACGGCGACGGGAAGCTTTCACGCGGCGAACTCCCGGCCGCGCTCTCCGGCCGGCTGGATGCGGCAGAGACGGCTTTGTTCCCGAGGCGGGGGTGACGGCGCTGCGCAAGGGGGAGGGAATGTCGCTGCGGCGGATCGAACGGGAGGCGGTGTCGCGCGGTGAGAATGTTGCGGGCCGGGTTGACGGGCCCGGGCGCGGATGGGAGAAAGCGGGGCATGAAGGCGATTCTCCTAGCTGGTGCCGCGCTCGCGGCGGGTGCCCATGCGGCGGTGCAGAATGCGGATGTGGCCGCGGGGGCGATCAATGAGTTCGGGCTGCAGCTCCACCGGCGGCTGGCGAAGCCGGAGGGGAACGTGTGCATTTCGCCCTACTCGATCCAGGGGGCGCTCGCGATGACCTTTGCGGGTGCGGACGGCGCGACGCGCGCGGAGATGGCGAAGGTGCTGCATTTCCCGGAGGGGGAGGAAATCCATGCGTCGTTCGCGGCGCTGAACGCGGCGCTGGAGGAGGTGACGGCGAAGACGGCGAAGCAGGCGGCGGCCGCGGGGAGGTTCGGCGGGCCGAGCGAGCCGATCACGCTGAACGTGGCGAACCGGCTCTTCGGGCAGAAGGGGGCGGAGTTCCGCGCGCCGTTCCTGGCGCTGCTGGAGGGGACGTATCGCGCGCCGATGGAGGCGCTCGATTTCCGGCAGTCGCCGGAGGAGGCGCGCGGGCGCATCAACGGCTGGGTGGAGGAGAAGACGCGCGAGCGCATCCGCGAGCTGCTGAAGCCGGGGATGATCGGGAAGGGGACGCGGCTGGTGCTGGTGAACGCGGTGTATCTGAAGGCGCCGTGGGCGGATGAATTCAGCGGGCACGCGACGGCGCCGGAGCCCTTCCACGTGAACGGCGGCGCGGCGAGGCCGGTGCCGACGATGCGCACGCAGCGGCAGCTCGGCTATGCGGAGCAGCCGGGATTCCGCGCGGTGGCGATCCCGTATGCGGGGAACGACGTGCAGTTCCTCGTGATCGTGCCGGAGAAGGTGGACGGCCTCGCGGAGGTGGAGAAGGGCCTGACGGCCGCGGGGCTCTCGCAGCTCGCGAAGATGGCGGGCCGCGAGGTGTTCCTGCATTTGCCGAAGATCCGCATCGAGGGCGACGGCATCGATCTGGGCGATGAGCTGAAGGCGCTCGGGATGCGCACGGCCTTTGACGAGCCGCCGGGCAGCGCGGACTTCAGCCGCATGGCGCCGCGCACCCCGCAGGACTACCTCGCGATCTCGAAGGTGGTCCACAAGACGTTCCTCGCGCTCGACGAGAAGGGCACCGAGGCCGCCGCGGCGACCGCCGTGATCGCGATCCCGGGCTCGGCGCCGATGGAGCCGAAGAAGCCCTTGGAGGTGAAGGTGGACCGCCCGTTCCTCTTCGCGATCCAGCACGTGCCGAGCGGCGCGTGCCTCTTCCTCGGCCGCGTGGGGGATCCGGCGGGGAGGTAGGGAGGGGCGGTGACTGGCGCGGAAATGTGCTCGCGAGGGATTGGCGGGCTGGCTAATCACGCGCGCATGAAAGCGAAACTCCTCGGAACCCTGTTTCTCATCGGGTGCCTAGCCGCTTCCCGCGCCGACAAGACGACTGTGGAATGGGAGAAGGAGGCGGTGCGAATGTTCCCCGAACTCGCAGTAAAGGACTCCAAGCTGCGCCGGCTCTATGACTCCCAGTATCTCTTCAACCGGGACCGCAACCTGAAGTTCTTCTCCGCGCCGAACTGGCCTGTGATCCTCGCGCAGCAGTGCCACGACAAGCTTGCCGAAGCCGATAAGAAGGAGGACGCGGCGGTCAAAAAGAGCGCGGAAGCCGCGGCGGCGGCGCCACAGAACAAAGACGTGGCTTTCTCCCTCCGCCCTGAATACGAGCGGCTGGGCATCAAGGTGAGGGATCAGGGCAGCCGGGGCACGTGCGTGGTGTTTGGAATCACCGGATGCCTCGACTTCTACTCGGCGAAGGCGGGAGGACCGACGCATCTCTCCGAGCAGTTCGCGGGATGGGCCGAGGGGCGCGTGACGGGCGTGATGAAGCCGGGCAATTTTCACTTCAACGCGGCCGACGTGATCGAGGGACTGAAGAAATTCGGGATATGCTCCGAGGAGCTGATGCCTTATCGGAACAACAACCCGACCACGGTGCCATCGAAGGCGGCCATCGAGGATGCGGAGAAGCGCAAGGCGGTCACCGCGGATTGGATTCACGATTGGAGGAAGCAGGGCTACGGGTTCAGCGACGCGGAGATGGAGGCCATTTGCAAGGCGCTGACGGACGAGCATCCGGTCGGCTGCGCGACCCGCTGGCCCACGGGCGGGAACTGGACGAAATTCCGGAAGACGCTGACGATCGACAACAGGGACTTCCCGATGGCCACGCCGGGGCACATCGTGGTGCTCGTCGGCTACGAGAAGGGCGCGAAGTGGGAGGGTGGCGGAAGGATCCAATTCCGCAATTCTTATGGGCCCAACTGGGGAGAGGGCGGCTACGCGTGGATCTCGTTCGCCTTTCTCAAGAAGCATGGCGAGGACGCGTATGTGGTGAAGGGGGCGTTCTGAGGGGCGGTGCCGGCGAAGACATTGCAGGGGGAATGCGGGAGTCATGAGCTGGCGTCGGAGTCCGCCCCTTGACCGGCGGCGGGGGTCTGCTTGCTTCCGGGCCGAATGTTCCGGCTCGCGCTCAAGATGCTCTATGGGGATGTGGCGAAGTTTGTGATGCTGCTGGGTGGCCTCACTTTCTGCGCGCTGCTGATGACGCAGCAGAGCGGGGTCTTCTGCGGGCTGATGCTCTGGACGACCTCGACGCTGCGGAACATCAAGGTGCCGGTGTGGGTGTGCGACGCGAAGGTGGAGCAGGTGAACGAGGTGGTGCCGATGCGCGACATCGAGGTGAGCCGCGTGAGGAGCGTGGAGGGCGTGGACTGGGCGGTGCCGCTCTACTGGGGGCTGATTTCCGCGCGGTTGCGCGACGGTTCCTTCCAACCCATCCAGCTCACGGGGCTGGACAGCGCGACCCTGATGGGGCGTCCGGTGAAGATGACGGCGGGGAACGTGGAGGATCTGCGGCTGCCGAACGCGGTGGTGGTGGATCAGATCGCGATCAAGAAATTCAAGCGGAAGGGCATCGACCTGCGCGTGGGGGACACGTTCGAGATCAACGACCGCGAGGCGCGCGTGGTGGGGATCTGCTACGCGGAGCAGAGCTTCCTCGGGCAGCCCTACATCTTCACGACGTATGAGCGGGCGCTGGAATACGCGCCGCCGCAGCGCAAGCAGCTCTCCTTTGTGCTCGTGAAGCCGAAGGACGGCGTGCCGGCGATGGACGTGGTGCGTCGCATCCGGGCGATTCCGGGTCTGAATGCGTTCACGGATGAGGAGTTCAACGACCGCACCATCGACTGGTATATCAAATACACCGGCATCCCGATTTCGTTCGGCACCGTCGTGGTGCTCGGCGCACTCGTGGGGATCGCGATCGCGGGGCAGACGTTCTACCTCTTCGTGCATGAAAATGTGCGCCACCTCGCGGCGCTGAAGGCGATGGGGGCCGGCAACTTTCTGCTCGCGGAGATGGTTTTCCTGCAGGCGTTCACCGTGGGCGCGATGGGCTACGGGCTCGGCACCGGTCTCACGGCGATGGTGGGGAATGTCTTCCTGAAGACGGGCGAGCCGCCCTTCTTCCTGCCGTGGCAGGTGCTCGCCTTCGCGGGATCGATCATCATCTTCATCTGCCTCTTCTCGGCGACGATCGGGCTGCTGAAGGTGATCCGGGCGGAGCCGGCGGTGGTGTTCCGATGAGTGTCGAGCATCCAGCATCCAGCATCGAGCATCGCCCCATCGCCGTGCAGACGCGCGGGGTGACGAAGACCTTTGGCCGCGGCGACAATGCGGTGCGCGCGCTGAAGGGCGTGGATTTTGACGCGCGCTGCGGCGAACTGATCATGCTCGTCGGGCCGTCGGGCTGCGGGAAGACGACATTTCTCAGCGTGATCTGCGGCACGATGCGGGCGGACGCCGGGAGCGTGGATGTCTTCGGCACGGATCTCATTCATCTCGGCGGCGGACGGCTCACGGAGTTCCGCGGGCGCAACGTGGGGTTCATCTTCCAGCAGTTCAATCTCATCCCGACTTGGAACATCCTGGAGAACGCCAGCATCCCGCTGCTGCTCCAGGGCCAGAGCCGGCGCCGTGCGCAGGACGCGGCGGCGAAGCTGCTCACGGAGGTCGGGCTCGGCAGCCGCCTCGGGGCGCATCCGCGCGAACTCTCCGGCGGCCAGCAGCAGCGCGTGGCGATTGCGCGCGCGCTTGTGCATGAGCCGCGGCTGCTCATCTGCGACGAGCCGACGGCGTCGCTCGACGCGGCGACGGGGCACAAGGTGCTGGAGCTTCTGAAGGCGAGCGCGTGCCGCGAGGACCGCAGCGTGATCGTCGTTACCCACGACAGCCGCATCTTCCCTTTCGCCGACCGCATCGCGGAAATGGAGGACGGCGTGGTGAAGCGCACTTATGGTCCCGGCGAATACAAGGCGCAGTATGTCTGAACCGCGCACCCAATTCTCATGAAACGGCTCATCTTCTGGCTCCTGATTCTCGTTGCTGTCGGCGGCGCCGCCGCGTCCGTGCGGCTGGTGGTGAATTCGCGCAAGGTGATCCCGGAGGCTGCGCCGCTGAGCGAGCCGCCGCGCGCGCCGTTCCCCGTCTCCATCGGCGGACGCGGCATCGTGGAGAGTGTGAATGAGAATGTGCGCATCGCGCCTGCCGTCGCCGCGCTGGTGACGAAAGTGAACGTGAAGGTGGGCGATGACGTGAAGGCCGGCGACGTGCTCATCGAGCAGGACACGCGCGACGCGGCGGCGCTCGTGGCCGCGCAGGAGGCGGAGTTTGCCGCGCTGCAGAAGCAGCTCCGCGAGGCCGAGGTGAGCCTCGCCGACAAGCGCGACCAGTGGGACCGCACGGAGAAGCTCATCGCCACGCGCGTGGTGAGCGAGGACGAGAAGCAGAGGAAGCTCTTTGCCGCGCAGATCGCGGAGGCGCAGCTCGCGAGCATGAAGGCGCGCGTGGCGGGAGCGGAGGCGCAGCTTCACCGCGCTAAGGTGCAGCTCGACCTGCTCACCATCCGCGCGCCACGCGACGGCCGCATCCTCCAGGTGAACATCCGCCCCGGCGAATACGCTTCACCCATGGCGCTCATCGGCGGCGCCACGGATCCCATCCTCATCCTCGGCCAGACCGAGCAGCTCCAGCTCCGCGCGGACATCGATGAGGACAACGCCTCGCGCGTGCGACCCGGAATGGCGGCGAAGGCCTACATCAAGGGCCGGCGCGACGTGGAAATCCCGCTGCGCTTCGTGCGCATCGAGCCCTACGTCGTCCCGAAAAGGTCGCTCGCCGGCGAGAGCAGCGAGCACGTGGACACGCGGGTGCTGCAGATCATCTACCACTTCGACCGCCCGATCGGCGCGGGGATTTACGTGGGCCAGCAGATGGATGTCTTTCTAGACGCGGGGAAGGACGGGAAGCGGTAATCAGCGGTGGTTTGCGAAACCTTTGCGCCGCTTACGGCACGACTGACAGCGAGCCGCTGTCGAATAGATCGAGCCATCTAACTGTTCGTGCCAGAACCGCTGCTCCTCGGCCGTCCATGTGAAACGTTCCTTGCAGTCGGTGCAGGTAAAATCCGTGGCACGGAAATACGGAGGTCGGTTTTTCGCACGGAGCGAGCTACGGCAACGTTCGACGAATTCCAGACGCGCGGGAATTGCGTCGTCAGGAACTTCATCTGCGCTGCGGATGATTCCGGCCTCGATCAGCGCTTGAATGCGGCTTGCCCGTTCAAACGAACGCACAGCCGGGCGTCTTGCCTTCATCGGGGCGGTCCATCAGCGAACGCTCTTCACCGCCTCGCGGATCGTCTTCTCGAAGGTGGCGGCCTTTTCTTCGGCTTCGGCGACGGGCAGGCCCTTCGCCATTCCGGGGCGGAGGTGGCCGGCGGTGGTGAGGTAGGAGTCGCAGAGGATGCGGTTGCGCTTGTGGAGGGCGTCGAGGAAGGCGCGGCCGTCGGCGCTCTTCGTCCAGTCGCTGTCGAGGAGCTTGAAGAATGCGGCGGCCTTTTCCGGCGCGAGCGCGCGGATGACGGCTTCGGCGATGACGCGATGGCCGTCGTTGTTCGCGTGGACGCCGTCTTTGGCGTAGAAGAATCCGGGGTCGGTCTTGCGCTTCTCGGCGAGCGCGGCGGCCATGGCGCTGTGCGTGTCGATCACACGCCAGCCCGCTGTCTTGCCCTGCTCGACGAGCCACTCGGAGTAGCGGGCAAGCACGCCGTCGTAACCCTCGAAGAATTCGCCGTCCTTCACCACGTCGGCGGCTTTCGTGCGGGCCTTGATGGGGAGCGGGTCGAACAGCGCTGGCGTGAGGTGGATGAGCTTCGCGCCGGCCTTCTCGACTTTCTCCTGCAGCTTGCGCCGGCCGGCCTGGTAGGCGGCGAAGCGCTTGTCGTCGAGCGGGAGGTAGATGCCGCAGTTCATGCCGTAGCAGGCGAAGACGAGGTCGGGCTTCACGAGCGCGAGGACGCGGTCGAGGCGTTCATGCACGTCGGGGCGCGGGAATTTTCCGCCCGCGTGTCCGGCCTCGCTCAGCCCGCTGCACGTCTCGCTCGGCAGGCCGCAGTCGATGACCTCGATGCGCTGGCCGGGGAACTGCGTGAAGAGGAACGCATCGAACAGCTCGGTGTAGTGCCCCGCATAGGTGATGCTGTCGCCGAGGAAAAGGATGCGCTTCACACCGGGGAGGAAGTCGTCGGCACGCGCGGGCGCTGCGATGGCGAGGAGTGAGGCAAGGGCGAGCAGGAGGGATCGGAGGAGTTTCATGCGGGCGGGATTGTGTGGGCCGTGAGTCGTTCGGCAAGCGCGAAGCGGGGGGGGAATCCGGGAATGGAGCGATTCAATCCGCAGATTCCGCAGGTTTTCGCAGATGAGATGCGCGTTGGATTTCCACGGCGCGAGTCTGCGAAGTCGGGGCTTCTAAAGTCCGAGACGCAGCTCCCCGAGGAGCGCGGTCCACTTGCCGAGGAAGACGAGCGAGGCGAGCGAGGAGGCGAGCTGCTCCGGGGTCGCGGCGCTGTCGCGCAGCGTGCCGGCGATGCGTGTGGTGCGCGAACTGAGGCCCTTCGCGACGGAATCGAGCCAGGTGCGGAGTGCCATGCGCTGCGGTTCGAGCACTGCCTTGGTGAGGGGCGAAGTCGCGCTGGCGGCCTTCTCGGAGAATTTCTGCGTGGTCTGCCGGAGATTTGCGATCTCCATGAAGAGGTCGGCCAACTCCGCGGGGGCCTGCGTTGAGGAGGCCGCAGCGAGCGCATCGGGATGATTGAGTTCGAGGAAATGCCGCAGGCAGCCCGCCGGTTCGCGCAGGGCCTGCCATGCGGCGTTCAATTTGGTGAAGTCATCAGCGGAGCCGCCCGTGTCCGGGTGCCGCTCGGCGCTCAGCGCGTGGAAGCGCGCTTTCAACTCCTCCGCATCGACCCAAGGCGCGCGCGCGATGCCGAGCGCGGCGAAATGATCCGTGGGCGCCATCACGCTGAGAAGCTCTCCCCGCACGAACAGTGCGCCTCGGCATTCGGGTTCGTCACCTTGAAGCCGCCCTTCTGAAGATCCTCGGAGAAATCGATCACACTGCCGCTCACAAAGAGCGCGCTCTTTGGATCAATCACCACGCGCACCTCCTGCGAGGTCACGATGATGTCGCGGTTCGCCGGGCCGTCCACGAGGTCCATCTTGTATTGCAGCCCGGAGCAGCCGCCGCCGATCACCGCCACCCGCAGCGCTCCATGCGAGCGGCCCTGCTTCGCGAGGAGCGAGCCGAGCTTGGCGCCGGCCTTCTCGGTGAGCTTGAGCAGCTTTTCGTTGCCGACCTTTGTCTGGATCGGGGCGGAGGTGTTTGTCATGCGCGGCACTCTATATTCCGAACGTGCGATGTCCAACGCGCGGTGAGCGGAGTGGAGAATGAATGCACTTTTGCCAGTGCATGACGTGTTGAGTGTTGACGCAGGCGCATGTGAGGAGCACGATAACCGCAGTTCTTTCCCAACAGATTTCGGATGCCGCGGGCAGTGCCATCTTTCGCAAGACGTGCGCCGCCCTCCGGCTCCAGCAATTTGCCCTGCATTGACCGAGTAGAAGGTGGAAAATCCGAACCGGTATTCAAAACAACTCAGAGGGTCAGGGTGGGCGTGTTTAGGTCATGCCTTCATTGGAAGACCGAGCCCCGCCCCAGGCTTCTCGCCCGTTAACCTTCGGGGGAACGGAGAATCCGCCGTGACGGCAAAGGCGGGGCAATCCTCTCTCAAGCGCTCCAGTCGCATCCGCGGCTGGAGCGTTTTTCGTCTTGGGGAGGCGGTGCGTCCTCGTGGTCAGATGAGGCTGTGGATTCGGGCCAAAGGGCTAGGTGAGCGCGATCCCGGGTTCCCCCAATTCCTTGGGGAGGGTTGACCGGTTGCCCCTCAATATCCTGTGCTTTTTCCTGAAGATTGGGATTGAGCCGCTGATGCGTTTGGATGACATTTTCGCCCTCAGTTTCAGACCGAAAAACGACCTGCATTTGCACAGCCAAAAATGAGCGAAGAATCCACGGCGACGGCCCTCAAAAAAGTCGAGAAAGAATACAACGCGAACGACCTTCGCACGATGAAAGGGCTCGAGGCGGTGCGCGAGAAGCCGGGCATGTATATCGGTGGAACGGATGAGCGCGCGCTGCATCACTGCATCAATGAGGTGCTCGACAATTCGGTGGACGAATTTCTCGCGGGACACTGCACGCACATCGATGTGACAATCCACAGCGACGGCTCGATTTCGATCAAGGACAACGGGCGCGGCATCCCGGTGGACATCAACAAGGACTCGGGACTGCCGGGCGTGGAGGTCGCGCTCACAGTGCTGCACACGGGCGGCAAATACGGTCAGGGGAACTACGAGTATTCGGGCGGCACGCACGGCGTGGGCGCGAAGTGCGTGAACGCGGTGAGCGAGTGGTTCAAGGTGGAGGTGCTGCGCGACGGGAAGATTCACTCCATCGCATTCGAGCGCGGGAAGACGACGCAAAAGCTGAAGGTGATGGGCGAGCTGAAGAACAAGAAGACAACGGGAACGAACATCACTTTCAAACCCGACGCGCTCATCTTCAAAGAGACGACTGAATACAAGACGGACCGCATTCGTCACCGTCTGCACGAGCTGGCCTACATCAATGCGCCGCTGATTTTCAATTTCCTCGATGAGCGCATCGAGGGGATGAAGCCGGAGTTCATCCAGCACAAGCGCGGCATCGAGGAGTTCGTCGAGTCGCTTGCGGAGAACAAGGAGAAGGTGATTCCGAAGCCCGTCGTGCTGAAGGGGCAGAAGGACAAAATCATCGCGGAGATCGTGCTGCAGTATGTGGACACCTACAACGACCAGCTCCTTTGCTTCACCAACGCGATTCCGAACGCGGACGGCGGCACGCATTCGAGCGGATTCCGCGGCTCGCTCACGCGTGCGGTGAACCAGTATGCGAAGAGCAACAATCTGCTGAAGGACAAGGACCCGGCGATTTCGGGGCCGGACGTGCTCGAGGGAATTGCGGCCGTCGTTTCGATCAAGCACCCGGATCCGAAGTTCGAGAGCCAGACGAAGGTGAAGCTCATCTCGCCGGAGGTGGAGAGCATCGTCGGCTCGATCACCTACGAGGGACTGATGGATCATTTCGACCGCAATCCGAACGTCGCGAAGCGCATCCTCGACAAGTGCCTCATGGCGGCGCGCGCACGCGAGGCGGCGCGGAAAGCTCGTGAGACGGTGCGCAAATCGGCGCTTACCGGCGGTGGCTTGCCGGGCAAACTCGCTGACTGCTCGGAGCGCGATCCGGAACTCACCGAGTTGTATGTCGTCGAGGGTGATTCCGCAGGCGGCAGCGCGAAGCAGGGGCGCGACCGGCGTTATCAGGCGATTCTTCCGATTAAGGGCAAGATCATCAACGTGGAGAAGGCGCGCCTGGACAAGGTGCTGCAGAACACGGAAATCCAGACGCTCATCACCGCCATCGGCACGGGCATCGGCAGCGGCGACCAGGAAGGGTCGTTCAAAATGGAGAAGCTCCGCTATGGGCGCATCATCATCATGACCGATGCCGACGTGGACGGCTCGCACATCCGCACGCTGCTTCTGACGTTCTTCTACAGGCAAATGCCCGAGCTCGTCCGCGCCGGGAAAATCTACATCGCTTGCCCGCCGCTCTACAAAATCACGCGCAAGAAAAAGGAGCAGTATGTGGACGACGATGCCGCGCTGAACAAGATGCTCATCCAGCTCGGCGCCGAGGAAGTGCGCCTGAAGAATCTCGCCGACGGCAAGGAAGTGCCTGCGGCGGCGCTGAAGGAACTGCTCGCGCTTCTGGATCGTCTCTCGCGTTTCAGTGACGCGATTCGCAGGCATGGCGGCGACTTTGAAAATTACCTTCTCAACCGGGGTGCCAGCGGCGCACTGCCGCATTACCTCGTCCGAATTCGTGAGGGCAATGAGGAGCACGTGCAGTATTTCCCCGATGAGGACAGCCTGCGCGCCTTTGCCGAAAACAACGAAGACCTCGAGCTTTTCGGCGGATCGGATACGGAGAATTCCAACCCGAACGGTGCGCCGAACGGCGAAGGTGCGCCCGCTGAAAAAGTGGAGCGCAAGAAAAAGGACGATGCTCCTCGCCGCCGCGCGAAGCTCGTCGAACTTTACGAAAGTCCGGCTGTCGAGAAGCTCATCGCGGAACTCGCGAAGAAGGGCCTCAAGATCGAGCACTACAGCAACAGCGACCAGCCGCTCTTCGAACTCATCGAGGGCGACGGCGAGAAAGCCGTGCGCCATCCCGTGTTTTCGATTCCAGAAATCCTCACCCGCACGCTCGATGTGGGCAAAAAGGGACTCTCCATCTCGCGCTTCAAGGGTCTTGGCGAAATGAACGCCAAGGAGCTCTTCGAGACGACGATGAATCCCGAGAAGCGCAAGATGATGAAGGTGGACCTCAACGAGGACAACGCCGTCGAAGCCGACAAGATGTTCACCATTCTCATGGGCGACGTCGTCGAGCCGCGCCGCGCGTTCATCGAGGACAATGCGCTCAACGCGCGCCTCGACGTCTAAAGCGGGCGAGCCAAACCAACCGAAGTTTTTTCCGAAGCCGAATAGCCGATGTATCACCAAAACGAGAAAGTCCACCCCGTGAACGTGGCCGAGGAGATGTCGAAGTCATTCCTCGACTACTCGATGTCCGTCATCATTTCCCGCGCGCTGCCGGATGCGCGTGACGGCCTGAAGCCCTCGCAACGCCGCATTCTTTTCGCGATGAGCGAGCTCGGAGTGGGGCCGACGCGCAAGCACCTCAAGTGCGCGAAGATCGTAGGCGAGACGATGGGTAACTATCACCCGCACGGCGACCAGGCGATTTACCCGACGCTTGTTCACATGGCGCAGCCGTGGGCGATGCGCGAGATGCTCGTTGAAGGGCAGGGGAATTTCGGCAGCGTCGAAGGCGACCCGCCAGCGTCTATGCGTTACACCGAGGCGAGGCTCCAGCATCTCGGTGCGGCGCTGATGGACGACATGGACAAGGACACGGTGGACTTTGTCCCGAACTACGATGAGTCGCGCCAAGAACCGACGGTGCTTCCTGCGGCGTTCCCGAACCTCCTCGTCAACGGCGGCACCGGCATCGCAGTCGGCATGGCGACGAACATGCCGCCGCACAACCTCAGCGAGGTGATCGACGGCATCTGCGCGCAGATTGATGACCCGGACATTTCGATCGAGGGGTTGATGGGTCACATCAAGGGGCCCGATTTTCCGACGGGTTGTGAGATCCTCGGCATGGCGGGCATCAAGAGCTATTTCCAGACTGGAAAAGGCGCGGTGCGCGTGCGCGGCAAAATCGGTGTCGCGGAAGTGAAGGGCGGACGCGAGCAGCTCATCATCTCCGAGATTCCGTATAACGTGAACCGCGCGACGCTCGTCGAGCGCATCGCGGATTTGGTGAATGAGAAGGTCATCACGGACATCAGTGCGATCCGCGACGAATCCGACGAGCAGACACGTGTGGTGATTGACCTGAAGCGCGACGCGAACCCAAAGGTCGTCATCAACAACCTCTTCAAGCACACAGCGCTCGAGTCATCGTTCAGCGTGAACATGCTCGCGATTGATCGCGGCAAGCCGAAGCTCCTCAATCTCAAGGATGCGGTCGCATGCTACATTGAGCATCGGCGCGATGTCGTGCTGCGGCGCACGCGATTCCTGCTGCGCGAGGCGGAATCGCAGGCGGAGCGGCTGGAAGCGCTGCTCATCGCGCTCGCGAACCTCGACGACTTCATCAAGATCATCCGCGACTCGCGGGATCGGGATGATGCGAAGGCAAAACTCATGGCGCTCTCATGGGCGCGGCGTGCCGTCGAGCAGTTCGGCATCCTCATCCGCAGCGAAGCCGTGCTCACGGACGGCCATTACAAGTTCAACGAGCGGCAGACGAACGCGATCCTCGATCTCCGCCTTTACCAGCTCACCGGGCTCGAGCGCGAAGCGATCAAAACCGAATACGACGCACTGCTCGAAACCATCAAGGACCTGCTCGACATCCTTGCGAAGGAGTCGCGTGTGATGAGCATCATCAAGACTGAGCTGCGCACGATTCAGGAAAAATACGGCAATGAGCGCCGCACGCAGATCGTGCCTGACGAAGGCGAGATCAACATCGAGGACCTGATCGCGAACGAAGGTTGCATCATCACCATCACGCATGCCGGCTTCATCAAGCGCACGGCGGTCTCCGCCTACCGCGCGCAGCGGCGCGGAGGCAAGGGCGTGAAAGGCATGGTCACGCGCGATGGCGCCACCGAGGAGGACGAGGGCGATTTCGTTGAGCACCTCTTCACGGCGACCACGCACGACTACCTCGTCTTTTTCACCAAGAGCGGGCGCTGCTACGTGGAGCGCGTGTTCGAGATTCCCGAGATGTCCCGTGCCTCGAAGGGCCGCAGCATCGCGAACCTGCTCGAGCTGCGAGCCGAGGAAAAAATCGCCGCCACCATTCGCATCCAAGGCCAGAAGACCGAGGAGGAAACGTGGAGCGCGCAGCAGTTCATCGTCTTCGCGACGCACAGCGGCATCGTGAAGAAGACGAACCTCAGCGAATTCAAAAACATCCGGAAGGGTGGCATCATCGCGATCCAGATCGAGCAGGGCGATGAGCTGATCGACTGCAAACTCACCACCGGCACGAATGAGATCATCCTCGTAACGAAGGACGGCATGAGCATTCGCTTCAACGAGGAGGAAATGCGCGACCAGGGCCGCAATTCGATAGGCGTGTGGGGCATCCGCCCGGAGAAGGACGACTTTGTCGTCGCCGCCGCCATCATCGTGCCCGACGCGACGTTGCTCGTCGCCGGCGAAAATGGCATCGGTAAACGCACGCCATTCGACGACTACCGGGTGCAGTCACGCGGCGGGAAGGGCATCATCACGATGAAGACCGGCGACAAAACCGGAAGCGTCGTCGGGGCGCTCACCGTGCGTGACACCGACGAACTGATGCTCATCACGAACAAGGGCCAGATGGTCCGCACCCGTGTGAAGGAAATCCGCGAGACCGGCCGAAACACGATGGGTGTGAAGCTGATGGATTTGAAAGAAGGCGAGAAGCTGCAGGGTATCGCTCCGGTCGTCGCGAATGAAGACGAGGAGGGTGAGGGGAGTGAGGCTGGTGAGAGCGCTGGCGAAGGCCAGTAGCTCCGCGCTTTCGATAGCCGGACGCTGCCGTCTTACGCCGGCAAGCCGAAGAAGCGGTTCGCCGTTTCTTCCGTTGCCCTTGCGAGGTGTTCGAGCGTTACGCTGCGAAGCTTCGCGATGTGCTCTGCGGTGTGACGCACAAACGACGGCTCACATTTTTTTCCGCGATGCGGCACCGGTGAGAGGTAAGGGCAGTCCGTTTCCACCATGAACGCGCCATCCGGAAGTGATGCTGCAGATGCCTGCGCTTCCGGTGCGTTTGGGAACGTGACGATGCCGGTGAAGCTGACGAGATGACCGAGCGCGAGCACCTCGTGAGCATGAGCTGGCGATTTCCCGAAGCAGTGAAAAACCGCCCGAACCTTGCCCGTGTATTCGCGGAGGATGGCGAGGGTGTCGTCCCAAGCAGCACGTTCGTGAACGACGACAGGCAACTGAAGCTCCGCCGCGAGATCGAGCTGAGTGCGAAATGCGGCAGCCTGTGCAGCGCGGGCTTCGAGGTCATCCTTCTTCAGGCGGAAGTAGTCGAGGCCAGTCTCGCCAATCGCAACGACGCGGGAGCGCTTCGCAAGTTCGCGAAGCAGGGGGGCAAAGTCGGTGCGCTCATCGGGAACGTGATTTGGGTGAACGCCCACGGTCGCCCAAATCTGCGGCCACTTCCCGGCAAGCGCGATCGCGTTCGCGCTGCTTTCGAGCCCCGTGCCGATGGAGATCATGCGTTTCACGCCTGCTGCTTCAGCGCGCGCCAGGACGGAAGGGAAGGCGGCTTGGAATTCCGGGTAGTCGAGGTGTGCGTGGGTGTCGGTCAGCACAGCGGGTTATGAGGGCAAAGATGGGCGCTTTCAGCGAAAGCGCCCTACCACTGGATGACGGAACTCGCCCACGTCATGCCACCGCCAAAGACCACAAGGAGCACGTAGTCGCCGACTTTCATGCGTCCGGTGCGGTTGGCTTCGTCGAGTGCGATGGCGACGGCGGCCGCGCTGGTGTTTCCGTAGCGATCGAGGTTCACCATGATCTTCTCGAGAGGCACTTCAAGGCGTTCGGCGACGGCGCTGATGATGCGCAGGTTCGCCTGATGCGGAATGACGCATGCGAGGTCTTCGGGATGGAGGCCGGCGTCGTCGAGAACCTGCCGTGCGCTTTCGACCATGTTGGTAACGGCGTGCTTGAAGGTCTCGCGGCCCTCCATGTGGAGTGTGTTGAGGCGCTGCGCGGCGTTTTCCGCGGTGATGGGAAGGGCGCAGCCGCCGCCGGGAACTTGGAGCAAGTCGGCGAGCTGGCCGTTGCTGCCCATGCGGGTCGCGATGACTCCATGGCCGTGGGCGCGGTGTCGGAGGATGGCCGCGCCAGCGCCGTCGCCAAAGAGGACGCAGGTGTTGCGATCCTGCCAGTTCACGATGCTGCTCAGCTTGTCAGCACCGATGACGAGGATGGTGTTAAAGGCCTGGCTGGTGATGAACTGCTGCGCGATCTCGATGGCGTAGAGGAAGCCGGAGCAGGCGGCGCTGATGTCGAAACACGCCGCGCGAGTGGCGCCGATTTTTGTCTGCACGATGCAGGCCGTGCTCGGCATGAAGCGATCGGGCGTGATCGTCGCGATGATGATGAGGTCGATCTCATCCGCTCTGATGCCGGCATTCTCAATGGCCGCCTGCGCAGCCTTCGCGGCGAGGTCGCTCGTGAATTCGCCCTCGGCGGCGATGCGGCGCTCCTTGATTCCCGTGCGTGAGGTGATCCAGTCGTCGGAAGTCTCGACCATCTTTTCCAGCCCGGCATTCGTGAGCACTTTCTCGGGCAGATAGCTGCCGGTGCCGATGATGGAGACGGTGCGCCTAGGCAGGTGGGTTCGCGTGCGTGGGCGGGGTGATGGAGTCATGATGAGTCTTGATGGCCTCGACGATGTGCGGGTTCACGCCGTGGCTGATGCTCTCGCAGGCCATGCGAAGGGCATTCTTCATCGCGATGGCGGAGGCGCCACCGTGGGAAATGATGGTGATGCCGTTGAGCCCGAGCAGGGGCATGCCGCCGTATTCGTCGGCGTTTGTCTTCTTGTGGACGCTCTTGAAAGCCGGCTTTGCGAGCAGGCCACCGATTTTTGTGCGAAACGTCGCGTGGATTTCGGTCTTCACCATGTCGAAGATGGCGTGCGAGAGCGCCTCGGCGCACTTGAGAATGATGTTGCCGGTGAAGCCGTCGGTGACGACGACATCCGGCGGATTGTGCCAAATGTCGTGGCCTTCGACGTTGCCGCGGAAATTGATCTGCGAACCTGCGGCGCGCAGCAGCGTGCGCGTCTCCTTGCAGAGGGCGTTGCCTTTCTCCTCCTCGGTGCCGTTTGACATGAGGCCGACCTCTGGATTCGCACGGCCGAGCACATGGCGCGCGTAGGCGGCGCCCATGATGGCGTTTTGCACGAGATGCGGCGGCTGCGCGTCGGGGTTCGCGCCGGCGTCGATGAGGATCCAGTGCTTCGTGAGCGACGGCATCAGGGATGCGATGGCCGGGCGCTCGACTCCTGGAAGCGTGCGAAGCTTGATGAGCGAGGCGGTGACGGCCGCCCCCGTGTGTCCGGCGCTCACGATGGCCTGCGCCTTTCCCTCCTTCACGAGAT
The DNA here is from genome assembly GCA_044221035.1 of Chthoniobacteraceae bacterium. Taxonomy (GTDB): domain Bacteria; phylum Verrucomicrobiota; class Verrucomicrobiia; order Chthoniobacterales; family Chthoniobacteraceae; genus SXWH01. The sequence continues at coordinate 59,465 of JBGAPU010000013.1, read as the reverse complement.
CCACGGCGCGTGAGACTGAGCTGTCCTTCTTCTTGCGAACCGCGTCGAGCCCGCTGTCCGCCATGTCCACGATCTGCGTGGTGTGGATGATCTCGATGCGGCCGTCGTTGCAGCCGTGCTTTTTCAACTCAGCCTCGACGCGCGGAGTGTCGCCGGTGAGGAAGAGACGGGAGATTTGCGGCCCGGATGCGAGGGCGAGCACCGCGCCGTGGACGATGTTTTCCGGGGCGTGGTCGCCGCCCATGGCGTCGAGGGCAATTTTCATCGGGTCAAAGGAGCGAGGCTGATCCGAGTTTGCGGGCGATTTTCCAGCAAGGCAAAAAGCAATTCAGCCGCCCGCGCATGGAAGCGGGGCGGCTGAAAAAACTGTGAATTTGATTTACGCTCCGGCGACCGTGACGGCTTGGCGCCCGGCGTAGTAGCCGCAGGCGGGGCAGGCGCGGTGCGAGCGGATGGTGCTGCCGCACTGGCCGCATTTGTTGAGCAGCGGCGCGTGCCAGCGGAGCGAGGCTTTGTGCGTGCGAAGACGCATCTTGGATTTTCTGCGTTTTGGGACTCCCATGTGTTGGTGTGGTTAAAGTTTGAGTTGGTCGAGGCCCTTCCAGACGTCGCGATGGTCGTCGAGCGGCTCGGCTTCGCTTGCAGCGTCGCGGAACTTGGCCTTGCAGACCTTCTCTCCGTTCCAGTCGCAGTGCGGATGGGCCGGAAGGGCCAGCAAAATGTCCTCCCTCAGATACTCTGTCAAGTCCACCATCTCCCGGCCCTCAAGTTCCACCTGGCAGGCAAAATCGTTCACATCGAGCGAGCGCGGGAACTTCTCCAGGCAGCGCACGCATTCACACTCCACGGGGACCGTGAGCGTGCCGGTGGCGAAAAGCCCGCCTTCGCTGAGGCCGACGTCGAGTGCGAAGGAGATTGGGCCGGTGGCGCGGGCGCGCGGGCTGTCGAGTTCGAGAATCTCGGACGGCTCCTCGCCTTCGCAGCGCAACCCGTCGGGCGGAATCTGCAGGACATGAACCTTCATTGTCCGGCCACGGTAGCGCGCCCGGGTGTGATTGCAAATGGCGCACTGCCGTCGCGTGTGCGCCGTCGGCGCGTCGGCGCGCTAGCTAGCGGGGGAACTTGGTCCGCAGGGCGCTTTCGACGCACGCGGGCACAAACGCTGAAACATCGCCGCCGAGCTGCGCGACCTCCTTCACGAGCCGCGAGCTCACGTAGCTGTATTCCTCCTTTGGCATGAGGAAGAGCGTCTCGAGCGAAGGCTCGAGCCGCCGGTTCATCAGCGCCATCTGGAACTCGAATTCAAAATCACTCACCGCGCGCAGCCCGCGGATGATCGCGCTCGCCTTTTCGATGCGCGCGAACTCGACGAGCAGCCCGTTGAAGTGTGTGACGCGCACATTCGGCAGCGGTGCGACGGTTTCCTTCATCAGCGCCACGCGCTCCTCGGTGGTGAACAGGCCCGTCTTCTCCGTGTTCACCGCGACGGCCATGACGACCTGATCGAAGACCCGCGCCGCACGGGTGATTACGTCGAGGTGTCCGTTGGTCACCGGATCGAAGGAGCCTGCGTAGATGGCGCGTTTCACGCGGGCAGCGTGCAGGAGAGGCGGGCGCGGCGCAAAAGGATTTCCACGGGGCACGGCTGATTGGACTTCCGCGACGCACGGGACGCACCTTCTTGCTTGAGGGGAGGACGGGGAGAGGAATTCGTCTGAGGCCGAGAACCCTTGGGATCAAGACCAGAGCCGAGTGGGAGCGTGGGCTGTGAGCCTTCTCAGAATTGGGCAAGGTGAGGTGGAGCCGTTCCCCTCCGTCGCATCCCGAGCAGCACCGTCCCGGCCACCAGGAACAGGCCGGTGGACGCGGGCTCCGGGGCAGGCACGGTAAGTTCGGAGGAAGCCGCATACAGTGGATAAGAATCTGAGTTGAACGTCCCCCAACCGATGTCGAATGCACGGAAGGTGGCGGAGCCGTTGCCCCCATTCGGCGTCCAACTGGTGCTGGCGTAACCCTGCTCGACGCCCTGCTGGCGGCCGAGCGCGTTGAAAGTCGAGCCATCGGCATGGCTGCCGGTGAAGACATAAGTGCTGACCACGCTGCCGAGTTCATTGCAGTCAATCGGCTGCAGCAGGTTGCCGGAGAAGAGGCCGCCCGCCCAAGTCCCGACGCCATTGGCCACCAGACCGCCATCCAGCCGGAAGACTCCGACCGTCGAGGGCGATGCCCCGATGTTGGCTGCGGCACTGGTGCCGTCGGCAGCTGATCCGATCGCGGTCCATGTTGCGCCCAGCGACGCCAAGGCGGGCACGCTGTTGGCCACTGAGGTCACGAAGTTGTTGTAGTAGCCGATGTCCGTGTGAAGGGCCTGCGTGCTCGTGCTGGTAACAAAAACCAGCCGGTAAGTGTCGCCCGGATTCAAGCTGGGAGGCACGAGTGTGATGTTGTCCGCCGCAAGCCGCCACGGAGCCATGGTCAGGGCGATTGCGAACGTCCAATGTGTCAAACGGAATAAGCGCATATTGATCCCCCCATTTTGGTTTAGTCCAAGAGGACATTGGAATCATCACGCCCTCACTGGTTCTGCGCTCACCGTTTGTTGCCGAGCTATGGTCCAGATTTGCGCGGATCCGTCGCTGCTCCTGATGAGCGGGCAGAACATTCCTCACAGGTCTGCCCCATCTGGAATGGCGGTTCCGGAAAGAGTAGACGATGGAGCATTTTAGATGTGATTGACCGTGGTTGAGGCTGCGCGGTATCCCAGCCCGCCCGTGCATGAAACTCACCACGCTCTTCCTCACCCTCATCACCAGCGCAACATTTGCCGCCACGCAGCCCGGTGAGCCGATCCGCCTGTGGGAAGGCGATGCGCCCGGCGCGCTCGGAAAAGCGGAAACGGACATTCCGACGCTCACGCCCTTCCTCCCTTCGGCGGGCATGGCGAACGGCACGGCGATAGTCATCTGCCCCGGCGGCGGATATGGCGGGCTCGCCCCGCATGAAGGCGCGGGTTACGCGGAGTATCTTTCTGGAAAAGGCATCGCGTGCTTCGTGCTGAAATACCGCCTCGGCTCGAAGGGCTACCGGCATCCCGTGATGATGGGCGACGTGCAGCGCGCGATCCGCTTCGTCCGCACGAACGCGGTGAAATGGAACGTGGACCCGGCCCATATCGGCGTGATGGGCAGCAGCGCGGGTGGACACCTCGCCACGACTTCTGTCACGCATTTCGACGCCGGCAAGGCCGACGCCACCGACGCCGTGGACCGCACGAGCTGCCGCCCGGATTTCGGCATCATCTGCTACGGCGTCATCAGCATGGAGGACGGCGTCACGCACGCGGGCTCGAAGAAAAATCTCCTCGGCACCGAGCCCGACCCAAAGCTCGTCGAACTGCTCTCCAACGACAAGCAGGTCACCAAGGACACCCCCCCGTGCTTCGTGTGGACGACCGGTGAGGACAAGGCCGTGCTGCCCGAGAACAGTTTCCGCTTCGTGCAGGCGCTGCGAAAGAACGGCGTCGTCTTCGACTTCCACGTCTATGAAAAAGGCCCGCACGGCATCGGCCTCAGCCAGGGCAAGAACGGCGTCCCCGCCGCCGACGTTCACCCGTGGGGGAAGGATCTCATCTTCTGGCTCCAGCAGCACGGCTGGGCGAAGTAAGCGTGCGTCGTTGCCTGCGGAACCCGGGCGATCGGCGTGCCTTCGTGGCTTTCACTTCGGACTCATCCGGCGCAGGATCAGTTTCCATGCATCGAGTTCCGGCAGCCCTTGTTTTCCGGCACTGCGCGTGATGTCGAACTGGCAGAAAAGCCAGAGCTTTTGCAGGAACTCCGTCTCGTCCCGGTAGATTTGGAAGTCGGGGTAGTCCCCGTAATCCGAACGGACGAATTTGCCGTCGCGCCAGTAGATGTTCGTTCCGCCCTCCTTGTGCGAGTCGCCGAAACTCCCTCCGCGTTTCACACCGTCCACGATGGCCTGCTGCACGGCGGGCACGGAGTCGAGGTGCCGCTCGGCGTTCAGCGCATCGCCGCAAAATTGACGGTAACGCGCAGCCATAAGGTCGTCCGGTGACGGCGGACTGGCCTTCATCAGGTCGCGCGTCCACATCGAGAACCATCCATCCGAGGACTTGCGGAGATATTCGAGGTTCGGCCCGGCATCTCCCCACGATGCCACGACGCGCAGCATGAAGTGATTGTCGCGCTCCAGTGCCGCGATGAAATGCAGGTCAAAGTCATATCGCACGCCGTTCACATCCGCGGTGGCATTCATGCGCAGTTGCTCGCCGTCCATGCGCGCGGTGAAAAGCGCCCTCAGATCCCGCTCCAGCGCAAACCGCACCTCGTGCGGCGCACGCCGGTCGCAGAAGTGAAGCTCGCGCGTCCACCCCGTCCGGGTCTCCGTGTTCGTGAAGGCCCGTGCCACAGGGGCCGGTTCATTCGGTTTGGGCTGCGCGCTTCGCTTCTTGCGCGGCGTTTTCCCCGGGGCGGCCGCGCGGGGTTTGGCAGGAGGGACGAACGGTGCGGGGCGCGGCTCGAGGGATTTGCGGAGGGCATCCATGTCCGGCTCCGGCTCCTGCGGAAGCGGTGGCTCGAGCACGAAGAAGTGCCGCTCCGGCGTCGTGAACTCACCCGAGTAGCTCGAGCTATTGCGCGCGTAGAATGAAATGCCTGCGCCCGATTTCCGGCGCTCATCCCTCACCGCCTGCGCGAGCTTGATGGACGCGCCGCACGGTGCCGCCGGAAAGCCATGCTCGATGGCGGCGATGCGGTTGCCCGCCGCCAGTTCTGCCTCCACGAGCGCGCGCAGCACGGCGGGAAAGAACGCAAATTCTCCTGCGAATTCGGAAGGGATGTTCACAAGTCTTGTTTCTCCGCGGTTCGGTTCAGCTCGTCGAGGACGACTTCGGTCCGTGCATTCGCGATAGCGGGTGGTGGATTCCCAGTCTTCCCACTTCGGTCGCGGAGGCGATAGCGTCATCCTTTCACCGCAAGAACCTCACCACCACCCACCATGCCGAATCCCTGGACCGGAAAAGGAAACCCCTACACGCGAAAAGAAGTCGTCGAGCGCCTGCGCGCTACGCTGAAGAAAGGCAGCGCCATCATCGCCGGTGGGGCGGGCACGGGCATCAGCGCGAAGTTTATCGAGCGCGGCGGGGCGGACTTGATCATCATCTACAACAGCGGTCGCTTCCGCATGATGGGTCACGGTTCGACGGCGGGCATGATGGCCTATGGCGATGCGAACGCCATCGCGATGGAGATTGGCGAATACGAAGTGCTGCCCGTCGTGGAGGAGTGCCCGGTGATTTGCGGTGTCCACGCGACCGACCCGCGCCGGCGTATGTGGCACTGGCTCGGCAAGGTGAAGGAGATGGGATTCTCCGGCGTGAACAATTTCCCCACGCACACGATTGTGGACGGGCACTTCCGCGGCGTGCTCGAGGAGACGGGCATGAGCGTGAAGAAGGAATTCGAAATGGTCGCGCTCGCGCGGAAGATGGACCTTTTCTCCGTGGTGTATGTCGGTTCGCCCGAGGAGGCGGTGGAGATGGCGAAGGCGGGTGCCGATGCGATCATCGCGCATGTCGGCACGACGGTCGGCGGGAGCATCGGCGTGAAAAAGGCGGTTGTCTCCTGGGACCACACGCTGAAGCGCACGCAGGAGATCGTCGATGCCGCGAGCCGCGTGCGGAAGGACATCTTCTTCCTCTGCCACGGCGGGCCGATCAACACCCCCGAGGACGCAGCGCGCGTGATCCAAAACACGGACGCCGTCGGATTCGTCGGCGCGACGTCGCTCGAGCGCATGGGCATCGAGGAGTCGCTCACGAACCTCACACGGAAGTTCAAGTCGCTCACCGTGCCGAAGCGCGGAAGGAAGAAGTAGCCGTCGAAGGCAGGAGGCGGGCTCGCTTTTCCCGATGACGAATGGCGAATGGCGGATGACGAATGACTGGGATCCGCCGCGAGATTCCTAGTCGCTAGCTCTGGAGCTATGGCTTCCGCGCCGCAATATATCCGCGGCCGACGGCGGTCGCCTTGTGCTCCAGCCAGTCGAATCCGGCTTCATTGAGATAGCTGCGGATTTCGGCGATGGAGTAGCACTTGCCCTCGGTGATGTTCATGAGCAGCGCCGAGTATTCCGCGATGTGGAGCGGGCCGTTCTTGTCGGCGTTGATGAAGGCATCATGGATGACAACAAGTCCGCCGCTCGGCAGCGCGGCGTGTGATTTTGCGAGCAGGTTGCGGACGTCGGGCTCGTCCCAGTCGTGGAGGACGTTCGACCACAGATGCACGTCGAAGCCATCCGGCAGCGCGTCGGCGAAGATGTCGCCGGTGTGGACGTTCACGCGCTCCGCGCAGCCCTGCTTCGCGATGCACTCGGTGGCGATGCCATCCACGGGCGGACGCTCGAGCACGGTGCAGCGGAGGTGGGGATTTTTCGCGGCCAGCGCGCAGGCGTAGATGCCGCTGCCGCCTGCGAGGTCGAGCAGCGCCTTGTGCTCCGAGAGATCGAGCGATTTCGCCAGCGCCGGGCCGAGCAGGATGCCGCGGCAGTCCATCGCGGCAGTGAAGTGCGCGGCAAAGTCAGGCCGCTTCATCGCGTCGGCCCATGCCTGTGCGTCGAAGCTGCCGAAGTTCGCGGGCTTGCCGGTCTTGAGCACCTTCAGCATGTCGAGAGTCGGCTGCCGGTCCTTCATCGAGGAGAAATACGGTGCGAGATTCCAGCGCGAGCCGGCGGTGAGGTGCTCCCGCGCGCGCAGCGTGAGGTGATAGCAGCCGCCATTCTGCTGGATGAGCCCCTGCGCAGTGAAGAGCGTGAGCATCACATCGGCCGGACGCGTGTGGATGCCGAAGTGGGCGCAGATCGCGCCGAGCGTGCTCGGGTGGTCGGCGAGCCATGTGAAGAAATCGAGGTGCGAGATGCCGACCGCGAGGAGATCCACCGCGCTGATGCCGTCGCGGTAGCGGTAGATGGAGAGTGGGTCAGAGATGGGTTCGTCGAGCAGCGGGTTCATGGAAAAAGGAAGAGAGCTTATCCGCAGATTGCGCAGATTTTCGCAGAAGAGAGCAGCGGAGGTGATTTCGAATCTGCGTCCGTCTGCGTAATCTGCGGATACCCCTACACGAGGCGGAAGCGCGCGAGGTCCTGCGTGTCCACGATGCCGACGGGCTTGTTGTCCGCGTCCACGACGACGAGGTCGTCGATGCGGTGGCGTTCGAGGATGTGGAGCACCTCGTAGGCGAGCGCTCCGGCGCGGATGGTGATGGGTTTGCGCGTGAGGAAGGAGGTGACGGAGAGATCGAGGAGGTTCGGGTTCTTCTCGAGATGCCGCGCGAAGTCGCCCTGCGTGAAGATCCCAGCGAGCGCGCCGCCCGCCTCCAGCGCGACGGCGCAGCCCGCGCGGCGGCGTGCCATTTCAAAGAGCACCTCGCGCACGTTCGCCGTCGGGGCAATGAGCGCCATCTGCTCGGTGCCGCGCATGATTTGATCGACGGTGAGCAGCAGCGTGCGGCCGAGCTTTCCGTTCGGGTGGAATTTGGCGAAGTCCTCGCGCGTGAAGCCGCGAGCCTCGAGCAGGGTCATCGCGAGCGCGTCGCCGAGGACGAGCATCGCGGTCGTGCTTGCGGTGGGCGCGAGCTCAAGCGGGCAGGCCTCGCGCGAGACGGAGGCATCGAGGTGGATGTGCGCGTTCTTCGCGAGGAAGGAATCGCGGTTTCCGGTGATGGCGACGATGCGCACGTCGAGCCGCGCGAGGGCGGGGAAGACATTGACGAGCTCGTCGGTCTCGCCGCTGTTGCTTAGGATGAGGACGACGTCGCCGTCGCACACGATGCCGAGGTCGCCGTGGAGCGCGTTGAGCGCGTTCAGCATCACCGCGGGTGTGCCGGTGCTGGTGAGGGTCGCGGCGATTTTTTCGCCGATGTGGCCGGATTTGCCGACGCCGACGAGCACGACCTTCCCGCGCTTTTCCACCGCGCCGCGGATCGTCTCGACGGCGTGCGCGAACGCATCATCCAGCCGTTCGCCCACGGCGCGCGCCTCGGCGAGTTCGAGATCGAACACGCGGCGCGCGCGGGCGAGATGCTCGGAGGTGGACGCGGCTGGCATGGACATGCGCGGAGCTTCGGGGAGCGCGCGCAGCGTGACGAGTGAAAAGCCGTCGCTTCCAAAAGCGGGAAGTGCTGCTAGCATCTGCACTCATGCATTTGCCCCGCCTCCTGCCGGCCCTGTTTGCGACGGTCGTCTCGGTCCTCCCGCTGCGCGCGCAGGATGACGCGCCTTTCGCCGACAAGGACTCGCCCTACGAGCAGATCAAGACGCTCACTCGCGCGATGGAGCTGATCCGGCAGGACTACGTGGATGGAAAAAAGATCGGCTATGAGCAGCTCATGCGTGCAGCGCTGAAAGGCATGCTCCAGAGCCTCGATCCGCATTCGCAATACATGGAGCCGGCGAATTTCGAGGACATGAAGGAGGACACGGAGAGCCGCTTCGGCGGTCTCGGCGTGCATGTCACCGAGCGGAACGGCGACCTCATCATCGTTTCTCCGATGGAGGATTCGCCGGGTTTCCGCGCGGGGCTGCTGCCGGGCGACCGCATCATTAAGATCGACGGCCAGAGCACGGAGCGCATGGACATCAACGGCGCAACCGAGCGCCTGCGCGGCACGCCGGGGACAAAGATCACGCTGACGATCTTGCGGCCCGGCACGAAGGAGATCAAAGACTTCGAGCTGGTGCGCGAGACGATCAAGGTGTGGAGCGTGAAGGACGCGAAGCTCCTCGCGGCGGAGATGACTGGGCAGATGAAAATTGGCTACGCGCGCATCACGCAGTTCAACGCGCCGACTGCTGAGGAGCTCGCAAAGAAGCTCGATGAGCTGGAGAAGAAGGGCATGCAGGCATTCGTGCTCGATCTGCGCTTCAATCCAGGCGGCCTGCTCGGCTCCGCGGTGGACGTTGCCGGGATGTTCCTCCCGCCGGCGACGATCGTCGCGACGACGGAGGGGCGCGTCCCGTCGCAGTCGCGCAAATACACGGCGAACCCCGCGCTGCGCCGCCGCGCGAATTACCCGGTCGCGGTGCTCATCAACAACGGCAGCGCGAGCGGCAGCGAAATTGTCGCCGGCGCCCTGAAGGACACGAACCGCGCGATTCTTGTCGGCGAGACGACTTTTGGAAAGGGAAGCGTGCAGAGCATCATGCAGCTTCCCGACGGCTCGGCGCTGCGGCTGACGACGGCGAAATACTACACGCCCGGCCATCAGGTGATCCACGAGCACGGCGTCGCTCCGACGATCGTCGCCACGATGACGCTGGAGCAGGAGCGTGCGCTCATCCTCCAGCGCCGCGAGGATCTCGCGGACGAGCAGCGGGCGAAGGATCTCGCGAATTTCCGCGACACGCAGCTCGACCGCGCGGTGGACGCGCTCAAGGGCGTGCTCATCTACGCGCAGAGGGCCGGAGGCAAGTAGGCGGGTGACAGTCCTCGCCATCGAGACTTCGTGCGACGAGACCGCCGCTGCGGTGCTCCGCGACGGTGCGCTCCTCTCCAGCGAAGTGTCCTCGCAGATCGCCGTGCATGCGCGCTACGGCGGCGTTGTCCCCGAAGTCGCGTCGCGAAACCACCTCCGCACGCTGCGCCCGGTCGTGGATGCCGCGATGCGGGCCGCCGGCGTGAGTCTGGAAGACGTCGAAGTCTTCGCGGCCACGCGCGGCCCGGGGCTCGCGACTTCGCTCATGATCGGATTTTCCGCTGCGAAGGGAATGGCGCTCGGCTTCCGCCGCCCGTTTGTCGCGGTGAACCACATCGAGGCGCATCTGCTCTCGCCGTTCTTCGGCCGCGGCGGAGTGCGCCCAGCCATCGGGCTCGTGGTGAGCGGCGGCCACACGCTCCTCGTCGAGATCGAGGCCGTGGGGCGATACCGCATGCTCGGGCGCACGCAGGACGACGCAGCAGGGGAGGCGTTTGACAAAGTGGGCAAGCTCCTCGGCCTCCCGTATCCCGGCGGGCCGAACGTGAACCGCCTCGCCCGCGAGGGTGACATCCGCCGCTTCGACTTCCCGCGCTCGATGCTCTCCTCGGGCGACTACGCCTTCAGCTTCAGCGGCCTGAAGACCAGCGTGCGCTATCTCCTCCAGAAGCTCACCGATGTGCCCGTCGCCGATGTGTGCGCGTCCTTCCAGGAGGCCGTCGTGGATGTGCTCGTGGAGAAAACCATCCGCGCCGCGCTGGCTCAGCGCCGCACCACAGTCGCCGTCAGCGGCGGCGTGAGCTGCAATTCGCGCCTGCGCGAACGCCTGGCGGAGGAATGCGAGCGCCGCGGCCTCGAACTGCTGCTCGCCGAACCCTCGCTCTGCACGGACAACGCCGCGATGATCGCCCACGTCGCCGCGCTTCGCATCGCCGCAGGCCAGCCGGACGGTCTTTCGGCGGACATCGATCCGAACCTGCAGCTCGACGCGAAATCCTAGTGCAGCCCGCGCGCTGCGCCGGAGCGGAAAAGGTGCCCGCTTCCGCCGCATCATCGCGCTTGCCGGGCGCGGGGCGATTCCGCATAAGCGGCTCACTTTTCCGGCCACACACACGATGAGTCTCAACCAATGCACCCTCGGCAAGTCCGTCTCCGTTTCGGGCAACACGCTCCACACCGGCACCGAGGTCGTCCTCACGCTTCATCCGGCCTCCGTGGGGCACGGCCGAAAATTCAAGCGCACCGATCTCCCTGACCATCCGACCGTGGACGCACGCATCGACCTCGTGAAAACGGTGGAGCGCGCGACCACGCTCGTCGAGGGCAACGCGAAAGTGCAGACTGTCGAGCACGTCCTCAGCGCGCTCGCCGGCATGGGCGTGGACAACTGCCTCATCGAGATGGATTCCAGCGAGCCGCCCATCGGCGACGGCTCCGCGCGCCAGTATGTCGATTTGATCAAAAAGGCGGGCATCGTGGACCAGGGCGTGCCGCGTCCCGTTTATGACGTCACCGAGCCCATCCATCTTGAGACAAAGAGCGGCTCCCTCATGACCATCGTGCCGGATTCGAAGTTCCGCATCTCCTGCACGCAGGTCGGCCCCGACGGCCGCTTCACGCAGTTCTTCTCCACCGAGATCACGCCCGCTGCCTACGAGAAGGAAATCGCGCCCGCTCGCACGTTCGTCTTCCACGAGGACGTGAAACCCCTCATCGACAAGGGCCTCATCAAGGGCGGCAGCTTGGAAAACGCCATCGTCATCCGCGGCGAGCAGGTGCTCGGAAAGGAGCCCCTCCGCTTCAAGGACGAGTTCGCCCGCCACAAGATCCTCGACGTCGTCGGCGACCTCGCGCTCTTCGGCCGCGCGATCAAAGGCCACGTCATCGCGGTGAAGCCGGGTCACGGCCCGAACACCGACCTCTGCCGTGCCATCGCAAAGCAGCAGGCCCGCGCGAACGCCATGATTCCGCCGTCCGTCACGCCGAAGGGCGGCGACATCCTCGACGTGAACGACGTGATGAAGCTCCTGCCTCACCGCTACCCGTTCCTCCTCGTCGATCGCGTCGTCTCGCTGGATGGCGACATGAAGTGCACCGGCGTGAAGAACGTCACCATCAACGAGCCCTTCTTCCAGGGCCATTTCCCCGGCCACCCCGTCATGCCCGGCGTCCTGCAGCTCGAGGCCATGGCGCAGGTCGGCAGCATCCTCCTCCTCCGCATCCCCGGCAACGCCGGCCGCATCGGCTACTTCATGAGCGCCGACTCCGTGAAGTTCCGCAAGCCCGTCGTCCCCGGCGACACCCTCTTCATCGAGGTGGAGCTCATCTCGAAAAAAGGCCGCGCCCTCGCGAAGGCCCGCGGCCGCTGCATCGTGAACAACGAGGTCTGCAGCGAGGCCGAGATGCTCTTCGGCATCGTGGACCCGTGAGTGGCGGCTGGCTCGTGATCAAGACGGACAACAGAATGCCGAATTCCGAATTCCGAATGCCGAAGGAACGCCGCATCCCGCTCCTGCGTTTCGCCATTCGGCATTCGGCATCCGTCATTCCGCCGCCGTTCCTCCCCGCTCCCGATGTCCGGTAAAATCCACCCCAGCGCCGTCATCGATCCGACCGCTGAGATCGGCGCGGACTGCGAGATCGGGCCCTACTGCGTCATCGGTGCGAATGTCGTTCTGGGAGACGGCTGCTGGCTTCAGCACCACGTGAGCCTCACCGGGCCGTCGCGTTTTGGGAAAGGCAACCGCTTCCATTCCTTCTGCTCGCTCGGCCAGCTCACGCAGGACCTGAAATACGCCGGCGAGCCCACCCACCTCGTCGTCGGCGACGGAAATGTCTTCCGCGAGTTCGTCACCGTGAACCGCGGCACCGCCCCCGGCGCCTCCACGCGTATCGGCAACCGCGGCACCTTCTTCGCCTACTGCCACATCGCGCACGACTGCACCGTCGGCGACGATGTCATCTTCTCCAACAACGGCACCCTCGCAGGCCACGTCACCGTGGAGGACCACGTCTTCCTCGGCGGCATCACCGCCGTCCACCAGTTCTGCCGCTTGGGCCGCTACGCCATGACCGGAGGCTGCTCGAAAATTGTTCAGGACGTCCCCCCCTACATGCTCGCCGACGGCAACCCCGCCCGCGTCCGCGGCATTAACAAGATTGGCCTCGACCGCCACGGCTTCGGCCCCGACACCGCCCGCATCCTCAAGGACGCCTACCGCCTACTCTACCGCGGCAACCTCAACGTCGCCCAAGCCGTCGAGCAGATGCGCTCCCAGCTCCCCGACCTCCCGGAAATCGAGCACTTCATCGCCTTCGTCACCCGCAGCGCCCGCGGCATCATCAAATAGCCGCGGCGGAGCGGCGCGCTGCCGTGCTCACTTCTTTTTCCTGCGCGGCGGCTTTTCCGGCTCGCCGTTGCCGAGCGCCCAGCTCCGCATCTCCCGGAACTCCTCCATCGTCTTCGCCCCGCCGAAGCTCAGCTTCAGCTCGCTGCACAGTTGCGCCAGCGCCATGAAATCCGGATCGCAGTCCTTGTCCGCCGGCTTCATGCGCGCGCCGAGGCAGTCGAAGCAGATCTCCAGAAAAGCCACCGGCTTCTTCTGCGCATCGTAAAAGACGAACGCATTGTGCGGGCTGTAGCACGCCGCCACGGGCCGCTTTTTCCAGCGGCGCGCCTGAGCGGCGAGCACTCGTTTCACCTGCGCCGCATTCAGCGGTGTGCCCTCCTTGTTGATCACCCCCTTGTGGAAAGTCATGTCGTCCGCAATCAGCTCCTCCGCCATCGTCTCCTGCGGGTCCCACACAAACGCCCGCACCTCCGTGAACTCCACGCCCGGCCACGGCTTTCCCGCCTGCAGCGGGCACAGCATGAGCAGGAGGAAAAGCAGAGCCGTTTTCATGGCCCGCACGGTGCCTGCGGTGCATGCGCCCGGCAATTACGATGTCCACGTGGCTTTGTGGACGTGAGCCGTTGTCCGAGCATCGATGGCGAGATTGGCGCTTTGGACGACACGTTCGCGGACCACCTCGCCGCCTGCATCTGCCCGCTACGGGGCGGTGAAATTGTCGCCCGTCTGCGGGGTCGCCGGGACGCCGGTGCCGGTGTGGAATTTCACGGGGAGAGTGCGCACCTTGGTGCCGTCCACGGGGACGCAGACGTGGAAGTGCAGGTGCGGGCCGGAGGTGAAGCCGGTGTTGCCCGAGAGGCCGATGACGTCGCCGGCCTTCACCTGCTGGCCGATTTTGACGAGGGTGCCGCGGTGCTGGAGGTGGACGTATTCGCCGAGCGTTCCGTCGCCGTGGAGGATGGTGACGTAGTTCGCCTTTGCCGTGAGGCCGCGGTTGGGGCCGCCCTCGGTGAATTCGGATTTCACATCAACAACGACACCGTCCCGCGCGGCGCGGACTTCGGTGCCGACGGGCATCGTCCAGTCCACCGCATTGGCGAATTCCCCGTTGTGGCTGAACGCCCCGCCGGGCCCTTGGACGACACGGAAGGCGCGGCCCTTCGCGTAGGGGAGCTGGTAGATGGTGCCGTCGGGGCGTGCGCTGGCCGAGCCGCAGCGGCGCTCCCAGTGGTAGTCGTATTTCCACGGTTTGCCCGAATCGGCTGTGATGAACGCGCAGAGCTTCTGTGTGCCGCCTGCGGGGACCACGATGGTGTGGGGGACTGGGACAGTGGAGGTCATGTTCTGCAGCGTCGCGCGGGTGAGCGTGATCGTGACAGGGCAGGGGAGGGGATTCTGCACAGTGAACACGCGCCGCCGCTCGAATTTCTGCTCCGTGACGGTGACCTCCGCCGTCGCAAGCATGGTGGTGAGTGCAAAGAGGAGGGCTGGGAGGAGGATGCGCGTGGCAGTTCGCATGGCGTGCTGGATAGGCGACAGGGGCGGGGTGGTCAACGCATGGCCGGTGAGGGTGCGCGGTTGCGGCGGACTGCGCTTCGGGAAGCGCGACGGGTCGGGCACCGTGGCCGGCTTGAAAGGGTGACTGCCGCCTTGCGCGTTCACCGTGCGACCGCTTCCTTTGTGCGCCCCATGCGCATTTTCCCCTGCCTCCTCGCCGCCCTTGCGTTCCCTCTTTCCCTCGCAGCCGCCGGGCCCGCGGATGCGGCGCGCTGGTGGAAGGGGAACCTGCACACGCATTCGCTGTGGAGCGACGGGGACGACTACCCGGAGATGATCGCGGGGTGGTATAAGGAGCACGGCTACCATTTCCTCGCGCTGTCGGACCACAACATCGTGGCGGACTACGAGCGCTGGGTGAACATCGCGAAGACGAAGGGCAAGCAGGAGGCGTTCGACAAGTATGTGGCGCGCTTCGGCGAGAAGTGGGTGGAGACGCGGCCCGTGACGGACGGACGCGAGGTGCGGCTGAAGATGCTCTCGGAGTTCGCGCCGAAGTTCGACGAGCCGGGGCGCTTTCTCATGGTGCCGAGCGAGGAGATCAGCGACCGCTACCTCACCGCGCCGATTCACATCAATGTCTCGAACATCCGCGAGGTCATCAAGCCGCAGGGCGGGACGAGCATCGTGGACGTGATTCGGAACAACCTGAACGCGGTGCTCGCGCAGCGCGAGCGCACCGGCGTGCCGATGATGGCGCACATCAACCACCCGAATTTCGGCTGGGCGCTCACCGCCGAGGAGCTGGACGAGGTGGAGCAGGAGCGGTTCTTCGAGGTGTATAACGGCCACCCGACCGTCCACAACGAGGGCGGCGTGGCGACGACGAGCAACGGCGGCGGCAGCAACGCGGTCCGCGCCGGCACCGAGCGCATCTGGGACATCATCCTCACGAAGCGCGTGGATGCCGGGCGCCCGCTCGTCTATGGTCTCGCGACGGATGATTCGCACAGCTACCACACGGTGCCGAACCCCGAGAAGCAGAGCCGCAGCGGCCGCGGCTGGGTGATGGTGCGCTCGCAGAAGCTCGATGCCGCAAAGCTCGTGACCGCGATGGAGGCGGGCGATTTCTACGCCTCCACCGGCGTGACGCTGCGCGACGTGAAGCACGACGCCCGCGGCATCACCATCGCCATCGAGCCGCAGCCCGGAGTGACGTTCCGCACGGAGTTCATTGGCACGCGCAAGGGCTGGGACAGAAAGAGCGAGCCCGTGCTCGGCGACCAGGGCGAGGCGCTCCGCACCACGCGCCGTTACAGCAAGGACATCGGCCTCGTGCTCGCCACCGTCGAGGGAACGGATGCGCGCTATGATTTCAAAGGCGACGAGCTCTACGTCCGCGCGCGCATCACGTCGTCGAAGAAGAAGGAAGGCGTGGCCATTCCCGACGAAATGGAGCGCTCGTGGACGCAGCCGGTGAGAAGATAGAATGACGAATGTGGAATGACGAATGACGGGCGGGACGGCTGGTCTTCGTCATTCGTCGTTCGGATTTCGTCATTCGCTCGCTTGCCCGCGCCACGGCGCACGGGTAGCACGCTTCGCATGCGCGCGCTCCTTTTCCTACTCGCTGTTGTCACCCTTCAGTTTGCCAACGCCGCTGAGCGGAACGTGCCGAAGGGCTTCAATGTCCCGGACTCATCGCTGTCGCCCGACAAGCGCTTCGGCGTGACCGTTCCCATCCGCGCGCTGCACGGCGAGAAAGCGGAGCCGAAGAACAGCCTCATCGAACTCGCGACCGGCCGCGTGCTCACCGTCATCAAGGCCGAGACCGCGTGGGACCACGCGAATCACCGCGAGGTGATGCCCGCGCGCTGGAGCAAGGACGGCTCGTTGCTGCTGTGGGAGGTGGACGGCAAGTGGTTCCACGACGCGTTCGTGCTGATCAAAGTCGTGGACGGCGAGGTGAAGTGGCAGACCGATGCCCTGAAGGCAGCGCAGCAGGAAATCCTCGCGCGAACGAAGAAGGCCGCGCCCAAGCAATACGCTGCGGCGAAGAAGCAGAACGAGGGCAGCGGCTCGGCGTATCCGGAGGGATTCAGCATCGATGTGGACGTGGTCGGCAGCGGCAGCATTTCCACGCCGCTGCGGCTGAAGGTCGTTCTGTCGTCGAACCCGAAGCAGATCGAGGACATCCCGAGCCTTTACTCGCACATGGATGTCGAGGTGGACGCCGAGGGGCGCTTCACGGTGAAAAAATTCAGCCTTGGGCATTTCGAGCTGCGGAATCTTTAGACACACATTATGCGCCCTCATTTCCTCCTCGCCGCCACGCTCACCGCCGCAGTCACCACGCACGCCGCCGACTGGCCGCAGTGGCGCGGGCCGCTGCGGAACGGCGTGGTGCCGGATTCGCCGAAGCTCGTCGAGGCGCTGCCGGAGGAGGGGCTGAAGGAATTGTGGACGAGCGAGGAAATCCCCGCGAACGACGAGGGCGGGCTGTCGAGCCCGGTGATTGCGGGCGGTCGTGTGATCGTGGGGCTCGTGTGGCACCGTGACTTTCCCAGCGAGACGCGGCAGATCGGCGAGCTGGTGCTGCGGCAGCTCGGGCATCAGTCGGTGAAGTCGCTCGGCGACGCGCTCGTCGCGAAGATCGAGAAGACGCGCACGGAGCTGCCGCCGACACTGCGCGGCGGGAAGCTGGAGGAGTTCTCGAAAAAATTCGCCGAGGAGAATTTCGACGCGAAGCAGAGGCAGCTCTACACGGGCTGGCTCACGAAGCGCTTCACGAAGGGCAAGCTCGCGATCCCGCTGGACGTGCTGGAGAAGCTCGACGCGAACAAGGAGCATGTTTTCAAGAGCGAGGCGGAAATGAAGTCCTGGCTCGAGGCGCAGGGCTGGAGCGAGGACGTGCGCCAGCAGATCATCGCCGCGGTGCCGCCGACAGAGCGCAAGGCGGAGGACGCGCTGATGTGCATTGATTTCGAGACGGGCAAGACGGTGTGGAAAGTCGCGCTGCCCGGCGAGCCGGTCGGGCGCGGGGCTTCCTCGACGCCGTGCGTGGCGGACGGGAAGGTGTTCGCCGTCGGCAGCCGCCGCGTGTGGTGTGTGAACCTCGCGGACGGCAAGGTGCTGTGGCAGTCGCCGTTCGCGAAGAAGAAGGGCACGGGCGCGTCGCCGCTGTTTTTCGACGGAGCGGTTGTGGTGAATGCTGACGGGCTTTTCGCGCTCGACGCCGCCACTGGCAAGGAGCTGTGGAAGCAGGAGAAGGCCGGCGGTGGGAACGCGTCACCGGTGCCGTGGGAAGTGGATGGAAAGAAGCTCGTCGTCTGCAATGGCCGCGACCTTTCCGCCGTGGACGTGAAGACCGGCAAGGTGCTCTGGACCGCCGAGGCTGGTGGCGACAGCACGCCCTCCATCGGCGGCGGCATCCTCGCCGTGCAGTCGCGCAAAAAGGAGCTGGGCCTGGTCGCGTTCCGCATCGCGCCGGAGAAGGCGGAGAAGATTTGGAATTACCCCATTGACGCGCTGCGCACGCAGAGCAGCCCCATCGTCCACGAGGGCCACGTCTATCTCACCGACGACAACAACCACTACTGCTTCGCCGCCGCGACCGGCGAAGTCGCTTGGAAGAACCAGGCGCAGACGACCATCAGCTCGCCGCTCATCGCCGACGGCAAGCTCTTCACGATGGCCAACAACGGCAACAGCCTCCTCATGGTCGCCGCCGAGCCGAAGACCTACATCAACCTCGGCCGCGCCACCGTGAAAGCCCAGTGGGTCCCATCCCCGAGCATCGCCAACGGCAAGCTCATCCTGCGGATGAAGGACGGCGTGAAGGCGTGGTCGCTGGTGAAGTGATTTCGGCGCCGCTCCCGACTATGGGCGGAAAAGACATGCCCTCGCTCTTACTTCACGTTGCGCCGCAATTTCATGTGCGCCTCGAATCGCTCCAGCAGCTCGGAGTCAGCGCGGAATGTCGTGAGCCGCAGATCGTTCAAGACGGCGATGCCATCGAGGAGCCGTCGCTCATCGGCGAGGTCTATCAGGCTCAAGGTGCCGACGGCGATCAGCCCTCTCGCTTCCGCTGCGTCGCGACCGCGGCGTTCGTCCATGAGCACGATTTTCACTTTCCGCTCCACTGCGAGGCTGATGGCTTCGGTCTCGCCTCTGCCGAGTTGCAGGGATTCATCAGCGAGAAGCACTTTTTCCACACGCAGCCACGGAGGTGGCGAGCGGAGCCAGCGGGTCACGGTGTCGGGCGCGCTTGGATGCTGGAGTTCCGCCAGCACGGCTTCAGGAATCAGCACCTCGCCGAACAGTGAGCCGAGTATGTCCGCGTGGCCGACTAGGACGAGGTAATTGAGCGGCGTGGTATCCGCCACCACGACGCCGACCGCGCTCATCCGCGCAGCACGGAGCGCAGTCGGTCTGCGCTCGATTCAAGCTCCTCCCATGTCGGCTGCTGAATCGCGCCGTGGCGCTTGAAGAACGCCTCGGCTTCGTGAAAGCCCATGCCCAGCATCTCCGCCGCCTGCCCGCGCGACAGCCGGCCTTCCCGGTAGCTCTCCAGAATCAACATCTGCCGCGCCCGGTTTTCAGCATCGTCCGTGTCGAGACCGAGCGGCTTCTTCCAAGCATCGGGGAGTTCAAGGACGAGCGTCATGCGTGAACGGTATCTTCTGCAGCGGGGACGGCAAGTGCCGAGCAGGGCGGTGAGCGTGGCGTCTCACTTCACCGCCCGCACGCGGTGCGCTTCGCTGTCGCCGATGTAGAGGGTGCCGTCCTTGTCCACGAAGACGCCGTGGAGGCGGGCCATCTTGCACTTGAGTGGGTCGCCTTCGGGGCCGTCGCCTTTTTCGCCGGTGCCGGCGATGAGTTCGAGCGTGCCTTTTTTCACGTCAATCATGCGGACGGTGTGGCTCTCAGTGTCGGCGAGATAGACGTTTCCATTCGGCGCGACGGAGACGCCTTTCGGGCCGGAGAGCGTGGCGTCCTTTGCGGGGCCGCCGTTGCCGGTGAAGCCCTTCTTTCCGGTGCCTGCAACGTGGTGGATTTTGCCTGCCTTGAGGTCGAATTTGAAAACCTGATTCCCCTCGCGCGTGCAGAGCCAGAGGTTGCCGGTGGCGTCGAAGTCCATCGAACGCGGGCCGTTCAGCGGCGTGCCGGCGATGGACGCGCCGTCGGGCGTGGGGCCGGCTTTTCCGGTGCCGGCAAAGGTGCTGATGATGCCGGTCTTCATGTCCACTTTGCGGATGACGTGGTTGCCGATGTCGCAGATGAAGAGGTCGCCTGCAGGGTCGAACTGGATGCTGTGCGGCTGCTTGAACTGCGCTGCGCTCGCGGGGCCGCCGTCGCCGGTGTAGCCGGGCGTGCCGTTGCCGGCGAAGGTGGTGATGATGCCGGTCTTCAGGTCCACCTTGCGCACGGCGTGATTCTGCATGTCCACGATGTAAAGGTCGCCCTTTTTGTCGAAGCGGATTTCGTGTGGGAGGCTGAACGTCGCCTTCAGCGCAGGGCCGCCGTCGCCGCTGTAGCCCTTCTGCCCGCTGCCCGCGACGACGTGGAGTTTGCCGTCCGGCGTGATTTTGCACACGCGCTGCCCGGTGTATTCACAGAACCACAGGTTGCCGTCCGGCCCGCGCGTGACGCCGAAGGGGTTGTCAATCTGCGCGGCCGTCGCAGGTCCGCCATCGCCCGCGGAGCCTTTCACGCCGGTCCCGGCGACGGTGCGGATTTCCGCGGCGGTGATTTGGGAAAATGTGACAGCAGCGAGGACGAGTGAGAGGAGAGTTCGCATGGCGCGGAGGAAAGCGGGCCGGCGGGGAAATTGCAAATTGGGGATTGGGCATTGCAAATTGCGAATCGGGCGCGGCCTCGCGCATTGCGCGAATTTGCAATGGGCAATTCTCAATGCCCAATCCTCAATTCCTCCTCCAAAGTTCTTGTCTTTTCGCGACTGGTGGAGATTCATCCGCCTCTCGATTTTATGGCAAAGAAAAGCATTCGCGACATTGACGTGACTGGGAAGCGCTGCCTCGTGCGCGTGGATTTCAACGTTCCGCTGGACGAGAAGGACGGCGCTGTGGTCATCACCGACGACACGCGCATCAAGGAGACGCTGCCGACGCTGAAGGAACTCATTGCCCGCGGTGCGCGCGTGATTTTGTGCAGCCATCTCGGTCGCCCGAAGGGCAAGCCGGACCCGAAGCAGTCGCTTCGTCCCGTCGCGGCGCGGCTCAGCGAGATGCTCGGGCAGCCGGTGGAATTTTCCGATGAGAGCATCGGTGCTTCGGCGAAGGCGAAGGCGCTCGCGCTGAAAGATGGCGGCGTGCTGCTGCTCGAGAACGTGCGGTTCCACGCGGGCGAGGAGAAGAACGACGACGCGCTGTCGAAGGCGTTCGCGGACCTCGCGGAGATTTACGTGAACGACGCGTTCGGATCGGCGCATCGCGCGCACAGCTCGACGGCAGGCGTCGCAGCATTTCTCCCCGCGGTGAGCGGATTGCTGATGGAGAAGGAACTCGCGTATTTGCACGACGAACTCGAAAACCCCGCGCGGCCTTTCGTGGTGATTCTCGGCGGCGCAAAGGTGAATGACAAAATCGAGGTCATCAACCGGCTGCTGGAAAAGGCCGACACGATCATCATCGGCGGCGGCATGGCCTACACTTTCCGCAAACTCGTGCAGGGCATCGGCATCGGCAAAAGCCTCTACAAGCCCGAGTGGGAGCCCATCGCCCAGGCCGCGCTCGACAAGGCGAAGGCTCGCGGTGTGAAGCTGCTCATCCCCGTGGACGCGATGGTCACGGATGCATTCGACTTTGACGCGAAGAAGCTCGGCAACATCAAGCACGTGCCTGAAGGCCAGAGCATCGACGCCGAGTGGGAGGGAGTGGATATCGGGCCCGTTAGCGTGAAGCTATTTGCCGACGAAATTGCGAAGGCGAAGACGGTGATTTGGAACGGGCCGATGGGCGTGTTTGAAATCAAGGAAGCCGCAAACGGCACGTTCGACATCGCGCATGCCATCGCGGCGAATCAATCCGCGAAGACCATCATCGGCGGTGGCGACAGCGTGAAGGCCGTGAAGAAGGCCGGCGTCGGCGACAAGGTGACGTTCATCAGCACCGGCGGCGGTGCATCGCTCGAACTGCTCGAGGGCAAGACGCTCCCCGGCGTCGCGGCACTGAACGACAAGTAAACCCCCATTTTTCAAAATCCCATGCGCAAGAAAATCATCGCAGCCAACTGGAAGATGAACATGACCGTCGGCGAGACGGAAGGGTTCTTCAAAACGTTCCTCCTCGAGATCGGCGAGGAGAAGCGCGCCGAAATCGTCATCGTTCCGCCGTTCACCGCGCTCGCCAAGGCGGGCGAGATTTTGCGCAACGTGCAAAACGTGAAGCTCGGCGCGCAGAACATGAGCGCGGAAAAGTCCGGCGCATTCACGGGTGAAATCAGTGCCGCGATGCTGCGCGAGCTCTTCGTCCGCTACGTCGTGCTCGGCCACAGCGAGCGCCGCACGCTCTTCGGTGAGACGGACGCCATCGTGAACAAGAAGACGCACGCCGCGCACGCCGCGACGCTTCGCCCGATCGTGTGTGTCGGTGAGACGCTCGCCGAGCGTGATGGGGGCAAAGTTGAAGACGTCCTTGATACGCAAATCCGCGGCAGCCTCGCCGGACTCAGCGCCGACCAACTCGAGGAAACCGTTATCGCCTATGAGCCCGTGTGGGCCATCGGCACCGGCCGCACCGCGACGCCGCAGCAGGCGCAGGACGCGCATGCGTTCATCCGCCGCAAGCTCGCCGAACTGTGGGACGCCGCGACCGCCGACAAGGTGCGAATCCAATACGGCGGCAGCGTAAAGCCCGCCAACACCGCCGAACTCATGGCGCAGCCGGACATCGACGGCGCACTCGTCGGCGGAGCGAGCCTCGACCCACGCGGCTTCGCGGAGATCGTCCAGGCGACGGTGAAGGTCGGAGCGTAGCTCGGAACGCGGACACTTCCGTCCGCATCTCGTTGCTAAGCCTTCGTCAGCTTCGGGCCTTCCTTCGTGTCTTTCACGACCCAGCCGAGCGTGGCGATGGCGTCGCGCAGACGATCGCTCTCGTTCCACTGCTTGTTTGCGCGCGCGGCCTGACGCTGCTCGACCAGTGCGAGCACTTCCGGTGATGGAGTGTGCGCCTCGCGTTCGAAGCCGAGCACGCTGTTGATGCGCTTCCAGCCCTCGATGATCGCGGCGGCGACACCCGGTGTGATGCTACCGGCGTCGAGCGTGCGATTCGTGTCGCGGATGAGATCGAACAGCCGGCCCATTGCGCCGCTGATGTTCAGATCGTCGCCGAGGTCGGTGAAGAACGCCTCGATGCCCTTCGTAAAATCCGCCGGCAATTCGTCCGGCAGGATCGCGCTCGCGGCGCGGTCTTCGAGACGCGCGACCCATTCATCGATGCGACCGAGCGCACTCCGCGCACCGGCGAGTCCGTCGAATGTGAAGTTGAGCGGCAGCCGGTAGTTCACCGTGATCAGCGCGTAGCGAATCTCGCGTCCGCTCCATCCTTTCTCGAGCAGGTCGCGCAGCGTGTAAAAATTTCCCGCGCTCTTCGCCATCTTCTGCCCGTCCACCATGAGGTGCGCGCAGTGCAGCCAGTAGCGGACGAACTTTTTCCCGGTCACGCATTCGCTCTGCGCGATCTCTGCCTCGTGATGCGGAAAAATGTTGTCCACGCCACCGCAGTGGATGTCGATCTCCGGGCCGAGCAGCGCCGTCGCCATCGCGCTGCACTCGATGTGCCAGCCGGGGCGACCGGGGCCCCACGGCGAATCCCACTTCACGTCGCCGTCGTTCTCATCCCACGCCTTCCACAGCGCGAAGTCGCCGATGCTTTCCTTTTCGTATTCGTCGTTCGCGATACGGCCGCTCGGACGCAACTCCTCGAGATTCAAGTGCGCGAGCTTTCCGTAGTCGGGGAATTTGCTCAGCCGGAAATACACCGACTTGTCCTCGGCCTGATACGCGATGCCCTTTTGCTCGAGCACGCGGATCATCTCGATCATCTGCGCGACGTAGTCCGTCGCCGCGGGGAAATCCTTCGCGCGCTTGATGCGCAGCGTGCCGAGGTCCTCGAAGAACGCGTCCTTGAACTTCTTCGTGAACTCCGCGAGCCGCACGCCGAGTTGGCGGCAGCCGCGGATCGTCTTGTCGTCCACATCGGTGAGATTCATCACGCGCTCCACGTCGAAGCCGCGCGCCTCGAGGTGCCGCTGGAGCAGGTCTTCGAAGACGTAGGCGCGAAAATTCCCGATGTGCGCGAAATTATAGACCGTCGGCCCGCACGTGTAGAGTTTCACGCGCTTGCCCGCGGGATCGAGCGGGCGGAAGTCTTCCAGTTCGCGGGTGTAGGTGTTGAAAAATCGCGTCGGCATGAGCCCGCGACCGTAGTTCCGCAGCCGCGCAGGGCGCAACTCCGAAGCCTGCGGTGTCATTTGAAACACCACATGGTCGGGGAGTGAGCCGCAGATGAATCCGACTTTGGCGGCGGCGATTCTGCCGCTACCAAGAAGTGGTGCGCCCGCCGGGTTGCGGAGAGGCGACGCGCGGGATTCGCCCCGAGGGAATCCTTCGCCCGGGAGTTTTTTCCAGTTGCGCGACAGGACATGAGCGCCTACTTCCGCACGCCCCCGCCAGCCAGACACCCTGATGAAAACACTCGTCCTCGCCGAGAAACCCAGCGTCGCCCAGGATCTCGCACGCGCCCTCGGCATGAAGCCCGGGCGCGGCGCGGAGTTTTACGAGAACGACCGGTATGTGGTTTCGAGCGCGGTCGGTCATCTGCTGGAGCTGGCGGTGCCGGAGGAGCACGACATCAAGAAGGGAAAGTGGTCGCTGGAGAAGCTGCCGCACATGCCGCCGGAGTTCACCCTGGCGCCGATTGAAAAGAACGCGAGCCGGCTCGCGATCATCAAGCGGCTCGTGAAGCGCAAGGACGTGGGCGTGCTGATCAACGCATGCGACGCGGGCCGCGAGGGCGAATTGATTTTCCGCAACATCGTCCGTGCGACGGGCGCGACGCAGCCGATCCGCCGGCTGTGGCTTCAGAGCATGACCACTGAGGCGATCCGCGAGGCTTTCGCGCATCTGCGCAGCGACGAGGACACGAGGCCGCTCGCGGATGCGGCGATCTCGCGCAGCGAATCGGACTGGCTTGTCGGCATCAACTCGACGCGTGCGCTCACGGCGTTCAATTCGCGCGGCGGTGGTTTTCACAAGACGACGGCGGGACGTGTGCAGACGCCGACGCTGGCGATTCTCGCGGAGCGCGAGGAAAAGATCCGCGCATTCCAGCCGCGCGCGTATTTCGAGGTGTTCGCGGATTTTGGAATCGAGGCCGGGCAGTATCGCGGGCGG
Source organism: Chthoniobacteraceae bacterium (assembly GCA_044221035.1). GTDB lineage: Bacteria > Verrucomicrobiota > Verrucomicrobiia > Chthoniobacterales > Chthoniobacteraceae > SXWH01. The sequence continues at coordinate 34,713 of JBGAPU010000013.1, read as the reverse complement.
TGGTTTGACGAGAAGTTCGATTCCAAAAAAGCGAACGACGAGCAGGCGCGAGCGGAGCGGATTTGGGAGAAGGCGCAGGCGGATGCGATTGTCGCGAAGTGCTCTGGCAAGCCGGGCATCATCGAGGAGGAGAAGAAGGCCGCTTCGCAGCTTTCGCCGCTGCTTTACGACCTCACGACTCTGCAGCGCGAGGCGAACGGGCGCTTTGGTTTCCCCGCGCGCATGACTCTGCAAATCGCGCAGTCGCTTTACGAAAAGCACAAGGCGCTCACGTATCCGCGAACTGACTCGCGCTACCTGCCGGAGGATCACCTCGCGACGGCGAAGAAGGTGATGGGCAGCTTCAGCGGCGACCTCGCGAAGCACGCGAAGCATGCGATGCAGAGCGGCTGGGTGAAGCCGAACAAGCGCATCTTCAACAACGCGAAGGTGAGCGACCACTTCGCCATCGTGCCGACGGGCACGGTTCCGCAGGGGCTCGACGACCGCGAGCAGCGCATCTTTGACCTGGTGTCGAAGCGCTTTGTCGCGGTGTTCTTCCCGGCGGCGCAGTTTGAGGACACGACGCGCATCACACGAGTGGAAGGCGAGGCGTTCAAGACGACGGGGCGCATCATCACAGATCCCGGCTGGATGGCGGTGTATGGCCGCGAGGCCGAGGGTGCGGACAGCGAGAAGTCGGTCGTGCCCGCGAAGCCCGGCGAGCAGGCGCAGACGCTTGCGCTTGAGGCGAAGGAAAGCCTCACGAAGCCGCCGGCACGCTTCACGGAGGCGACGCTGCTCTCCGCGATGGAAGGCGCGGGCAAGCTCGTGGACGACGAGGAACTGCGCGAGGCGATGGCGGAGCGGGGACTCGGCACGCCGGCGACGCGCGCGCAGATCATCGAGGGGTTGCTGCTCGAGGGATACATCATCCGCGACGGGCGGGACCTCGTCGTCACGCAGAAGGGCCTCAGCTTGATCACGCTGCTGCGGAACCTCGACGCGCAGAGCCTCACGCAGCCCGCGACGACGGGCGAGTGGGAGCACAAGCTGCGGCTCATGGAGCGCGGGCAGCTTTCGCGCGCGGAGTTCATGGCGGAGATCCGCAAGCTCACGTCGGAGATCGTGGGCAAGGTGAAGAATCACCAGGGCGGCGAGATTCAGGGCAACTTCAAGCCGCTCGAAGTCACGTGCCCGAAGTGCGGTGCGTCGCCGTTTGCGGAGACCTTCCGCAGCTACCTGTGCAAGGGCTGCGGCCTCACGGTCTGGAAAATGGTTGCCGGCCGTGAACTCGAGCGCGACGAAGTGTCGAAGCTGCTCAGCGAGGGGCGCGTGGGGCCGCTGGAGGGCTTCCGCAGCAAGCTGGGCCGTGCATTCGCCGCGCCGCTCGTGCTGGACCGCAACGAGTGGAAAGTGGCGTTCGATTTCCCAAAGGACAGCGACGCGGGCGACGGCACGCAGCCCGAGTGGGTGAACCCGGAGCCCGTCGGCAAATGCCGCATGTGCGAAACCGGGCAGGTGTTCGAGTCTGTGGATGCGTTCCAATGCGACCAGCGTGCGGCGAGGAAGTGCGTCTTCCGGATGGGCAAGACGATCCTCCGCAAGAACCTCACGCGCTCGGACTGCGCGGCGATTTTGCGCGACGGCAAGACGGCGCTGCTGTCTGGATTTGTGAGCGCGCGCACGGGACGCAGCTTCAAGGCGTTCCTCGTCCTGAAGGAGGATGGCAAGGTGGGCTTTGAGTTTGCGCCGCGGGAGCCGAAGGCTCCGAAGCCGGATGCAAAGGCAAAGCCGGAAACGGGTGCCGAAGCGGAGGCTGAGAACCCGAAGGCTGCGGCGAAACCGAAACGGACGCGGGGATTTCCGAAGAAAAAATAGGCACGCCGTGGGACGCCCGGTGAAAGCGCTTGCCAACACGCGCGCGGTCTCCATATTCCGCGCCCGCTCAACGCCAGAGTAGCTCAGTGGTAGAGCAGCGGTTTCGTAAACCGCAGGTCACGGGTTCGAGCCCCGTCTCTGGCTCCAGCTTCCACAGAGGTGATTGACGGCGCGGCCCGAGGTGCGCACACGGAGGAATGGCCGAGACGCTTTACGACGAGGTGCCCTATCCGAGCGCCGTCTATTCCCAGACGCACCCGGACCGGCTCGCGATGCACGCGACCCTGCGCGGCATGTCGCCCGCGCCAGTGGAGAAATGCCGTGTCCTGGAACTCGGCTGCGGCGACGGATGGAACCTCATCGCGATGGCGCACGGGCTGCCGGGAAGCGAGTTTGTCGGCATCGACCTCGCGGAAAAGCCGATCGCGCGGGGCGCTGCGCTCGCTTCGCAACTCGGCCTGCGGAATCTTTCCCTGCACGCGATGGATGTCGCGGACGCGGCGGACCTCGGCGAATTCGACTACATCATCGCGCACGGCCTTTATTCGTGGGTGCCGGCGCATGTGAGGGGGAAGGTGCTCGATCTGTGCGGCAGGAGCCTCGCGCCGCAGGGGGTCGCCTACATCAGCTACAACGCGCATCCGGGAAACCACGCGCGCAATCTCGTGCGCGGGATGATGCGTTACCACACCGCGCGCTTCGCCGACCCGCGGCAGAAGATCGGGCAGGCGCGCGGCCTGGTGAAGTTCCTCGCCGACTCGAAGCAGCCACGCGAGCTTTACCAGGAGCTGCTCGCGCAGCAGGTCGAGCGGATGTCGAAATGCTCCGACGCCGCGTTTTTCCACGACGACCTCAGCAGCATCAACGACGCGTTCCATTTTCACGAGTTCATGGAGGCGGCCGGGGCGCGCGGGCTGCAGTTTCTCGCGGAGGCGGATGTGGCTGACAACCGCCGGAGGGAGTATCCGCCGCATGTGGAGGCGGTGTTGGCGGAGCTCGATCCCGCCGATGTGGTGGCACGCGAGCAGTATCTCGATTTTCTACGGGGGCGCGCATTCCGGCAGACGCTGCTCTGCCGTGACGGCGTGCGGATAGGGCGCGAGGTTTCGCCACGGCTTGTGCGGGGGATGTCCATAGCCGGGGACATCCGTGCGGCATCGGCATCACCGGAGATTGGTTCCAGGAAACCGGAGGTGTTTTTCGGTGTGAAGGAATCGGAGGTGGAGACCGATCATCCGTTGCTGAAGGCGGCGTTCGTGAAGCTCGGTGAGATGTGGCCGGCAAGTTTGGGATTCGGCGATTTGCTGGCTCATGCTTTGTCGAGGGCGGGCAGGGCAGGGGATCTGGCGACAGACGAGGAGACCGAAGAACTCGCGTCTGCGCTGCTGCAGGCGCACGAGGCGGGTTTCGTGGAGTTTCACACGCACCGGGCGCGGATGGTGGCGGAACCGGGTGGAAAACCACAGGCCAGCGCGCTCGCGCGGATTCAACTCGCTGGGGGCGACCGGGCGAGTTCGCTCCGGCATGAGCTTGTGGAGGTCCGTGATCCGATGGGGCGTGAGCTGATGCGCTTGATGGACGGCACCCGTGACCGTGCGGCTTTGAAGACGGAGCTGGACGGGATTTCCGGCGCCGCGGGAATGGGGCCGGTGTCTCCGGAGCAGCTCGAGGAGAATCTGCGGAAGCTCGCGCGTCTCGGACTTGTGGTGGAGTAGCGGTTCAAAGGCTCCGGACTCCGCGCTGCGATGGATTTCGAATTGCGCTCCATGCCGGCGCCGCGCACAAGGCGCTGATGTTTGCACTTGGTGGTGACGCATTTCCCAACGACACGCAAAGCCTCCGCGCTGCCCTCGCGATGGCGGCCGAACGGCATGGAGCTGCGGGTGACGCAGTGGCGATCGAGGGAGCTTTTCCATCACTCGACGCACTGCGGATGAACCTGACCGGCGTGCGGCTGGACTCGTGGAAGCATGTCACTGCGGCGTCGGAAGAGACTGCGGGAGGTTTTTTCACCCGGACGCTCGAGGTCACGGCGGAGCCGGCAACGTTTGCGTCGGTTCCGATCCACATCCGCCTGCATGCGGAGGATTGCGTGTTTGCTTTCGGAGGCGCCGCGGACGGATCCCGCACGCTGATGCTGCGGAACTGCGTGCGCGGGACTCTGCATCTGTCGGCGGCGACGGCAGACATCGAATCCGCACTGCTGGCGCTCGCGCGGGAGGCTGCTGCAGCGCACGGGGCCGAGGTCAAATCGGTGCAGCTCAAACTCACGAGTGAAGGTCCGCAGCAACTCGCCGCCAGCGCGGTGGCTGTCGCAAAGGCGATGTTTTTCACCGCGACGCTGACGATTGGAGGGAAGGTGAAACTTGATTCCGACTTCACTCTGCGGCTGAGCGGCACGACATGCACGGGTGACGGAATGCTTGCAAATCTCGCGGCGGCGCAACTGCGCCCGCGTCTTTCAAAAATCGAAGAGCGGACCTTTTCCGCCGCATCGTTTCTCCCCGCGGGACTGCGGCCGACGGAGATCGCGCTGGCAGGAGGCGATTCGCTTCAAATCCGCGCAAAGCTGATGGGCGACAGTGGCGAAATAAAATCTTTGTGAGCATCGCAAATTTTCCTTTTCATCGCCGGACGGTTGCGGAATGAAGGGTGTCTCATATCCGTCCTACAAGGAACGCCCCACTCTTGTCCCACCCATTGAAAATGAAGACTCTAGCGCTTGCCTTCACAGGTCTTGCTTTCACCGCGTTTGCCGCATCCGCCCAAGTGCCGGTGCCGGTCACCAGCCGCAATGTGAAGATTGAGAAAATACAGCCGGCTGTGGTTGGCACGCCGGAATTCACCGTGACGCAGACGGTGCCCAAGCGTTCCCAAGCTCAGAAATGGCTGGAGATCGAAGTCGAGTTCGCCGTCGACGGCATTGAGATCGTTGACGAGTTGACGTTCCAATTCGACGTTCTGCTGAACGGCAAGCTCTATCCGGGCGAAATCACGCACGTGAACATCCCGAAGGGCCGGGAGCGCTACACCATCATGTATATCTCCCCGCGAAACCTCGAGCGCATCACCGGCGGCAAGCAGTTGACCCCGGCGATGATTGAAAATGTGTGGGTGAAGATCACGAAGCAGGGGCAGGTTCTCGCGGTTTCCTCGATGAAGGATCGCACGGGTCGCACGCCGATCCCGAACACCCAGCAGTTCCCCGGTTTCCTCACGCCGAAGTCTGAGACGCCGTTCAGCGTGCTCTGGACGGACCGCTACGAAGCGGTGAAACAGACTCGCTAGAACGCAATCACCGCAACCGAATGGCCGCACCCAAAGGAATCCTCGCACTGAACCTCGGCACCCAGACGATCAGTCTTGCCGAGTTTCAGAGAAATCCTGACGGCGGTCTGATCCTGAGCCAGCTCCGGCAGACGGAGATTCTCGGGGATCCTTCGGTGGATTCCAGCCGTTCCTCGCAGACCAAGCTCCAAGTCGAACAGTTGGTCTCCGAGATGGGGCTGAAGGGCCGGAGCGTCAACTACGCCATCGCCTCGCACGTCATTTTCACGCGGCCAGTCACGCTGCCGAGCATCGGCGATGCGTCGCAAGTGGAGCAGATTGTCGGTTTCGAGGCCCAGCAGAACGTGCCCTATCCGATCGACGAGGTTGTGTGGGACTGGCAGCTCCTCGATGCGGGCGATGGTGGCAAGGTCGAAGTCATTTTGGCGGCGATTAAGTCCGACCTGCTGGATGAAATCAACAATTCGGCGGTCGCCGGCGGGATGAAGCCTGCCGTCGTGGACATCGCGCCGATGGCCCTCTACAACGCGCTCCGCTACAACTACCCGGATGCCGACGGCTGCACCATCCTGCTCGACATCGGATCGCGCACCACGAATCTCCTGTTCTGCGAGCCGGGCAAGATATTCCCGCGTCGTCTGAACATCGGAGGAAGCGCGATCACGACGGCCATCGCGAAGGATTTCGGCTGTTCGTTCTCCGAGGCGGAGGCGCGCAAGGTGAAGGACGGCTTTGTCAGCCTCGGCGGCACTTACGCCGAGCCGGACGATGTGGAGATTGCCCGCATCTCAAAGATCACGCGCAACCAGATGACAAAGCTCCATCAGGAGATTGCGCGGAGTATCACCTTTTACCGCAGCGAGCACGGTGGCTCGCAGCCCCTGCGCGTGCTGATTGCCGGCGGCACGGCGTCGCTTCCCTATATCCGTGAGTTTTTCCAGGAGAAGTTTCCCAACATGGAGGTGGACTACTTCAATCCGCTGCGGAACGTCGCGGTTTCGGAAGCTGTCAACAATGACGACCTCGGCCGTGCGGCGCACACGATGGGTGAACTTGTCGGGTTGGCCCTGCGTGGACTGGGCAGTTGCCCGATGGAACTGAACCTCCGCCCTGTCAGCGTGGTGAAGGCCGAAAAGCAGGCGGCACAGCGGCCTTATCTCATCACAGCGGGCGTCTGCGTTTTGGCCGCCCTCGGCGCATGGTGGCAATATTACGAGCGTGCCGCCGTGGTGACGGATGAGGTGGCGCAGAAACTCACCGAAGAGGCAATTCCGCTGAAGGCGCTGGAAACGAAGATGTCGGATGCGAAGAGCGAGGTGGCCCGCTTGCAGGAGTCCGCCCAGCCGCTCCTGAAGGTGGCTGTGGAGCGCGAATATTGGGTGAAGCTGCTGGCGGATATCAACCAACGTCTGCCGAAGGAGTTCATCTGGGTCACCCATCTGGAAGTTGAGAGTCCGGAAGCGCCGGCCAAGGAGGGTGAGGAACCCGACAATTCCGCCAAGCCGCAGAAGGAAAAATCGAAGTCTAAGAAAGCCCCCGAGCGCAGCGGCCCGGTTGTCAGGCTCATGTTGAAGGGTCTCTACCTCAGCCGTGACGCTGGGAATAACGCGGGCCCCGCAGTCGTCGATGAATTCATCAAGAATTTGAAAGAATCACCGCTTTACAAGCCGGATGACCGGCAGGAGGCCAAGTTCGTCCGGGAGAATGACGACAATCCCGGGGTGTGGGCCTATCATTACCAAGTCGCGCTGAACCTGATCGACCCGATCCATTTCCAATGAGCTGGGTTTCCGAGAACAAATTCCTGACAGGTTTCGGCGTGGTGATGCTCGCGGGCGTCGGCACGCTTGGTTGGTTCACGTGGTCGGCGATGGATAAGTTCGACGCCTCCACCACCAATTTTGAGGCCGCGTCGCGCGAACTGACTCGGCTTCAACAGGAGGTGAAGCCGTCCCCGACGGATGCACACTTGAAGGAGCTGCTCGCCCAGAAGGATCTGCTCACCGAGCGAATCGGTGCATTTCAGGCGGAACTCAAGAAGCGGGTGCTGCCGCCATCGGGCGTTCCCGTCGAGCCCGCACAGTTTCAGGACAAGCTGAAGGATGCTGTCGGAAAATTTGCAGCCAGGGCTGCGGCGGAAAAAGTGGATACCCCGAAGAATTTCTATCTCGGCTATGAGCGGTATCAGGCGACCCCTCCGCCGAAGGCTGCCGCGACCGCGCTCGCGCGCCAGCTCCGCGTTGTCGAACTGGTGCTGGAGGTATTCGTCCAAACTGGCGGCGTCGAAATCAATGAATTCAATCGTGGTCCGCTGCCAGAGGAGGGTCTTGCAAAGGCGGACGGCAGCCTTCGCGGTCCAGGCAGCAGGAGACCGCCCGGAACGCGTTCCGACCAGGGGCCCGTTGAAAGAAATGAGCTTCACATCAAGTTCACTTCGTCCGACGAAGCGCTCCGCCGGATTCTGACAGCCCTCGCAAACCACAAGGAGCAGCTTTTTGTTGTTCGCAATGTTGCGATCCAAAACAAGCAGGCTGAATCCCCGGCGCGGCTCGCGGCCGGTTTGCCTTTTCCGCCCCCGCCGGGACCCGCGGGGAGTCCAATTCCTCCGGCCAACCCGCCCGGTGCTGCGACCGCGCCGGGAGCAACTGTGCCAGACGCGTCTGCGCCTGGAGCAACGGTGCCGGGAGCGCCAGCGCCCGTTGCCCCCCCTGTGACCGCGCCAGCCGCCAAGGAGGGTTCCCTCAGCTACGTGTTTGGCACTGAGCAGATCGTCAGCACCGTGGAGATCGAAGTGTTGAGCATCGTGGAGCCAAAGCCGAAGGCTGAGAAGGGGGACAAGAAGAAGAACAAGGAGAAATGACGATGGACTGGATCAAGAAAAACCCAGCCAAATTTGCCCTCGCTGTCGCGGCGATCCTCGCCATCGCAGCCACGGTGTTTCTTTACACGAAGGTTTCCGCGTTTGATGGAAGTTTTGACACCGTCCGCGGAACGTCGGTGTCGAATGCGGCGGTGGAAAAGCTCAACACCGAAGCCATTGACAAGGCTGCCCAGGCCATTGGTGCCGCCGTCGACTGGCAACCGGGCAAAGAGTCCGGAAAACTCCTGGTAAGTCGGCTCTATGTTTTGAAGGACGGTAAGCTCATCCCGCCGACCGGCTCGATGTTTCATCCGCCCGTGCCCAATGAGTGGCTGTTGAAATACAAGCTCGATCCCCTCGCTGGCAGTGTTCTGGGTTCGGATCCCGACAAGGACGGATTTACGACGCTGGAGGAGTGGAATGGACTCGATGCGATCTCGCACACCGACAATCTGGGGCAGCCTGTGATGGGGGCCGATGGAAAGCCGCTCCCGGACGATTCCACGGACCCGACCAAGCCTGAATCCCATCCGCCGTATCATACCAAGCTTGAACTGGCGAAGGTCGTCTATATACCCTTTCGCTTGCGCGTGATGTCGATTGATGTGCCGCCAAAGATTAACAAGCCGTCCGACGTCACGGTGCAGATCAATACAATCGACCTCAAGAACAGGACTCAGTATGTGGTCGTTGGGGATGATATTCCCGGGACCAAGTTCAAGATTGAATCTTATGAGCACAAGGAAGTCCCCGACAAGGACGGGACAAAGAAGGACGTCTCCGAAGTGACGATCAGCAACAAGGAAACCGGCGCCAAGACGGTGTTGCCGCTTCTGCAGGTTGTGGATTCGCCGGATTCCTACGCGGTGTTTCGCTACAAATGGGTTCAACCCGGTGGGCAGTCCACGCCAGAGTTTTCGAAGCGCCGCGGCGACTCGTTTGCGCTGCCGCCCGAGCCCGACAAGACGTTCAAGGTTGACGAGATCAAGGGCCGCGAGGCCACGATCACGCTGCCCAGCGGCGTGAAGAAAACCTTGACCGCGACGCAGTAGCCAGACAGGAAACGCCATTCGACTCCCCGAATCACCCCACCGCCATTCCAGCCAACCAACACTGAGACAAAATATGATCCGCACCCCGCTCGCAGCCTCCATCGCACCGCTCGTCCTTGGGAGCATCCTGCTCCAACCCGGTGCCACTTGGGCGCAATACCTCGGAGGAGACTCCACGCAGGCCACCGTGGACCGCGAACTTGCCCGCCGTCTGCAGCGCGAGACCCTCGGCCGCGAGGAAATCCTCAAGGGCCAGAGCGCGCTTCGGAAGAAGGACTACGAGGCCGCGTTTGCACATTTCAAGAATGCCTGTGAGAACATTCCCGCAGGTGCTCCTGCGCTGGCCGTGAGCCGCAGGGGTGCGGTGGATGGTTTCACCGCATCGGGCATCCGGCTCGCCGAGCAGCGCGTGACCGAGGGCTACTATGCGAGCGCGGTTCAGTCGCTGCAGGAGGTGCTCCGGCATAATCCGGACAACCGTTCGGTGCTTCGCCTGCTTTCCCAGATCGAGGCACCCGACTATTTCAACAAGCAGATGACGCCGCAGCACCGCGCGAAAGTGGAGGAGGTGAAGCAGTCGTTCATCGCGGCGGAAGGCTACAAGAACCTCGGGCGCTACGATCTCGCGGATCGGAAATTCCAGGAAGTGCTGAGCCGCGACCCTTACAACTCCGCCGCCTACAAGGGCCGCGAGGAAATCGCGAATCTGAAGGACCGCTCCGCCCGTGCTGGCTACGACGCAGCGCGCGCTCAGGCTATATGGGAGGTGGATAAGGAGTGGGCGCGCCCATACCGCCGCTTTGATCGCAAGGTCGTGGTTGTCGAAAGCGCTGGCAAATCCTCCGCCGCCAATACGACGGCGATTACAAGGAAACTTAACAGCATCGTCTTTCCTAAGATCGATTTCCGCGATTCAACCGTGCGTGAAGCGATTGAGTTCCTTGTCACCAAGTCGAAGACCTTGGATGTCGACCACGAGGGGGTGAACATCGTTCTCAAGATTCCGGACGAGGGTGGTGCAGCGACGGTCCCGGCGCCGGCACCGGCTCCCGCTCCCGGTGGCGGTATTCCTGGGCTTGAGGCCCCCGGTATTCCGGCCGTCCCTGGAATTCCTGCAGCACCCGGCGGCGGAGGGGGCACGCGCATCACGCTCTCGTTGAACAATGTTCCGCTCATTGAGGTGATCAAATACATCACCAACCTCGCCAACTTGAAATTCAAGGTGGAGCCCTTCGCGGTGAACATTGTGCCAATCGGAACGCAGACCGAGGATCTCATCATCAAGCAGTGGAAGGTGAATCCCGGCGTGCTTCGTGGAGCACCGGTTGCAGGTGCGGCACCCGCAGGTGGTGGGTTGGGAGGACCGCCGGCAGGTGGTGGTTTGGAAGGCGCCGGAGCCGGCGGTGCGTCCAGCGCCAAGGATTTTCTTGCAGCCTCAGGGGTAACCTTCGGTCCGAACTCTTTCGCGATGTATAGCGCGCAGACCAGCACGTTGATCGTGAAAAACACCCAGGACCAGCTCGACCTCGTTGAGCGTATCATTGAGATCAGTGGCGAGAACGTCGAGAAGCAGGTCGAGATTCAGGCGAAGTTCGTGGAGATTTCGCAGAACAACACGAAGGAGTTGAGCTTCGACTGGATGCTCGGACAATCCAACGTCCCGGGCACTTACCAAGTGTTCACTGGTGGCGGCACAAATGGCAACCAACGCACCTTCAGCGCCCAAGACTGGCCCTTCACAACGAATACGGGCGATAGTTCCGTGACCTCGGGCAACCGCAGTGGCAGCCTTGCGATCAGTGCCAACGCCATCGATTCGCTTCTGGCTGGCACCGGCGGGGGAACGACCTCGCTCGCGCCGGGAATTGCGTCTTTGATCGGTTCCGGCACCGACCCGACATTCCAGCTCGTGATGCGCGGCCTGAACCAGAAGAAGGGCGTGGATCTCCTATCCGCTCCACGCGTGACCACCAAGAGCGGACAGCGCGCGGTGGTTGAGGTGATCCGCGAGTTCAAGTATCCGACCGAGTTTTCGCAGCCGCAGATTCCGCAGCAGTTCACCGGAAGTGGCGGCGGTGTCCTCGGTGGTGGCGGTGGCAGCAGCTCATCGAGCTTCCCGGTCACGCCGACCACGCCCACGGCGTTTGAAAAGCGAGACGTGGGTGTGACGCTGGAAGTTGAGCCGACGATCGGCCCCGACAACTACTCGATCACCATGCAGCTCGCCCCGCAGGTCGTTGAGTTTGAGGGCTTCATCAACTACGGCAGCCCGATTCAGACCACGAGCACGAACCCGCTCACCGGTGTGACGACGACGAATGTCCTCACGCCAAACGTCATCAACCAGCCCATCTTCAGCACCCGCAAGGTGAGCACCAATGTCACCGTCTTTGACGGCGCCACGGTTGTCCTCGGCGGTCTTGTGCGTGAGGATGTCCAGAAGGTGGAGGACAAGACCCCCATCATCGGCGATGTGCCGATTGTCGGTCGCCTTTTCCGCTCCAATGTGGACCAGCACCTCAAGCGGAACCTCGTCATTTTCGTCACGGCGCGTCTGGTGAACCCAGAGGGTGCGCCCATCACTCCCGATGAGGAAAAGGAGGAGGCCGTGGATGGGCTGCCGCTGCCCGAAATCGCCCCGCCCCTGCTTCCCGACATTGGTGGGAAGACTTACCGGCCGTTGGAATCGCCGCGCAGCTACCGGGTCATTCAAACCTCCTCCTCCTCCGGAGGAGTGCTTAACCCTGCTGCCCGGCGTCTCGAACGCTAGACCGCCCATTTCCCCTTGCCTGTCATCGGCCTCACCGGCGGCATCGCCACGGGGAAAAGCACGTTTGGCCGCCTGCTGCGCGAGCAGCTGCCGATGAAGCACTTCGATTCCGACCGATGCGTGCATGACTTGCTCGCAGGCGATGAGTCGGTGCGGGAGTCGGTGGTCGGAGCCTTTGGCTCCGATGTGCTCGGCCCATCCGGGTGGCCGGATCGTGGGAAGCTCCGTTCGCGCGCCTTTGCCGACGAGGCGAAACGAAGGGTGCTCGAATCCATTCTCCATCCCGTCGTCCGTTCCCGCTGGACCGCGCTTGCCGTGGCGACGCGGGAATGCGGCGGCTGGGTGCTGATAGACATCCCACTCCTTTACGAGACGGATGCGGCCGCTCATTTCGACCGCGTCATTGTCGTCGCCTGTGAACATAAAACCCAGCTCGCCCGGCTTTCCCGTGAGCGCGGGCTTGCACCCGAGATGGCTACGGAAATAATTGCCGCCCAGCTCGAACTGGGAGAGAAGATCAAGAAAGCAGACCACGTAATTTGGAATGACAGCACCGTCCCAAACCTCGACGGACAATCCCGCATCCTCGCAGCCTGTCTCCGGCGACGTTTCGCCGTCTGACCGGCCGCTGTCGGGAAATCCTTTGCAGCAACCGGCAAGCGTCTCCGCCGACTGGTCTCCATCGGTGGGCGGAGCCGAGCCTGCTGCGCCCCCGGTGCCAGCGGAGTCTTTGCCCGAGACCGTGCCAGTTTCGCAGGAAGTCCCTGCGGAATTGAAGCCGCGCGACCTGTGGATTGAGGAACTCCACGCGTTGTCACTCCGGGAGCTGCTCGAGAGGGCCGAATTGCTCCGACTCCGCGTGAGCGCGGAGAAGAGCCGCCACTTTCTCGTCTTCGACCTGCTGCGGGCCTATCACGCGCTCGGTTTCCGGCTACTCGCGGAGGGGGTGACAGAGTTCATCACCAGCGATGGCTGCGGCTTCGTTCGCTTTCCGCGCTACAGTTTCCGGCCGGGCCCGCAGGATCCGTTTCTCAGCTTCCAGTTCGCAAAGCGCATGAGCCTGAAGGGCGGCCACCTCGTCACGGTGCGGTTCCGTCCGCCGGGACACCGGGAAAAGCACATGTCCGCCGAGGAAATCCTCACGATCGAGGGCGTCCCAGTCGCGGAGTGGAAGGAGCCGAGGGATTTTGATTCGCTGACGGCGCGCTTTCCCGATGCGCGTGTGATGCTCGACAATGGTTCGGGCAGTTCGCTGACGGCGCGGGCCGTGGACCTCATTGCGCCGATTGGCCGTGGCCAGCGTGGCCTCCTCGTCGCTCCGCCCCGTGCGGGCAAGACGATCCTCATGAAGGAACTCGCCCAGGCTGCGCTGCGCTGCAATCCCGGCCTCCATGTGATCCTGCTGCTTGTCGATGAGCGGCCCGAGGAAGTCACGGACCTCGTTCGCAGCGTCCACGGTGCTGAAATTTACTCATCGACCTTTGATGAGGGGAGCGCGCGTCACATCCAGCTTGCCGAGGTTGTCTCCGACCGGGCGCGCCGACTTGTCGAACTCGGCAGGCATGTCCTCATCTTTCTCGACTCCATCACCCGTCTTTCGCGCGGCTACAACAACGCGCAGCCGGGCCGCGGCCGCACGATGTCCGGCGGTGTGGACACCAAGGCATTCATCAAGCCGAAAAAATTCTTCGGCAGCGCCCGGAACACCGACGAGGCTGGCAGCCTCACCATCCTCGCCACGGCGCTTGTCGAGACACAGAGCCGGATGGACGAGGTGATCTTCGAGGAATACAAGGGCACCGGAAACATGGAGGTAAAGCTCGACCGCTACATCGCTGAACGCCGGATATTCCCGGCGATTGACCTGCTCCAGAGCGCCACGCGCCGCGACGAGCTGCTTTATCACCCGCAGGAATACGACCGCATCGCCGTCCTGCGAAAGCAGCTTGCCGCGCTCCCGCCCGCGGAGGCGACGGAAGTCCTCCTCCATGCACTGCGCAGCACAAAATCCAACGCCGAACTGCTCATGGGAGGCCTGCGCGGCTAGATGGTGCCGATGACTGACACTCCGGAGGCGCTCGCCGCCACGCTGCCGCTCCTCGCGCCGCACGACCGCATCGCCGTGGACACCGAGGCCGACTCGCTCCACTGCTACTTTGAGAAGCTCTGCCTCATCCAGATCAGCGTCGGCGGAACGGATCTGCTCATCGATCCGCTTGCAAAGATGGATCTCTCGCCGCTCTGGGCGGCATGGGCGGGCAAGGAGCTCCTCTTTCACGGCGCGGACTACGACCTCCGACTGCTGCGCCGTTCCGGGTGCCCGATGCCCGACCGTGTCTTCGACACGATGCTTGCCGCGCGGCTCAGCGGCATCACGGAGTTCAGCTATGCTGCGCTCGTGGAGAAATACTTCGGCATCAAAATCGCCAAGGCGTCGCAGAAGGCGAACTGGGCCACGCGTCCGCTGTCGCCGCAGATGCTCGACTACGCCGTGAACGACACGCGCCATCTCGCTGAGATCGCGCGCATTCTCCAGGCCGATCTTGAGCGCCTCGACCGCGTCGAGTGGTTTCGTCAATCTTGCGAGCGGGCAGTCCGTTCGGCGGAGACGGACAAGGAAATCGACCCGGACCAGTTGTGGCGCATTCCCGGGAGCGGCCACCTGCGCGGACGTGCTGCCGCGGTGTTCCGCGAGCTCTGGCGCTGGCGCGATGACGAGGCCCGTCGGGTGGACAAGCCGACCTTCCACATCCTGCACAGCGAGAAGCTCGTCGAGGCGGCCGTTGAGTTCGATGCCGGCAAGCGCGTCGAGATCCGCCACCTCCGCGGTTCGCGTGCACAGAAGTTCTTCGATGCGGCGAAACGCGGCCTTGAAATGGATGAATCACAGTGGCCCAAAGTCATCCGCACGCCGCGCCAGCGTCCATCGCAGGCGCAGTTCGACCGTTTTTTGCAGCTCAAGAAGCACCGCGACCACATCGCGCACGAGGCGAAGCTCGATCCTTCGCTCATAGCGCCGAAAGCGGTGCTCGAGGGCCTTGCTTTCCGACCCGAGGAGGCGGTGGCGAAACTTCTTCCGTGGCAGCGCGAACTGCTGAAGGTGTGACAGATCAATGCGGCTCCGGCCAGCGGAGCCATTTGTGGAGGAACTTGAACGTCCCCACGCCATTGATCGTATGGGGTCCGTCGAACCATTCGATTTCAGTCCGGTCGCCGATGCCGAGCTTGTCGTAGCCGCGCTTCACTTTCGCGAATTCGTAGCCCACGTCCTCGTCGAGTCCCACGCCATCATCGTGCCCGCGCTCGACCATGAACGGGCGCGGTGCGATCAGCAGCGCCATCTCCGCGTAGTTAAACGTGTGCGCGAGGTCCCACTCCCAGATTTCCCATTCGCCGGTGAACACGTAGCCGCCCGGATGGGTGTTCGAGGCGCACTTCATCACCCACTCGTTGAAGTCGCCTGAGCAGATCGAGAGGCAGTAGCGCTCCAGCGCCGCGGGCACGCGCATCGCCGTCTTGCCGCCGTAGCTCAGGCCGTAGAACGCGATGCGCTCCGGATCCACAAACGGAAGCGACGCGAGCCATGTCGTCGTCACGTCGTGCTGCGCAATGATGAACGAGAACAGCGTGAGCCCGAGTGGGTTCGCCTTCCGCTGCAGCATGCGGAACTTGTCCTGCCCGCGATACGGATTGTGAGGCGCATAAACGATGAATCCGCGGTCGGCGAGGCGTGCCGCGAACGCCTTGTAAGGCCCGTAGGCTTTCGACTTCGGATCGTCGTTGATCGTGTCCTCGGGCAAACCCTCGAGGCCGTGCTGGCAAACGACCACCGGCCTCCGCTCGCCCGACTTGAGATCCTTCGGCACGAGCAGCGTTCCCCACGCGAAGATGTCCTGATGCACGTCGAGCATCACCTCGTAGCCGCGCCATTTTTCCCTGTCGTGAATGAGCCGCGTCCGTGGATTCGGCGGCAGATAGCTCGTCGGGAGCTTTCCGATCACCGTCTCCCAGAAACCATCGCGCGCCTGCTTCTGCACCGCCTCCCACTCCGCGCCCGGCTTCAGCTTCGCCCAAAGCGGCAGCTTCTTGCGGATGCGTGCGCTGTCGTGTAGCACCGCCTGCGTGTGCGCTGTGAGTTCACGCACGAGGCGATGCTCGTCGAGCCCCGGCCCGTTGGGGAATTCATTCCAGACAGTGCTGCTTTTCACCGGCAACCACCGTTCGCCAAACGAAGCGAAGAAACTCCGAAGCGCCTCGTCGGAACCCGGCTCCGCCTCGCCGCCGTTCGGGCCTGTCACGAGCTGCACACCAGCACCGCCCAATCGATTCGGGCGCAGCGCCCATGCTCGCTTCACCTCCGCAAAGACTTCTTCGGTTGTCCGTGGGGCGAGCACGCCCGGGGCTTCCACGCCGCGCTTTGCGATGACGGGAAGTTTCGGCGGCGCGCTGTGCTCGACAAAATATGACTTCGCCGCACTCATCGCTGCCAGCTCCGCGTCGCCGAAGTCGCGCAGGAATCCGAAGACGTTTCGGTAAATCGGCTCCTCCCACAGCCGCTCGCGCTGCCCGAAGTGCCCGCTGATCAGCACCGACTCGAAGCGCGGATCCAGCGCCGCCGCGCACATCGCGATCAGCGCGCCTTCGCCGTGCCCGCAGATTCCCAGCCGCGGTTTCTTGCCGGCAAAATGCGGGATCGCCGCGAGCACGCTCTGCGTCTCGTAGCCGGTGAGCGTGCGCCCCGCCTCGAACGCCTGCCGGTAGATCCACTCGCGGTGGGACACTGTCGTCTGCCGCCCGAGCTGCGGATTGCCGGACATCGTCGTATCGCGCCCGACGAGCAGCGGCACGAGCACCGCGCAGCCTTGTGCCGCGAATTTATCCGCGGCGATGAACGGCGCTCCGGTCTCGTGGCCCGGATCGTTGAGCACGATCACATGAAATTTCGGCGCAGCCTTCGGCTCGTAGAGCAAACCCTGCCCCCACACGCCGTCGAACACCGGCCAGCGCATCAGCTTCACCGTGAACTCCGGCGCGCCCGCGCTCTTCCCGAGCACAGTCGGCCACTCGGCCGTGCCCTCGGTCGCGAGGGCGTCTGCCATTCCAAGCTGCTGCAGCAGCAGCACGCGCGCGCGCGCCACCGCGTCCTCATTGCGCCAATCGCGGTTTCGCACCTTCGCCACTCGTTCAGTCTCGCTCATCAGCCAGCGGTCAATCCCCTCGACCATCTGCGCGGAGAGATCGCCCTCCGCGGTGAGCGGCCGCGTGCCGGGAAACGGTTCGGCGGCGGGGCAGGGGAGGATGGCGAGCAGAAGGGAGGCGGCGAGGGCGGCGCGGGGAAGCATGATGTATTACAACCCCCGCCGCACGTTGGTCGCGAGCACTGTCTTGCGCGGCGTGTTTGCAATGAATGGCCGTCGCCGATCCGGTGCGGCGCTGGGCGCCGCTGCATAACAGCTTTGTATGCCGGGCGCGGTTGATTTCGCGTGCGTGCAGGACAAGTGTCCCGGCCTCTTTCCCCATGCGTTTCCTCATTCCCTCTTTTTCACTCGCGCTTTTCCACGCCGGAATTGCCGCACCCGTCACCCCGGCAGCATCGGTATCCGCTCCGGCCTTCGCGCAGCCCGCGGTCGGCGTCCTGTCCGGCGAGCGCGCGAAGTTGCTCGCCGGGGTCTCCACACTGCCGAAGCTGGGTGCGCCGGGGCCGATCGCGCTTTGGGGGGCGACGGCATTTCCCGTCGTGGCGACGGGCGGTGAGGGCGATGGCAGGGCGGAGACGGCGCTCGTTGGCGCGGTGAGTTTTGAAAAGGGGCGCATCGTCCTTTTTGGCCACAACAGCTATCTGAATCCGGCAGCCGGCAACGAGGGCAGCGTCGGCGCGCTGCTCGTGAACTCGGTGAAGTGGGCGACGGCAAAACCAAAGCCGTGCGTGGGCACGAATGACGCGAAGAGCGAAGCTTACCTGAAGGCAAAGGGTTTCGACGTGAAGCGCATCGGCGGCGGGCCGGAGAAGAGGAACATCGAGGATTTTGACGTGCTCGTGCTGAATGCGCAGGGCATCACAGGTGCGGCGGAGGGCCGCGATGTGCTCAATTTCGTCAGGACCGGCGGCGGGCTGGTCGCGGGCATGACGGGCTGGGCCTTTGAGCAGACGAGCGGTGGCAAGCGGCTGAACACGGGCAACTCGCTGAATGTCGCGCTCATGGCCGCAGGCATTGCATTCACCGATGCGGGCATGGGCAAGGACAAGGAGTTTGCTGTGCGCGCCGAACTGCCGCCGCTGATGAACGCGCAACTCGCGCTCGATGCGATCATGCGGTCGCGGAAAGGAGGTGCCGCTCTGACGCCTGCGGATTTTTCACAGGCGGGGAGCGCCATCCAGCTCGCGCTCGCCGCGCAGCCGCCGGGCCGCTCTGCATTCCGCGCAGCCGCGATGGGTGCCGTGTCGGGTGGCGGCGAAATTCCAGCAGCGAAGAAGCCGCTGACCGAGGCGAAGGACGCCGCCGCGCGCAGCGTGCTTGGGATCGAGACGCGTTTGCTGAAGACGGCTGCCGCGGAGGACATCAAGGCGCATCCCGCCGCGAGTGAGTTTCCCGGCGTCGCGCCTGCCGACGCGCAGCGCGTGACGCGGGAGGTGACGGTGCGTCCCGGCGTGCCGGGCTGGACGAGCACGGGCCTCTGGGTGAACGCGGGCGACAGGATTTCCGTGAAGGTTCCCGCCGCAGTCGCAGGCCGGGGGTTCGCCGTCCGCATCGGCTGCCACAGTGACACGCTCTATCATCTCGATAAATGGCAGCGCGCACCCGAGATCACGCGTTCGGTGCCGATCGAGGGCGAAGTCACCGTGGCCGCAAACGCGTTCGGCGGGCTCGTCTTCATCGAGGTGCCGGGCAAAGCGAATGTGACTTCCGATTTCAATGTCACGATTGCAGGTGCGATTGAGGCGCCGCTCTTCGTCCTTGGGCGCGACAGCGATGCGAAGTGGAACACGGTGCTCAAGATGAGGAAGGCGCCGTGGGCGGAGTTTGTCTGCGACAAGGTGATCCTCATCTGCCCGACGGAGAATGCGCGGAAGGTCTCCAACCCGACGGAGCTGATGAATTTCTGGGCGAAGGTCGTGGATGCGCAGGACGAAATCTCGAATCAGGCGAAGGATCGCAGGCGCCCGGAACGCATTGTGTGCGACGTGCAGATCAGCGCGGGCTACATGCACAGCGGCTATCCGATCATGGTGCCTGTGAGCGCCGCGGATGAGATGGTCACATTCGGCGGCAGCGCTGCGCCGGGCTGGGGCTACTACCATGAACTCGGCCACAATCATCAGCGGGGAGATTTCACCTTCGAGGGCACCGGTGAGGTGACGAACAACGTGCTCGGCATGTATGTGTTTCACTACGTGCTCGGCCGCGATCCGCTCACCGGCCACGGTGCGATTGCGCCGAAGAAGCTCGAGCAGCACATCTCCCTGATCCGGCGGGCGGGCGACAAGTTTGCGATTTGGAAGAAGGAACCGTTCGTCGCGCTGACGACCTACATCCAGCTCGTCGAGGGCTTCGGATGGGACGCGTGGCGCGCGTATCTCCACAGCTTCGCCGATCCGTCATTCGGCCCCGCGCCGAAGAACGACGACGAGAAACGCGACCAGTTTCTCGTGCGCTACTCGAAGATCACGAAGCGGAACCTCGGCGGCTTCTTCGATTTCTGGGGCATTCCGGTCAGTGCATCCGCGAAGGCGGAAGCGGCGAAGTTTGAGAAGTGGATGCCGAAGGCGCTGGAGTGAGCCGCACCGCGGTCACTTCACGATGTCGCCGACGAGCATGATCGCCCCGGGATAGAACGAGGTGCCGTCGAAGCGCTCGGGCTTGTCGATTTTCCCGTTCCGCTGCACGAGGATCTTCGCCTTGTCGGGCTGCTGCGGGTGAATCTCGATTTTTACCGTGTGCACACCGTCGGGCAGGTCCGCGCCGATCATGAGCGTCGCGAGGCGGTGATAGGTGCAGTAGGAGTCGAAGCGCGGGACGATCTTTGCGGGTTGGCCGTCGAGAGTCACACTCACTTGGCCGCAATCCGGCCCTATGATGTCGTAAATCGCGCAGCGCGTGCCTTTGAATTTGAACGTGAGCGTCTCGCCGGGTTTCGCGCCTCTGTGGAGCGTGGTCATGCGGTTCGCCCAGCGCTTGCCGAAGTCATCCTTCACCGGATCGAGCAGCGTGAAGCCGGGCGAGAGCGCGGCACCGCCGTCGGCTGTGAGGCGCACGAGCCTCGCATTTTCAAAGTTGGCCGCGACGAAGGGTGCGGGCAGCGGGTGAGCAGCGGGGGCTTTCGACGCCGCGGCGATCGGATCCAATGAGCGCACGATCGCGGCGAGATAGAGCTCGTGCCCGGTTTCGACGTGTGGATGCACACTGTCCGGGGCAAAGACGAACTTGTCGCCGAGCGCCTTCCTTTCGTCATCGGTCTTTGGCAGCGGCGCCTTCCACACGAGTTTGCCAGCCTTCGCGAGCCGCGCGACCTCCATGCCCATGTGGATGGTGGGGATGCCGTAGTGTTCGGCGATTTTCTCCATCGCGCTGGCGGAGCGCTGGAATTTGCCGTCGAGCATCGCGGATGAGTGCGCTTCAGTGAGCGTGTAAACGAAGCAGATGTCGCACTGCGGCAGCGCCCGCCACGTCTGGCGCACGATGCCCTCCATGCAGCGGAAAATCTGATCGGGCGAAGCGCCGCCGTCGTTCGTAGCGAACTCGACGAAAATGAGGTCCGGCTTCTGGTCGAGCACGTCCTGCTTCAGGCGGAAGACGCCGAGGTCCGAGCCGGTGCCGCCGATGGCCGCGTTGATCTCGCTGATCTTCGCCTGCGGATATTGCTTCTGAAAATGCGCGAGTGTCTTTGGCCGCCACCCGGGCTGTGCGGTGATGCTGCCGCCGAAATACGCGATCTTGATCTCCGCTCCCGGCGTCCTCGCCTTCGCGAGAAAATTCGGCAGTCCCGCGCGTGGTCGGCACTCTTGGGCCTGCGCGAGCGGGAAGTCGGCGTCGGCTGCAGCAGCGAGGGATGAGAGGGCAGCGAGGGCGAAGGCGTGATGAAGCAGTGATTTCATGGATTGTGAATCTGGCGGACGAGGAGACGTTTGCGCTGAGACGCTCAACCTACGGGTGCGCGGAATCGGAGTGCGAGCGGGATTTTGCCCGGCCAGGCTGCGGCCCGCGATTTGCCTCGGAAATGCCGCGCGCTGCGGGAGAATATTTCCGCTCCCGCTAAGCGCGGACCTTGCGCCGGGTTGTATCGCTGCCAGTATTCACCCGTTGCGCGCAGCCGCGGCTGGTGCTAAACAAAATCCAACAGATTCACAACATGAGCATCCCATTCACTCCCTTCCTTGCGAACCTCATGGGACCGCAAAGCCTCTTCATTCTCTTCGTGCTGCTCCTGCTCTTCGGAGCGAGGAAGCTTCCCGAGCTGGCAAAGGGCCTCGGCCAGGCCATCCGCGAGTTTTCCAAGGCGAAGAACGACATCCACGATGAGATCATGCGGGAACCTCCCCCAGCTCCGCCGAAGCAGATCGAGACGCCGGTGCAGACCGCTGCGGTCCAGCAGCCTGCCGGCACTCAGCCGACGGGAGCGCAGCAGCCTTCGGCTCCGGTGCATCACACCGAGACGCACGCCTGAATTCCACCACTGGCTTTTTGAAAAAAAGGCTCGCCCACAAGGCGGGCCTTTTTCTTTGCTTGCGGAATGAAGCGCACGTTCCTCCCGCTGTTTCTCGCTTTCATTCTTCCCCTGGCCGCGGAGGAGCGTGATGTCGAAAACGGCATCGTCTTTTGCTCCTACAACGTCCGGAATTATCTGGGGCGCGACCAAGCTTCTGCGCAGCGCCGGACGAAGCCGAAGCCGGAGAGGGAAATCGAGGCGCTCATCAAAGTGATCCGCGAGATCAACCCGGACGTCCTCGGCGTTTGCGAAATGGGCTCGCCGGCGGCCTTCGAGGATTTCAAGGCGCGGCTGGAAAAGGCGGGCCTCGGCTACAAGGACAGCGAGTATGTCCAGGCCGACGACGAGGATCGCCACCTCGCGCTGGTGAGCCGCTTCCCCATCGTGCGCCGGGATTCGCTGCCAAGGGTGCGCTTTGAACTCAACGGCACGCAGCAGTCGGTGAAGCGCGGCTTTCTCGATGTGACCGTGCAGGTCACGCCCGGCTATCAGCTCCGTTGCATCGGCGCACATTTGAAGTCGAAACTGCCCGCACCGGAGGGCGAGGCGCTCATCCGCAGGCACGAGGCGGCGAAGCTGCGCGGCCGGCTCGACACCGTTCTCACTGCGGATCCTTCAGCCAATTTGCTCTGCTACGGCGACTTCAATGACTCGAAGAACCAGCCGATGTTCACCGAAATCACCGGCGTGCGCGGCACGGCGGCACACATGGCGGACTTGGCCGCCCGCGACCTTCACGGGGACCGCTGGACGCATCATTGGACCGTCGCCGACGAATATTCTCGGATCGATTATCTCTTTGCCTCGCCGGGTCTGCTGCCGGAGGTGAAACGCGACTCTGCGACGGTCTATCGTTCGGAATTCTGGGAAACGGCGAGCGACCACCGGCCTGTGTTTGTGACGATTGTGCCGGTGGAAAAGCGCCGGTGAGTCTCCGCGGCCTTGCGTGAACGCCACAAATCGAGAGTCTGCCAAAATGCGCCGCACCGCCGGATTTTTACTGCTCGCCTTCACCACGTTGCTCCAAGCGGGAGACAGCCGAGACGATTGGGCCGCCATTACGGCCCTCGATGCCGGCCCGGGTGTGAAGCCCAAGACTGCGGCAGAAGCATACGGCGCAGCCATCGAGCACACCGCGAAGCAGGAGAAGGCGCTGAGGAAATTCCTCGAATCGCATCCCGGCGATGGGCACGCGCTGGAAGCCACGCTGCGGCTCGCCCGCCTGCTCGACCTTCGCGCGGAGATGAAATCCGAGCCCCCGTCGGCGGAATCTGCGAGCCTGCTCGACAAGGCGGAAGGCATCGCTGTGACACCCGAGCAGCGGACGGAACTCGAGTTTGCGCTGCTGGCCCGTGAGATGCGGAACTGGCGGAGCAAGCGTCCGCCCATCGAGGACCGCCGCACGCTGCTCAAGCAGGCGCGGAAGTTCGAGGCCGCGCATCCGTCCGACCGCCGCATCCCGATGCTGCTTGTGGAGATGGCGACGCTCTTCGACTTCGAGCCGACGACGAAGGAGCGGCTCCTGCTCGATGCGAAGAAGCTCACGAAGGATTCCGGCCTCACGGCGCAAATCGCCGACGACCTCCGGCGGCTGTCGTTCATCGGCCGGCCACTGCCGCTGCGCTTCGTCGCTCTCGATGGCCGGCGCGTGGATGTGAGGGCGTGGGAGGGGAGCGTGGTGGCGATTGTGTTCTTCGCCACCGGCTCAGCGAACTCGAAAGCTGCGCTCCTTGAGGTCAAGCGCGCGGTCGAAGCCGCCGGTTCCGGCGTGCAGATTGCCGCGGTCAGCCTCGATTCCGACCGTGCGGATGTGGAGGATTTCCTGCGCGCTGAGAAAATCACCTTTCCCGTCGCGTGGGACGGCAAGGGCTGGGACGGCCCGCTCATGCAGGCGCTCGGCATCAACTCGGTGCCGACCACCTGGCTGCTCGACACGAAGGGTGCCCTGAGGTCGCTCGACGCCCTGCACGAGACCGATGCCCAGCTTCGCAAGCTGCTGGGAAAATAATCTCGCCTGTGCCGCAGGCTTGCCCCGCGCGCCGTGGTGCGCTTCCCTCGGTTCTTTCACACAAAGGACATGAGTAACGACGCATTCAAGACACTGACGAACTTCGACCTCGGCAACGGGAGGCAGGGTAAATTTTACAGCCTTCCTGCGCTGGAGAAATCCGGCGTGGGGCCGATCTCGAAGCTGCCCGTCTCGATCCGCATCGTGCTCGAGAGTGTGCTGCGCAACTGCGACGGCAAGCGCGTGCGAGAGGAGGATGTGAAGACGCTCGCGAACTGGAATGCAAAGGCGCCGGCGCAGGTCGAGATTCCGTTCGTCGTCGCGCGCGTGGTGCTGCAGGACTTCACCGGCGTGCCGCTGCTCGTGGACCTCGCGGCGATGCGCTCGACGGTTTCGCGTCTCGGTAAAAATCCGAAGATGATCGAGCCGCTCGTGCCGGTGGACCTCGTCGTGGATCACTCGGTGCAGGTGGATTTTTTCGGCAGCGGCGATGCGCTGCAAAAGAACCTCGACCTTGAGTTCAAGCGCAACCGCGAGCGCTACGAGTTGCTCAAGTGGGGCCAGCAGGCGTTCAAGACGTTCGGTGTCGTGCCTCCCGGCATCGGCATCGTGCATCAGGTGAATCTCGAATACCTCGCGAAGGGCGTGCTTTCGAGCGGTGACACTTTTTACCCCGACACACTCGTCGGCACCGACTCGCACACGACGATGATCAACGGCCTCGGCGTCGTCGGCTGGGGTGTCGGCGGCATTGAGGCTGAGGCGGGAATGCTCGGGCAGCCCGTGTATTTCCTCACACCGGAGGTCGTGGGCGTGAATCTCACCGGCGCGGTGAAGGAAGGCGTCACCGCGACGGACGTGGTGCTGCACATCACGCAGATGCTGCGCAAGGCGAAGGTCGTCGGGAAATTTGTCGAGTTCTACGGCCCCGGCGCGAAGGCGCTCGCCGTCGTGGACCGCGCGACCATCGCAAACATGGCGCCCGAATACGGCGCGACGATGGGCTTCTTTCCGATCGACGAGGAGACCGTCGCGTATTTGCGCGGCACGGGCCGCAGCGAGGAACACTGCAAGGCGTTCGAGAACTACTACAAGGCGCAGGGCCTATGGGGCATTCCGTCGAAAGGCGACCTCAACTACAGCGTGGAGCTGGAACTCGATCTCGCGACTGTCGTGCCCGGTGTCGCCGGCCCGAAGCGCCCGCAGGATCACATCAAGCTCCCGGAGTTGAAAAACACGTTCACATCGCTTTTCGCAAAAGCGCTGCCTGAAGGTGGCTATGGCAAGACTGCGGGCGATCTCGGGAAAAAATTTGCGGTGCACCTCAATGGCGGCAGCAGCGGCGGAGGGCGCGAGATGGCTTCGACGGATTCGCGGACGAATCACCCGAGCGAGGGAGTGCCGCGCGGTCAGGCGGAGATGATCACCAACCGCCCGACGCCCGACGCGGCAAGCGACCTCTCCAAGTCGCCCTACAAGCCCGCGGATGTGGACATCGGCCACGGCTCGGTGCTCATCGCCGCGATCACGAGCTGCACGAACACGAGCAACCCGAGCGTGATGCTCGGAGCGGGTCTGCTGGCGAAGAAAGCCGTCGAGCGGGGAATGAAGGTGAACCCCGCGGTTAAGACATCGCTCGGGCCCGGCTCGCGCGTCGTCACGGACTACCTGAACAAGACCGGCCTCACGCAATACCTCGACGCGCTCGGCTTCCAGACCGTCGGCTACGGCTGCACGACGTGCATCGGCAACAGCGGCCCGCTGCATCCCGCGCTGGAGGAGGCAATCACCAGGAACGATCTCATCACCGCGAGCGTGCTCAGCGGCAACCGCAACTTCGAGGCGCGCGTGCACCAGAACATCAAGGCGAACTTCCTCATGTCGCCGCCGCTCGTCGTCGCGTTCGCGCTCGCGGGCCGCGTGGACATCGACCTTTCGAGCGAGCCCATCGGCACCGGCAAGGACGGCAAGCCTGTCTTCCTCCGAGACATCTGGCCGACGCAGCAGGAAGTCCGCGACCTGCTGTCAGCCGCGCTCTCGCCGGAAGTGTTCCGCAAGCTCTACACCGACTTCGCCTCGCAAAATCCGAAATGGAACGAAATCCCCGGCACCGTCGGCGACGTGTTCGAGTGGAACAAGCAGAGCACCTACGTGCAGGAGCCGCCGTTCTTCACGGGCTTCGGCATGGAGCCCGGCCACATCGCGGAGATTAAAGGCGCGCGCCCGCTCGGCATTTTCGGTGACAGCGTGACGACTGATCACATCTCGCCCGCAGGCGCGATCAAGAAGGCGAGCCCCGCCGGAAAATTCCTCACGGAAGCCGGCGTCGCGTTCGAGGATTTCAACAGCTACGGCAGCCGCCGCGGCAACGACCGCATCATGACGCGCGGCACTTTCGCGAACGTGCGCATCAAGAACCTCATGTGCCCCGGCACTGAAGGCGGCGTGACGAAGTTCAACGGCGAGACGCTTCCCATCTACGATGCCGCGATGAGATACGCGGAGACGAAGACGCCGCTGATGATTTTCGCCGGCCAGGAATACGGCACCGGCAGCTCGCGCGACTGGGCTGCGAAGGGCACCGCGCTGCTCGGCGTGAAGGCTGTCGTCGCGCAGAGTTTCGAGCGCATCCACCGCAGCAACCTCTGCGGCATGGGCGTCGTCCCGCTGCAGTTCCCCGACGGCGTGAACGCGCAGACGCTGAAGCTCGACGGCACGGAGACCTTCGACCTCCTCGGCCTCAGTGACGACATCAAGCCGATGAGCGACGTCACGCTCGTCATCCATCGCGCCAACGGCACGGAGGAGAAAGTCACGCTGCGCAGCCGCATCGACACCGCCATCGAGGTCGAATACGTCCGTCATGGCGGCATCCTGCCCTACGTGCTCCGGCAGTTGCTGGCGTGAGCGTTGATGTAATCCGTGAACGCTACGACGCGGTGCCGTATCGGCACGGCGCGGTTCCGGATTCGCACCCTGCGCGTGTCGGCGCCATCGCTCGACTGCTCGGCATCAACGCAGCGCCGCCGGACCATTGCCGTGTGCTGGAACTCGGCTGCGGTGAGGGGATGAACCTGCTGCCGCTTGCCGAGCGTTTTCCGATGTCGGGATTCGTCGGCGTGGATTTTTCCGCGAAGCAGATCGCGACGGCGGAGTCTGCACGTGCGGTGTGTGGCATTGGGAACGCGCGGCTCGTGAGCGCCGACCTGCGATCGTGGAAGCCGGAGGGCGCATTCGACTACATCATCGCGCACGGCGTGTATTCATGGGTGCCGAGCGAGGTGCGCGAGCGGCTGCTGGCATTGTGTGCGGAGTGCTTGGCGCCGAACGGCGTCGCCTACGTGAGCTACAACACGCTGCCTGGCTGGGGACTGCCCGGCGGTGTGCGGCAGTTTCTCCTCTCGGAAATCGGCCCGCTCAAATCACCCGACGCGCAAATGTCGCACGCCGAGCGCGTGCTCGATGCACTCGCGCAGGCCATGCAGGATCAGCCCGGCTCCTACGCGGCGAATCTGCGCGGCACGCTCGCCGACATGCGCGCGAAGCCGCCGAACCTGCTCTTTCACGACGAACTCGCCGCGGTGAACGAACCCTGCACGTTCACCGAGTTCGCCGCGCACGCGGCACGCCACAGCCTGCATTACCTCGCGGAGGCGCACTACGCGACGATGCATTTCGACCATGTCCCAGCCGCGATGCGCGCCGCGCTCGCGCCGCTGCAGCCCGACTTCATGCGCGCCCAGCAGCTCATGGACGTGCTCTTCCAGCGCTGGCTGCGGAACAGCCTGCTGTCCCGCTCACCCGTCGCGCCGGAGCGGAAAGTGCGAGCATCGGTGCTCGCCGAGTGCGTGCTCGGGCTGCGCATGACGGTGGATGCAGGCGACGTGAACCTCATGCCCGGCCATGTGATGCGCTTCACGGGCGTCCACGGGATCGTGATTGAGGCCCGAGAGCCGGTGGAAAAGGCCGCGCTCACCGTGCTCGCAGAGCGTTTCCCGGAGCGCATTCCGTTTCCCGCGCTGTGTGGGTTGGCGAACCGATTGCTCGCTGAGTCCGCGCTGCCCAACATCTCGGATTTCGCCGCGCTCCACGATTTCCTGCACCGTCTTTTCGCGATCGATGCGCTCGATGCAATGCTCTGCGGCGACGGCGAGTGGCTGAGGCGTGGACCGAACGGCGGCCTCAGCGCGCTGATGCGCCACCAGGTGCAAAACGATCTGCCGCTCACGAACCGCTGGCACGAGCCGGTGGTGCTCACGCCCGAGGGAAGGCGCGCGCTGGTCGATCCATCGGCACGCCCGGAGGCGGACGCGCTCGCCCGGGCGGGGCTGCTCGTGTGAAGCGGCCGGAACTCAGTATTCCGAGCGCAGCTCGACCGGCTTGGCCTCGCGCTTGCGGCGCATTTTGATGTTGAGCATCTCGACCACGAAGGAGAACGCCATCGCGGCATAGACGTAACCCTTCGGCACCTCGTGGCCGAAGCCGTCGGCCATCAGCACGAAGCCGACGAGGATGAGGAACGACAGCGCGAGCATCTTGATCGTCGGGTGCCGGTTCACGAAGTCGCTGATGCTCTTCGCGGCGGCGAGCATCACACCCATGGAGATGACGATCGCCAGCACCATGATCGTCATGCTCCCGCCGCCGTGCGCCTGATGCGGCACGGGTGCGAGCGCGCTCTTTGCCTGGGCGAGGGCTTCGGCGGCTCCGGGCGGCACGGTGCCGAGCGATGCGGCGAGCGTGTCGAGTGCCTGCCGCGCCGCGACGATGTTGGCCGGGTCGCTGTGCGTCGCGCCGCCGACGAGGCCGACCGCGGTGATGACCGAGTCGAGCGAGAAGATGATGTCCACGAAGACGATCATCGTCACGATGCTCGCGAGCTTCGGCTTCACGCCGCTGCTCTTCTCGTGCCCGGCGCCTTCGAGCGAGTGGTGGATTTCCTTCACGCTTTTCCAGATGAGGAAAAAGCCGCCCAGCAGCATCACGAGATCCTTCCCCGAGAAGGCGTGCCCCATGACCGCGAAGAACGGCTTGGTCAGCTTCGTCAGCAGGAAGATCGCGCTCAGCAGCAGGAGCCGCGTAACGAGCGCGAGCATGAGCCCGATCTTCCGGGCCTTGCCCTGCTCCTCGGGCGGGAGCTTCCCGGCGAGGATGGAGATGAAGATGATGTTGTCCACGCCGAGCACGATTTCGAGCACGGTGAGCGTGAGCAGGCTGATCCAGCCGTCCGGTGATGCGATCCAGTCGAACATTCCCTCCGTGAAACGCTTTTCATGTGGCGAGTAAAGGGAAACTGGCTCGACGCGAGCCCTGCTTTCCGCCAATCCGCCCCGCGATGCCTGATGCCGCCGTTTTCCTCGACCGTGATGGGACGCTGATGCAGGAGGTCCACTACTGCCGGGACCCCGCGCTCGTCCGCATCATCGATGGCGCCCGCGAGGCGCTTCTGCGGCTGAAAGGCGCGGGCTTCCGACTCGTCGTCGCGACGAATCAGAGCGGCATCGCGCGCGGCATCCTCACCCTCGCGGACTACGAGGCGGTGCAGGCGCGCTTCCTGGAACTCCTCGGCCCCGGCCTCGTCGAGGCCACCTACATGTGCGCCGACGGCCCCGATGGCGTCTCCCTTCGCCGCAAGCCCGCGCCCGGCATGCTAATCGAGGCCGCGCGCGACCTCGGCCTCGACCTCGCCCGCTCGTGGATGGTGGGGGACAAGTCCAGCGACGTTCAGTGTGGCCTCGCGGCGGGCACGCGCGCCGTGCTGGTCCGCACCGGGCACGGCGGTGGCGAGGACGCGGCGGGCGCGCATTTTGTCGCGAAGGACATTGCAAGCGCCGCCGAATTCATTCTATCGAATTCGGGTGCCAGCTAAGATTGCCGTCGTCATTCCCGCGCGCTTCGCGTCCACCCGCTTCCCCGGGAAGCCGCTCTTCCCCCTCGCTGGCAGGCCGATGATCCAGCACGTGTGGGAGCGCTGCCTCCGTGCGAAGGGCGTCCAGCGCGTCATCGTCGCCACGGAGGACAAGCGCATCGCCGACGCGTGCGCGGGCTTCGGCGCCGAGTGCGTGATGACCTCCGACAAATGCGTGAGCGGCACCGACCGCGTCGCGGAAGTCGCGAAGAAAAAGCTCAAGGGCTTCACGCACGTCATCAACGCCCAGGGCGACGAGCCCCTCGTCGATCCCACCACCATCTCAAAGCTCGCCAAGGCCATGGCCGCCTCGCGCGACATCGCCATGATCACCTCCGCGAGCCCCTTCGCCCCCGGCGACGACGTCACGAACCCGAACGCCGTCAAAGTCGTCACCGACCGCCGCGGCGACGCCCTCTACTTTTCCCGCGCCACCATTCCCTTCGCGCGCAACATCGTCCCCGGCCTGCGCTACCTCCGCCACCAGGGCATCTACGGCTACACGCTGAAGCTCCTCCTCCAGTTCGTCCGGTGGAAGCCCTCCCTCCTCGAGCGCTCCGAATCCCTCGAGCAGCTCCGCGCCCTCGAGAACGGCGTGAAAATCCGCGTCATCCCCGTGAAGCACCTCAGCGCTGGCGTGGACACCCCCGCGGACGCCGAGGCCGTCGCACCCCTTTTGGTCAAACTGCTCAAGAAATAGCCCACTCATTTCCATGAAATACATCTTCGTCACCGGCGGCGTCGTCAGTTCACTCGGCAAGGGCATCGCAGCCGCATCGCTCGGCACGCTGCTCGAGCGCCGCGGGTTGAAAGTCACCCTGCAGAAGCTCGACCCCTACCTCAACGTCGATCCCGGCACCATGAACCCCTTCGAGCACGGCGAGGTTTACGTCCTCGACGACGGCGCGGAGACCGACCTCGACCTCGGCCACTACGAGCGCTTCACCCACAGCCTCCTCTCCCGCTCCAGCAACTCCACCAGCGGCCAAATCTACGAGACCGTCCTCAAGAAGGAGCGCGCCGGCGAATTCCTCGGCAAGACCGTCCAGGTCGTCCCCCACATCACCGACGAGATCAAATCCCGCATCCGCGCCCTCGCCGAGCAGCAGCCGTGCGACGTCCTCATCACCGAAATCGGCGGCACCGTCGGCGACATCGAGGGTCTGCCCTTCCTCGAGGCCATCCGCCAGTTCCAGTTCGAGGTCGGCGAGGAAAACTGCATGATCATGCACGTCACCCTCGTCCCCTTCATCAAGGCCGCGGGCGAACTCAAGACCAAGCCCTCCCAGCAGTCCGTCGCCAAGCTCCGCGAAATCGGCCTCCACCCCGACGTCCTCATCGCCCGCACCGAGCACGCCCTGAACGACGACATCCGCCGCAAGCTCTCCACCTTCTGCAACGTCCCCTTCAACGCCGTCATCGAGGGCCTCGACGTCCCCAACAGCATCTACGAGTGCCCCCTCTACCTGCAAAAGGAGAAGCTCGACGACATCGTCTGCGCCCGCCTCGGCCTCAACGTCCCCGCCGCCAACATGACCGAGTGGGAGCGCTTCGTGAAACGCCTCGTCAACCCCAAGAAACGCGTCCGCATCGCCATCGTCGGCAAATACGTGGACCACAAGGACGCCTACAAGAGCATCGACGAATCCATCAGCCACGCCGCCGCCTCCCTCGACTGCGGCGCCGAAGTCGTCGAGGTGGACGCCGAACTCCTCGAGACCGAGGACCCCGCCAAACACCTCGCCAACTACGCCGGCATCCTCGTCCCCGGCGGCTTCGGCGAGCGCGGCATCGAGGGCAAAATCGCCGCCGCCGCCTACGCCCGCAAGCACAACGTCCCCTACCTCGGCCTCTGCCTCGGCATGCAGATCGCCACCATCGAATTCGCCCGCAACGCCCTCGGCCTCGCCAAGGCCAACAGCACCGAATTCGACAAGCAGTCGCCCGACCCCGTCATCGACCTCCTCCCCGAGCAGAAGAAAGTGAAGGGCAAGGGCGCCAACATGCGCCTCGGCACCTGGCCCATGCACCTGAAGCCCGGCACCCGCGGCCACGCCCTCTACGGCGCCACCGAGATCCGCGAGCGCCACCGCCACCGCTACGAATTCAACCAGGCCTACCGCGAGCAGATGGAGGCCGCCGGCTTCATCATCGCCGGCACCTCGCCCGACGGGAAACTCGTCGAGCTCATCGAACTCCGCGACCACCCGTGGTTCCTCGCCTGCCAGTATCACCCCGAATTCAAGAGCAAGCCCACGCAGCCCCACCCGCTCTTCAAGGGCTTCATCGCCGCCTGCCTCGCCCACGAGCAGTAGCGCTGGAGCGCTGGCGTCCCCGCCGGCCACATCGCTCCGCGCGCAGCGCCGTTCCGTAAGTGCGGCTTCGCCGAAATCCACGTGGCCGGCGGGGACGCCGGCGCTCCACTTCCGCCTTGACGCCGCCTCCCCGCGTCCTACATCCGCGCCAAGACACGGCGACGGCATGAACCCCCAGATCTCACTCGCAGCGCGGCACCTCCCCGCCACTGGCGGCAGGGATGACGCGGCTTTTTCCAACGCCTCCCCATGAGCCCGCGCACCCGCACCCTCCTCGCCGCCGCGGTTCTCGCCGCGCTGTGGTTCCAGCTTCCCCTCCACGCGGCAAAAAAGAAACCCGCGCCCGCTGCGACGGCCAAAAGGATTTCCGCGGAGGACCAAAAGGAACTCGACTCCGCAGAGGCCATGCTGAGAGAGGCGCGCTTGCTTTTCGCCCTCTCAAAACACGCGGAGGCGGAGGCGCAATGCCGCGCCGCCATCGCCATCCGCACGCGCGTGCTGGGCGCAGAACATGCCGAGACGCTGAACAGCCGGGGCACACTGGCCGAGCAGTTGCGCGAGCAGGGCAAACATGCCGCGGCGGTGGCGGAGTGTCGCGCGGTGCTGGCGATCCGCGTGCGCGTGCTGGGTGCGGAGCACCGTGACACGCTGATGAGCCGGCGCGACTTGGCCACTGCGCTCCGGATCGAGCGAAAGTATGCCGAGGCGGAGGCGGAGTGCCGCATGTTGCTTGCGATTCACGAGCGGTTGGTGGGTGCGGAGAGTTTTGAAGTGGGATTTGACTGCTTTGAATTGGCGAGCTGTCTCTCGGGCCAGAAAAAATTCCCCGAAGCCATCGCTCTCATGCGCCGGGTGGAGGCGTGTTGGGGCAAAACCAGCGGGCCGGAGGACCCCAACGTAACGCTTGCCAGGAAGGCTCGGGAACGGTTTGAGGCGCGTTTGGCTGCGGAGGAAAATGGCGGGAAAGGGAGCGGGAAGTGAGGGCGGGGATTTGGACTGCGGCAGTCTTCTGCCGCTTTGGTTTGGCGGGGGACGTGGCGTCCCGGAGGGACGGGGGAAATTAGCCGGTCGGTGGAGCCCGCCGCAGGCGGGCGAAACCACCGGATCGCCGTTCCCCGCAAGCCATGCGCCCCGGAGGGGGCGCGGGAATCCGGCGCGCTCCGGCACCCCTCCGGGGTGCGTGTCCGTTTTGCCGGGGGATCCGGTGGTTGCGCTCGCGCTGCTCGCTGCACCACCGGCTAAATTCCGGTGTCCCTCCGGGACAGTGCAGGCGGAAGCTGGATGCAATTAAGTCAGGGCATTTTTTGGATCGTTTGCGGCTTTTTTCGCAACGTCGTCGGCTTTTTACTACGCGTTGCTGAACGACGCATGGCAAAAAGCCGATGACGGTGGGTGAAAAAGACGATGACGGTGCGCCAAAAGGTAACGACGGTGGATGGAAAAGCCGATGACGGTGGGTGAAAAAGACGACGACGGTGGGGGTCAAAGCCGATGACGGTGGGTGAAAAAGACGATGACGGCATGCCAAAAGGTAACGACGGTGGGGGTGAAAGCCGATAACGGTGGCTCAAAAGGTGCAGACCGTTGGTGAGGGGGTGAGCAACAGCTCGGGGACTCAGATAACGGCGCCGCGGACGATCACGCTCGGGCCGCCGGTGGTGTAGCGCACGCGGAGAAACCATCTGCCGCACGGGACGGTGTCCTGTGCGGAGTTGCCAAAGCTTCATCCGCGGTTTTTCATCCCGCCATGCCCGATCCGTCCGACGCCGCAGATGCCGCCGGTGATTTCATCTCCGAGGAGGAGTTCACCCGGCTGATGAAGACGGACGCGGAGTTTCGGGAGAAGCTGATGGGGGCTTTCACCGCGGTGCTGGCGATGCCCCCGACGCCGGAGAACCGGGAACTGCAGGAGAGAGCGCGCAGGGGGTTGGCGGCTCACCAGTCGCACGACGCGGTCCTGCGCTGCGTGGCGGTCTTCGACGAGGGGAACAAGCTGCTGCAGGAAGCCGGGGAGACGCTGGACCCGGCCGCGATGCGGGCGGCGATTGGGCGGATCGAGGAGGCGCGCGACCACCTGCTCGACATGCGGGAGCCGGAGCGCTCGCGCTACATGGCGCAGCTCACGCAGCTCTGCGAGAGGATGCGCGCGGTGCTTCAGAAGGTGTGAGGCGGGGCAGCGGGGAGTTTTGAAACGCAGAGACGCGGAGACGCAGAGAAAGCAGGGCAGTGCGCGCCGCAGCCCGGCCGGTTTTATCTCCGCGTCTCCGCGTCTCTGCGTTTCACAGGGTGCCTTTCGGCACACGCGGTCAGGTCAGGCGACGGGGTCTCCGGCGGCGATGCGGCCGCGGAAGAATTCGATGGTTTTCACGATGCCTTCCTCGAAGGGGACGCGGGGTTCCCAGCCGAGGAGTTTCTTCGCGAGCGTGATGTCGGGGCGGCGGACTTTCGGGTCGTCCACGGGGAGGGGCTTGTAGTCGAGCTTCGCGGTGGTGCCGGTGAACTTGATGATGTGCTCGCCGAATTCCTTGATGGTCATCTCGCGCGGGTTGCCGATGTTGACGGGCTCGTGGTAGTCGGATTGCGAGAGCCGGAAGATGCCGTCGATGAGGTCGGAGCAGTAGCAGAAGCTGCGCGTCTGCGAGCCGTCGCCGAAGACGGTGAGGGGTTTGTTCGTGAGGGCCTGGCCGATGAAGGCGGGGACGACGCGGCCGTCGCGGAGGCGCATGCGGGGGCCGTAGGTGTTGAAGATGCGGACGATGTGGGTGTTGACGCCGTGGAAGCGGTGGTAGGCCATGGTCATGGCTTCGGCGAAGCGCTTGGCCTCGTCGTAGCAGCCGCGGGGGCCGACGGGGTTGACGTTGCCCCAGTAGCTTTCCTTTTGCGGATGCTCGAGGGGATCGCCGTAGCATTCGCTGGTGCTGGCGATGAGGTAGCCGGCGCCCTTGTG
>JBGAPU010000129.1:0-15261 GCA_044221035.1 Chthoniobacteraceae bacterium | reverse complement strand
GGCCGGAGGGGAAGATGCCGGGGAAGGGGGCGAGTGCGCCGGAGGCGGAGGTGCCGCGGAAGGATGGGTTTCACCGCATCACCAATGTCAGCCGGCCGACATTGACGCTGTTTCCCGTGCCGCGGAAAGCGGGCGAGGCGGCGGCGCCGGCCATGATTGTCTGCCCCGGTGGCGGCTATGGCTACACGGTCATCGACAAGGAGGGCACTGAGATCGCGGCGTGGCTGAATTCCGCGGGGTTCAGCGCGCTGGTGCTGAAGTATCGCACGCCGAACAACCGGGCCGGGGCGCTGCAGGATGCACAGCGCGCGCTGAGCCTTGCGCGGGAACATGCGGCGAAGTGGAACATCGATCCGCAGCGGCTCGGCATCATCGGCTTTTCCGCGGGAGGCAACCTCGCGGCGAAGGCGAGCGCGCCGCTGGAGGAGCGGAGCTACTCCGCCATCGATGCGATCGATCGGCAAGGCTGCCGGCCGGACTTTTCCGTGCTCGTTTACCCGGCCTACCTCGACGACAAGTCGGGCCACGTCGCGCCGGACCTGAACCTGAAGGCGAAGATCCCGCCGACGCTCATCGTCCACAACGAGGACGACAAGACCCACGTGGTCGGCAGCAAGGTCTAT
The DNA here is from genome assembly GCA_044221035.1 of Chthoniobacteraceae bacterium. GTDB lineage: Bacteria > Verrucomicrobiota > Verrucomicrobiia > Chthoniobacterales > Chthoniobacteraceae > SXWH01. Next base: position 14,638 of record JBGAPU010000129.1, on the reverse strand, counting down.
CACGCCGCGCTCACCGAGGCGAAGGTGGCGCATGAATTCAAACTCTACCCCACCGGCGGCCACGGCTACGGCCTGCATTGCGAACGGGAGGCGAAGGCGTGGCCGGATGACACGCTGAAGTGGCTGCAGAAGGTGATGCCGGCGCCGGCAAAATGAATGGGAGAGTGCGCGGCCCCTTCGCTGCGCAAATAAACGGTGTGGGCGGGCGCGTTATTGCCGCAGCTTCGCTCCGACGCCGTAGGTCAGCGGGGGCGCGCCTCGCTGATGCGTACCGATGTCGGGAGCTTTGCCGATGAACGTGCTCGTGAAATTGGGAATCGGAAACGCGGCTTCGGCGCCGGGACTGCCGGGCGCGAGTTGAAAGCGGCCGGTCTTTGTCCGCTCGTCGAAACCGGCACCTGCAATGTAGGCGGGCTCGCCGCGGACGCCGTGGGCCTCATGCTTTTCCGGCACCGAGCCGTTGAACAGATCGTAGTCGAAGTCGTTGTCGATATTCCCCTCGTAGGAGCTGACGCTGCGACCCGTGGCGGCGCGCACGTGGAGGATGTTGTTGCGCGAGATGGTGTGGGTGACGATCCGATTTCCGCCGAGCCCGCCGGCCGGCAGCCAGCCGTCCTCCGCGAAGACGGTGTTGTGAAAGACATACTCGTGCCCGGTCTGCCATTTCACGCCGCCGGCATTGCCCATTTTGATGAAGCCGTAGCCGGGACGTTCCGGCGTGACCTGGCAGCGGCCGACGACGTTGCCCCAGATGTAGAGCGGGCCGATCGAGGTGGCGGCGTTGGCGATCATGTTGGCGGCGCGGGAGACGTAGTTGTCCCACACGCGCACGTTGCGTCCGCCGCCCTCCACTTCGAGGCCGTCGTCCCATGAATGGGTGACGAGATTGCCGTAGATGTCCGAGTCCGCGCCCGGTGCCCCGCGGAAGCTCCCATTCGCGCCGCCGCCGATGGCGTCGTTGAACATGTGTTCCGGGTCCGACACGCACTCGTTGTAGCGGATGACGTGGTTGCCCTCGGTGTCGAAGAAGCTGATCGCCTGCGGGCCTGCCGGATGGGTGGAAGGTTTCGGCTCGAACCAGTTGTTCGTGTCCTGGCTGGGATGGTGGAGCCGGCAGCGCTGGACGACGATGCGCGCGACGTCGCGGTTGCGGCAGTAGATGGCCGAATCGCAGTTGAAACCGAAGCCCGTCTTTGGATTCAGCCGTCCCCAGTCGGAGATGTCGCAGCCTTCGATCACGATGTCGTGACCCGACTGCACATCGATGGCGCCGATGGATTTCTTCACGAGGTTGTCCGTCGCGCCCGCGCCGCGCAGGACGAAGTTCCGCAGGATGACGTGGGAGGCGTTGACCGTGATGCAGGAGTTCTGCCGGTGCCGCACATCGATCGTCGCGCCTCCGCCATCATACACGCGCCAGGCGTCCGGCTTTCCGCCTTCGGTGATGACCAGCGGCTGATCGCCGCCCGGCACGCGCACGATTTCGCCCTCGGGAAATTTTTCGCTCCAAGTGCTGGCGGTCAGCCGGGTGGCGGTGGCTGTTCCTGCCAGCGTCAGTTCCACTTCGTAGGTCGTCCCCGGCTGCAAATGAACGATGCTGCCGCGATAGTCGGTGAGGTCCTCGTCGGTTCCGGCGATTGGATTGTAACGCATCGGCAGCCCTTCGCTCCATTGCGTCGCATCCTTGATGCGATAGCGAACCAGCACCGCCTTCTCCGACGCGCCTCCGGGTGGCGACCAGTAAAGCCCGAGGCAGTGAAACGTCGGCACCGCGAGCGGCGTGCCGGCTGGTGGTGCGGAACGGGCCGGTGCACCGTCTCCGCGTGCCTCCTGGAAGCAAAGCAACGCAGAGAGCAGCAGAGCGGAAAACGGGGAGGGATTCGGCATGGGATGAAGAAGCAAATTCAAGCCGCTCTTCCGAATGTTATTTGAATTTCCGCCGGGGGATTGGCTGTTCACATTTCCACCCAACGGCAAAGATCCAACTCCACTCTCCATGAACCGCCTCTCGTTCCATCGTCTGTTCGTCGTTCTCGTCCTTTGCTGTGCCGCGCTGCCTGCGACCGCGCAGGAGGCTTTCCGCAAGGTGCTCTTCCTCGGCAACAGCATCACCAAGCACGGGCCGAAGGCGGACATCGACTGGTCTGGAAACTGGGGAATGGCGGCGAGCGCGGAGGCGAAGGATTACGTGCATCTCGTCACCGCCGGGCTTGCGGCGAAGGGCGGCGCTGCTCCGGAGATCATGGTGAGGAACATCGCGGACTTCGAGCGGGCGCACGCGGGCTACGACATTGCGGGGAAGCTGCGGGAGGCGATCGACTTCCAAGCCGACCTCATCATCGTGGCCATCGGGGAAAATGTGCCCGCGCTCAAGACGGCGGAGGAGCAGGCAGCGTTTCAGGAGAGCGCCACGAAGCTGCTCGCGGCGTTCAAGGCGGGCAGGCAGCCGGTCATGCTCGTGCGCAGCTGCTTCTGGAAAAACCCGGCGAAAGACACTGCGCTCCGGCAGGCGGGTGCGGCGGCGGGAGCCAGGTTTGTGGACATCAGCGCGCTTTCGGATGACAAGGGCAACTACGGTCGCGCCGAGCGCGAGTTCAAGAATGCCGGCGTCGCAAATCATCCCGGCGACAAGGGCATGGCCGCGATCGCCTCGGCACTGCTGCAGGCACTCGTGAAGAAGTAGCGATTGGCTTCGCTGAAGCGCGGTGCTTCGGGTGCGACGGCGGATTTTGGATCACTCCGCGGCTGGCGGACGGAAGCGCTCGGCGATTCGCTCGACGCCGCCGCGCGGGCCATCCACGGGCTGGAAACTGGAGCTCGCGGCGTTCCATCCGGTCTTCGTCGGATACGGGTAGATGGTCATCTCCCAAACGCTCTTTCCATTTTCCGCATGCCGGCCCGTGAGGCCGAAGGGCGCGGTGCCTGTCTCGCGCCATGCGCGGACCGTCTCGAGGAGATTGGGCGGTTGGTTGATCCCCGGGCCGCCGCCGTGCGCGAGGCCGGGCACGACGTAGAAGCGGAAGAATGGCTGCACTTTTTCGATCCCGCCGAAATGCGCGGCGACGCGCTCGTAGTAGTCGATCGAAGCGTGATAGGGCACGACGGAATCCGCGGTGCCGAGCGTCATCACGAGTTTGCCGCCGCGTTTTGCGAAGGCGCTGAGGTCCGGGTTCTCGGCGTTGAGGTATGGTGCGAGCTTCGCGGTGTAGGTGTCGATGTCGGCGCCAAAGTTGATGTCGTCCGTCCTCCGCTCCTTGCCGAAGACCCAGTTGAAAAGATACAGGTGGCCGTGCGAGGCCTCGATGGAGCTGCCGAGCGGGATGCCGTTGAAGATGCGTTCGCCTGTCACTGAATGGCGCGGGCCGTCGAAGAGTTTGCGCAGCGCCGCGGCGTGTTCGTCGGTGAGCGTCGCATCCTTCTTCCGCGTGAGAGCGATGACGGCCTCGATGTCCTGCGCGGTGCAACGCGGGTCGGAGACGAACTTGCCCGCCGCAATCGGGATTTCGCGCGACGCCATGAATTCATTCGCCGCGGCGATGATGCTGGCGTCCTGCGATTTCGTGAACGGGCACTTTTTCAAAATCTGATCATTCCACAGGAAGTAGGCGTGCAGCGGGGTGCGGCAGTGCGCGGCGACGGCGGCGGCGATGCCGTCGTAGTCCTCGGGGTAGCGCTGCGCCTCCTGCAGAGCCTGCTGTCCGCCCGTCGAGCCGCCGCTGAAATACGAAAACTCGGGATCCCTGCCGTAGTGGGCGCGCACGATTTGCTTTCCCACCACAGTCATCAGGTGCGTCGCGCGGAAGCCGAAGTCTTTCCACACTTCCGGATTGCCGATGCCGGAGTCCGGATTCGGCGCGGTGCCCATGTCCGTCGTAGCGATCGCGTAGCCCGCGGCGCTCGCAGCGGCGAGGCTGCCGGAGTTGATCTTCCCCGCGGCACCGCCATTGCCGAGTCCGAGGAAGCGCCCGTTCCATTTTTCGGCGTCGGGCAGCCAGGCCTCGATGTTGATGTTCGATCCGCTCGCAGGATGCAGGGCGAGCTTCACAACGGTCCGCGTCCCCGAGGAGTCCCGCTCCACCGATACGTTGGTCGCCGTGTCGATCTGGAGCGTGCGGAGCGAGGCGAATCGCGCATCCAGTGTCGGCGGAGGCTTCGGCCCGGCGAACGCGGAGAGGCAGACAAGTAGCGCGGGGATGCTGTGGCAGAGGAGCGTCCTGATCATGGGGGCGGTGGCGTTCGGAGTCTAGACACGCACTTTCACGACGATTTTTCGGACCTCCGCGGGGCCGTCGAGATCGAGGCCGGGTGCGTGGGCATCCTCGGGGAAGAAGATGGTGAATTCGCCCGCGCGCAACCGAAGCGGCGTGACCACTGTGGGCGAGGCAAAGAGTGCGTAGTCCTTCCCGCTGTCGTAGGCCTTTGTCTCAGCGAGGCCGGCGAGCGGAGTCCACAGCAGCGTTTCGCGGCCCGACTGGATGAACTGGATGTCGATGTGGTTCCGGTGCGCCTCGAAGATTCCCTCCGCGATAGGCTTCGTCGTGTAGGCCTGCACGAGGGCAAAGCAGTGATCACCCGCAATGTCGTGGCGCCCGAGCGGGAGGTCGTCGGGCATCGTCCGGAGGAATTCAAACGCTGCGGCGAAGTGCGGGGAGAGCGGGGCGTAGCGGGTGGATTGGGCGAGGGTGCCGGCGATCATCGGGTGGAGGTGGTTTGCGGGTGAATGGCGGAGGCTGAGGAGCAGCGCTTTTTGCCGGGGGCGGCGTTTGTGCGCAAGCCGATGCCGTGATTTGCCACGCACCCGCGCATCCCTCGGCGAATCCGCCGGTGCCCAAATTCAAGGTGCAATTCCACCCGCACCCGCCAACGATGCCGCTATGAAAAAGGAACTCGCCCCCAAACAACGCGAAGAGTTGCTCAAGACTCTGAAGGCGCGCTTTGAAGAACACGCGAACCGCCACAAGGGCATCGAGTGGGCGGAGGTGCAGTCGCGGCTCGAAGCGAGCCCGGCGAAGCTGTGTTCACTGAATGAGATGGAGAAGACCGGAGGCGAGCCGGATGTGGTCGGGCAGGACAAGAGGACGGGCGAGGTGATCTTTTTTGACTGTTCCGAGCAGACGCCGTCCGGCCGTGTGAGCCTGTGCTACGACGAGGAGGCGCTCGCTTCGCGCAAGGAGCACAAGCCAAAGGGCAGCGCCGCGGGCATGGCTGCGGCGATGGGCGTCGAGATGCTCACTGAGGAGGAATACATGGCGCTGCAGAAGCTAGGTGAGTTCGATGCGAAGCGTTCGAGCTGGATCAAAACGCCGGCGGACTTCCGCGCAAAGGGCGGTGCGCTGTGGGGCGGCCGGAGCTACGGGCGCGTCTTCATCGGCTGCAACGGCGCGGAGTCCTACTATGCGGCGCGCGGATTCCGCTGTGTGCTGCGGGTGTGAAGCGGCGGAGGCACGCCGGCCACCGCGATAATCGTCACGACTGGTCGGGAATCTCGGGCTCGATCAACTGGGCGAGGAGCGTGAGCGATTCCTGCCAGCCGAGGTAGCACATCTCCGTGGGAATCATCGCGGGGATGCCTTCCTGCGTGATGTTCACCTCGGTCCCGCAGAGGACTGGGCGCAGGACGACGGTGGTGACCATTTCGCCGGGCAGATTCGGATCGTCGAACTTGTCCGTGTAGCGGAGCAGTTCGCCGGGTTTGAGCTCGAGATAGGTGCCGCCAAACGCGTGGCTCTTCCCGGCGCCGAAGTTGGTGAACGACATGCGGAAGGTGCCGCCGACTCTTGCATCCATGTGGTGGACGCGGCCGGTGAATCCGTGCGGCGGGAGCCACTTGGCCATGGCGTCGGGATCGAGGAACGCGCGGTAGATTCGCTCCGCTGGGGCGCGGAGCACTCGGTGAAGGCGGACGGTGCCGGTGTCGTTGGTGTTCATGGTGTGCGGTGCTGAGGGATGACGAGATGACATGGTGAAGAAGCTCGGGTCGCGTGCCGCCGCCACCGGATTTTCGAGGCAAATGACGGTGTTGAACGCGAGGCGGAGGCGGCTTCGTCCTCGCGCTGCGACGGGAACATCGGCAGAGTGCGGCGATGAGACATTTCCCCGCCGTGCCATTCGCATTTGCTGCCGTGGTGGCATGTGCGGCAGCGGAGGACGCCACACGGTGGGAGCGGGGGAATTTTACATGGAGGGCGGCTGCCCCGCTGATCGACGTGGAGGCGCAGCGCACCGGGGCTGACCCGCATGTGGCGCTGAAGGATCCGTCCGTTGTCTTTCACGATGGGCGCTGGCATGTCTTCGGCACGCTGCGAATGAAGTCGGGGACGGTGTGCATGCAGCACCTGAGCTTCACCGACTGGCAGAAGGCGAACGCTGCGCCGCGGACGACGATCTCCTTCACCGACCGCTACCACTGCGCGCCGCAGGTCTTCTACTTCACTCCGCACCAGCGCTGGTATCTCGTTTACCAGCTCGCCGATCCTTCGCGGACGCCGGCGATGGGGCCGTATTTTTCCACGACGGAGAACCTCGCCGATGCGAAGTCGTGGTCGAAGCCGCAGCTCATGGTGACGAACCCCGCGGAGAAGCAGCGGTGGATCGACTTCTGGGTGATCTGCGATGTGGAAAAGGCGCACCTTTTCTACACCTCGAACGATGGTCACCTGTGGCGGCGCGAGACGCGGCTCGCGGATTTCCCGTTCGGCTGGTCGGAGCAGAAGCTCGCGCTGAAGGCGGACATCTTCGAGGCGTCGCACACCTACCGGGTGAAGGGCCGCGAGCAATTTCTCACCATTATCGAGGCTCAGGCGCCGGGGCGCCGCTACTACAAAGCCTATGTGGCTGACCGTCTCGACGGCGAATGGCGCGGGCTCGCGGATTCGCTCACGAAACCGTTTGCTGCGCGGGAGAATGTGCGGCAGTCACCGGAGTGGACGGCGAGCATCAGCCATGGCGAGTTGCTGCGCACGGGCGTGGATGAACGCATGGAGGTGGATCCGGAGCACCTGCGCTTCCTCTTCCAAGGCGTGAGTGAGGCGGATTATCGCGGGGCAAAATACGGCGGCATCCCGTGGCGGCTCGGCATTCTCGAAGCGGTGCGTTGAGAGCGCATCAGCGGCTCACGGCTGCACGAAGTGGATGCCGTATTTCTCGGCGATGCCGACGGCGCGCGCCATGTCCGGGCCTCCGGGCTTCGCAAATTCCTCCGCGGCCTCGGCGAAGAAATTCTCGAAGCCGCACGGCGAGGCATGGATGAGCATGCGGGTTGGCTGCGCGGTGTTGTTCTTGAAGGCATGCACCCCCTTGCGCGGTGCGAAGACGGCGTCGCCTGCGCGGGCGTCGGTCCATTTGCCATCGACGAAGAAGCTGACGCAGCCCTCGATGACATAGAACCATTCGTCCTCGCGCTCGTGGAAATGCGGGGGCGGTCCTTCGCCGGGAGGCGTGGTCTCGGCGAACATGGTGAATGCGCCGCCGGTCTGTTCTCCGCTGAGCAGGATGGTGACTTCCTCGCCGAAGGCGCGCAGCACGGGGGCGCCGGGAGCGTGGGTGATGGTGGCTTGGGTGGTTCTGTTTGATTGCATGGCGGCCGTGACCGTGGCGCATCGCGCATGTGGATGAAAACACTTCGTTGATTCGCTGCTTGTCGGCAGCCGACGTGTGTCGGGCGCTAATTTTTCCACCCGCGTCCGCTTTCCAAAAGAACCCGCTCCCATGAAACGCCTGCTCTCCCTTTTCGCCGCAGTCACCTTCGTCGCATCGCTGCTGCGTGCGGACATTACCATCGGCCGCTACGACATGGCGGCGGTGCGGGATGCCTCCACGCTGGAGACGCGCGTCATCGAAGACTGGAAGCCGCTCGCGAAGGATCCGTCGCTCCGCTCGAAGCTCGTGGAAATCACCGTCTGCGAATGGTGGCCGGGGCAGAAGGTGCGCCTGCCCGTCGCGATGCTCGCCCCAGTGGACAAAGTCTGCACAAACGTCCTCATCGAAAACATGGCGCTCGCGCCGAAAGTGCCGGTGCCCGCGGGAGCGAAGATGCGGCTGCTGAAGGAGCACGGCGTCGGGCTCGTCTATATCGGCATGGTGCCGATCACGGAGATGGAGCCGGTCGGCAGGCTGCACCTGCTCATGGAGGAGCAGTTCGTGAAGACCAAAGACACGCGCTACACGCCGGCGTGGATTTGGGGGCTGAGCGACATGCGCGCGCTCACCGCGGCCATTGCGGAGAAGGACGTCTTCCAGCCGAGGAAAGTGATCACCACCGGCGGCTCGAAGCGCGGCGTGGCGACCGCGGCCTCGTGCATCGCGGACGATCGCATCACCGCGATGATGCCCGTCGTCGCGCCGATCATCGACAGCCCGGGCGGCCCGTATGTCGAGGGCACGCTCGATCCGGCCATCACGAAAATGAACGCCGACTTCCTCTCCGCGATGCAGTCCGAGGTCGGGCGCAACGCGATGCTCGTCCGTCAAAAGGCGCGCTCCGACGAACGCCTCACACTCGATTCCGTGAAGGCCGCGGGCTGGAGCGACGCGGAGATCAAGGCCGCCAGCCAGCTCGCGTGGGAAGTGTGCCGCACGACGAACTACCTCGACGCGCTGAAGAAGCGCGGCGTCGAGATTCTCTACTGCGAGGGCTCGAACGACAACGTGAGCCCCGGCCTCATCGAGCTCGGCGAGAAATTCCCGCAGCTCCCCGTTTACATCATGCCCGGCGGCCAGCACGGCGGCGCGAAGGAAGCAGGCTTCACGAAGCCCGTCGCTTCGCAGCCCGACGTGGATGAAAACCTCTACGCCTTTGCCGCGCATCACTTCTTCGGCGCGCGCAGCCTCGTCACTTCGCCCAGGCTGACGGCGCACGTCATCAAGTCCACGACTGGCGGCACGACACTTCACGCGATCGTCACCGTCACATTCCCCGACGGCACCGAGCCGCAGGGGAACGAGATCTTCTGGTCCGTGAACCGCCACCCCGACTACAGCTTCCAGATGGAGTTCGACACATGGCAATCCGCCCCGCTGCGCAAGACCGGCAAGGGCACCTACGCCGGCGAAGTCACTCTCCACGCCGACGCCAAGACCGTGGACCTGATCTCCGTCCACAAGCACACGGAAAACGGCATCCCGCTCACCGTCTCCAGCCACGAGATGCGGGTGCGGCCGTAGGGCCCGTGGTTCGGATATCGCCGCTCCGCGAAGGACTGGCGCTCAGTCCTTCCGGTAAATCTTCACGTCATCCACCACGGCGTTGCGTGGAACGGAGAAGCGCAGCAGGCGCTTGGTCGGATGCGCGATGCCGGGCGACTGGAGGTTTCCGACTTCCTTGCCATCAACCGCCACGCTGAGTGCCTCACCTTCGAGCTTCACCTGCAGCTCGTGCCATTTGCCGGTCGCGGTGGCGTGCGGGATGTTCTTCGTCTTTCCAGCAATCGCCTGCTTCTGCTCGTCGGTCAGCGTCTTCTTCGCCTGCCGGGCCTCATGGATGTCGTTGCGCATCCCGCCGGTTTTGTGGTCGATCAAGGTGACCTGCTTCACACCCACCCGCGCCATGCAGAGGTGACCGGCGTGGACTTCCTTGCACTGGAGGTCCGCGAAATCGAGCCCGAGGCTGTCCTGTGCGTCCTCCAGCATGAAGCGCAGCGTCACCGCGCCATTCTTGAACTCCGCGGGGTGGGTCACCGAGACGGCGTGGTCCGCACGCGGGCTGATGAAAATGCGCATCGCACCGTCCTTCAGCTCCACCTGCTTGTCTCCCTTTGCGCGCGACTTGCTGTTCGTGCCCCAGCCGTTGCCGGGGGCGTCGGTGCCCGTCCCGGTCTGCTGGCGGTTGAAGTCATCCTCAAAGATGACCTTGCCGAGATCAGCGGCGAAGATGGACGCGGTGAGCGACGGGACGAGCGCGAGGAAGGCGAGGGATTTCATGCGCGCGATGAAAGCGCCGCCCGCAGTGTGATGGAAGCGGCAAAATGCGGCGGGGGAGGAGCAGCCTCCCGGCCTCAGCGGGGAGCGGCGAGCCTCGCGATCTGCGCGCGGCTTTCCGGGGACAGCGAGGCGAGGGGATAGGGTGCGGTGCGGCCGTCGGGCAGAATAAAGATCACGTTCGAGCCTTCGATGCGGGCAAACTTGGCGTTGAAGGGCTGCCCCGTCGCGGTGGTCCATCGGGTCAGGGCAGCGGTCGCGGTGGACGCCGTGGATGCGGCGGAGCCGGTGCTTCCACCGAGCCGGCGCGCGAGTTGGGCGAGGTGAAGGTTCGGCGGGGTGAGCGCGCTCACATTCTCGTAATAGCAGCCGTCGGGTCGGTTCGGCTTTCCGACGAAGCCGCGCACGCCGACGAACACAAGCCCGGCTGGACCCCAGTCGCCAGGGGGCAGCCCGGGCTCCTTCCTGCCATGGATGTTCCAGAAAGTCGCGCCCGCTGCGGAGTGGTGGCCGACCCCGGGCGGACCTCCGGAATTCCACGCGGCGCTGCCACTGTCGCCCGTGTCGAGATTGGTGAAGAGGTTCTCGTAGGGCCCGGCCTTGTGGTGATCGAGCGTGAGGACTTTCCCGCCGCCGTCGGAGAGCACGTTGCCGATGGAATGCGCGACGGTGAGTTCGTGGAAGAAGCGCGTCTTGAAGTCGAACCGCGTGACGAGGTTGTCCGCGCCTTCGATCTGCAGCCCGTGATGCCCCGTCTGTCCCTTGGGCTGCGCGGGGCGCGTCGCGGTGAAGACGATGTCGCTCACGGTGCAGAACCAGCCCCGCGTGAAGATGCCGCTGTCGCAGTTCCGGATCGCGATGCGCCGCGCCCAGCAGTGCGCGCAGTTCTCGAACTGGATCGCATTGAAGCCATCCTCCTCCCAGTGCCCTCGGTAGGGAGTGCGCGGAAACTCGAACGCCAAATCCTCGATGCCCGCCTGCTGGAGCGCAGGGCGGAAGGCGCGCAGCGACGCCGACCATTCCGGACGCAGGTCAAAGCGCAGCGGCCGGTCGAGCACCACCGTCGTGCCCTTCACTTCGCGCACCCGCGCCGCGTAGCGGTAGCCGTGCTTGCCCACGAGCTTCTGCGCGTCGTGCGGTTTGCCGCCGAAGATGTAGCTCACGAAACTCCCCGCGGTGTCGTCCTTCACGGTCACCGCGACCTCGTCGCCGACCGCGATTTTTGACGCATCAGCCACCGGCACCCGGGTGTCGCCGCGCTTCGCGCCGGGTGCGGCGACCACTGTGAGTTCATTTCCGACCGTGGAGCCCTCGCCCTTAAACCACACGAGCCCGCCGCTCCACGACCACGCGGTGGTCGCCTTGCCGCCGCCGGTCTCCGCGGCTTGCGGCCGGATCGACTGGAGGCCGCGCGTGAAAAGGAGCACCGTCTTGTCCGCACCCGCGCCCTTCAGCACCGTGCCCGAGGCGCTCACTTCGAGGATGTCGCTCAGCACGAAGCGCCCTGCCGGAATGCCGATGACCTTTCCGCCACCTTCCCGCAGCGCCTTTTGAAACGCCGCCGTGTCGTCTGTCTTCCCGTCGCCCTTCGCGCCGAAATCCGTCACGGAGATCTGCGGCGCGCGCTCGGGAATCGCCTTCTCTCCGCGCTCATAGCCCGCAAACGAGAAGTCCGGCAGCGGCCCCGCCGGATCATACTTCTCTCCCTTCTCCCCCCAGATCACCGAAGGCCCTGCGAGCACGGCTCCGGTGATCGTCGAGAACAGTAGGGCAACAGCGAGGGCGGAGCGCATCGTGGATGACGTTACCGCCGCGCGCGAATGGAACGCAAGCGAGGCTCGGACGGCCCGCTCACTTCCCCTCCCACACCCTCACATCATCAATCTGGCAGCTCCCGCCATCCACGGCCTTGAAGTCGATTTGCGCCTGGCCGGCCATGTCGATGTTCCTGCTCTCGAAGCGGTGCTTCTTTCCGTCGATGGACAGGAGCAGGGTGCCTTTCCTCAGTTCGAGGACGACGTCGTGCCATTGGTTCAGCGCAAGGAGAGGCCCGGGGGTGGTGAGGGTTTCGACGTTCTTCTTGATTGCGAGCGTCGTGGCCTTTTCGCTGAAGGTGACTGTGTTCGTGTGATGGCCGAGGTCGAGGAGCGGGAAGCCCTTCTGGTAGGCTTTCGCGTCGTAGCGGACCCGCATGGAGACGACGAAGTTCTCCGGCACCTTCTTCAGCCACATCACGGGCTTCAGTCCGGCGTGGGACGGGTCGTCGCTGGCTTTTTTCTTCGCTTGGAATTCGGCGGATGACGGGGCTCCGGTGAGCACGCCGTCCTTCACGGTCCACGTGGTGTTCTGGCGGACTTCCCAAAACTCGGTGTTGATCTTGCCGCTGCTGAAGTCGTCGGCATAGACGGGCGTGAGGGTGGAGAAGAGCTCGGACTTGAAGGGAGCGTCGGCGGCGCGGAGGAGCGTGGTGCCGGCGAGGGAGAGGAGGATGCCGGCGAATGACGAATGGCGGATGGCGAGGGACAGAGGAAGGGTGGTGTGGGACATAGCGGCGTTACAGCGTGGCGGGAGGGATTTGGGACGGGATCGTCTGGCTCTGCGGTTCTTTCCGGCTGCGGGTTTCATCAATGGCGGGCAGCGGGTGGGGATTGCCGGCATCGCTCCGGGTGACGCGCCTTGGCTAGCGCGAAGGCGAAGTGGGCACGTCCCAGACGACCTTGATGCCGTGCTTCGCGGCGTAGGGCTTGGCCACAGAGGTCAGGCGGTCAACGTGCGATTGGAAACCGGATTGGTATTTTGCGGTGATGGCGGCCGCGAGCGCGTCGATCTCGGCCTTTGGCGCGCCGTTGTCGTAGAGCTTGGCGAGCTGCTGGTATTCGTTCCGGTAAACAGGAAGGACGAATTCATGCAGCGCGAGGGATGCCTGGACGACGTCGCGTGTGTCGGCGGTCTGCCGGAGTGCGCGCACCTTTTCGAGCGACTCCTCGACGAAGGTGATCTTGTCCGCGACGACCTCGGAGCGCTTCATCGGCGCGGATGCCAGCGTCTTTGCATCGATGAGCTTTGCCGAGGGCATCTCGAGCTGCCGGAGCATCCCCTGGCCGGCGAAGCCCTGGAGCATGTTGCAGTTCAGCACCGCGCGGTCGAAGCAGGTCTTCGGACTGTCGCACGAAGCGAGGATGATGCATGCTGCGCCGAGAGCGTAGCGGAGGAGTGACGAAAGGCGGCATTTCACAGCGCGAGTGCTATGGAGCCGCCGATGGCGCGCAAGTGGATTCCAGCACGGGGGGATGCGCGGGCCGTGGAAAGAGTTCCGCTATTCGGCGGCCGCGACGTGCGCACTCACGCCGGCGATCTTGACGGTCTTGCCTTCCTGCAGCTCGCGCTTGAGGACATAGACGTAGTCGGTCACGAGCTGGTTGCGGCGCGTGTCCCAGAGCATCACGGTGCTCTTCCCCTTGCGCTCCTCGGCGACGCCCTGCATCGGCACATTGACGGCGAGATACCTCGGCATGTGCGCGGACGCGGAGGCGGAAAGCGACTCGGTGTCCTGGTTGGTCGCATAGGGCTCGACGGCGGTGCCCGCGGGGGTCGCGTCCGCCTTCAGACCACCGGGTGCGGTGCCGCCCAGCGCGCTCCATTCACGGTCGAGAGCGGCAAGTTCGACGGTTGACTGGGACTGCGCCTTCTCGATCTCCCTCTTCTTCTCCGCCTCGAGCTGCGCGGCGGATGCACCCTGCGACTGGGCGATGCGCCTGGCGTATTTCGCCTCGATGTCCGCGGTCTTTTTCTGGGATGCGGCCCGCACCTGCGCACGTTTGCGCTCGATGCGCGGCTGTGCCGTGCGCGCCATCACCGCATGGGCCCGCTGTTCGGCGGCGGCCTTCTGCTCGGCGCTGGCTTTGTATTTCGCGACCACGACGGCGATGGTCACCGCGCCGGCCACCGCGCCGATCACCATTGCCGTCTTGCATCCAGTCATCAGCACGGTGCCGGAGAGGCACGCCGCGATGGTTCCGGAAATGATGAAGAGCTTTTTAAAGGGACGCGGAGACTTCATGGCAGCGAGGTTGGCACGGGGCGGGCGGCGACGCAATGCCGCTCTCTGGCTCGCGCAGCGTCGTTGAGCCTCACATGAGATCCTCCGCGGCGGCCAGCGCGCGGGGGTAGATGCCGTGGCGGCTGCCGCGGGAGAGTTCCTCGTCGAGGATATCGGCAAGGTCGGGGCTGTCAGCGGGGACGAGGTGGCGCGCGAGGCGGCCGTCCTTCCACACGAGCGTGATGTTGAGGTATTCGGCGTGCGCGGGGTGGTCCACGGTGATGCTGAGGTCGTCGTGTTCGAGGACGACCCGGTGGATTGCGGCGCCGGATGACTCGCTCAGCTCGCATGCGACCTTGCCGCCATCCGACGTGGTGAAGCCGATGCGGTTGGCGACGCCGGTCGCGGCCTCGAAGCGCGCGGGCGCGTGGCCCTTGCTCCAGCCGAGCAGTGCGGCGAGCCAGCCGAGGAAGAGGAGCGCTGTCGTGCGGGAGCCGGGGCCGTGGCTGACGGACACGCTGCGGAGCGCGCGCAACCGTGCAGCTCCATCGGGTGTGTCGAACATCTGCGCGACGGCTTCGCGGAGATGAAAGGTGCGGACCCAGTTCAAGTCGCTGAGGACCGTGCGGCCCGCGGTGAAGACATCGCGCGCGCTGGATGCCGTGCGGTTTCCGCCGAGCGCCG
>JBGAPU010000012.1:0-84328 GCA_044221035.1 Chthoniobacteraceae bacterium | reverse complement strand
GGTCTTCCGAAAAACCTACGCGGCGAAAACGATCCCGTCGTCCATCCTCCGCGGTATCGGCACGATCGTGGACAAGCCGCCTGGCATTGAGCAGTTCAAGATTCCCGGCGCGGCGAAGAAGCGGAACTGGCTGAAGATGGCGCCGAAAATCAAACGCAAGGGCAACGCCGTGGAGATCACCGAGGAATACATGCTCTCCGGTCCGAACGGCTGGCTGCGCGATGTCTATGGCCAGGCGCAACTCGAGGGTGGCAGCGAATGAACGATCTACCGTTCGTGAAGCGCGGTCAGCCCATCACCGCGACCCTGTGGAATCAGCTCTGCGCAGCGGTGCGCGCGTGCCGTCTCATCGCGGGGGATGGCGTGCGCCTGCGCGAGATGCCCGACGGCACGATCATCACGTTCGACGGCGACGGCACGGAGTTCGTGCATCCGTTTCAGGTGTCGCTCATCGGCACCGAGGCTGCGTCGATCCGGCAGGGCACGGTCAACAAGGTCGAAGCGAAGATCAAAGATGTGCCACTCGCGGGCACGGACGACCAACCGCCGCCCGTGCTGAAGTTCGGCCAACCGATGCTCGACGATGAAGGGCGCGGCTACATTTGCGTCGAGGTGACGTGCCGGGAGAAGGATTGGTCGGTCGAGAAGGTGGAGGTCGTCCAGGTCGCCGATCCGAACACCGACGATGGTGAAGCCGGCGAAGGCTCCGGTGGCACCACTGCATCGGTCGCACTCCCTGGGCGGCGCACCCGCTACCCGCTGGCAATGCTGCGAGAGCGCAAGGACAAGAAGCTCGACCTTTACCAAATCGCCTTCTTCGACCTGCAACACCGCGCCGCGCTGGGAACCGACCGCAAGACGGCCACGCGGCACTTCTTCTGGCAATGATCGCCGCCGACGCCTGGAACAAACTCGTCGCACAGGTGAAACGCGCCCGCCCGTTGCGGGGCGTTCGTGCCGACACGAAGGAGCAACCGCGCGGCGTGATCGTTTCCGGCGACGCGAAATTATTGTGGCGGCATCCATGGTTCATCAGCGCGCGCTGGGAATGGAAGGACGACGGCACCGGCGAGTGGCGGGCGTTCATCCGGCCCGGCTTCGTGAATGGGCGAGACACCTACATCACGATGCCCGCCGACTGGCCGGAAGGCACGCCACCCGAGGAGGACGCCAAGGAGCACGACGTTCCGCTGACCGATGATCCCACGCCGTATCTCGTGCTGGGTGGCTGGCGCAATCCGCTGATGCCCGACCGCGTAAGCGCATCGCTCTCCGGGCAAATCATCGCGGCGGCGGCCGAGGGCTACCCGAAGTTTTTCGAGAAGCTCGGCGTGAAGGCCGCGGCGAAGGGCGGCGATGTGACCAAGCCCGGCGCGCTCGAAGGCGAGTTCGACGAGAATCGCACGCGCGAAATCCGGGCGATGGACGTGGTGCTCTCCAAAGCGCGCATCGGCACGCGGCTCCAGATCGACGTTCACGACCCGCTGGTGGACGCACAGACAGAATCCATCTCGACCGTCTTCCTCAATGACTACCTGCGCACGACCGGTGGACGCGCCAAGCTGCGCGCCGTGTCGAAGTATGTGCCGCCGCAGGAGCAGAGCCTCGCGCTCATGTATGGGACACTGCTCAACGCAGGCGACGCGCAATACGATGACCTCAAAATGGCAACGGTCTGGATCGTCTCGCCGCCGGGCGCATCGTCGGACGACGAGCCCGATGCGACTTGGACGCCATACGCCCAGCACTTCGTCTTTTGGAACCTGCAACACGCCTCGCGCCTCATTCCGCCCAAGGCACCAAGCCCGCCGCTGCGCCTGCACACTGGCCTCGCGGGCGGCATCGGCGACCGCATCAATGACGCGCTCCTAAGCTTCGTGAACGACCGTAATGCTGAGGCCGAGGCGTTCTTCGGCCAGGCCGATGCGCGCGGCATCTTCTGGAGCACATAATCATGTCCCTCGATCCGAAGACTAATCGCCAGCAGCGCGAGGCGGAGAAGGCGAAGAAAGCCGCGGAGGAACCACCGCTCAATCCGCTCTTCCCGCACAAGCGGCAGGCGTTCGATCCGTTTTTCTTCAGCCTCGAACGCGAAACGCCCGCTGAGGAAGCCGAGCGGAAGGCCGCGCGGTAAAGGCAAGCTGCGCGTCCTTTGACAAGCTGCGCCCGGCGTGAGCGATCTCGATCTCTACGCCGACCTCATCACGCGCAAGCTCGTCTCCAGCGATGGCGGCGCGGTCTCGCTTTCGCCGTTTGTGCTGGGCGACCAATTGCGCTGCTCGCTGCGGACCTACGAGCGAAGCGAGAGCGGCGACCTGCGGGAGCGCGATCTGCGTGTGCGGACACTGCGGGCGAGCATCGGCAAAGTGCTCACGGCCCCGACGGCGGGCCTGTTCAAGCTGTGGATCGGGGACACGGACACGCCGGACATCAATTTCGACGCGAACGCCGACGTGTTCAAAACCGCGGCGCAGGGTTCGGGCATTATCGACACGGTGGAAAACCCGGCGACAGGCACGTGGGTCGTGAAGACGACACGGCTGGATTCCGAAGCGACGTATCCGATCTACGTTCACACGAACAAGCTCGGGCCAATCTCCTTCGTCCGTGTTCGGCAGTTCAAGCAGCTCGGTGTTTGGTGGTTCGAGTGTCGGCTCATCCAGGCACCGCTTGCGTTCAATAGCGGCCACGAGCGCGTGCTGCCGACGCCGCCCACCATCCGCCGCATCCGCGAAGGTAACGGCGGCAGCGAGACGGAACCGCCCAGCAATGAGATTCAGGCGCTGCATCTGCCGCCGGACTTTCGCGGCACCTACTTCCTGCGCTGGAACTATCGCGTCTCGAAGCTGCTCGGCATCGAGGATGGCCCGGATGAAATCGCGGCGGCGCTCAACGCCATGTTCGAGAAGGGCAAACGATTCGAGGCGACCAACCCCGAGCCCGACAACGCTTACGTCGAGTTCATCGGCGAACTCGCGGGCGCGCCTCACCCACTCATCACCGTCGAGGTGAATACCTTCGCGCCGGGCACGCTGACCTTCACGCTGCCGCTGGACCGTGCAGAAACGGCGGCGGCGCTCCGGGCCGTGGCAGAGATCGAAGTGCCGTTCGAGGTCGAGGCCGAGATCGTGGAGGACGGCGAGGACATCGCCGATCCGGCGGTGCCAGGGCGCATCATCACGCTGTTTCAGCAGCCGGTGAAGGTCGTGCGGGAGCAAATCTGGGAGGAAATGGAAACGGTGCAGCCCATCGACTGGCTGCGTCCGCCGCAGCCGCGCGACTACATTCCGTTCACGCCCGACCAGATCATCGTCGGCGTGCAGCACTACGTTGCGGTGTTCGGCGACGGGGAAGCGCGCTCGTTCTCGTTCCCGCACAACCTCGGCACCGAGGCGTTCCATCTCACGGTGCGCGCAAACGTGTCGGGCGGGAAGGTGCTCGACGGATTCGAGGCGACCATCGCCAGCGCGAATGAACTGACGCTGGATTTCGCCACAGGCGAGCCGCCGCCCGCGCTCAATAGTCTGGCCCTCGTGATCTCGAGCGCCGGGCCGCGGAGCGCCTTTCTCGCGCACACGCACACGATCGCGCAGATCCTCGGGCTGCTTGACGCACTCGCCGGCATCTTTGCGCGACTCGAAGCCATCGAGGATTTGCTGCCCACGCCGAATCTGCTCACCCGGCGTGATAGCGCCGTCTCGCAGGACATCGAAATCCCCGACTTCACCGACGTGTTCCCGAGTGCGCGGCTGCCAGCGGACTTCGATCCGAAATCGCTCAGCGAAGGCAAGACCGACAAGCTTCCGCGCCCGGCTGGACTGCTCCCGGCCATCCATGACGCGACCGTGGTGCCTATCGCCGTGCCACTGCCGCGCCCTGAACCAAATGCGGGCAACGTGTTTCAGAACACGACGAACGTGCCGCTGCTCGTGCCCGGTGGCCTCGGTCGCCGCGGCGGATACCTCGATCCGCAAGGCTACGCGGGCAGCGACGGGCGCGTTTGGTATCGCCTCACGCGCGCCGCGCAGACCAATTCGTTTTACCCGCTCGATTTCGAGCGCGAGCTGTTCCTGCTGCACATCAACGAAGCGATGTGGCAACCGGACGGCCGCTTCGCCGTCGAGTTCGACCTGGAGCTGCAACTCTTCGTCGCAAACACGCGCGCGCAATTCCTCGTCGTCATCGAGGCCGGCACAGCGCCGGGGCAGGGCACGCCGTCGCCAGTTTCGGAAAACCTCGCCGATGTCGTGTGGCAGCCCGCGCCGCTGCTCTCGCAGCGCATCATCATCAGCGGGCTCAAGCTCAAGCATCACTTCGGCGCGATCATCAAACGCTCGCTCGACAACGTGATCAGCGCGGAACGGCAGCTCTACATCGCCTGGAGCGCGTGCCCGGCGAACGCGGTGCCGCAGACGCCCGGCTTCGTCCTGCGGGCGCGGCTGATTCAGTTCGACACCGAGAACTCGGTGCGTGGCGCGAAGGGTTTCGTGTTCGCCGCGTTGACGCAGGCCAAAGCGCAAATCTCCTGACATGGCCGCGCCCGTCATCAACACCACGCAGAGCGTCCTCGGCTACCGCCAATGGCAGACGTTCGCCTTCCAGCCTTGGGCCAGCAATTCGCCGACGTTCTGGAATTCGTCGCCGCTGCCGCCCGGCCTGACGCTGCATTTGCCCACCGGCAAAATCTCCGGCGCGGCGACCATGCCGGGTGTGTTCGTCGTCTCGCTCATCGCCGGGAACGCGGACGGCGCGAGCGATCCAGTCATCTTCACCTTCGGCATCGAGCCGAGCGGCAATGTGCGGCCGTCGGGCGTGCTCGAAGTCTATATCGACCTGCTGACCAAGCTCGTCTCGCTCAACGCGGGAAACTTCGGCGACGCGAACACGAAGGACAAAGGCCCGCTGTTCTGGACCAAGCGCGGCGATGATCTCGTCTTCCATATCACGTTCCTCAAAGGCGGCGTTGTGGCGGACATCGACCTCGCCGCGCTGCGTTTCGCGCTCAAGGAACTGGAGCCGGAAAGCATCCTCGTGGACGGCCACGACTGGCGCAAAGTCGGCGAGGGCGAGCAGACCGCCTTCCGGCTCCATGTGAAGCTCGACAGCCCGGATCTGACCTCGGCGCTCACGAACTACGAGGAGGACGCCGGCACGCTTTTCAACGCCCTCGGCGAGTTCGAGTGGATCGCGCTCAACAACTACGACCCGCAGGTCGGCCCGCCGTTCCTCCGCAACACCACGCGCACGTTCCTCGTCGAAGTCGCGCGCGACCTCATCCCCGACACGCTATGACCGGCCTCGATTGGTTTCAGGCGCGCACACTCGCGCGCAGCGGCACGGCGGTTCGGCGCGATGCCTGGCGCAAATGGCTCACCTTCGAGAGCTACGTCTGGCTCATCACGCAGCCGGTTTGGGAAGAACAGGATTACGACCGTCGCGTTGTGCAGCAGTGGGATTTCGGCGCGGCTGAATTCCTCGCTCATGATTGGACGGATGAAACGTGGCCGGATGGCCCGCAGCCGCCAGACCCACCTGATCCTCCCGAGCCGCCAGAACCGCCGCGCCCGCCGGAACCTCCGGGGGACGATGGCGACGGTGGCGATGGCGATCCGCCCAATCCACATGATCCTCCATCCGACCCGCCTGGCGACGACGGCGGTGGTGGCGGGGATAATGGCGGCGGTGGCGGCACTGGTGGAGGCGGCGGCGGATGGCCGCCCGGTGGCGGTGGTGGTGGCGGACCACAACCGCCCGTGCCGCCCAAACCTCCAAAGCCACCCAAGCCACCGCAGCCGGATGTGCCGACCATCACCGTCGAGGTGAATGCCGACGTCGATCCAGATGGCCCGGCGTGCTTCATCCAGCCGCCAGAGACCTGCACCGTCTATGTGAACGTCAGCATCGCTGGCGGGCCGGCGGGCGTGGGCACGCTCCGCGTGTCCGGCGTGGGCTCGCCAGGCGTCCAACTCGGCACTGCACATCCCGGTTACAACGGCGGGTTCGAGTTCAAGAACGTCCCGGTCAATCCCGGAGGCACCATCACGTATTCTGCCGACTACGGCGCTCCGGGCAATGCGCCGCTCACGCACTACGTCGGCACCGGGAGTTTCAAATTTCCGCCCCTCTGCCTGATCTTCGGTGCGACGTGGAATGGCAGCACGACCGAGGAAAAGGTCTGCCAGCACGAAGGCCCGAGCGGGGACACCGAGGACGGCTACACCTACAACGCCACCTACAGCGTGAACGGGCAATACGCCGTGAACCCCGAAGACGGCAACGGCAAGTCCGCGCAGAAAACACCCGTCGATGTGAACGAAGGCGAGCCGCACATCCACTGGACCAACGACACCATCCCGGATGGCACGCACACGGAAGGGGACATCCCGCTTTACCCACCCGGCTCCGTGACCGTGGATGTGAGCAACGGTGGCGTGAGCAACCTCCAGCCGGATTCGCTCGGAATGTTTGGCGAGAGTGAGAGCAACGAGACGCAAGACCCGGATTGCAGCTTCGAGAAAACTGCCGATGAAGGATCGAGCCTCTGACCTCGTGGCGCTCATCGCGGAACTGGCCGCGAAGCATCGGCTCGGCACGGTCGGCATCGCCGGTTCGTTCGCGCGCGGAGAGGAAGCGCCCGGCGCTGACCTCGACCTCATCGTGACCGTGCCGTTGCGGATGGCCGAGCGATTCGCCGCCGTGCTCGCCGAGGCGGCGGATTGCACCATCCACCTGCACGCCTTCGCCGCGCTGCCCTGGCATCACCCGTATCACCTGTGCATCCGCTGGCTGAATTGCCGCCGGATGCCGGTGACGTATGCGCCGCGCGGCGCGGTCATTCGCCGGATCGTGCGGCGCGACGGCAGCGCCTTCGACCTCGCGGTGCCGGTCGAGCGCATCGCGCATTTCGTCCCGATTGACAGGCCACCTCCAGCAACTCCGCAAGCGGGTTCGCGATTCGTCGCCGCACCACCACTTGGCGGTTTTCTGCTGTGAGCAACCTATCGAAACCAACATCCCGAAGCCGTCGCTGCGCCATGCGCGGCGTAATGAGCTTGTGGACGAAAACGCCGATGTTCGTGCCGACACGAGGGCCGTTGCTCATTCAGACGCTCGCCGTGAATCTCGCCGCGCGCGTCTTCACCGAAACGGATTTCGTCACCGACAAACACGGGGCCGAGATCGCGGCGCTGCTCGGCTGGCCGTTCGCTCACGTCACGACGGCGCTGGAATGCTGGCCCGCAGAAGGGCTCAAGCACATCTGGGCACTCGGCAAACTCGTCGCGTGCGCGCTCCAGGAGCAGCCGTTCGTTCAGTTCGATGGCGACGTGCTGCTCTTTAAGCCGCTCCCGAAACGGCTCATCCGCGAGCGCCTCATCGCGCAGTCGCCGGACTTCCCTCACTACTACTCATCGCGGGACATGCGGGCGGCGCAAGACATCGCGGGTTTCGCGCCCGGCGGCACATCCTACAATGCGGGTCTGCTCGGCGGCAGCGACGTGGCGCTCGTGCGCGCCTACGCTTGGGCGGGCCTCGATCTCGCCCAGAAATTCCGGGGCAGCTCGCTCAACGGCACCACGACCTCGATGATCGTCGAGCAGTATCAGCTCGGTGTTTTCTCGCGGCGGGTCGGCGTCGAGGTCGGCACGTTGCTGCCGCTCGCGCCGACACGAAAGCAGGTCGCCAAGGCCGGCTACGCGCATCTCACCGGCGGCGCGAAGCGCGAGGACAAGTGGATCGCCAAAGCCGAAGCTCGGCTCGCTGCGGACTTTCCCGAAGCCTACGAACGGTTCGTGGCGGCGTGGCCACAGCTCGCATCGACGGCGAATGGCGAAATGCAGGGTTCGCCGAACGAGTCAGCATCGTTGGTCGCCGCTGCGTTCTAATCGCGCGCATTTTGACGCCCGACCGATGGCGTGGACATCAACGCCATCTTCCCGCATCGCGCTTACGTGAGCCTGCCGCGCAGACAGGACCGCCGCGCGTGGCTCCAGGCTCGCATGGCCGATGCAGGCGTCACGGCGCAGTGGTTCCGCGCGCTTGATGCACGCAGGCTGCGCCGCTGGAAAGGGTTCGCTGGCGCACCGCAGCGCGCCCACAGCCTTTCGTTTCGCCTGCTGCTGCGGGCCGCGCAGCAACGCGACTCCGCCGCGCTGCTCGTGCTCGAAGATGATGCAGTGTTCCACCCCGAGTTCCGTGAGCGTGTCGCAGCGCTGGAACTGCCGGACGACTGGCAAATCTTTTACTTCGGCTGTCAGCATCTCGCTCCGCCCAAGCGTGTGAACGACGGCCTCGTGCGGGTAAAGCGGGCGCTCGACACTCACGCAGTTGCCTTCCGCCGGAGCGCCTTCCTCGCAGCGCGAAAAATCATGCGTGGGCAGCCGACCGCGCGCGGCCAATGCACGGACGTGCTGCTCTCGCTGCTCCACGAAAAGCTGCCGGCCTACGCAGCGTTCCCGAATCTCATCTGGCAGGCACTCGGCGACTCCGACATCGCCCGCCACTGTTACAGCAACTACGACGCGGAAGGCCGGCAGAAGCACTGCACGGAAATGGTGAGGCACCTGCGGGCGAGCACGACACCACCGCCATCGACTCTATGAACACGCAATCCCACTGGAAGGTCTTCGCCGTCCTCTATCGCCCGACTCCGCTGCTCCCGCACTTCGTCCGGCACTATGCCGCTCTCGGTTTCACCGACATCGTGATCGCAGCCAGCGAGCTGTGCCACGACATCGACTGGTTCGCCGTTCGCGATGCCGCCGGCAGAGGCACGCTCCACGTCGAGCCGCTTTACCAGGGCGTCTTCGACAACGGCCGGGACACCGGCGTCCTCAACGGCCTCAAGGCGCGCTACGTCGACGACCGCCACGAGTGGTCCGCTCAGGCCGATCTCGATGAATTCTACGAATACCCGCTGCCGCTCGCCGAGATGGCCGCCAGCGCAGGCGAGGCGAATTGCGTCCAAGGATGGTTCGTGGACCGCATCGCCGCCGATGGCTTGCTGCCGGCGATCCGCGACGACATCCCCATCAGTGAGCAGTTCCCCGTCGAGACACGCATCACCAAGCGCATCCTCGGCGGCTGCGACCGCAAGCTGATCCTCACGCGCGGTTTCCAGTGCATCAACCAAGGCCACCACGGGATGCCGAACGAACGTCTCCACCCAGGCAAAGGCCGCGTGCATCACTACAAGTGGAACGCCATCGTGCTCGACCACCTTGGGGAGCGGCTCGCGTTGCGTGAGCGCACCGGCTACCAATGGGGCCACGAATCCGAGCGGTTCCTGGATTACTGGCAGCGCAACGGCCGCATCCTTTCCGCAGATTGCGCATAACCTGCTGCTCGTTTGCACGCCGCCGCAATTTGACGTGCGCGAGGTGATATGAAGATCCGCCTCACTCTCGCCATCCTGCTCGTAGCCGTTCTGCCGAGTGTCGCGCTCGGTGCCGTGGGCGTCGCCTCCGGTGCAATTCCCTTCCAGTCGGAGGTCGATTACCTCGCCAACAAGAACATCGCGTATTGGTTCCTGGCGCTCGCCGCCATCGCCATCGCGAGCTGGTCGTTCATCGTCCGCTGGCTGCTCAATCAGCTCGAAAGCCAGCGCAACGTGAACGCCGACGTGACCAACAAGCTCATCGCCTACATGGAGGGCGACCACGCCAAGATGATCGTCGTCACGGAGAAGGTGCTGCTCGTGATGGACAAGGTGCTGGAGCGCCTTGATCGGCGTCCGCTCGCGTAATCAGTTGTTGCCGAGCTTCGGCTGCAACGCATCGCGGGTGACGCCCATCGCGGCGAGAAGCGCCTGCGCCACTGTCCGCATCTCGGGCGTCGTTTGCTTCGGCGGCAACATCCCGGCGAAGCGCCCCTCGATGCCGTCGAACGCCAATGTGGGGCACTCGCCAAATCCGAAGAAACCACCCGCGTCGGTTCGCAGAATCGGCAGGAACCGCTGAGTCTGCCGTCCAATCGTCTCGCCCATCACGACGACGAATTCCTCGCGGTCGAACGCCTCGGAGGGCGGTGTCTCCGTGTCGAGCGTCTGGCCGGGCTTCGCCATCGTCACCCAGGACTCGAGGATCATCACCATGTTCGTCGCGCCGAACGCCGCGCAGACGAGCCTGCCGATGTTGGCGAAGTCGTTCTTGGCGCGCTCGTCTTCGAGAGACTCGGGGATGAAGTGCAGCAGACCCTCCGGCGAAATCGCGAGCATCGTCGGCGGCACGCGCCCGATGTTTTTCATCGCAAACTCGGCGTAGCCCTCTGCGTAAGCGGCGAGCGTGTCTAGGTCGGTTGGGTCTTTCGGTGTCACGATGTCGTTTGCAGCTCCGCACGGCGCAGCACTGCGTCGGGGATATTGGCGGGGATGGCGAACTGTGCAAGCAGGGCCGACTTCACCGCCGCCGGATCGAAAAGATGCAGGCGCGGATTCGGCTCGATGTAGGGAATCATCCGTTTGGCGATCCATCCATCAATCGTGCGCGGGCTGACGGAGAAGATGACCGCGAGTTGGCGTTTGCGGACAAGTTGCGAAGTAGGTGTGGCTTGGCTCATGCCCCCTGCGTCACGTCAATTTCGGCGGGGGCATGATGGCGAACCATTCCTTCGCCGCCTCCGGCGTCACTAGCTCGCGGTAGTGCCGGAAGAGCTTGTCGGGCGTGTTGCCCATTTCCAGCGCGACCTTTGCCGCATCCTGAATCTCCGCGAGCCGGTAGCTGGCGAAGCTGTGACGCAGGGCGTTCTGCTTCCAGCCGACGCCGGACTTTTCGCCGAAGTAGGTCAGGCGCAGGTGAAGATTCGGCAGGAAGCAGACGCGGCCTTCCTCCTTCTTGAACGGCTCCAACCACGCGCGGAGGTTTGGCAGAATAGGCACGAGCCGCCGCGCTTTGGTCTTGGCCTTCGCCGCCTTGATCTCGATGTAGCCGCGATCCCACAGAATCTCGCTCCATTCGAGCCGCTCAATTTCCGCGGCGCGGATGCCGGAGAAAGCGCCGATGACGATATGCGGCAGAAGGTTGTCGGGGCACACGGCGAGGATCTTCTGCATCTCCGCCGGCGTGAAGATGGCCGGTGCGGTTTCCGGGCCGTTGAATGTCATGGCGCGCTCCGGCGCGGTCTTCTTGTCCTGTGCGAGATAACCGCGTTCGCGCGCCCACTTGAACAGCGTCACGAAGATTCGCCGCAGGTTGTTCTTGGTCGTGTGATTGCCGTGGGCTTCGCGCAACCAGTCATCGACCTGCACCGTTGTGATGTCGGCGAGGGGCTGCTGACTGAAATCCTTTTTCAGCCGGGCAAGATAGTGTCGGAGGCTGCGGCGATAATCATGGCTGATCCCCATCGCTTCCTTTGCCGCAACAAACTCGTCGGCTACTGCGGTGAAGGGCTTCGTCGGCAGTCCCGCGTGGTGCGCGTTGTAGAACCGAACCGCGTCGAGGATCGTGCCGCCCTTCAAGGTCGTCTTGGCGTCCGACCATTCCTCGAAGGCGCTGGTGAGCGTCAGCCCGTAGCGTTTCGCCCGCGCGTCACACGCCCGCAGGATTTCAAAGTCGCGGAACGAGGCGGGGCTGTTGTCTGGCAGTTCGTGGCAACACGAACTGCTGACCTGCTGCGCCCACAATTTCGCCGCCTCCATCTTCGCGAAGGTCTTCGATTTGCGCTGCCGCAGCTCATACCACACGGCTTGGAAGGAGCTGTATCCGTCCTTGCGGCGGAGAGTGTAAATCTTGACCTCGGCGTCTCCGCTTCCCACGGTGATGATCGTTCTTCGGCGCATGGCTTTTTGCCGCGTGCGCGAAGTCAACTTTTTGTATGAACCTGAGTCTGGAATCTGACCCGTTGCCGATGATGGCTTCTCGTAAGAAGCCTGATTGGAGCTACTTGCGGATTTTACCTCAAGGGACGCTGCAGCCGCAAAGGAGAAGGATCAAAGCCGCGCTCAAGAGGGATGTTCCGCGTGACGTGCCGATGGCGTTCATGGCGATTTTTGGGTGGATGTGTGTCGTTGGTCGGAAAGGGGAGAATCCTTAACGTGCGGGAACCGTTGTGCCGCGAGACCGCAGCGTCAAGAGCGAGGGCTCTGTTTTCACGCTCCGTCTTGCCACGCGCGGTGCGCCCCGCTTTGCTCCGCGCAAATGTCACACTCGACCGTCATCGCGCCCTCAGTCCTTGCGGCTGACTGGGGGCGTCTCCACGAGCAGGTGCGCGCCGCCGAGGCCGCGGGCGCGGACTGGCTCCATCTCGATGTGATGGACGGCCACCTCGTCGCGAACATCTCGTTCGGCCCCGCGTTCTGCGAGTGCGTGGCGAAGGCGGCGACCGTGCCGCTCGACGTGCATCTCATGATCACGCGGCCAGATGCCTACTGGCAGCGCTTCTCGAAGCTCGCGAAGAACATCACCATTCACACCGAGGCTGACTGCGACGTGATGGGCACGCTGCTCGCGATTCGCGACGCCGGCATCGGCTGCGGCATCTCGCTGAAGCCGGGCACCGATTTTTCAAAAATCGAGCCGTTCCTGAAGGCCGTGAATGTCGTGCTCGTGATGACCGTCGAGCCGGGGTTCGGCGGCCAGTCGTTCATGCCCGAGATGATGGAGAAGGTCCGCGCCGCCCGGAAAATCCGCGACATCCTCGGACTGGGCTACCGCATCGAGGTGGATGGCGGCATCAACATCGCGACGGCGAAGACGAGCATCGAGTCGGGTGCGGACACACTGGTGGCCGGCACGAGCGTCTTTGGAGCCGCCGACATGGCGGCGGCGATCCGCGCGATGCGGACTGGGGCGTGACCGTGGGCTGGAATCAGTGCGCAGCCTTCGGCTGCACGTCCGGCACCGCGGGGCCGGTGGCCTGCGCGAAGCGGATCTTCGAGCGCAGCAGCAGCGTGCCGAGGCACAGGTCCGCGAGCGGCAGCACGACGTTGAAGTTCTTGTGCATGTAGCGGTGGTGCAGCAGGTGGTGGCCGTTCAGACGGCGGAAGACCCACGAGCGCTCGATGCGGCGGCTCTTCGGCAGGTGCATGCACCAGTGCATGTATTCGTAGGCGCCGTAGTAGGCGCAGAAGGTCGGCAGCGCTGCGAGGGAGATGATCCAGTTGCCCGTGATCATCGAGGCAGCGAGGAAAGGCAGCATGCAGCCGAGGATGAGCACGGGGCCGTTCCACCACGCCATCGGGATGGTTTTCACGTCCTCCTCGCGATGGACGTGATAGGTCGCGTCCGCCTTGAAGGTCTGATGATGGACGACGGCGTGCGCACGGAAGGCGTAGTCGAAGCGGCCGACCGGCCGGTGCATCACAAAGCGGTGGAGAGCCCACTCGAAAATCGAGGCAACAATGATCGCAGAGGCGATCCCAACAAGGATACTGGTCAAAATCATGGCTTGGAACACCGCGCCAAAACCCCTCGGAGAAGAATCTCGCGCGGAAGGCGCGGACAATCGCGATTCACGCGCTCAGGACAACAGGAAACTTGCAAAATTTTAACGGCACGCAGCGCGCCTGCGGTGTTTACGCTGGCATGGATTGTGGTTTGAAGACGTCCGCGATTCCGATGCTCAAATCCCTGTTCCAGCGAACCAGCTCCCGTGGCTTCAAAATGCCGGCCTTCCTTGCTGCGCTGGCGGCTCTCGTGGGATTCGGCGGTCTGCGCTGCTCCGCGCTGGAACTGAGCACCGAGGAGCGCCAACTCGCCACCCGCCTCACCGGCGACCGCGGGCAGCGCCGCGACGCAGGACGGATGAGGCTCGACCCCATCCTCACCGCTGTCGCCCGCTCGCGTGCGCAGGACATGGCGACCCGCCGATACTTTTCCCATGTGAACCCGGACGGTCTCGGCCCGAACGCGCTCGTTCGTGCCGCGGGCTATTCCCTTCCGGCATCGTGGAATGGCCGCTCGGAGAATTTCATCGAGTCCATCGGCGCCGGCTATCCGACGGCCGATGCGGCGTGGGAGGGCTGGATGAATTCCTCATCCCACCGCACGCACCTCCTCGCCTCCACTTCGTTCTACCGCGGCCAGACGAATTTCGGCATCGGCTCCTATTCGGATCCGGCGAGCCCTTACCGGCGCTACTGGGTAATCATCACCGCCCCGCCCGCTCGCGGCGACGATGCGCTTGTCTCGCGCCGCCCGGGCAGGAGCGGACGGGTGGCGATGCTGGCGCCGGTTTACAGCAATGTGGACCCGGATCGTGGTGAAGTGCGCGACGCCGTTGCGGAAGTCGCGCCGCGTCCGAGTGCGAGCCTGCAGTCCGCATCCGTGGCTCCGTCGGCGCGTTTGTGGAATTGGAAGGAGCCAGCCTCCGCCCCGCTGGCGCCGCGACCGCGCGCGACACGCATCATCGGCGCGGATTAGCCTCAGCGCACCCAGCGGCGCGCCTTGAGTTCGAAACGCGGGAGCGTTCCAGCGGCGACGCGCGTCACGGGGATTCGCAGCGTGAAGGCCTCCGTGAGTTTCGCCGCGAGCCGCGCCGATGCGGTGTCGTCCGCGCTTTCAATTTCGATGGCGAGTTCGGTCATCGCGCCGTCGCGGGAGACGCGGACTCGATACTCGGTAATCTCGGGAATCCCGCGCACGACGGCATCGACGGCGCTCGGGAAAATGTTCACGCCGCGGACGACGACCATGTCATCGGTGCGCCCGAGGATTCCTCCGTCGAGCACGCAGCCGGGGCCGGGGCGCCTGCGGACGAGGTCGCCGGTGCGGTAGCGGAGCAGGGGGTTCGCTTCACGGCCGAGCGGCGTGAGGACGAGTTCGCCCGTCTCTCCGGCGGGCACTGACGCGCCGGTATTCGGGTCCACGATTTCAGCGAAGTAGGATTCCTCGATGATGTGCAGCGCATCGGGCTCGCCTGCCTTTTGAAATGCCACCGGGCCGACCTCCGTCATGCCGTAGTGGTCGAGCACCTCGGCGCCATTCCAGGCAGCGGAGATGCGTTCGCGCACAGCCGGCACGCTGCCGCCGGGTTCGCCGGCCACGAAGATTTTCCGCACTGCCGAACGCCGCAGGTCCACGCCTTCACGCGCAGCGGCCTCGGCGAGATGAAGCGCGTAGGTGGGCGTGCAGAGCAGGACTTCGGCGCGGTGTTGCATGATGCCGCCCAGCCGCGCGGCGCTCGAGAGCCCGCCGCCGGGGATGCACAGGCAGCCGTATTTCGCCGCGCCCTCGAACGCGGTCCAGAACCCGAGGAACGGCCCGAACGAAAACGCGAAATACACGCAGTCGCCCGGCGCGATGCCGCACTCGCGGTAGATGCGCTCCCAGTTGCCGAGCATCCAGTCCCAGCTCTCCGGCGTGTCGAGGATCGCGAGCGGCTGCGCGGTCGTCCCGCTCGTCTGGCAGAAGCGCGTGTAGCGTTCTTTGGAAAAAGTGAGATTCGACCCGAATGGTGGATGCGCCGCGTGATCCGCGACGATGTCGGCCTTCGTGGTGAAAGGGACGCGCGCGGTGAAATCCGCGACGCTCGCGATCTCGCCGACGCCCGCGAGTCGCGACGACTGGAAGCGATTGCCGCGAATCGCAGCGACGAGTGCGCCGAGTTTTTCGGGCGTGGTCATTTAGGTAATACGGGACTCACACTGCCTAAGAACAGGCTGACAAAGACAATGAGAAATCCGGAAATCGCCAACTGACGGTTACGGCGCAGAAGTAGAATGGACGACACAAAGAGCATTGCTAGCAATGCCATCCACACCCATCCCAAGCGGAGACTGAAATGCTTGGCTGCGAAAATAAGATGGGCGGTCAATGCCAACACAACGAACTCAAGCGCGATGAAGCCGAACCTTACCGATTTCGGAATGCCGTGGGACTCGAGCTCCGCATTTCGTTCGGGAGTGCTCATGCGCCGGCATTACTCAGCGGCCCGAAGTGGAGCGTGACTCGAGAAAACAGTTCCCAGATCAGCTCTGTCTGCATGAACTGATACTCGTCGGGGATGTGCAGCGCGATGACGCGCTTGCCGTCGAGCACGCCGGGAAAATCCTGCCGGAGCCGGTTGAGGTGCGACTTTTCCATCACGAGGATGATGTCCGCCCAGCGGAGATGGCCCTCGTTGACGACGATGCGTGCCTGCGGCTGCGTGCCTGCGGAGCGCACTTCGTAGCCGGGGATGCCGGAGAAGATTTTTTCCGCCGTGAGACTCCGCATCCGGTTCCGGCTGCAGATGAACAGCAGCTTCGTCGCGAAGTCATTGCCGGCGGGCATCGTCGATCAGTGCTTCGCAGCCTGCTCGGTCGCAGGCTTCGCGCCGGGCTTTGCGGGCGCGGGGGCGTCGGGCTTGAAGAGCGCGACCATGCTCCCGCCGACGGCGGCGATGATGATGCCTGCCCAGAACTGCCACTTAACTTCGCTCAGCCCGCCGTGCGGGGGATGGTAGAGCATCGAGACGACCGCATTCACGATGGGCGCGCCGGCGAAGATGATGGACATGACGACCGGGATGTAGGCCGCCTTCGGCTGCGGCGCCGCGCCAAATGCGAGAAGCACGCCGAACGCGCCCACTGCACCGACGATGCCCGCGATGAGCGACCAAAGCTGGCCTTTCCCCGGATACGCGAGGAAGTTTGTCGCGCCCGCCTGACCACTGAGGCGCAGCATGATGAGCGGCGCGATGACGGCGACGAGGAAGTAGGCAAAGCCGACGAAGAGGAATGCCTTCCAGCGGCCGTTCGCCATGTCGGCCATCTCCGTCTGGCCGCGGTGGAGATAGACGCCATAGACGCCCCAGCACGCAACGGTGAGGAAGGCGAAAAGGATCCAGGTGGAGGACGATGACGATGCGGGTGCTTGTGGTGGCATGTTTGGAAAGTGGCGGGTGCTCAGTAGTCAGTGCTCTGCGCTCAGACAAGCGCGAGCACACCGGGAACTGAGGGTTGGGAACAGAGAACTTTTCGTCATCCGGCTCCACCGCTGCTTCGCGTCTGCGGTGCAAAGGCCGCGAGCAGTTCCGGCGGAGCGGGCTGGATGGCGGCGCGGATGGCTTCGGGGATCGCGACCGCCCCGAGCTTGCCGGTCGTCCTGTCCACCGTCGTGCAGACAGTCGCCACGGCGCCGCGGGCGACCTCCACGCGCTGGCCGCCCTCGTCTTTCCAAAAGCGGAACGCATAGCGGATGCTGCGGGTGCGGACTTCGGCGACGATGAGCTGGATGTCCACGATCTCCTCGAATCGGAGCGGCTTCAGGTATTCGCACGAGGTGCTCACGCGCGGCCAGCCGATGACGTCGGTGCCGTCGTGCGCGTGGATGCTGAAGCCGAGCGAGCGGAAGAACGCGTGCTCGGCGTTTTCCATCATGCGGAAGAAATTCGCGAAGTGGACGATGCCCGCCATGTCGGTCTCGGAAAACTCGACTCGGTGCGAGAGGGTGAATTCGTGCGGCATCACGCGCAGGCTGCAAGCGGGCGCCGCGCCGCGCAACTCCGGATTGCGCCCGGCGCTAGCGGCGCGCGTGCTCGAGCAGGATGCGGCGGATTTCGGCGATGGCCTTCTCGTGCTGGTGCGCGCTGTGCCGCGACGGGACGATGAGTTCGCTCTGCGCGCTGTCGATGTGGCTGCTCCAGTAGGGCACGAAGCCGTCGGTGCGCACGCGGCCGGTGCGATCGCTGCTGCCGCCAAGGCCGCGGTCGCCCATGATCGAATGGTGCGGCACGCCGGGCACCATGGGGATTTGGCTGAGCGCCTTCACGAACGGATTCTCCGGCGAGAGCGTCTCGATGCTGTTCGGGATCGGGCTCGACTCGAGCGCGGCCGCATTGCCCACGAGGAGGGAAGGCGTCTTCACGAGATGCGTGCCGATTCTGCCCATCCAGCCGGAGGCCGCCGTGCTGCCGCGGTGCGGCGTGGAGACATAGATCACGCGGGACACCTCGGGGCGGTGCCGAAAAATGAGCGCGTCCGCGAGCGCCGCCTGCGAGTCCGAGGCGAAGATGTTCTCCCCCCGCGAGTGGGGAAGGCACGCATCCCAGATCTTCGTGCCGCTGTCGGTGATCATCATGCGGCTGATGAGCCCGCCCATGCTGTGGCCGATGAGCACGAACTTTTTGTGGCCGGGATGCCGCCGGTTCATTTCATCGAGCTGCCGCCGCATGATCGCCGCGGAGAACGGCACCGGGTAGCCGCTCGGGTAGCTGAAGAACCAGAACTGGTAGCGCCGGCGAATCTCCTCATCACCGCGCAGCGCATTGATGACGGGCACCCATGTCACCGGCGATTCGATGAGCCCGTGCAGGCAAATCACCGGGATCTTCGCCGGGTCATACGGCTGCAGCCGGGCGATGCGCGCGGTGTCCGCGTATTTTCCGGGCATGAGCTGCCGCTGCACGCCGAAGAGGTTCAGGTTCTCCTGCGCGAGTGCAAACGCCAGCGGCGCACTGAAGTCGGCGGCCAGCGGAAACGAGCGGCTGGCGAATTTCACCCGCTCGACCGCGAGCGGATCCTCCATGCTCAGCGCGCATGTGCGCCCCTCGAAGCGCAGCAGCCCCGTCATGCCGTAGTATGCGAGCCCGCCGTCCGCGAGCCGCGCTGCCTGCGCCGACTCGCCCTCGCGGCCGGACACCACGAGGGGCGCGCCGATGCCGGTGCGCAGCGAGCGTGTCTTCACATACATGCTGTGGTAGCGGTAGCGGTCCACGGGCGCGATGTCCTGGCTGCCGAGGTCGAGGTCGGCGTGCGTGCCATTTTTGAAGGTGAGAGTCCATGCGCCTTCGCGCCCCTGCGCAGTCACCGGCCCCCTCCACGGCTGGAGCTTCTCGTCGTGCAGAATCTCGAAGATGCGCGCGACGGCGAAATTGTAGTCCTCCCGCGCCTGCGCGTTGTCGGGCGCCGCCCGCAGGCGCTGCTCGGCGAGGGCCGCAAGGTCCGCACAGCGGCCGAGGGCTGTCGTCGGCTTCCGCTTGGCGCGAGAGATTTCCCTCGCCGCCTGCTGCCCGTCCGAGGTGCCGAGCCGGCAGTTCGCGATCGTCTTCACCACTGTGCAATGCTGCCCGCAGCCGGCGAACGGCAGCGTGAGGGCAGACATGATGCACAGCGCAGTGAGCGCCCGGGTGGGATTCATCCTTCGAAAAAAGTGCGCGGACGCTGCATGGAGCCGCGGTGCGGCGCAATCACGGAGTGCGCCGTGGGACGCGCGCAGCCATTCCTTGCGCGAGAAAATCGCGTGACCAGCGGATATTTTCGCGCTGAACAGGACACATGGAATCTCTCCAGACAGGCGCATTTCCCGCATGCCTCATGCGACTCGGCCATGACCGATCGTTCGACCCCGTTGTGGCGGCGCGGCACTTCGAGGCACCGAACGCAAGCGATGTGCGCAGGGTGATGATTTGCAGTTCGCTTTCCTTCTCCTGTGTCTGATGAAAACAGCCATGTTTTCCCGCGCGATTCCGAATGTGCATGCCCTGCTGCTTGCCGCGCTGTTTGCTGTGGCGCAGACCTCGGCGGACACGGGGGAGCGGGGCGCAAAGCCCAATGTCCTCTTCATCGCCGTGGACGACATGCGCTGCGACCTTGGCTGCTATGGCGTGAAGCATGTCCAGTCACCGAATCTCGACAGGCTCGCAGCCTCAGGTGTGCTGTTCACGCGCGCCTACTGCCAGCAGGCGGTCTGCAATCCATCGCGCGCGAGCCTGATGACGGGGCTGCGGCCCGACACGACGAAGGTGTGGGACCTCGAAACCGACTTCCGAAAGGCGCTGCCGGACGCCGTCACGATCCCGCAGCACTTCCGCCAGCACGGCTACCATGCGGAGGCGTTCGGGAAAATCTTCCACAACACTTTCCCCGACGACGTGTCGTGGGATGTGCCGACGCACATGGCGAAGGGCGTCGTCGCCCACTCGGAGGAAAACGTCCGGCGGCTCGCGGACTTCAAGGCGCGGATGAAATCCGACGGGAAGCCCGCGAATGCCGTCCAGCGGATGCGCGGGCCCGCGACCGAAGTGCAGGAGCAGCCGGAGGACAGGAACTTCGACGGCAGGCAGACCACCGACGCGCTTGCAAAGCTGCGCGAACTGGCGTCGGGCAGGGCGCCGTTCTTCCTCGCGGTCGGCTACATCCGTCCGCACCTGCCGTTTGTCACCCCGAAGCAATACTGGGATCTCTACGACCGTGCCAAAATTCCGCTCGCCACGAATCCATTCCTGCCGCACGGCGCGCCCGCAGTGGCGTTTGGCGACCGCTCGCTCGGCGGCCTTTACGAGCTGCGCGACTACATGGATTACTCCGATGCGCCGTCGCCGTTTGAGCGCGCGCTCACCGAGGCGCAGCAGCGCGAACTCCGGCACGGCTACTATGCCTCGGTCACGTTCATTGACGCGCAGGTCGGCCGCCTCCTCGCGGGGCTCGACGAGCTCGGCCTCGCGAAAAACACCGTCGTGGTGCTGTGGAGCGACCACGGCTGGAAACTTGGCGAGCACAACGGCTGGTGCAAGCAGACCAACTACGAAATCGACACGCGCGCGCCGCTGATGATTCGCGCGCCTGCCGCGAAGGCGAACGGCCAGCGGTGCGATTCGCTCGTCGAGTTTGTGGACATTTACCCCACGCTCTGTGACATCGCCGGCCTGCCGGTGCCTGGGAATCTCGCGGGCAAGAGCCTCGCGCCGCTGCTCGCTGATGCGGCCACAAAGGTGAAGGATGCCGCGTTCAGCCAGTTCCCCCGCAGGCACGGGGGGCGCGACTACATGGGCTATGCTGTCCGCACGGAGCGGTATCGCTATGTCGAATGGATTGAAAAGGAGGGCGGCGGGGTGGCTGCGCGGGAACTCTACGACCACAGCAGCGATCCCGACGAAAACGAAAACATCGCCGGCGCCGCGGTGAATGCCGGGACAGTGCACCAGCTCAGTGAGCGGCTCTGGAAGGCCTTCGCGAGGCCGGCTGCTGCAAAGCGCTAGGTCGCTCGAGGGCACGGAAGTATCGGAATCCGTGACAAAGCGCGTGGAGGCGTGCGGTGGGGCGGCCTAAGAATGCGGACACAAACCACACACCGATCATGGGCAAAGAATTCAGCATCATCCCGCAGACCGTTCCCCACGTTGAAACCAAGTATCGCCGCATCGCGACGCAGATTCCGCATCCCGATTCGCTGCCGACTTTGGAGAAGCTCCGCAAGTTTGAGCCGCAGTCCATGCGCGGTCAGCCGCCGATTGTGTGGGACCGCGCGGAGGACATCTTCGTCTTCGACAAATACGGCAACCGCTGGCTCGACTGGTCGAGCGGCGTGCTCGTGACGAACGCCGGCCACTGCGCGCCGGAGGTGAAGCGGGCGATTCTCGACCAGGTGAACAGCAACCTGCTGCACAACTACTGCTTCCCGAGCGAGGAGCGCGCGGTGCTCGCGGAAGAGCTGGCGAAGGTCGCGCCCGAGGGGCTGAAGAAAGTCTTCCTGCTCACGACCGGCAGCGAGGCGACGGAGTGCGCGATCAAGCTCAGCCGCGCGCACGGCATCAAGGTCGGCGGCAACAGGAAGATCGGCATCATCGGCTGGGAGCGCGGCTTTCACGGGCGCACGCTCGGCTCGCAGCAGGCGGGCGGCATGGCCGGGCAGAAGAATTGGATCGTGAACGAGGACCCGGCGATCATCACCGCGCCGTTCCCGGACGGCTACTGGCAGACGGACACGAGCTTCGAGAATTTCCTCGCCGCGGTGAAGGCGCGCGGCCTCACGCCGGAGACGACGGCGGGCGTGATCATGGAGTCGTATCAGGGCGTCGGGCCGGACTTCGCGCCGGTCGAGTTTGTGAAGAAGCTCCGCGCGTGGTGCGACGAGCACAAAATCGTGCTCACATTCGACGAAGTGCAGGCCGGCTTCGGGCGCACGGGCAAGTTCTGGGCGTTCGAGCACTATGGCGTGAACCCCGACATCATCTGCTGCGGCAAGGGCATCAGCAGTTCGCTGCCGCTCTCCGCGGTGATCGGACGTGAGAGCATCATGGATCAATTCGGCCCCGGCTCGATGACGAGCACGCACACGGGCAATCCCGTCTGCGCCGCCGCCGCTCTCGCGAGTGTGCGGAAAATCATCCACGACAAGCTCACTGAGAATGCCGCCGCGCTCGAGCCCGTGCTGCTCGCCGGACTGAAGAAGATTCAGGCAAAGCACCCGGAAGTCATCGGCCACGTCACCGCGCGCGGACTCGTCGCCGGCATGCAGGCCGTGAAGCGCGGCAAGAAGGAACCTGATCACGATCTCGCGCACTCCATCATCGAGCGCTGCATGTGGAAAGGGCTGCTGCTCTTCTCGCCCGTCGGCGCGTGGGGGCAGACCGTGAAGATCGCCCCGCCGCTCACCATCCCTCGCGAAGCACTCGACGAATCGCTCGCTGTCCTCGCCGAGGCGACGGACGAGGCGGTCGCGGCTCTCGGGTAAAATCTCCGCGCATTCCGAATCGCCAAAGAAACGCCGCGCTTCACAATAGACGCGTTGCACCCGCGCGCCCATCAACCGGCGCCACGCTCTCACCCTCAACCCAGCTCCGATTCCCATGAACAAACGCCGCCCATCCTCATCCATCTCCCGCCGCACCTTCCTCCACACCGCCGCCGCCGCATCCGGCGCGCTCGCCTTCCCGTCCATCGTCCGCGGCGTCTCGCCGGCGAACAACCTCCTCCGCATCGCCATCATCGGCTGCGGCGGGCGCGGCGCGGGCGACATGGCGGGCGTGATGAGCGAACAGATCGTCGCCCTCTGCGACGTGAACCAGAAGAACCTCGACGCCGCCTCCGCCAAGGCCCCGAACGCGAAGAAGTTCACCGACTTCCGGAAGATGTATGACACGCTGAAGGACTCCGAGTTCGACGCCGTCGTCGTCGCCACCACCGAGCACACGCACGCCTTTGCCACGCTCCCCGCGCTGAGGCGGAAAAAGCACGTCTATTGCGAGAAGCCGCTCACCCGCGACGTCTACGAGGCCCGCATCGTCACCGAGGCCGCAAAGGCCGCTGGCGTCGCCACGCAGATGGGCACGCAGATTCACGCCACGAACAACTACCGCCGCGTCGTCGAGCTCGTGCAGAGCGGCGCCATCGGCCCCGTGCGCGAATGCCACGTGTGGGTGAGCCGCACGTGGGGCCGCCAGTCGCCCGAGGACGCCGCCACTTACAAGGACATCGTCAGCGTGCAGGAGCGCCCCACCGTCGAGGAGCCCGTGCCTGCGGGGCTCGACTGGGACCTCTGGATCGGCCCCGCGCCGATGCGCCCTTACAACAGCGTCTATTTCCCCGGGCCGAAATGGTATCGCTGGTGGGACTTCGGCAACGGCACCATGAGCGACCTCGGCTCCCACTGGAACGACCTCCCGTTCTGGGCGCTGAAGCTCGACGCCCCGCTCACCATCGAGGCCAGCGGCCCGCCGCCGCATCCCGAGCTCGCCCCCGCCACCATGAGCGCCACCTACACCTATGGAGCCCGCGGCGACATGCCGCCCGTGAAGCTCACGTGGTATCAGGGTCAAATGAAGCCGCCGCAGTGGCAGCAGGGCCTCCTCCCCGCATGGGCCGACAGCGGCGTCCTCTTCGTCGGCGACAAAGGCATGCTCGTCTCCACCTACGGCAAGCACGCCCTGCTCCCCGAGAAGCAGTTCGAGGGCTTCGTCCCGCCCTCCGAGACCATCCCGCCCTCGCTCGGCCACCACGCCGAATGGATCAACGCCTGCAAGACCGGCACGCGCGCCCTGTGCGACTTCGCCTACAGCGGCCGCCTCACCGAGGCGAACCACCTCGGCAACGTCGCCTACCGCGCCGGCAAGAAGCTCGAATGGGACAGCGCCGCCATGCGCATCCCCAACGCCCCCGACGCCGAGCGCTTCCTCAAGCGCGAATACCGCAAGGGCTGGTCGCTGGGGTAGGCCGCGCCGCCACGTGTGCGCTTGCTCCGGGCGAGGCCCGCTGTATTTTCGACTGCCATGAGTGTTGACCAAATCAAGCAGGGCATCGCGTCGCTCTCCCAAGCCGAGCAGAACGAGGTCACCGCCTATTTGTTTCAACTCCGGCACGCATCCGATCCCGATTACCAGCAGCGCGTCGCCTCCCGGCTGGATGACCGCAATCCCGCGAATTGGCTGACGCCCGAGGAGTTCGAGCGCCGGCTTGACGCGAAGTAAGCCCCCTCATGCGGCAGCATGAAGTTTACATGCATCTCGGCCTGCTGGATTCCGTTCCCAGGACCGGCGTCCACCGGCAGAGGATCATGGACTTCATCCGCAGCCTCCGCGAGCACCCCGACACTCGCGGGGACTTCACCGACAAGGATGCCTCCCTCCGCGAGCGGCAGGTCAAGATCGTCGGCGATTACGCCGTCACCTACTGGCTCGACGCTCCCGTCTCGATCGTCATGGTCGTGGACGTGCGCCCAGCCGACAAATGAGCCGGACACCGCCGCCATGCGCATCCCCAACGCCCCCGACGCCGAGCGCTTCCTCAAGCGCGAATACCGCAAGGGCTGGTCGCTGGGGTAGAGATGCGCCTGCAAGGTGTCGGGAAGAGTTGAGGAAAAGGAATATCGTTCCGCTTTCCTAGAGGTCTCCTATTTATGGATTTCATTCCTCAGCAGGTCGTCCCGGCGACCTCTGATGACCGCCAAGATATCGATCATTTTTCGATTATCGTTCCGGATAATTGTTCCGAAATTCTCCGGTTTTCCTCCGGTAATCAGAGAAACGAATGGGTGGTCTATTGAGAGCGGGATATTCTGCGCTCCCAAAGCCGATGCAGCGCTGAGCACGTTGTCGAGGAGCGCATTGCGATCTTGAACGCTGAATTTTTTCCACGGCATGCGCCAGTCCAATTCATCAATCCACATTTTGATGTCACCTTTCGCCGCCTTGATGTCTTCGGGCTGAGGTATCGCCAACATGACCTCGCCTCCGGCAACAACGATGACTGTCTTGCGAAAGGACCAAGTCCATTTGGCAACACGTCCGTCCTTAACCAAGACGGTAAAACTGGGCATCCCAAGGTAGTAGAGCCCCTTGGCCTTGCCTTCGGCGCTAACCCAGTCTGGCTTGCCATACCGTTCAATCAACTTGGCCTCGGTTGCGCCTATCATGTCTGACTGGCCTTGACTGTGGACAACGAGAATGCCGATGAGGATCAATGTGCAAAATCTCATTTGAGGAGAGTGATGGGGTGGTGGTCTCGTTGATAGGAAAATGGATGGTGACCGAGGCAGAGTTCTAGACAGTTTGACACTTGTCGCAACCCGGAGGGTCGCCGGAATGTAACCGTTGGTGGAACGAGCGCGGCG
The DNA here is from genome assembly GCA_044221035.1 of Chthoniobacteraceae bacterium. Lineage (GTDB taxonomy): Bacteria > Verrucomicrobiota > Verrucomicrobiia > Chthoniobacterales > Chthoniobacteraceae > SXWH01. The sequence goes on along the minus strand of JBGAPU010000012.1, from coordinate 59,087 downwards.
AGCGTGAGCCACCGGATACGTGAATCAAAAGAACAAGCGCCCCTGAGGGACGGCGGGAACGGCGACAATCGTGTCCTGTCGCCGGTTAAGGCGCCTTGTCCTCGAGCTCTTCTTGGCCGCGGATCATGGCTTGCGCGACGCGTGGTGCTTTGGAGCGTGCGGAGTGAATGGAACGGGTCCAGACGACCGCCGCGGACATGAGGATTAGTCCGAGGATGACGTAGAGCAAACGGAGGCTCGTCCGCTCCATCGTGCCGACTTCATGTTCGACCACCGTGACGCAGCCCGCGCCGATGATGAACAGCGCGGCCCGGTAGAGCATTCCGCGCGAGTCCGAGTTCAGGATGATTTCAAATCCGCCGATCCACCAATACGCTGCAACGAGCAGCCCGAACACCAGGACGCGGAGCGGGGTTAGGCGGATGTCCATCTAGCGCGCCTTCATGGTGCCCTTGCGGGGACTGAAATCGATCAAGCCCAGCCGCGAGAGATACGCCACGTGCAGCTCGCGGCCGGGGTAGTCGGAAATCTCCACCCAGCGCTTCCTGCTGCGCAGCTCGTCGCGGAAGGCGAGCAGCTCGGCCTCCAGCGTCGGCGACGGCGGGATGCGCTCGCGAAGCTTTGTGAACGCGCCGAGAACCTGCAGCGGTCCCGCGAGAAAAATCTGACCCAGCAGATACGACCACGCCGACACGCGGCTTGCCTGCTCGTGGACGTGGAACCCGAGGCCCGTCTGCGGCTCCGCGGTGATCATCATGCCCGATTCGTGGAAGAGATGATGCCCGCCGCCGATTCGCCAGCGGACGAACCCGCTGATCGCCACAACGGCCAGGCATCCCCACGCAAGCAACGCCGCCTGATGCTCGGTCCATGTGCCTCCCCACTGCTTGTTCGTGAGAACGACGACGAATTTGAAAAAAAGCCATGCCACCACAAACGCGCCGACGCCAATGCAGAGCGAGATCGCAGCGCGCAGGATTTGGAGACGATTGTAGCGGGTGATCATCGGAATGGCGGCGGATTCCTATCAGGCGGAGCGAGTGCATCAATCCCGTCGTCGCAGGGTGGACACTAGGGCTCGCTTCCCAGGCGGGCCGGTGCGAAGAATCGCGCCGGTCATGAAGGCGCCAGTTTTTCTCCTCTCGCTCTGTCTCGCGCTGGCATCTGCGGTCGCGGCGCCTGGGCGACCGATGCGGGAAATGAAAGTCGCCGCGGAGGAGCGGCGGCTGCTCGATCTCGTTGCGACGCTTCCCTACACGACGACTTACCGGGAGGCGAAGGCGCGCTTCCCGAAGCTCGGGCCGATGCGGGAGAAGACGACCGCGGGGGATCGCAGGGCGGTGCTGCGGGTTCGCGTGTTCGATTTGCCGGCGACACTCTTCTTCGACTTCCGAAAGGGCGTGCTCGCGAGCTGCGGGGTGGGCATCCCTGCGGCCGGTCGCGAGGAGGCTGAGGCGACCTATGCGGCTGCGAGGGATTACCTGCGCGGGCGGTTTGGCGAAGGCCGGGAGATTGAAAGTCGCGCCGGCGCGGGTGTGGAAGGCGCGCATTCCCGGAACTGCATCTGGTCGGTGAAGGGCATCGACTTCGGAGTCCACTGGAGCCGCGGCCGGGGATATGAGGCGGGCTGGGGAGCGCAGGCAGCAGCGCGGGAGTAGCGAGACGAGGGTGGAAGCCCCGGGAGGTCTTAGCCCGCCCCCCAGAGGCATCCTGCCGGAAACCAGAGGCATCCTGCCGGGAACCAGAGGCATCCTGCCGGGAACCAGAGGCATCCTGCCGGGAACCAGAGGCATCCTGCCGGGAACCAGAGGCATCCTGCCGGGAACCAGAGGCATCCTGCCGGGAACCAGAGGCATCTCCGGGAACCAGAGGCATGCCGGGAACCAGAGGCATTCTGCCGGGAATCAGAGGCATTCTGCCGGGAACTTGGAAATCAGAGGCATCTGCCGGGAATTGCCGGAATCAGAGGCATTCTGCCGGGAATCAGAGGCATTCTGCCGGGAATCAGAGGCATTCTGCCGGAATCGAGGCATTGGGGAATCAGAGGCATTCTGCCGGGGATTCTGCCGGGAATCAGAGGCATTCTGCCGGGAATCAGAGGCATTCTGCCGGGAATCAGAGGCATTCTGCCGGGAATCAGAGGCATTCTGCCGGGAATCAGAGGCATTCTGCCGGGAATCAGAGGCATTCTGCCGGGAATCAGAGGCATTCTGGGGAATCAGCGCTGGGAATCAGAGGCATTCTGCCGGGAATCAGAGGCGAGCTATTTCGATGAATGGGGGCGCGCTGAGATTTCGGGAAAAAGCGAGCTATTTTTTTTTGAGCCGAAGCCGTCCTTTTCGGAAATTGAAGGGGATGGCAGTCGGCGACTTTTCCCGGCGCGTTGCTTTTGCCGCTTCCGGATCCTCGGAGAGCGGCTTGCAGCTCAGATTTTCACACGGCCATGCACCGCGCCCATGCGGTGAGGGCGTCTTGCGAGTCGTGCGCGGCTATTTCTGCCCGGTGCCCTTGCAGACGGAGCACTTGGGGTAGCCTTTGCCGAGGCAGAAGTCGCACTTGTGGTTGCCCATTGAGCCGGTGCCCTTGCAGTGGACGCACTTGAAGGGGCCGGTGCCGGAGCCTTTGCACGAGGAGCAGTTTGCGGCGACGGCGGTGCCGATGCTGGCGACCATGGCGAGCGCGGTGAGGAGGATGCGACGGAGGCTGATGGTGGAGGTCATTTGGTCTGTTTGTGGTTTTGGTCTGAGTGGCTTCGCTGGGAAGCCGGGGAGGTGTGGCCGCGGGCTTTGCGCCGCGCGGGTGAGCATGGTGTATCGGATGCGGGCGGAGATGGCGAGGTTTTCACGCGGGAAATTGCGGCGCTGGTTTCGCTGCGATGAGGCAGGGCGGGTGTGAGTGGGCGTGAGTGAGTGGTCAGTTTGCCGCGGGCTTCGCGGCTGGCTCGGCGGATGAGATTTTCACGTCGTCGAGGAGGACGTCCCTGCCGCTGATGGCGAAGTGGAAGCGGCTCTTGGTGGCGTGGGCGATGCCGGGGGATTTCAGCGAGCCGACGTGGCGGCCGTCGAGCGATGCGCGCATCTGGTCGCCGATGATTTCCCACGGGGAGCAGGGGACAGTGGAAGCATCAGGACCGCGATTCAAAAAAACAACGGCTTCGGAGGGACGGCGGAATTCATGCGGCGCCTTTTCACGCGGGTGCCTGCCAGCGCACCGCTTCATCGGTGGGGCGCATGGGTTTCCCGCGGAAAGCCGGATTCGCGCTCGCGAAGTCCGTCTGAGTGTGGCAGCCTCCACAATGAAGCTTAATTTCAGTTTTTCCGTGCGCGGTCCGGATCACGTCTCTGAGGAACTGGGCAGGGCGCTCTCGAAGAAAGGCTCGTGGGAGTTCAAGGTGCTGTTCGATGTCGTCCAAGCGGGTCTGCGCAGCAAGAATCTGGCGCGGGGAGGGGATGAGATGCTGCGGCTGAGGGCTTACGAGAAGCTGCAGAATTTCGTCTTTTCTGGAATCGCGATCAAGAAGGGGCGGGAATACGTCGGCGTGCCGAAAGCGCTGGCGGCCTTTTTTAAGACGGCGGCGGAGTTCAATGCCCGGTTTGCGGCGGGAACCCATTGCCACGCTCCTTCCAAACCGGGCGCCGTCGCGGCTGCCACCATCGGAAAAACAACAGATGCCAAAACCAAACTACCAATTCGAAAGGCGCAAAAGGGACATGGAGAAAAAGGCCAAAAAGGAAGAAAAGCGCCTGCGCAAGCTCGATAAGGACAAGGAGAAGCCTGCCGAAAACTTCGACGGGAGCGAGGCGTCGGGGACGCCACAGCCGTAGCTCCGGGCGCTGCCGCTAATTACCGCCAGCCGTTCCGGTTGGCTCCGCGGTCCAGATTTTCACGTCGTCGAGGAGGACATCCCTGCCGCTGATGGCGAAGTGGAAGCGGCTCTTCGTGGGGTGGGCGATGCCGGGGGATTTCAGCGAGCCGATGTGGCGGCCGTCGAGCGATGCGCGCATCTGGTCGCCGACGATTTCCAGATCGAGGCGGTGCCACTCGCCGGTGGAGACGGTGGTGGGGAATGCGGCGCTGCGGCCTGCGAGGAGCTTCTCGGCTTCGGCGCGGCGCGCGGGATCCTTGCGCATCCCGATGATGTCCGGGCGCATGGCGCCTTCCTTGTCGTCGCCGAGGCGGATGGCTTTCGGCGTGATGGTGACGCGGCAGATGTGGCCGGCGTGGGAGCCCTCGAATTTCCGGTCGTCGCACACGGCGCTGATGCCGGTGGCGCCCTCGAAGCGGAAGCGGAACTCGATGACGGCGTCGCGGAAAGGCAGCTCGACTCCGGCGATGGCGGGATGGTGCTGCGTGGGCAACTGGCCGCCCTTCAGCGCGCCGTCCACAATGGCGAAGGCACGCTGGCTCGTCTCCCATTTCGGGCCGGGCTGCGCGCGTGCGAAGTCGTCGGAGAAAAGAATCGCGCCGCGTTTCGCGAGTGCAGGCGCGGGAGTGTCGGCGGCGGTCGCGGAGGTTTGCGTGAGCAGCGAGAGGGACAGGATGAGCGGGGCGAAGCGGAGCAGGGGAGTTTTCATTGGTGAAATCAGGACGCGGGTTTTTGCAGCACGATGAGCCAGCCGGGGACGGTGTCCGCGCCGCTCCTGCGGATGGTGACTTCGCTCGCGTGCAGTTCGGTGAGGGCGCTCGCGCGGGCGAGGCCGCGCACGTAGCCGAGCGAGTGGGCGAAGCGGATTTTGTGATGGAGGAGGAAGCCATCGCCGTCGTGCCGCTCGAGCGAGAACGTGAGGAGCCCGCCTTTCCGAAGCGCACGGGTGGCGGCGGTGAAGACTCCGCGGAGGTCGCCGACATAGGCGAAGACATCAGCGGCGAGGATGAGGTCGAACTGTTCCACTCCACTCTCCATCGCAGCGGTGATGTCGGCATTCAGCAGGCGGTCGTAGAGGCCGCGGGCTTCGGCGCGGGCGAGCATCGTCGTGGAGAGGTCCACGCCGGTGAGGCTGCGCGCGACGCTGCGGAAATGGACGCCGCACAGCCCGGTGCCGCAGCCGAGGTCGAGGATGTCGAACTGCCTGCCTGGGGCGGCGGCGAGGACGGCGTCGAACATGATGCCGGGGATGCGGTAGCCGAGGTTTTCGGTGAGGTGCTCGTCGAAGTCCGCGGCGTAGGAGTCGAAAAGGTGCCGCACAAAATCGGGCGGCGTGGCGGTGACGCTGCGGTCGCCGGTGAGCGCGGCGACGACATGCTGCACATCGGCGAGGCCGGGCTTCAGCCGCAGCGCCTCGCGGTAGGCGGCGAGCGCGTCGTCCGTGTGCCCGAGGTCGCGCAGCGTGTGGCCGAGATGCGCGAAGGCCTCGGCATGGTCGGGCCGCGCCCGCACCGCATCGCGGAAGGCTGTGGCGGCGTCTTCATTCCGCCCCAGCGCCCGCAGCGCGAGGCCGAGATGATGCGCGACGCCGGGGAAATTCGGAATGATGCGCAGCGCCTCGCGATACGCCGCCGCAGCTTCGCTGAACTGCCGCTCGCGGTGGAGCATCATGCCGAGATGGCGGTGCGCCTCGGCGTAGTCGGGCTTCAGCGCGATGGCGCGGCGGAAAGCGGCGATGGCTTCACCGGCATGGCCGGCATCGGTGAGCGCGATGCCGAGATTTTTCTGAAGCTCCGGATGCGCGGGCTGCAGTTCCGCGGCCTGGCGGAGAAAATGGAGCGCGTCCGCCTTGCGTCCGGTCTGCCCCGCGATGACGCCGAGCATCTGCAGCGCGCCGACGTTCCGGGGCTCCGCGGCGAGAAGCTGGCGGCAGAGCGCATCCGCCTCGGCAAGCCGGCCGGCGCGGTGATGTTCGCAGGCGACTGCGTATGCTTGGGCTGAGTTCACGCGGGCGCGCAGTGTCCGCTGCTATCGCCGCGGGTGCAATCCAGCGGTCAGGCGCGGCTGCCGCCGATGGCGCGGTCGAGGAGGTTCTTCGTGATGCGCTGCACGCGGTCGTTGGGGCCGTGCGGGCGCGACCAGTGCGACCACGGGAGCATGTGGCCGGGTGGCTTGCTGAGACCCTGCGACCAGAAGATGGTCGCGGCGTTGAAGACGAAGTTCTTCTTCGGTCCCGGATAAATCGTCGCTGCCCACTGCTGCGGGCGCGTGCCGCCCTGCCATGCGGTGCCGCCGGCGACGACTTCGAGACCGGGAATCTGCGCGGGGTCGCCGTGGTATTCCCAGCCGACGAGGCCGGGGATGCGGTCGCCGCTCTTCATGCCTGTCCCGTCGAAGATCCAATGCCCGGGATTCGTGCACACCCAGTCGCCGCCGCCATTCACGGGGAGGACATTCACTGCGCCCATGAGGAGGCCTTCGTCGGGTCCGGTGAATGGGAAGTCTGGCACCTGGATGTCCTTTGCCTTGTGCCGCCAGCGGTCGAGGCCCGCGAAGGGCGCGGCGCGGGAGATGATGCGGTTCGGCGCGCCGCTGCTGCCCGCGCGGAACGGCGTGACCCAGCAGACGGAGTTGCCCGAGAGGAACATGACGTTCACGCCGGAGTCGCGCAGCTTCGCGACGGCGTGATACGAGCGCTCGTCCCAGTATTCGTCGTGGCCGACGCTGAGGAACGTTTTGCATTTCAGCGCGCGGTCGGGCGTGAGCATGTCGGCCTGCGAGCAGTAGCTCACGTCGTAGCCGTGCTGCTCGAGCCAGTGGGCGAGGGGGAATTCCCAGCAGAGCCATTCGCCGCTGCCGACGCTCTGCGGGTTGTCGTAGATCTGTCGGTATTTCCCGTAGGGCCGGTCGAAGCTCACGTCCACATCGGGCGTGCTGGTCATCGGCGGAGTGCCGTCGTCGTAGAGCGAATAGACGTCGGGCCAGCGGTTGTAGGCCTGCCAGGTGTTGTCGCTGCACTGGAAGAGGATGTCCGCGGGCCGGTCGTCGCGGACGATGAAGACGACGTAGCTCTGCCAGTAGGTGTCCTTCTCGCTGCGCCGCTCCCACACGGTGCTGAGCCGGCCGAGGTAAACGCCGCTCGGCCAGTCGGCGGGAATTTTCAGCGAGACGCTCGGCGTCCATTTGCACTCGCGCAGCCTGCGCTCGCCCACAGGCGGGTCGGGCTGCGTGATGCCGTCGAACGGGCCGAGCTTCTGCATCAGTCGTGCGCCGCGTCCGCCGTAGTAGCCGGTGCGGAAGACTTCGAGCGTGAAGCGCGCGGGCGGATTCGTGCTCACCATGATGTCGAGCGTGTCGCCCGCGGCGACAGACTGCTTTGAGCAGTAGCCCTCGATGAGCGCCGAGCGATACGCCGAGCCGGGAGCCGCGCCCTTCGCAGGCTGCACGCGGACGCGTGTGAGCTGCCAGTCGCGCGAGCCCTCCTTTGCGTTTTCGATTTGGATGGGGTTCTGCTTTGCGCTCATGCGATGGCCCTCTTCAGAAGATTCGCCGTGATGCGCTGCACGCGGTCGTCCGGTCCGTGCGGGCGCGACCAGTGCGACCATGGGAGCATGTGGCCGGGAGGATCGCCGAGCGCCTGCGCCCACCAGATGGTCGCGGCGTTGAAGACGAAGTTGTTCTTCGGTCCCGGGAAAATCGTGGCCGTGTAGCGCGACGGCGTGGTTCCGCCGGCCCACACGAGTCCCTCCGCGACGACATCGAGTCCGGGGATTTTTGCCGGAGAGCCATGATGTTCCCAGCCGACGAGGCCGGCGATGGAGTCGCCGCTTTTCATGCCGGTGCCCTCGAACAGCCAGTGGTCCGGCTTTGTGCAGGTCCAGTCGCCGCCGCCGTTGAATGGGATGACGGTGCGTGCGCCGATGAGGAGTGATTCGTCGGGGCCCGCGCGCCGGTGCTCGGATGCAAACAGGCGGGTCTGCGACTGCACCTCGTCGTCCGTCATTCCCGCGAAGTGGCCCTCGCGGGTGATGATGCGGTTCGGCGCGCCGCTGGAGGAGTTGGAGAAATTGCTGACGCTGAAGACGGAGTTGCCGGAGAGCCAGAGGACGTTCACGCCCTCGGCAATGGCGGTCTTCATCGCGCCGTATTGCCGCACGTCCCAATACTCGTCGTGCCCGATGCTGATGAAGCTTTTGCACCGCGTGAGCTGCGATGCATCGAGGCAGTCGCTGTTCGAGCAGTAGGTCACGTCGTAGCCGTGCTGCTCGAGCCAGTAGGCGGCGGGGAATTCAAAGCAGAGCCACTCGCCGCTGCCGAGCGACTGCGGGTTTTCGTAGATCTGCGCATACTTCGCGTAGGGGCGGTCGAAGCTCGCGGCGACGTTGCGCGCATGGGCGCCGCGCGGGTCGGTGTAGAGCGAGTAGTTGTCGGGCCACTTGTTGTAGGCCTGCCACGTGTTGTCGCTGCACTGGAAGAGGATGTCGGCCTTGCGCGTGTCGCGCACGATGAAGACGACGTAGTTCTGCCAATACGGCTTGTCCGTCGCCTCGGGGATCGTCGTGAGCCGGCCGAGATAGACGCCGCTCGGCCAGTCGGCGGGAATCTTCAGCGAGGTGCTCGGCTCCCATTTGCATTCGCGCAGGCGCTTGTCGCTGATCTCGGGGTCGGGCTGCTTTTTTCCCGCGAACGGGCCGAGCACGGTCATGAGCCGCGCGCCGCGACCGCCGTAGTAACCGGTGCGGAAAATCTCGATGGTGAACTGCGCGGGCGGATTCGTGCTCACCATGATTTCGAGTGTCTCGCCCGCGAGCACCGACTGGCGCGAGCAGTATCCCTCGACGGCCGGAGCGCGGAAGCCGCCGTTCTTGTCCAGCCGCACGCGGGTGAGCTGCCAGTCGCGCGCGCCCTCCTTGGCGTTCTCGTCGCGGATGGAAACTGCGCGCGGCTTCTCGGCTTCGGCCTTTGCCGCGGCGAGCGTGGTGCCAATGGCGGCGCTCGCGGACGATTTCAGGAAGTTGCGCCGGGAAAGCGGCGCGCGCTCTGCGCCGGGTTTGGTGGGATCGGGGTTCATGGGGTGTCGGGTGTGCGGGGAAACAACCCTGCGGCGCGGGGGAAATTGGAGGCGTGGCAATGCTGCTCATCCCGTTCCGCACAAAAGCGAAAGCGCGCCACCGTTGCCGGTGGCGCGCTGAAAAGCAGTTGCTTGCTCCGCGCTGTCGTTAGCGCATCAGGAGCGCCTGACGCGCACGCTTGATGGCGTTGTTGATCTTGCGGTGGAAGCGCGCGGGAACGCCGGTCGTGCGGCGGGGAAGGATCTTCCCGTTCTCCGTGATGAAGCGCTTCAGCAGTTCGGGATTCTTCCAGTCGATCGCATCAAGCGCGATGTCCACGCGACGGCGGGGCATCGGGCGGTTGGCCTTGCGGAAGTTCGTGCGGCGTTGGGGTGTCTTTGGCTGGCTCATGTTACTTGATTTCGCGGTGGAGCGTGCGGCGCTTCAGGTGCGGGTTGTATTTCTTTTTCTCGAGCCGGTTCGGGGTGTTCAGGCTCTTCTTGTTGCGTGTCGAGATGTAGCGGGAGACTGGTTTTCCCTCCGCCTTGGCCTCGGTGCATTCGAGGATGATGAAGTCGCGTGGCATGGTGTGTTATTCTTCCTGTTGTTTTGCGGGGGTCTCTTCCTGTTCGTCGGAATCTCCGTCGGAGTCGGCGCTCTCGCTGTCGGTGAGGCCGAAGAGCGAGGTGACCGGGACGCGGGAGCGGGAGGAGCGCTTGGTGCGCTCGATTTCCGCCTGGCACTCGACAGTGAAGCGCGCGAACGGCATCGCCTCGAGGCGTGCGTGGGCGATCTGCTTGCCGCTCATCTCGCAGACACCGTAGGTGCCGGCGTCGATGCGCTTGAGCGCCTCCTCGATCTCATAGAGCGCGTCCTGCTCCTGCGAGAGGAGCGAAAGTGCGAAGTCCTTGTCGTAGGCGTCGCTGCCCGCGTCCGCCTGATGCATGCCGAACGCGCTGGCCTCGCTGCCCTCGGGGCGCGCGCGGAGCGTGTCCTTCGCGACACCGGCCATCGAGTCGAGGATCGTGTCGCGGAGCGCCATGAGGCGGTCCTTCTGCTGCTTGAGGAAAGGGGTGAGCTTCACCGGCTTCTTCGCGGCCAATGCGGGCTTCGCCTTGAGCGCGCTCACTGCCGGCTTCGGGGCGGACGCTTTCACCGCGGCCTTCTTCGGAGTGCTGGCCTTTGATTTGGGCGAGGGTTTCGCGGCCTTGGCTTTCGGCGCGGATTTGGCGGCCTTGGCTTTGGGCGCAGGCTTCTTTGCGGCTTTCTTTGGCTGCGATTTCGGCATGGGAAATAGGGTGTCCTGGAACGAAAAGGGCGGGATAGATACGGAGTTCACCCCAAGCGCGCAAGGGGGAAATCGGAACTTTTTTCGCCATATTTCAGAGGCGTTTTGCCACGGAGAAATTCCCTGCAATCAGGAGCCCGCGCTGCCGTAATGGCGGAGGCCGAGCTTCCAAATCATGCGGGTGAGTGCGAGCACGATCACCGTCGCCAGCACGAGCATCCCGAGGCTGAGCCAGAGCGAGTCGCCCGGGCGCGCGAGGATTGCCGCCGGGACATTCGAGACGAGGATGATCGGGACGATCCACGTGAAGATGACGCGGAACACGCCGCGGAAGACCGCCTCCGGATAGCGGCCGATGTGGAAGAGATTGAAGTAGCCGTGGATGAAGCTCTGCGCGCGGATGAGCCAGAAGCTGATGCACGACAGGCCGAACATCACCGCGTAGTGCACCGCGACGCCGAACGGCACCGCGAACGCGAAGAGCGCGATCTGCGCGGCGCCCGGGACGAGGTGCATTTTCGCCAACGCGAACACCACGATGGCGACGCCGACGAGGGAGTTCACGATGCAGTCAAACGAAACCTGCCGCGTGCTCACGGCGAACTGCGCGTCCATGGGCAGCGTGAGCATCAGGTCGAGGCGGCCGGTGCGGACGAGTTCCGGGAGATTGGCGATGTTCAGGTAAAAGAACGCCTGGAAAATCTGCGCGATGATCTGGTGCACGCCGATGAGCGTGACGACCTGCCATTTCGTCCAGCCTGCGATCGCGTCGACCTGCCCGTAGAGCACCTCGATGAAGGCGAGCTGCCCCGCGAACCACAGCAGCTCGACGACGATCCAGAGGAGGAAGTTCAGCTTGAAGTTCATCTCGCGGATGAGCGAGTTCCGCGCGGCGAGCCGGAAGATGGCGAAGTAGCGTCCCATTTTATCTCTCAGCCTCCCACTGCCTGATAGCGGCGGATGCCGAGCCGCCACAGCCCGAGCGCGGCGAGCCAGATGAGCAGCGCCCAGCACGCCTGGATGGCGAGGCCGAGCGCGAGTTCGCCGCCTGTCACGCGCTCCATGAAGATCTTCACCGGGAAATACAGTTCGTAGGGGAAGGGGCTCCATTTGATCGCGCCCGCGAGCCAGGGCGGCAGCATGTCGAGCGGGAATGCATGGCCGCTGAGGAAATACTCGATGGAGAAGACGATGAACACGATCGTCGAGATTTCCAAAATCCAGAATGCGAGCATCGCGATGGCATACGCGATGAAGAACTGAATCACCGCCGCGAGCGCGGTGCTCAGCGCGAACCACAGCCACGTGATGCCGTGCGCGGGCAGCGTGATATGGTCGCGGAGAAAAAAGAAGATGAGCGCGACACCGGGCAGCAGCACGGTCGTGTAGAGCAGGCGGTAGCTCGCGTAGAGCGTGAGGCGGTAGGCGATGTAGTTCAGGGGCTTCAGCAGCAGGAAGCTCATGCGCCCGTCGCGGATCTCGCCGGCGATCTGCCACTCGTCCTCGGTGGGCGTCACGAGGTTCTCCACGAAGACTGTCATCGCGAAATACATGATGAGCTGGCTGAAGGTGTAGCCCGCGAGCTGCGCACCGCTCGCGCCGCCATACATCGCCTTCCATAGGAAGATCGTCCCGATGAGCGGCACGATGCCGAAGACCGAGCGCATGATGAAGTTCCAGCGATAGACGAACGTGTTCTGCGCGCCGACGTTGAAGACCTTCGCGTATTTGGCGAGCGCGCTGGTCATCGGCTCCCGTGGTTCGTGGTCGCGTTGGTCATGGCGGTGCGACTTCATTTCCGTGTTCCGCGCCTTCGTGCAAGCGCATCCGATACGCGCAAACTGCGCCTTGGCGAACAGCGGGAAGGGGGTTATCCATCCGCACCACACACTTCCCGCCATGATCAAAGTCACCGGCCCCGGCTCCATCACCACCTGCGACGGCATCACGCGACGCGACTTTCTGCAAATCGGCACGCTCGGCGCGCTCGGCTATTCGCTCGCGAACCTCGCGCAGGCTGAGTCGCAGTTGCTGAAGCCGTCGTCGTCGGAAAAAGCGTGCATCCTCATCTTCAATCTCGGCGCGCCCTCTCAGCTCGACTGCTGGGATCCGAAGCCGGACGCGCCGCGCGAGGTGCGCGGGCCGTTCAAGCCCATCTCGACGAAGGGCGACTTCCAGATCACTGAAATTTTTCCAAAGCATGCGGCGCTGGCGGACAAATTCAGCATCGTGCGCAGCGTGCATCACACCGCGGCGGCGGTGCACGACACGGGGCACCAGATGATGCAGACGGGGCGGCTCTTCACCGGCGGCATCAACACACCGCACGCCGGCTGCGTGTATGAATTCCTGAAAGGGCGCCGCAACGAGCTGCCCGCGCACGTCATCCTGCCCGAGCCGATGGGGCCGACGGGTGGGAACATGCCACACGGTCAGGATGCGGGCTTCCTCGGCAAGAGCCGAGATCCTTTTGTGCTGAATGCGGACCCGTCGAAGGCGGACTTCCGCGTCCCCGACTTGCTGCCGCCGAAAGAAATCGGCGAGGCGCGGCTCGACCGGCGGAAGAAGCTGCGCGAGGTGATCGAGGGCACGATGAAGAACTTCGAGGCGTCGCCTGAGGCGCAGCTCATGAACTCGAACTTCGAGGCCGCCTACCGCCTGATGACTTCGCCGCTTGCGCGCGAGGCGTTCGACTTGACGAAGGAGCCGACGAGCGTCCGCGAGCGCTACGGCATGAACCGCTTCGGCCAGTGCTGCCTGCTCGCGCGGCGTCTCGTCGAGCGCGGCGTGCGCTTCGTCACGCTGAACACCTTCATCACCGTCTTCAACGAAATCACCTGGGACATCCACGGCTCGAAGCCCTTCACGAGCATCGCCGGCATGAAGGACATCGTCGCTCCGATGTATGACCAGGGCTACAGCGCGCTCATCGAGGATCTGCACCAGCGCGGCATGCTCGACACGACGATGGTCGCATGTCTCGCTGAGTTTGGCCGCACGCCGAAGGTGAACCCGACCGGTGGGCGCGACCATTGGCCGCAATGCTGGAGCGTCTATTTCGCCGGTGGCGGAGTGAAAGGCGGGCGCGCCATTGGCAAGAGCGATGAGATCGGCGGCTTCCCTACGGAACTCCCTGTGGAGCCGAAGGAGATCGTCGCGACGATTTTCCACAGCCTCGGTCTCGAACTCGACGGGCACCTGCCCGGCCCGCAGAGCCGCCCGTATCCGCTGGTGGATTTTGGCACGAAGCCGATCACGCAGTTGTTCTGAGGCGCGGCCTCTTCCGCGTTGTCAGATGCGGCGGATTCCGGCATGAGCGCGGGCGAATGAGACACGCACAAGTTCTGTTTGCTGCTGTGCTGGTGGCGTCGCTCGCGGGTTGCCGCGAAAAATCCCCCCCAGTGAAACCCGGTCCGCCGCAGGTCGTCATCGCCACGGCCGAGAAGCGCGACGTTCCCATCGTCCGCGAGTGGATCGGCCGTCTCGACGGTTCGGCGAATGTGGACATTCGCGCGCGCGTGTCGGGCTACATCGACAAGCTGGATTTCAAGGAGGGCCAGGTCGTGAAAAAGGGCGAGATGCTGCTCCGCATCGATCCGCGTCCGCTCGATGCGGCGCTCGCGCAGGCGAAAGCGGAGGTCGCCCAAGCCGTCGCGAACCAAGGCAAGACCGAGGCAGACGAGCGGAGGCAGACGCAGCTCCTGCAAAACAAGATCGCGAGCCAGCAGGACTACGACAACGCCGTGCAGGCGAACCTCGCGGCGAAAGCAGTCGTCGAAGCCGCGCGCGCCGCGGAGAAGCAGGCGGCGCTGAACGTCGAGTATGCGACGATCACCTCGCCGATTGACGGCATCGTCGGGCGCACGGACCTGGCCATCGGCGATTACGTCGCGGCGGGCAGCGGAGGCGCGCCGATCACCACGGTGTCCACGGTCGATCCGATCAAGTTCGTCTTCGGCGCGAGCGAGAAGGAATACCTCGAAGCGGCGGAGAAGATCAAAGAGGCGCTCGCCACACCCGAGGCCGAGCGGCGCGAGAAGATGTGCAGGGCGCAGTTGGTCCGCGCGGACGGGAAGCTTCACGAGCCCAAGGGCTGGTTTGTCGCCGCCGACCGCGAGGTCGATCCAAAGACCGGCACCATCCGCATCACGGTTCATTTTCCGAATCCCGGCAACATCCTCCGGCCCGGCCAGTATGGGCGCATCCTCCTTCGCGACGAGGAGCGGGGGAAGGACGCGGTCGTCGTCCCGCAGCGCGCAGTGGTGGAATTGCAGGGCAGCACGTTCGTCTGGATATTGGACGCAGCGAACAAGGTCTCGCAGCGCGGCGTGACGGCGGGCGCGCGGGTCGGCAGCGACTGGGTCATCGAGAGCGGGCTCCAGGCGGGCGAGCGCATCGTGACCGACGGCCTGCAGAAAATCCGCGACGGCGCGGTGGTCGAACCCGTTGCACCGGCGAAGCCGTAACGCGCCATGATCGAGTTTTTCATCCGCCGTCCCATCGTGGCGATGGTCATCGCGATCCTCACGGTCATCGTCGGCCTCGTCACGCTGCAGCGGCTGCCGGTCGCGGAGTATCCGCAGATTTCGCCGACGCTGATCAAAGTGAAGGCCAACTACCGCGGCGCCGCCGCGGAGGCGGTGATGGATTCAGTGGCTGTGCCGGTCGAGTCGCAGGTGAACGGCGTGGACAAGATGCTCTACATGCAGAGCTACAACGCCAACGACGGCTCGATGACGCTGAACGTGACGTTCGACGTCGGCACGGACGCGGACCTCATGCAGGTGAACACGCAGAACCGTGTTTCGCGCGCCGACGCGCAGCTCCCGGATGCCGCGAAGCGCGAGGGCGTGACGGTGAATCGTTCCAGCCCGGACATCCTCATGGTCCTCGGCCTGTCGTCGCCGAAGGGCACGCACAACGCGGTCTTCCTATCGAACTACGCCAACATCAACCTCGTGGACGCGCTCAAGCGTGTGCGCGGCGTGGGCGACGTGACGAACTTCACCGCGCAGGATTACGCGATGCGCGTGTGGCTTCAGCCGGGAAAAATGGCGTCACTCGGCATCACCGCGGACGACGTCGCGAACGCGATCCGCGAGCAGAACGCGCAGTCGCCGGCGGGCGTCATCGGCGCGGAGCCAGCGCCAGCCGGGCAGCAGCTCCAGTATAACGTGCGCACGTCGGGCCTGCTGAAGGAGCCGGCGGAATTCGCCGAAATCATCGTCCGCTCGAACGCCGATGGCTCGCAGGTGAAAATCAAGGACGTGGCGCGCGTGGAGATGGGCGCGCAGACGTATTCCATCCGAGCGCGGCAGAACGGCGCGCCGGGCGCAGTGCTCGCGGTCTATCTCGCGCCGGGCGCGAACGCGATCGACACCGCGGCTGGCGTGAATGCCGTGCTCGACGAGAAGCGCGCGCAGTTTCCGCCCGACATGGTGGACGAGGTCACGCTCGACTCCACGCTGCCCATCAAGGCCTCGATGGAGTCCATCGTCCACACGCTGTTCGAGGCCATCGTCCTCGTGCTGCTCGTTGTGTTCCTCTTCCTCCAGAGCTGGCGCGCGACGATCATCCCGATGCTCGCCGTGCCGGTTTCGCTCATCGGCACGTTCGCGCTTTTCCCGGCGCTCGGCTTTTCGCTGAACACGCTCACAATGTTCGGCCTCGTGCTCGCCATCGGCATCGTGGTGGACGATGCGATCGTCGTCGTCGAGGCGGTGCAGCACCACATTGAAAAGGGGATGACACCCCGCGAAGCCACGTCGCTCGCGATGCGCGAAGTCGCCGGCCCGGTCGTGGCGACGACGCTCGTGGTGGTCGCGGTGTTCGTGCCGGTGGCGTTCATGGGCGGCGTGATTGGGCGGATGTATCAGCAGTTCGCGCTCACCATCGCGGTGTCGGTGGTGATTTCCTCGGTGAACGCCCTCACGCTCAGTCCCGCGCTGTGCGCGCTGCTCTTGAAAAAGCCCGCGCCGGGCCGCGGCCTGCTCGCGAGATTCTTCGCGTGGTTCAACCGCGTCTTCGACCGCCTGACGAACGGCTACGGCGGCATCGTCGGCTTCCTCACGCGCAAGGCGGCTCGCTCGATGCTTCTGCTCGTGCTCGCCATCGGCGGCGTGTGGCTCACCGGCAAGTTTGTCCCCGCGGGCTTCATTCCGAATGAGGACAAGGGATACCTCTTCGTCTCCATCGAGCTGCCGGAGGGCGCATCGGTCCAGCGCTCGGACGAGATTTTGAAAAGCGCGGAGACGGTCGTGCGGCAGACGCCCGGCGTGCGTTCCGTCTGCGCGATTTCGGGCTTCAACATCCTCACCGGCCTCGGTTCCCCGAATGCCGCGCTGATGTTTGTCGGCCTGCGCGACTGGAACGACCGCAAGGCGCCCGCACAGGCCGCCGCGGCCATCGCCGGCGCGTGGAACCGCCGCTTCTTCACCGTGCCCGGCGCGCGCGTCTTCGCCTTCGGCCCGCCGCCGCTGCCCGGCTACGGCAACGTCGCGGGCTTTTCGCTCCAGCTCCAGGACCGCTCCGGCGGCTCGCTGGAGAATCTCGGCGCGCTCGTGCAGCGCTTCATGGCGGAGGCGTCGAAGCGCCGGGAAATCGGCCGCGTCGTCACAAGCTTCCAGCCCACCACGCCGCAGCTCAAGGTGGACCTCGACCGCGAGAAATGCCGCGCGCTCGGCGTGCGCGTGGATGACGTCTTCAAGACGCTGCAGACGAGCCTGAGCGGGCTCTACGTGAACGACTTCGTCCGCTTCGGCCGCGTGTTCAAAGTCTTCCTGCAGGCGGAGCCGGAGTTCACCGCGAAGCCCGACGACATCGGCAAATTCCACGTGCGCAACGCCGACGGCGCGATGGTTCCGCTCGACACGCTGGTGACCGTGAGCTCGATCTCCGGCCCGAACTTCGCGGCGCGCTTCAACATGTTCCCCGCCGCGGAAATCATCGGCGGTCCCGCGCCCGGCTACAGCGCAGGCCAGGCGCTCGCGGCGCTCGAGGAAGTCGCGAAGGCGATGCCGCGCGACGCCGGCTACGAGTGGAGCGGCCTCACGTATCAGCAGAAGAACTCGCAGGGAAAGGCGGGTGCGATTTTCGGGATGTCCGTGCTGTTCGTCTTCCTGCTGCTCGCCGCGCAGTATGAGAGCTGGTCGTTGCCGTTCGCCGTGCTGCTCTGCACTCCGCTCGTCGTGCTCGGTGCGTTTGTGGGGCTTCTCGTGATGAACTTCGACGTGAACGTCTATGTGCAGATTGGCCTCGTGATGCTCATCGCGCTGGGCGCGAAAAACGCGATCCTCATCGTGGAGTTTGCGAAGCTGAAATCCGAGGAGGGGAAGACTGCGGTGGCCGCCGCCGTGGAGGGCGCGAAGCTCCGCCTGCGCCCGATCCTCATGACGTCGTTCGCCTTCATCCTCGGCTGCATTCCGCTCATGCTTGCGCAGGGCTCCGGCGCGGCCTCGCGCAGTGTGATGGGCACTGCCGTCGTCTTCGGCATGACTGCCGCGACCGTGCTCGGTGTCTTCCTTATTCCCGTCTGCTACGTCTTCATCGCGCGCCTTTCCGGACGGAAAAAGAAGGTGAAGCCGAACGACGAGCCGCCGCAGACGAATGCGCCTGAGCCGCGGCTAACCCAGTAGTTACCTGTCGAAATCCGAACGCCGCCGGCGAACCGGCGTCACGCCTTCTTGCCGCAGCAGTCCTTGAACTTCTTCCCGCTTCCGCAGGGGCACGGCTCGTTGCGACCGACCTTCGGGGCTTCGCGGCGCTGCGGGATGTTGATTTGCGCCTCGGGCTCGGCTTCGGGCTGTGCCTCCGGCTGAGGCGCGGTGGAACCGATGACGCTCTCGTCCGGCGCAGTGAGGAACTGCGGGAGGTTCGAGAGGAACTGCTCGAACGCCATGATGTTCGACGTGCTGCGGAAGAGGTTGTGCAGCACCTCGTCCTTGATGGAGCCCATGAGCTCCTCGAACATCTTGAAGGCCTCCTGCTTGTATTCGATGAGCGGATCCTTCTGGCCGTAGGCGCGGAGATAGACGCCCTCCCGGAGGCCGTCCATCCCGTAGAGGTGCTCCTGCCACAGTCGGTCGATGGCGCCGAGCGTGATGTAGCGCTCGAGGCCCTTTAGCTGCTCGGGCACCTCGTGCTGCGACTTCAGCTCGTAGGCCTTCTTCACGCGCTCGGTGAGCAGCTCCGCGATTTCCTGCTCGTTCTTGCCAACGATGGCTTCCTTGTCCACCGAGATGGGGAAGGTGGCGTTCGCCCAATGGAGCAGCTCCTCGGTGCGCGGCATCTCGCTCTGCGGGAAAAACTCCTCGAGCTTCTCCGGGATGCGGTCGTCGATCACGTCGTAGAGCAGCGCGCGCGGATCGTCGGTATTGATCGCCTCATTGCGCCAGCCGTAGATGATCTCGCGCTGCTTGTTCATCACGTCGTCGAACTCGAGCGTGCGCTTGCGGATGAGGTAATTGCGCTGCTCGACGCGCTTCTGCGCGGTCTCGACGGACTTGTTCAGCCACGAGTGCTCAAGTGCCTCGCCCTCCTGCATGCCGAAGCGCTCCATGAGGCGAGTCATGCGCTCGGCGGCGCCGAAGTTGCGCATGAGGTCGTCCTCGAAGCTCACGTAGAAGCGCGAATAGCCGGGGTCGCCCTGGCGGGCGCCGCGTCCGCGGAGCTGGCGGTCGATGCGGCGTGACTCGTGGCGCTCGGTGGCGAGCACGTAGAGACCGCCGAGTTCGGAAACGCCGGGCGCGAGTTTGATGTCCGTTCCGCGGCCCGCCATGTTCGTGGAGATGGTCACGGCACCGCGCTGGCCGGCGCGGGCGACGATCTCAGCCTCCTGCTGGTTGTGGCGCGCATTCAGCACCGTGTGCGGAATCTTCGCGCGCTGGAGCATCTTCGAGACAAGCTCGGAAGCCTCCACGCTCGCCGTGCCGACGAGCACGGGCTGGCCCTTCGCGTGCGCCTCGCCGATTTCCTTGATCACGGCGCCGTATTTTTCGCGGCGGGTCTTGAAGATGAGGTCGTTGCCGTCCTTGCGGATGCACGGCTTGTTCGTCGGGATGACGGCGACGTCTAGCTTGTAGATGTCGTGGAATTCGTTCGCCTCCGTCTCCGCGGTGCCGGTCATGCCGCCGAGTTTCTTGTAGAGGCGGAAGTAATTCTGAACCGTGATGGTCGCGAGGGTCTGAGTCTCCTTGTCAATCTGCACGCCTTCCTTCGCCTCGACGGCCTGGTGCAGTCCGTCGCTCCAGCGGCGTCCGGGCATCGTGCGGCCGGTGTTTTCATCCACGATGACCACCTTGCCCTCATGCACGATGTAATGGACATCCTTCTCGTAAAGGCAGTAGGCGCGGAGGAGCTGCGAGATGTTGTGGATGCGCTCGCTCTGCACGTTCATGTGCTCCTGAGCCTTGGCCTTCGCCTCGATCTTCTGCTGGTCGGTGAGGTTCGATGCGCCGTCGATTTCCGCAAACTGTGTCGGCAGGTCCGGCAGCACGAATGCCTCCGGCTCGCCGGGGCTCATGAATTCGCGTCCCTGCTCGGTGAGGTCGGCCTCGTGGGCACGCTGGTCGATGGTGAAGAAGAGCTCCTCCTTCAGCTTCCACATCTCCTCCTTGCGCACGTCGGCGTAGAAGGACAGCTCGGTCTTCTCAATGGCCTTGCGGCGCTCGGGATCCTCCATCGCGCGCATGTAGGTGCGGTTGAGAGGCTGCCCCCATTTCACCTTCACCATCTGCCGCGCGGCCTGCTCGAGCTTGGTGAATTCGCCGCTCTTCGTCTTGGCCGCGGTGTTGGACGCCGCCTCGGCTGCCGCCTCCTCGAAAAGCTTCATCGCCTCGGTGGCGAGCCGGTTGCAGAGCATCGTCTGCTTCTTCACGAGCTGATCCACCATCGGCTTGTATTTGTCGAACTGGTGCGTGGAGACGGTGACCGGGCCGCTGATGATGAGAGGCACGCGCGCCTCATCGATGAGGATCGAGTCCACCTCGTCCACGATGGCGAACCAGTGGCCGCGCTGCACCTGCTGCTCCTTGCTCGTGGCCATGCCGTTGTCGCGCAGGTAGTCGAAGCCGAACTCCGAGTTCATGCCGTAGCAGATGTCGCAGTGATACTGCTCGCGGCGCTCATCCGGCGACTGGTCGTGCTGGATGATGCCGACGGTGAGGCCGAGGAATTTGTAGAGCTGACCCATCCATTCCGCGTCGCGGCGTGCGAGGTAGTCGTTCGTCGTGACGAGGTGCGCGCCGCGGCCGGTGAGGCCATTGAGGAAGAGCGGCAGCGTGGCGACGAGCGTCTTGCCTTCGCCGGTGGCCATTTCGGCGATCTTGCCCTTGTGCAGGCAGTAGCCGCCGATGAGCTGCACGTCGAAATGCACCATCGCCCACGTCATCGGCTGGTCGCAGACGGTGAACTGATGCTTGCGCTCCGTGAGGCGCCATGCCGCGTTTTTCGCCGCGGCGAAAGCCTCGGGCAGGATGTTGTCGAGGTATTGCTGCTGCGCGGCCCAATCGAGCGGCTTCAGCTCATCCTTCCACTTCGCGACCTTTGCGCGCAGCTCGTCATCGCTCAGCGAGCGGAACTGCACCTCCAACTCGTTGATGCGCGCAATGACGGGGCGCAGCGACTTGATCATGCGCGCGTTCTTCGAGCCGAAGAGTTTCTTTAGGAGCCAGCCGACGGGATTCATGGGTAAAAAGGGTGTGCGTTTGTGGGTGCGGCGCGGCGGCTATTTGCTGCCGGGCTTGGTCGCTGGCGTGCCGGCGAGGTCTGGCGGGAGCTTGTCCGGCTCGAAGGTCTCGACGTTCATCTTCACGAGCGAAAAGAACGGCGCGCCGAAATCCGGGAGGTTGCCGCCGGAGCGGTCCACGATGGCCGCAATGGCCGCGACCACGCCGCCGCGCGAGCGGACAATGTCGATCGTCTCCTGCACGCGGCCGCCTCGGGTCACGACGTCCTCCGCGACGATGAATTTCTGCCCCGGGCGAATCTCGAATCCGCGGCGCAGCACGAGCTTGCCCTCCTCCTTTTCCGCAAAGATGTGCGGCAGCGAAAGCGCGCGCGCGACTTCATGGCCGACGATGATGCCGCCGAGCGCCGGGGAAATCACTGTCTCCGCCCCGACGCCGCCGACCTTCTCCGCAAGCTCGGCGCAGATGCGCGCGGCGACCGTCGTCTCCTTGAGGAGCAGCGCGCACTGGAAAAATTGGCGGCTGTGCAGTCCGGAGCGGAGGACGAAGTGCCCCTCGAGGAGTGCATTCGTCTGGCGGAAAAGGGAGAGGATTTCGTCGTTGGTCATGCCTTGGATCCGTTCGTGGCCTCCTTTGCCGCGGTCACTTCGATTTCCACCTTCGCGCCGCGCGGGAGCGCGCTCACCGCCACGGTCGAGCGGGCTGGAAAGGGCTCGGAAAAATGCCGCGCATACACGGTGTTCATCGCGGCGAAGTCGTCCATCCTCGTGAGGAACACCGTTGTCTTCACCACGTCGGAAAGCGTCATCGCATTCACTGTGAGCACCGACTTGATGTTTTCGATCACGCGCTCGGTCTGGGCGGTCACGTCCTCGCCCACTAAGTCGCCCGTCTGCGGGTCGAGGGGAATCTGGCCGGCGCAGAAAAGGAGATGGCCAAAGGCGACGGCCTGGGAGTAGGGGCCGACGGCTTTTGGTGCGCGATCACTTGCGATGGCTCTCTTCATGAAAAATGGGCGGCGAAGCTAACAGTGAGTCATGGGCTGTCAATGACACTGGGCGTCGCGTGCGGATCCAAGGCCCGGCGCGTCCGTGCGTTGGAGGCGTTTCCGGGGCGATGATGAGCCTTTACATGAGTGGAGTTGTCTGCTGAATGCGGGGCTGTCCTGCCGTCCCCTTGCGCCCACTCGGTCATTCGCCGGCGCCGTTTGGGGGCTGAGTGGAACACACCAACAGGAATTTTCCAGATGCCGATTCCCGAGCCTTTGTCCCATCTCCCACGACTGGCGCTGGGTGCCTTGCTGGCGGTGTTGTCATTTTCCGCCGGCGCCCAGGACGCGAAGCCGTCGGCGGACCCGGCAAAGCCCGCGGCTCCGGCCGCGCCGCTCCCGCCGGCGCCGGAGCCGGGTGCCCCGAATGCCCCGGCGCCGAAGCTGCCGACGGAGCCCGGTGGGAAGCCGATGGATCCTCTTTTCATCCCGGATATTCCAAATCCGGTGCCGCCGCCGGTGCCGCCGGGGCCGTCGGCGGGGCCGACAAAGCCGCCGATGCAGCGGACTTACACGGTTGGGAAATTCCTCATCAAATACGGCACGGATGTCCGCGAGCGGAATCCGAAGCTCCCCACGGAGGCCGACCTTGCAAACTCGGCGGTGACGCTGCTGGAAGGACAGGGAACGGCTCTCTTCCACATGCCGAAGTCGCCAGCGGCAGGCGCGAAGAAGGCGAGTCCGGGCATGTTCGCGACGACGGGGGCTGAGCAGAACGAGCGCGCTGAATTGTCCGACGAGGATCCTGCGCTGCATCCGCCGGAGGCTCCCGCCCTGGTGGCTCCGCCGACGAAGCCGGAAGTGAAACCGGGCGGGAAGCCCGCGGACAAGACGGCGAAGAAGGAGCAGGCCAAGGCACCGAAGAATGTGCCCAAGGTGATTCCGAAGCCGAGCGGCAAGGTGGTGAAGCTGCGGGTCTCGGAGTTCGGCACCCCGCGCACGATCTCCGCGATGGCGCTGCTGGATGTCTATGACGCGCTGGTCAAGAAGCTCACGGACCGCGGACTCATCGGCGTTTACATCCTCACCGATTTGAACCCGCGCCTTGCAACCGGCGGCGACGTGCGTGCGCCGGGCGTGATGGACGTGACCGTCACGGTGTTCGTCAGCGAGGTCGCAAAAATCCGCACCATCTCCCGCAAGATCGCGCCGCCGAGCCTGAAATTCGGCAAGAAGAAGAACGACACTTTCACCGAGGGCGACCTGCCCAAGATCAACGACGAGGATGCTCCCGACGGCGTGCCGGTGAAGGATCCGCGGCACGTGTGGATCAAGCAGAAGTCGCCCATTTTCGTGATGAGCAAGAAGAAGCCCGGCGGTCCGCTGGAAAAGCCGCGCCTGCAGAATTACCTGAGCCGGTTGAACCGATTCCCCGGCCGCCGCGTGGATGCCGCGGTGAATGCGACGGGCGAGACGGGCAAGGTGATGCTCGATTACCTCATCCGGGAGCAGAAGCGCTTCGTCGTCTACGCGCAGGAATCGAACAACGGCACGGAGTCCACGGGCGAGTGGCGCTCGAAGCTCGGCATCGAGCTGCGGCAGCTCGCAAACAAGGACGACATCCTGCGTCTCGAATATACGACGACCGACTTGGAGCAGTTGCACTCCGGCGTGCTCACCTACCAGATCGCACTCGTGCGGCCGGACGTGCTCAAGGCAAAAGCCTACGGGCTCTACGGGCAGTATTCCGCGGAGGACGTCGGCCTCGCCGGGCTGAACTTCAAGGGCGACAGCATCATCGCCGGCCTCGCGCTGACGTGGACGCCGATTTACTGGCACGGATTTCCCATCGACATCATCGCGGGCGCGGAATTCATGCGCGCCTCGGTGGACAACTCCGCGCTCGCGACGAAGACGACGGCGAATTTCATCCTGCCGTATGTCGGCCTCGGCACGGAGAGGACGACGGACAAGTTCAGCCTCGCGATGAACTTCCAGGGGAAGGCGAGCTTCTTCGGGCAGGATCAAACCAAGCTCAACGGCCTCGGCCGCTATCAGGCGGATTCGATCTTCTACATCATCACCGGCGACATCTCCGCGTCCATTTTCCTCGAGCCGCTCATCCTCGGCAAAAAATGGGGCGACCTCGGGCCCGACGGCACGAAATGGAAGCGCGGCATCCTCGCAAACGAGATCGCTCTCATCGCGCATGCGCAGTTCACACCCGGCGACAACCGGCTCGTGCCGCAGCTCGAAATGATCAATGGCGGCTACAACACCGTGCGCGGCTACCCCGAGTCGTTCTCCGCGGGCGACTCCGGCTTTGCCGCCAGCCTCGAATACCGGCTTCACCTGCCGCGGCTTTTCAAGCCCGCCGACATCGCCGGCAAGCTGAAGGCCGCCAAGGCCGCCAAGGCCGCGGAGAAGGCGGCCAAGGATGGCAAGCCCGGCGCCGTCACGGCTGCAAGCGCCCCGCAGAGGCCGAAGGAGGAGGCGCCATCGAGGACGGACATCTCGGAGCGCGGGGCGAACTCCGCGACGAGCTTCCGCCTCCGCCCCGGCACCGCGGGGAGTGGTGCGGACTGGGATCTGATCCTGCGCGGGTTCGTGGACTACGGGAAGACCTTCAACAACAACATCCAGACCTCCATTGAGACGAACCGCACGCTGCTCAGCGCCGGCGGCGGCATCGAGCTCCAGCTTTTCAAGCCCATCTACATGACCATCCGCGCCGACTACGGGATCGTCCTCATGGAGCAGCGCGAGCAGGTCACAAAGCCGGTCGAGGCAGGCGACAGCCGGCTGCACATTTCCGCCACCATCGCCTGGTAACCCTCAACGCATCCGCGCCATGAAGCCGAAATTCTTCCTCGCAAAATCCATCGCTTCGCTGCTGGCCACCGGCGTCGCGCTCACGTCGGCGCTGCACGCGCTGCCGCAGGGCGAGCAGGTGGGTGCGGGCACCGCGGTGTTTGAGCGTTCGGGTGCGGTGCTGAACATCCGCACGAGTGATCGCGCGATCATCAACTACAGCAGCTTCAACATCGGCGCGGGCGAGCGCGTGAACTTCATCCAGCCCGGCACGCAGTCCATCACGCTGAACCGCGTGACGGAGCCGAACCCGACCCACATCTTCGGCACGCTGCAGGCGAACGGGAGGATCGTCCTGGCAAATCCCTACGGGATCTTTTTCGAGAGCGGCTCGGTGATCAATGTCGGCGGCCTCATCGCGGGCGCGGGGCACATCGCGGATTCCGACTTCCTCGCGGGCCGGATCAATTTCTCCAGCCTCACCGGCAGCGTGGAGAACCGCGGCAACATCATCGCGGTGGACGACGTCGGCCTCTACGGCGCGCGCGTGAGCAACGAGGGCGTGATCACCTCGCTCAAGGGCGCCGTGACACTCGGCGCGGGCGGCAGCGTCTATGTCGGCGAGCGGGATGGGAACATCTTTGTCGGCACTGCGGCGATCCCGAAGGCGCGCGTGGTTTCCAAGCCTGGCGTGAGCAACAGCGGCACCATCACCGCGCCGAAAGCCACGCTCGTCGCCGGCGACATGGTCGGCATGGCCGTCGCGCAGAGCGGATCGATCATCAGCGGAGACATCACCATCTCCGCAGGCACGGCTGGCGTCGCAAAAGTCTCCGGCACGCTCGACGCATCGAACCGCGCCGCCGGGCAGCGCGGCGGCAAGGTGCAGATCACCGGGCGGAAAGTGAGCGTGCGCGGCGCGAAGATCGACGCGAGCGGCGATGCGGGCGGGGGCGAGATTCTCGTCGGCGGCGATTTCCGCGGTGCGGGGACTGTGCAGCGTGCGGGGAAGACGCGCGTGGATTCGACGAGCAGCCTCATCGCCGATGCGATCACGAGCGGCGACGGCGGCAAGGTTGTCGTTTGGTCCGACAAGGCCACATCGTTTTACGGCACCATCAGCGCGCGCGGTGGTGCGCAGGGCGGCGACGGCGGACAGGCCGAGGTGTCCGGGAAACTCACGCTTGATTTCGGCGGCTCGGTGAACCTGCTCGCACCCGCGGGCCGCACCGGTTCGCTGCTCCTCGACCCGAGCGTGATCAACATCCAGGCCGCGGGGGCGGACGGTGTGAACGCATCTGGCGGCGACCCAAACACAATCGTCGGCACCGCCAACGTCTCGATCCTCACCGTTGCGACGCTCCAGGCGGCGCTCGGCGCTGCGAACGTGATTGTCGATGCGACTGGCGGGCTGGGTGCCGCGCCGCTGCCGGCGGTGAACGTGCTGGACGCGGTGACTTGGGCGAACACGAACACGCTCACGCTCGTCGGCGGAAGCGGCGGGGTGAACATCCAGGCGCCCATCACCGCTGCCCTTGGCACGCTCGTGCTCACTGCTTCGGTGCCTGTCACGCAGACCGCCGCGGGCGCGATTTCCGTCGCGAATCTCGCCGCATCGGCTGCTGCGGGCGGCGTGAATCTCACCGCCGCGGCGAATACCGTCACGACCTTTGCCGCGTCGGCACCGGGAAGCACGGTGGGCTTCAACAACACCGGTGCGTTCACCGTGGGCTCCGTTGGAGCCATCGACGGCATCACCGCGACGAACGGAGTCTCGCTCCGGGCGGGAGGAACGATTTCGCAGACCGCTGCGGGTTTCATTTCCGCGGGTGTCGGGGGGCTCGCCGCGGTCACGACCTCGGGCAGCATCGCGCTGGCCACGGCGGCGAACACTACCACGAACGTCGCCTTCAACTCCGCCGCCGACGTCTCCTACAGCGCGGCCACGGATGTGATGGCGACCGGCGTGATTCCGATCGGCTCGCTCGCCGCGGTGAATGGAGTCACCGCCGCTGGGACGACGACGCTCACGACGACCACCGCCCTCGGCGTCATCGTGCAGGATCAGCCGATCTCCACATCCACGCTGCTGATCGGGCAGACGGGCACCGGCGCGACGACGCTCACGAACGCCGGGAACACCATCGGCACCTTCAGTGTGAGCGTCGCCCACGGCACCGGCGCGATCACGGTCAACGACAGTGCCGGCGGCCTCACGGTGAACGCGATCACCTCGGCGGGCACCATTTCACTCACCACGGCGGGCGGGCCGCTCACCGTGGCCGGCGCGCTCGACACGAGCGCCGCGAACAAGAGCATCGGCCTCATCTCCACGGACGACGCCATCGTGATCAACGCGCCGGTGAGCACGGGCACGCTAGGCCTTTCGCTGAGATCCGGCGGCGCGGGAAGCATCACCGCAACCGCCGCGGCGATCAGTTCCGGCACGTTGACGCTGGAAACGGGCGCGGCTGGGGGTGCGACGATCACGACCGCGGCGCACAATGTCGGCACCGTCCAGACAGCGGTCGCTGGGGTTGGCAGTGGCGGCCTGGATTTCCGGCAGACCCGCGCTGCAGGCACCACGGCCGGGGCGATCACCTCGGCGGGCAATGTGACGGTGAACGACGGTGCCGGGCCGGTCACCGTCAGCACAACCATCGACACGAGTTCCGGTGGCGGAAACGTCAACCTGACAGCGAGCGCGAATTTGCTGGCCGTCAATGGGCAGATCAAGGCCGGCACCGGCTCCGTCGCGCTCATTGCCCAGCAGTCGATCACCCAGGCGAACGCGGGGGCGGGGATTTCGGCAGCCAGTCTGCGCGGGCAAAGCGGCGTCGCCGGCAATGTGACCCTGAATCCGACGGGGGTCGCGGCCACGGATGTGAACGCCGTCGCCACCGTCGCGGGATTTGCGACGGGCGGAGACTTTCTTTTCCGGAACTCGACCGGTTTCGATGTCGGGACGGTCAACGTCACAAACGGCATCCTTGCCAACGCCCCGGGAGCTTCCGTGACGCTGCGCGCCAACAGCGGCGCGATCACCCAGTCCCAGGCCATCGGCACGCCGACTCTCAACATCATCACGAACAACGGCGATGCGCTGAACAACGCGGTGACCAATTCCGTGGAGGCGCTCGGCACGATCTCGCTCGGCACCGGCGCATTTTCCTTCAGGGATGACGCGCCTGCGGGTCTTGCGATTCCAGCGGGCGTCACGGCGAACGGCGGCATCGACGTGACGAACACCACGGGCGACATCACGACATCGGCGGCATTGGCGACGACATCGGCGGGCAGCGACATCCGTCTCGCGGCGACCTCCGCCGGCGCCGCGATCACGCTCGGCGGCGGGATCACTGCGGCGAACAATGTGGCTCTCACCTCCGATTTTGGGTTGGATACGGGTGCGAATCTGGTCGAGGGAACCGCGGGGTCGGTCTCGCTCACGTCCATTTCCGCAGGCGTCAATGTCGGCGCGGGCGGAGTGACCGCGGGGACGACTTTGAGCATCAGCGCGGGCGGCTCAGGGGGCATTTCCCAGAGCCTCCTCGGCACGCTCACCGCGCCCGGCGGCATCACGCTGACAACTGCCGGCGGGACAATCGGCAGCCTGCTCGTGCCGATGCATTTTGCCGCTGGTCAGACCGGGGTGGTGGCTACCACGGTGGGGGGCGACGTTTTCCTCATCGACACGCTCGGTGCGCTGGATGTCACGTCGGTGACCACGACCGGCGGTGCCGGTTTTGCGGCGGGGAATGTGGCCATCACGACGACTGCGGGCGCGCTCACGGTGGGCACGGTCACCGCGACGGGCGGTGCAGGCGTTTCGGGCAGCAACGGTCCCGCTGGCGGCACGGTCGCGCTCACTTCGTCGGCGGCGCTGACGATCGGCGCAGGTGGCATCGACACCTCGGGCGCCGACGCGGTCGTCGCGCCGGGAGATCATGACGGCGGCTCAGCGGGCAGCGTGTTGCTGTCCGCCGGAGCGGGCGCGCAGACGATCACCCTCAACGGCGACCTGATCGCCGCGGGCGGAAACAGGGACGGCGGCGCCGCGAGCTTCGGGGCAAACGGATTGGTCACTTTGACGGGCGACGTGGTCACGGGAGGAGACCGCACGATCTCCGGTGCGGCGGCCACTTTCACCGGGCGCCTTTCGCCGGGAGGCGATGCGGGCGCCGCATCACTGACGGTGAATGGCGACTTCATCTTTGCGGCGACGGGTTCGCTCTTTGTCACTCTCAACGGGACCACGCCGGGTTCGGGCTTCGACCAAATCGTGGTGAACGGCAGCCCGAATTCGGCGTCCAGCGCGATCACGCTCGCCAGCGTCGCGTTCTCGGGCACGGCGCCGTTTTCATATTCGGCGGCGCCCGCGGACACGCTCGACATTTTCAGCAACAGCGGCGGCAACGCGGTGTCCGGAATCTTCTCCGGTCTGCCGGACGGCACGGTCACGACAGTGGACGGCCAGAGGTTCCAGATTTCCTACGCCGCGGGCGGGGACAATGTGAGGCTCACGCGGTTGCCGACGGTGTTCATATGGGACGGTGGCGGGGCCAACGACAACTGGACGACGGATGCGAACTGGGACGTGAACACCGCGCATCCGGCTGCGGGCGACATCGTGCATTTTGCCGGCGCAGTCCGGCTCACGCCGAACAACAACCTCGCCGGGGGGACGATCATCGACTCCATCACCTTCGACGGCGGCGCGAGTGCATTTACGCTCGGGGGCAACTCGGTCGAGCTGGTCAACGGCGTCGCGAACAACTCCGTGAGCACGCAGACGGTGAACATGGCGCTCGCGATTCCGACAGCCCAGACTTTCGATGCCGCATCAGGCTCGCTGACGGTGAACGGAGTGATCAGCGGGGCCGGCGCGCTCACAAAGACCGGCCCGTTCACGCTGCTGCTCACTGGCGCGAACACCTACTCCGGCGGGACGACGATCGGCGCGGGCACGCTGCAGCTCGGCAACGGCGGCGCGGCTGGATCGCTCGACGGCGCGGGCGCGATTACGAACAACGGTGCGATCGTGTTCAACCGATCGGACACGATCACGCAGGGAGTGGACTTTGGGACGATAGGCGGAAGCGGGTCTGTGACGCAGGCTGGCGGCGGAACCACGATTTTCACCGCGACGAACACCTACGCGGGAAGCACGACGATCAGCGCGGGCACGCTGCAGCTCGGCGACGGCGGCACAAGCGGATCGATTTCCGGAGCAGGCGCGATCACGGACAACGGCGCGCTCGTCTTCAACCGCTCGGATGCGCTCGTGCAGGGCACGGATTTTGGAACAATCGCGGGCACCGGCACGGTCACGCAGGCGGGGTCCGGGAGGACGACGTTGAATGCGGTGAACACCTTTGCGGGTGCGACGACGGTGAGCAGCGGCGTGCTCGCGGTCGGCTCGGACGCAAACCTCGGCACCGCGCCGGGCGCTGCGACGCCGGGGCATCTGGACATCGGCGGCGGCACGCTGGAGGCGATCGGAAGCTTCACGCTGAGCGCGAACCGCGGCATCGCCCTCGGCGGCGGCGGCACGATCCAAGTGGCGCCGACGGCGACTCTCTCCTACGGCGGCATCATCGCCGGCGCAGGCGCACTGACGAAGACGGGGGGCGGCGTGCTGGTGCTGAGCGGTGCGAACACCTACGGCGGTGGCACGGTGATCGGCGCGGGCACGCTGCAACTCGGCATCGGCGGCGCCACCGGGAGCATCCTCGGCGACGTGACCGACAACGGTGCGCTGGTTTTCAACCGCTCGAATGCGGTGAATTTCACGGGGACGGTCAGCGGCACCGGCGATCTCACGGTTGCACAGTCGGGCGGGATCACGTTCTCGGGCATCGTCGATGTTGGAAACATCGCAATTCTGGACACGGCGGCCGGGCAGACCGTGTCGTTCACGAACGATGTGAACGCGGCGAGCATGAGCGCGGGGGCGGGCACCGGCGCATACAACGTCTCGCTCACCGGTGCGCAGACAACCGTTGCCGGTGTGACGAACTTCAGCAACACGGGCACGCTCAGACTCGGCGACGGGGGCGACACATTTTTGTTCACGGGCGGGGTGGTCGCGACGGCGCAAACCGGGGCAGTTGCAGGCATCCTGCTGAACGGGAATGTGGCTGCTGCGGGCACCGGTGTGATCACGCTGGGTGATGCCGACACGGGTGTCACCGTCGCAGGCAACTCCGCCGTCGGCGGCACCTCCACGGGCTTGATTTCGATGGGCAATGCGCTGCTGCTCGACGGCGTCACGCTCTCGGTGGGAACGATCGATCCGGTGACGCCGATCAACTTGAGCGCGGTCTCCGGAACGGCAGGAGGCGCGGCGTCGAATCTCGTGATCGGCACTGCGGGCGCGGTGAATGTCTCCGGCGCCGTCGGCACGGACATCGGCACGGTGACGGTGACGAACAGCGGCGGGGCGACTTTCGCCGGGACGTTTGTGGCGGACACGGTGAACCTCGTGGACACGGCGGGGACGATTGCGTTCCAAGGCAACACAACCATCACCGGCGCGCTGAACACGGCGGTGCGGCCTTACAGCGTGTCTTTGACCGGCGCGCTGAACGCGATCGCCGGTGCGACCACCTTCAACAACACGGGTGCCGTGGCCATCGGCGATCAGGTCTCGGACAGTTCGGCTTTCCCCGGGGGATTGAACACCGCGGCAGGGCCGGTGACGACGCTCCTCGGTGGATCGATCAGCACCGTGAACGCGCCCATGCAGTTCAGCCGCGCCGCGCTCACGGCAAATGCGACGCTCAACTCCGGCTCGGGCGGTGTGACTTTTGCCGACGCGCTCGACGGCCCGGGCGGACTCGTGGTTTTCAGCTCCGGCGTCACGGCGTTCAACGGCGCGGTCGGCGTGGGGCCTGCGCTGGCGCATCTCTACACCACCGGGGGAGGCACGACCACGCTGCCGTCCTATGTCGTGACGACCGGCTCGCAGCTCTATATCGAGCCTGTGACGCTGGTTTCGAACACGTTCGTGGGAAGCTCCGGGGGAGGGGACATCGGGTTCTTCTCCACGGTGAGCGGCGCGGGGCGGAATCTCACGGTGACCACGGCGGGCGATGCGCTGTTTGGTGGAAATGTGACGGTGAACAGCCTGGTGCCGGCGGTCCAGGGCACGACGTTTGTCGTCGGTTCGCCGCACACGGAGATCGTCGTGCCGACGCCGTTGAACTTCACGGGGCCGGTGGCGATCTATGGTGATGTCCTCATCGGCACCGTCCGGACGGGAAGCACGAGCCAGCTCGTGAACACCGGTGACCCGCTGACCTTCAGCCAGACGGTGAACGGCCCGGGCACGCTGACCGCTGTGGCGGGTGGGTTTCTCACGTTTGCCGCTCCGGTGGGCTTTGGCACCGCGCTCCAGTCGCTCGTGGCGGCAGCGCCGATCATCCGGCTGGCCGGCACGCGCACGAGCGGACTGCTGAGCGCGAACGCGACGCCCGCTGCGACGACGGATGGCTCCGACGGACTGCTCAGCCTCACCGGCAATTCCTACACGTCACTCGGAGGGAGCGTCCTGTTCAACCCGACGGACCGCACCACGGCATCGAAGCACGCGACAATCCTGAGCCTCGGGGGTAATGTCTCCATTTCCGCGGCGGGCACATTTTTCATGGGCCACGAGCAGAAGATGCTGGTGAATGCGGGAGCCCTGAGCATCGTCGCGGGCGGTGCGGTGCTCGGAGATTTGGCTGCTTTCACGTCGCTCGACGTGACAGCCAGCACGGTGCTGCTGCAGGGCCGCGTGGCGGGCGGGTTTTTCAATGAGAACCGGCAGGATCGCGGGCTCGGCTTCGTCTCGCCGAGGATTCGGTTCAACACGTCGAGCATGGGGTTTGTCTCCGGCACCACGCCGGTCGCGGTATTTTCGTCGAGGGACTCGATCGCGAGTGTGCCGCGGATTTCGGGCGTCTCCCTGGAGTTTGACGCGAACCTTGCGAACCAGTTCGGCAAGTCGGACCTCAAGCTGAATAGCTTCACACTGCTGCCGGAGCTTCCGTATGTGACATACGGAACGATCCAGCCCATCGCGAGCGGCACGTTCGTCACAGACCCGGCGGATTCGCGTGTCGTGTTCATCTTTGAAATTCCGAAGCTGGTGGAACTGCCGGAGGACACTTTCCTGAGCAAGTCCGACCGGGAGATTCTCGCGAAGATGGGCATCTACCCGCGCGAGGCGACCGATGATGAGAACATCACCGTGAGCCTGAGGCGCGGCGTGTTCCGCCAGCCGATCGAGGGCAAGGCGAAGATGGATGATCCGGAATACAAGGTGGTGGTGAACCGACTCACGACCGAGGAGGTGCAATTCATCATCAAGGCCTACACGGCGCTGGCCGGCGAGAAGTTCGAAAACCTGAAGAAGATCGCGACGAACCTTGCTGAGCAGGTGGGCAAATTCCAGAAGGCGACGCCGGGTGCCCTCGGTCTCGAGGGTTTTGGAAAGTGGCTGCTCACGCAGCGCGGGGCGGACAAGGGCGCGGAGGAACTCGTGCAGAGCCTGGACAAGCTCTCGTCCGTCTTCCTCGAACTCTCGCGAATCGGCCTGACGAAGAAGGAGGTCTCGATCTGCAAGCTGAAGATCTGCGACGAGCTTCGGGAATTCCTCCCGAATATCGAGGTGTGGGACGTCGTTCCGCTCGTGGAGGGGGCCGGACCGCAGCCGCCGCAGGCGCCGCGCCCGGCGGTCACATTGCCGCCTCCGGGTGCCACACCTGCGGCTCCGGCCTCGCCCGCCGCGCCGTCGCTGCAGGGGCCGCTTCCGCTCCCGCCTCCACCGGAAACTGCGGTGTCCCCGCCGGCAGCCGGTGCGGCGCCCATTCCGGATCCTGCCACTCCGAAAGTGCAGTGATAAAGTGCAGTGATGCGAAGCCCAATGCTTGTCGCGCCGCGATTGACATCGCCCGCCGGACACGGCACGAGGAGGACGTATGAAGGCAACCGTTGACAGCCTGCTGGAGCCAATTTCCCCGGACAACCCCTGCGGCGAGGACATCGGCTACGATCCGCAATTCATCGAACTGGACACGATGCTCCAGGGGAAGCCCGAGACGCAGTTTGCGGCGGCTGAGGAGCCGGACTGGCGGGAAATCACCGAGCGGTGCCTCGACCTCTTTCAGCGCTCGAAGGACCTGCGTGTGGCTGTGCGCCTAGCACTCGGCTGGCTGAAGATGGACGGGCTTCCGGGCTTTCGTGACGGCCTGATGGTGATCAAGGGGATGATCGAGAACTATTGGGAGCCGCTTTTTCCGCGCCTCGATCCCGACGATGGGAATGACCCTCTCGAACGTGTGAACATCCTCTCAAGCCTCGCGACGCCCCTTTCGACCTATGGCGATCCCCTGCAGGTCATCGCACGGTTGCGGCAGGCGCCGATCTCGGAGTCGCCGCAGATGGGCCGAATCAGCATGGTCGATGTGGAGCGATCGGCCGCGGGGTCGTCGTCGGATGGCGGGCAGGTGTTCACGGCGGCGCAGATTCAGGGCGCGCTGCGCAGCACGCCGCGGGAAAAGATGGGCGAGATTTACGAGGCGGTAACAGGAGCGATGGGCGCGGTGAAGGGGATTGATGATGCGCTGACAAGGCAGGTCGGCAGCAGTCAGGCAGTCGCGTTCGATCCGCTCGAGGCGACGTTGAAGGAGATTCAAAAGGCACTCGCTCCCCACGCGGCACCCGCGGAAAGCGGAGATCCCGGCGGCGAGTCGAGATTTTCTGGTGGTGACGAATTAGTCTCGGCGGACGGTCCGGCGATTTCGGGAAGCATCCGTTCGCGCCAGGATGTCGTCCGTGTGATCGATCAGATCTGCGATTTTTACCGCCGCACGGAGCCGTCCAGCCCGGTGCCACTCATCCTCCAGCGCGCACGCCGGCTGGTGGACATGGATTTTGTCCAGCTCCTCGCGGACCTCGCGCCGGACTCGCTCGGCCAGATTAGCATGATCACTGGCATACGTCCCGATTCCGGGGAACCCGAAGTGCCCGCGGAGTGAAGCTGCCCACGGGAAAAATTCTTTTCCTTTCGTTCCAAAATTCCTTGCTCCGGAAATGGAGAGTCAGTAAAAACCACACGTCCGAGTCCTCCGGTGAACACGCTGGAAGCTTGGGATATTCCGCAGCGAGCCGACCAACTCAAACCCCAGCGAATCTATGGCAAAAGCGAGCAGTCAGAAATTCATCGCGCGCAATCGCGCGCCCCGCGTGCAAATCGAATATGATGTGGAGGTGTATGGCGCGCAGAAAAAAGTCGAGCTGCCCTTCATCATGGGTGTCATGGCCGACCTTTCCGGAAAGCCCGCTGATCCGCTGGCCCCGGTGGATGAGCGCAAATTCCTCGAAATCGACGTGGACAACTTCGACGACCGGCTGAAGGCCGCGAAGCCGCGCGTCGCATTCCAAGTCCCGAACACGCTCACCGGCGAAGGCAATATCAGTGTCGATCTCAGCTTCGACAGCATGGACGACTTTTCGCCTGCTGCCGTCGCGAAGAAGGTCGACGCGCTGAACAAGCTGCTCACCGCGCGCAACGAACTTTCAAACCTTCTCACCTTCATGGATGGGAAGTCCGGCGCCGAGGAGGTTCTCGGCAAGCTGCTCGCCGACCCGAGCCTGCTTAAGTCGCTCGCCGCGGCGCCGAAGCCGGAAACCCCGCAATAGTTTTCAATCCACATCCCGCATATGGCCGACCCGAACACACAGGCACAGGCAGCCGCCGCATCGACGGAGGAAATCAGCGAGTTTGAGGCGCTGCTGAACAAGCAGTTCAAGCCGAAGAGCGAGACTGCGAAGAGCGCGGTTCATTCCGCGGTAAAAACGCTCGCCGAGCAGGCGCTTGCCAGCACAAAGCTGGTCGGCGACGACGTCATCGCCTCCATTCAGGCGATCATCGCCGAGCTGGATCGGAAGCTCAGTGAGCAGGTGAACAAGATTCTCCACCACGAGGACTTCAAGGCTCTGGAAGGCAGTTGGCGCGGCCTGCACTATCTCGTCAACAACACCGAGACGGACGAGAAGCTGAAAATCCGCGTGATGAACATCTCGAAGAAGGACGCGGCGAAGACGCTCAAGAAATTCAAGGGCACCGCGTGGGACCAGAGCCCCATCTTCAAGAAGATCTACGAGGAGGAATTCGGAAGCCCCGGTGGTGCGCCCTACGGCTGTCTCATCGGCGACTATCAATTCGACCATTCGCCGCCCGATGTGGAGATGCTTGGCAGCATCGCGCAAATTTCATCCGCGGCGCATTGCCCGTTCATCACAGCCGCAGCGCCGAGCCTGATGAATATGGACTCGTGGCAGGAACTCAGCAATCCGCGCGATCTCACGAAAATTTTCCAAACGCCGGACTACGCCGCTTGGCGCTCGCTCCGGGCTTCGGAGGACGCACGTTACCTTGGCCTCACCATGCCGCGCGTGCTCGCCCGCCTGCCTTACGGCTCGAAGACGAGCCCGGTGGAGGAATTTGATTTCGAAGAGGACACCGAGGGCGCAGACCACGGCAAATATTGCTGGATGAATGCCGCCTATGCAATGGGTGTGAACATCAACAGGGCATTCAAGCTCTATGGCTGGTGCGCCTGCATCCGCGGCGTCGAAAGCGGTGGAATGGTGGAGGGCCTGCCCGTGCATACTTTTCCGACCGACGATGGCGGCGTGGACATGAAGTGTCCCACAGAGATCGCCATCACGGACCGCCGCGAGGCCGAACTCGCCAAGAATGGCATGATGCCCCTCTCGCATTGGAAGAACACCGATTATGCGGTGTTCGTCGGTGCGCAGTCCGTGAACAAGCCGCAGGAATACGATGATCCAGACGCCACCGCGAATGCAAATCTCGCCGCTCGTCTGCCGTATCTCTTCGCCACCTGCCGCTTCGCCCACTTCTTGAAATGCATGGTGCGGGACAAAATTGGCTCGTTCAAGGAGCGCGCCGACATGGAGCAGTGGCTCAACCAGTGGATTAGCAACTACTGCGTGGACAGCGCCTCGGCATCTGAAACCCAGAAGGCCGAGAGGCCGCTGGGGGCTGCCGAGGTGGTGGTGGAGGAAGTGCCCGGCAATCCCGGCTACTACACGTCGAAGTTTTTCCTCCGCCCGCACTACCAGCTTGAGGGGCTCACGGTTTCCCTCCGGTTGGTCTCGAAGCTTCCTTCCGCAAAAAAAGGGTGAACAATTAACGCACTGGTGCGTCCATGCATCGGTGTTTGCAGTAAACACAAAAACCACACAAAACCACATAAGAAAGGAATCACACCATGGCATCAGATTATCTGTTGGAAATTGATGGAATCAAAGGCGAGTCCTCGGACCACAAGCACAAGGACACGATCGAAATCGAGTCGTTCAGCTGGGGCGTCTCAAACGCGGGATCGTTTTCCTCCGGCGGTGGCGGCGGCGCCGGGAAGGCATCCTTCCAAGATCTGCATTTCACGACAAGCGTCGGCAAAGCATCGCCGCTTCTCGCGAAGGCATGCGCGACCGGCCAGCACATCAAGAAGGCCACCCTCTTTGTGCGCAAGGCTGGCAAGGAACAGCAGGAATACTACACGGTGAAGCTGGAGGACGTTCTCGTCAGCTCCTATCAGGGCGGCGGTCACGGCAGCGGCGGCGGCTCCTCCATTCCCACTGATCAGTTCTCGCTGAATTTCACAAAAATTCAGTTCGATTACAAACCGCAGAAGCCTGACGGCACGCTCGATTCGGCGGTCACGATGAAATTCAACGTCAAGGAGCACAAGGCCGACTAGGCCTGAGTGGAATTTCAGACGCGGCGTGCCGCCGGAGATGCGGCACGCCGCGCTTCTGTTTCACCCAAGTTGACCACCGTTTGAGGACAAACGAGTTGGTTGGCTGGGGCGACGTAGCAGCGTCGGAAATCGATGACTCCCGAGGAATACATCAGGCTGGGCAAACTCGACGAGGCGATGGCCTCGCTTCGGGATGCGATCCGCAACAACCCCGCGGAGCCGAAGCTGCGCGTGTTTCTGTTCCAACTCCTGTCTGTGAATGGCGAATGGGAGAAGGCGCTCACACAGTTGAACCTGATCGCGGACATCAGTGCCGACTCGAAGCTTCTCGCTGAGATTTTCCGCCCTGTGGTGCAGTGCGAGGCGCTGAGGGCGGAGGTTTTCGCAGGAAATCGCAGCCCGCTTATTTTTGGTGAGCCGCAGGAATGGATCGGCCTTTTGGTGCATGCGAACTCCCTTGCCGCCACGGGCAAGCTTCGCGAGGCTCGCACGCTGCTCGACAAGGCGCTGGAGACCGCGCCTGCGGTCGCGGGCAGCTTCAACGGGCACGGCTTTGAGTGGATCGCGGATGCCGATTCGCGGCTCGGCCCGGTGCTTGAGGCGGTGATCGATGGTAAATACTACTGGGTTCCCTTCAACCGCATCGCTCAGATCCATTTCTCCCGCCCGTCGGACCTCCGCGACCTCGTGTGGATCTCCGCGACGTTCACATGGGCAAACGGTGGTGAAAGCTCCGGTCTGGTCCCCGTGCGCTATCCGGGGAGCGAGGTGTCGCAGGATCCCTCGGTTCGTTTGGCGAGAAAGACGGAGTGGAAGGATGCCGGTGAGGGTTTCTACTTCGGCCAGGGTCAGCGCGTGCTGGCGACGGATACTGACGAGTATCCGCTGCTTGAGGCGCTCACCGTGACGTTCAATCATCCCGCTGATCCATCCTCAGCTCCTGTTGAGCCCGCCGCAGGCTAGCGGTCTTCAGGCGGCGCTCCGCACACCATGGCTGTCGCCCAGACCACGCCGTTCGAGAGGCTCCAGCCATGTCTGTTTGACCGGCTGATTGATGAGGATGTGCAGCACAAGCTTGAGAGCCGCATCGCGCGGGTCATATCGCTTTCGGAATACCGCGCCGCAGTGCTGCGCGACCTCGGCTGGCTCCTGAATTCCAGCAGCCACGTCCCATCCGAGGGGTTGGCGGACTTCCCTCATGTCGAGTCATCCGTCTTCAACTACGGCAAGCCGACCCTCTCCGGTCTCGGTGTCGCCAGTGCGAACATCCAGCGGCTGGAGGTGGAAATCGCGCGAGCCATCCGCCATTTCGAGCCGCGCATTGTCGGCGAGACGCTCGTCGTCCGCGCCATCCGCGAATCGTCGCGCAGTTCGCCGAGCACGCTCATGTTTGAAATCCGCGCCGAGCTGTGGGCGCGGCCGTTTCCCGAGAAGCTCTTCATCAAGACCGCGCTCGACCTCGAGACCGGCCTCGTGACGATGTGATTGCTGCTCATGCGAACCCCGTGCATCCCTCGCCGGGCACCGTGGCGAGAAAGGTTGTGACTCGCGCGCTGCGTTCCCATTAAGCTGCGCGCGAACACTCAGGGGATGAACCGCACCTTTCTCGGCCTCTACAACAACGAGCTGCACCACCTCCGCGAGGTCGCCGGAGAATTTGCGCGCGAATTCCCCAAAATCGCCGGACGCCTCGCGCTCGACAAGGACGCCAAGGAGGAGTGCCCCGACCCGTTCGTCGAGCGCCTGCTCGAAGGCTTCGCCTACATGGCTGCCCGCGTGCAGATGAAGCTCGACGCCGAGTTTCCCCGCTTCACGCAGTCGCTCCTCGAGACCGTCTATCCGCACTACCTCTGCCCCACGCCGTCGCTCGCCGTCGTTCGCATGGAGCCGGACCTGCAGTCCGAGGGCACGCCCGAGGGATTCCTCATCGCACGCGGCAGCGTGCTCCGCGGCACGAGCAGTTCAAGCGACACGCAGTGCGAGTTTCGCACCGCGCACGACGTGCGCATCTGGCCGTTGCGCGTCGCCGAGGCGAAATACCTCACGCGCAGCATGGCCGAGCTCGGCCTCCCCGACTCGCTGCGCGGAAAGGCCGCGATCCGCATCCGCCTCCAGACGAATCCCGGCGTGAAGCTCAGCAAGCTCCAGCTCGACGCGCTCCCCGTCTTCATCCGCGGCCTCAACGAAACGCCGTGCGCGATATTCGAGCAGATCTTCGCCCGCGCCTCGCACGTCATCGTCCGCACCTCGAAAGCGGACGGCAACGTGACCCACGTCATCCCCGCGTCCACGCTCCGCCGCGTCGGCCTGCACGAGGATGAGGCGCTGCTTCCCTTCGCACCGCGCGGCTTCGAGGGCTACCGGCTCGTGCACGAATACTTCGCGATGCCCGAGCGCTTCCTATTCTTCGAGTTCACCGGGCTGCGCGAGGCGATCTCCAAGTGCGACTGCTCGCAGGTGGACCTCGTCATTCTCCTCCGCGACGCCGAGCCGCGCCTCGAGAACGTCGTGGACGCCGAGTCCTTCGACCTTTTCTGCACCCCCGTCATCAACCTCTTCCCGAAGCGCCTCGATCCCATCTCTCTCGGCGACCGCTTCTCGGAATACCACGTCGTCGCCGACAAGACCCGCCCGCTCGACTTCGAGATCTACCAGATCCAGAAAGTCGTGGGGCAGGGGGCCGCCGCGGAGTCCCAGCAGATCTTCCAGCCTTTTTACCTCGCACGCGACACCGATCTCGAGTCCGCCGCCTATTTCAATGCCCACCGCGTGCCGCGCGTCCTCTCGGCAAAGGAGAAGCAGTTCGGAGCCAGCTCCTCCTACACTGGCAGCGAAGTTTACATCTCCCTCGTGGACGGCCGCGCCGCGCCCTACAGCGCCGACCTCGCGCAGCTGAACCTCACTGCGCTCTGCAGCAACCGCCACCTCCCAATTCAGCTCGTTACCCGGCAGGGCAGGACCGACTTCCGCCTCGACCTTTTCGCGCCCGTCACCGCCATCCGCTGCGTCGCCGGCCCCACCGACCCGAAGCCCGCGCATCCCGACGGCGAGACCGCATGGCGCGTCATCAGCCACATGTCGCTGAACTACCTCTCGCTCATCAATGCGGACGGCGACGGCGGCGCCGGCGGCCCCTCCGGCCTTCGTGAAATGCTCCGCCTCTACTGCAACGTGAACGACCTCCGCAGCCAGAAGCAGGTGGACGGCATCCACTCCGCGCGCTGCAAGCCCATCATCCGCCGCGTCGAAGCGGATGGCCCGCTCACCTTCGGCCGAGGCCTTGAGGTCGTCCTGGAGTTCGACGAGCCCGCCTTCGAGGGCACCGGCATCTTCATCCTCGGCTCCGTCCTCGAGCAGTTCCTCGCCCGCTACGTCTCGATCAATTCCTTCACCGAAACCGTCATCCGCTCCCAGCAGCGCGGCGACATCATCAGATGGCCAGCACATCCGGGCAAACGCCACATCATCTGATCGAGCGCCTCGCCGCCAAGCCGTGGGCGTTTGACTTCTTCCGAGCCGTCCGCCTCATCGAGAGCCGCTTCCGCTCCGCACCGCGCATCGGCACCTCGCAGCGGCTGAAGGACGACTGGATCCGCTTCGGCCAGAAGCCCTCACTCGCCTTCGCCCCGGCCACTGTTGAGCACTTTGAACCGCCCGTGGACGGCACGGACACCGCCGTTGGCAGCGCCGCGCGCATGTTCGTCCAGTTCCTCGGCCTCCTCGGCCCGAACGGCCCGCTCCCCACCCATGTCACCGAGTTCATCATCGGCCGCGTCCTTGGCAAGGATCACACGCACTCCCGTTTCCTCGACGTCTTCAACCACCGCATCGTCTCGCTCTTCTACCGCGCCTGGGCCGCCGCGCAGAAGACCGCCGACTACGACCGCCCGGAGGAGTCCCGCTTCGCCGCATTCATCGGCGCGATCTTCGGCATGGGAATGCCCTCGCTCCTCGGCCGCGACGCCGTCCCCGACCGCGCGAAACTCTACTTCAGCGGCCGCCTCGCCTGCCAGACCCGCAACGCCGAAGGTCTCCACGCCATCATCGAGGGCTTCTTCGGCATCCCCACAATCATCGAGCAGTTCAGCGGGCACTGGATGAAAATCCCCGTCGCCAACCAGTGCCGCCTCGGCGAGAGCCAGGACACCGGCTCGCTCGGCCGCAGCGCCATCGCCGGCACCCGCAAGTGGGAGACTCAGCTCAAATTCCGCATCCGCATGGGACCGATGACGCTCCGCGACCTCGAGCGCATGCTCCCCGGCGGCGACTCGTTCAAGCGGCTCAAGGCATGGGTTCTCAACTACACCGGCTACGAGCTGAAGTGGGACGTCCAGTGCGTCGTCCTCGCCCGCGAAGTCCCCGCCGCGCAGCTCGGCAGGATGGGCCGCCTCGGCCTCTCCTGCTGGACGAAAAGCCAGGACACCACGAAAGACGCCGAAGACCCCATCTTCGACCCTGAAAACTACCCGTGAGATTACACGCGGGCCGGCGTGCGGCTCCGCCTGCGGTCACTTTTCCGCCGGCTCGGTGCAGCCGATGAAGAGGCCGAGGTCGATGCGGAAGTCGCTCCTCTTCAATTTCGGCGCATGCAGGCTGGAGACAGTGCCGTCGAGGAACAGCGCATCCGGACAGCGCAGCACGTCGCGGAACATGGTGGCGAACTCGTGGAAGTTCACCGGCGCCTCACTGATGGCGAAGAGTGCAACATCGCGCGACGGGACGCCGACTCCGTTGCGGAAGAGGCGGTTTGTGGAACCCTCGCGGAATGCGGGGTGCATCCGTCCGCTGCGCACGAGGAGCGGGCCGGACTGGGTGGCTAGCAGCACGCGCTCCCGCAGCCGCGGGTATTCCGATGTTTCGACGATGCGCGCCCCCGCCTCGGTCACGATGAAGACGCCGTTGGGTTTCAGGTAAAAGTTTCCATCGCCCGGTTTCACGTTCAGCGGGTGGAGTTCCTTTCCACCCGTCACGGCAAGGCCGACCGGCGTGTAGTCGGGCTCATACATTCCGGCGTTCATGGCGAAAGTGAGAGCCAGCCCCTGCTTCGCCAGCGAATCCACGAGCGGCGCGAAGCGCTTGAACGGCTGCCCGTTTTCATCGCGGTGAAAAAGCTGGAGCCGCTCCCTCCTCACA
Organism: Chthoniobacteraceae bacterium; assembly: GCA_044221035.1. Taxonomy (GTDB): domain Bacteria; phylum Verrucomicrobiota; class Verrucomicrobiia; order Chthoniobacterales; family Chthoniobacteraceae; genus SXWH01. Next base: position 16,487 of record JBGAPU010000012.1, on the reverse strand, counting down.
TCCACGCGGCAAACCGTGACGCGCTTGCCCGCGATCTCGACAGTGGAGAAATCCACCGCATGCGCTCCATGAAGCGCAATGATCGTCGCGAGGCCGAAAAACCGGGGCCAGTGGCGGACGGGAAACATGACCGGCGTGCCTACCGCAGTGCGGCGCGCTGCGCGGCGATGAGGTCGTCGATTCCAGCGCGGGCGAGCGTGAGCATCGTGCCGAGTTCGGCCTCGGTGAAGGTGCTCTCCTCGCCGCTGCCCTGCACTTCGACGAAGTGGCCGCCTTCGGTCATGACGACGTTCAGGTCCACGGCGGCGTCCTTGTCCTCAACGTAGCAGAGGTCGAGCAGCGCGACTCCGCCGACAATGCCGACGCTGGTCGCGGCGACGAGCTGCTTGATGGGGTTCTCCTTGATGAGGCCCGCGGCGATCAGCTTCTGGCACGCGAGCGCGGCGGCGACACTCGCACCGGTGATGCTCGCGGTGCGGGTGCCGCCGTCGGCGGAGAGAACATCGCAGTCGATCCACATCGTCCGCGGGCCGAGCTTCTCGAGGTCGAGCGCGGCGCGCAGCGAGCGGCCGATGAGACGCTGGATCTCCGTGGAGCGCCCGTCCATTTTTCCCCGCGTGATGTCGCGCGTCTTCCGCTGCTCAGTCGAGTAGGGGAGCATGGAATACTCGGCGGTGACCCAGCCGCCCGTGACCTGCTGCTCCTTCATCCACCGCGGCACGGACTCCTCCACCATCGCGGAGCAGATCACGCGCGTGTTGCCGGTGCTCACGAGGACGCTGCCGGTGGCATTTGGCGCGAAGCCGGGAGTGAATGAAGTGGGGCGGAGCTGTGCCGGCGTGCGGCCGTCATGTCGTGTCATGCGGCGGAAACTGGAGAACCTCCGCATCCGCCGCAAGCCCGATGGTGGGCTGGCTCAGTCTGCCGCAGTCATTTCGTAACCTCGACGTTGAGGCTGATCCGCCGGCCACCGAATGTGACCTCGCTGCAATCGTCGAAAATGGCGAACGATTCGACCTTGCGCGCGGACTTGAAACCCGCCCGGCTGAGGAACTCGCAAAGAATCGGCCAGTTCAGGCCGACCTTGTGAAAGTCGAACGGATTCGTCTGCCCCCCGAATATCATGCGCATGATGTCGACGCGATCTTGGAGGGAAAGCCCGGGAGCAAGAAACATCCCGCAGAGCACGTCGAGGTCTGGCACGGAGATTCTGAAGGTCCGGCCCGGTTTCAGGATGCGGCGAATTTCCGCGAGGGCCATGATGAGATCCTGCTGGTAGCCGAGATGCTCGTGCACGTGCGCGGCATAGACTTCATCCACCGAGTCGTTGGCGAATCGCGAAAGGTCCGCGCAGTCCCCGACGTGATCCACGTGGGGGCCGGGCTGAATGTTCAGAATCTGCCAACCGGCGCGGCGCTCAATGCCGCCAATGTGAAGGCGGAAAGGCTCGGTGATGGGCGCTGGTTCTGGTGCGGGCATGAAAGCAGTGCTCTCCAGGTTGGAGCGCATCTGTCGAAATATGGGATGTGTGGAAATGCGCGAGCGAACATTTCGGCTCTCGTGTGAGGCATGTCGGCTTGGGCGCCGGAGTGGGGACTAAATGAACAGCTTCCGAATCGCCTTCCCGTTGTCGGTGATCGGCACGGGGCGCTCGCCGTCCATGAGGTTCTTCGACGGGTTCACGCCCAACGTGGCGAAGATGGTGGCGAAGAGGTCGGGCACGCTGCACGGCTCGTCCACGATGTTCATCGCGAGGTCGTCGGTGGTGCCGACATACTGGCCGGTGCGGAGGCCGCCGCCGGCGAGCACGGCGCTGAAGCATTTGCCGTAGTGGCCGCGTCCGCCGCCGGAGTCGAATGCGGCCGGGCGGCCGAACTCGGTGGCGATGACGATAAGCGTCTTGTCAAAAAGGCGCTGCGCCTTGAGATCCTCGATGAGCGCGGCGACGCCCTGATCGAGGCGCTGGATGAGGCCGTGCTGCTGCTTCTGTGCGGCGTTGTGCGTGTCCCAACCTGCGCCGTTCACGAAGTTCAAGTTGAAGCCGACCTCGACGAAGCGCACACCGCGCTGGATGAGGCGGCGGCCGAGCATGCAGCGCTGGCCGAACTCGTCGCCGTATTTTTCGCGCAGCGAGCCGGGCTCGCCGGCGAGATCGAATGCCTTCATGAAGTCGCCGCCCTGGAGCTTGAAGACCTCGCCGATGGCGTCGTCGTAGTCCTGCACGAGCTTGTCGCCGCGGTTGCGCGCGACGTAATCGCTGCGCAGCGAGGCGAGCAATGTCTCGCGCCGGCTCTGCCTTTCATCGGTGATGCCGGGCATGCGCGTGAGGCCTGCGGGGCCGGCGGCGGTGTCGGTGAGGTAAACGTAGCCCGCCTTTGGCCCGAGGAAGCCGGGGCCTCGCGTGGCGCTCGGGTAGCCGATGAGCACGTAGGGGGGCACGCCCTCCTGCGCGGCCTTGCGCTGGTGTGCGATGATGCTGCCGATGCTCGGATACACGACGCTGCCGCTGACGGGGCGGCCCGTGTGCATGCGGTTCACGGCGGCGGCGTGCTCGTCAATGACCGTGTGGTTCACCGTGCGGACGGGGATGATGTCGCCGCCGAGCTTCGCGAGCCGCGGCAGATGCTCGCAGAAGCGCACGCCGGGAATCGCGGTCTCGATGGTGTCGTAGTAGCAGCCGGGCTTTTTCGCGCCGTCGCCCTTCGTGGTCTTCGCGTCGAACGTGTCGAGGTGCGACATGCCGCCGCCGAGCCAGATGAAGAGGCAGTGCTCCGCCTTGCCGAGCGGGATGGATGCGGCGGCTTTTTTCTCCTCGGCGAAAAGCGGCGCGCCGAGTGTGGCGGCGCCGGCGGCCAGTGCGGACTGCGTGATGAATTGTCGGCGTGTGATGCTCATGGTGCGATCGCGGGCTGGGATGGACTCAGGGGATGTAGGTGAATTCCGGCGAAAGCATGAGCGCCCACAGGGCGTCCTCCATGCGGTCGCGCCAGTCGCTCGTGAGCTGCGGCGAAGGCGTGGGGCCGGCCTTCACGATGCGCTCGACGTCGAGCACGGCGGTGGTTGCGTCGGGGTTGAGGTGGTTCGCCCACGACACGCCCTTGGTGAATGGCGCGCGCTGCGGCGCGGGCGCGGCACCGGTGCGGCGCTTCGCGTAGTCGGGCGAGAGGATCGCCGTGAATTTCTCGCTCTCCACCGGAGTGGGCGGGCGCGAGAGGACGCGCAGGAACATCCGTTCGACGAGCTGTGCGGGGGGCTGCTCCTCGATCGCGAGCGCGGTGAATGCGTGCTCATCGCTGAGGCGCATGAGGCGGTTGGCGATGGTGCTGTTCGCGAGCGTCGCGGGCTGGAGGACGTTCGCATCGTGGTCGCGTGTGCTGCGCGGCTCGGGGCGGCTTTCGCGCCAGCCGAACGCGGTGAGCACGTCGGCGATCACCTGCGCGCGGGGCTTTGCGAGTGCGGGGCGGTCGCGCTCGTTGCTGAGCGAGGTGAACTCCCATGCGTGGCGCGGCGCGCCGAGGTTGTTCATCGAGGAAGGCGACTGGCGGCACTCGGGATCGAACGTGAGCTGATCCACATCCATCGGCAGCGCGGTCACGGCGAAGAGGCTGTCCACGAGCTGCTCGGCGGTCATGCGGCGGCGCGCGGGTGACTCGAAGAGACGCTCGGCGCTCGTGACCTGCTTCATCGCGCTGGGCTGCGGGATGCGCTGATACGTGTGGCTGTTCAAAATGATCCGCGCGATGTGCTTCAGGTCGTAGTCGTGCGTGATGAGTTCGTGCGCGAGCCACTTCAGCAGCTCGGGATGCGACGGGACGGCAGTGGCCCAGTCGTCCACGGGGTCCACGATCCCGAATCCCATGAACTGCCGCCACAGGCGGTTCACGATCACCTGCGCGAACTTGTCATCGCGCGGGTCGGTGAGAATCGCCGAGAGATTCTCGCGTGTGTCGCCTTTCCGCCGCAGCACGCCGGGGAGCGGCTCGCCGGGCGTGGCGAAGGGGAAGTGCGGATCGACCATCTCTCCGGGCTTCAGCGTCACGGTCACGTGGCTGTTGGTTTTGAGGCCGGGCGAGAGCGAGGAGCCGGGGACCTTCAGCGGTGCGCGCTGGAGCATCGCGGCGATTTTGAAGAGGTCGCCCTGCTCGAACGGATGATACGGCGCGTCGTGGCAGCGCGCGCATTTCATCTCGTTCGCCATGAATGCGCTCGAGACGATCTGTGCCTTCGCGGCCATCGGCAGGTCGTTTTGTGATGCGACGGCGAAGCCCGCGGGGGCGCCGTAGTTCGCGCTGCCTTCCATCGTGATCAGCTCGGTGACGAAGCGGTCCATCGGCTTGTTGTCCTCGAGTGCCTCGTGGATCCACCAGCGGAACGGCCCCGTGTTGTTCAGCGTGCCCTTGAGGATGTTCGGGTTTTCCGCGAGCACGTCCTGCCAGTAGCTCGTCCAGTGGTCGGCCCAGTTCGGGCTCTTCAGCAGGCGATCGATGGCCTTCGCGCGCTTGTCGCTCGAGGAGTCCGAGAGGAACGCGGTGACTTCCTGCTCGGTGGGAATCAGGCCGGTGGTGTCGAGTGTCAGGCGGCGGAGGAAGGAGGCGTCGTCGGTGAGCGGGGCGGGGGCGACGGAGTGTTCGCGGAGCTTCTTGAGGATGAATGCGTCGATCGGACTCTTGGTGTTCGCCTTTCCACCTTCGATCACAGGCACCGCCGGCGCGGGTTTTGCATGCTTGCGCGCGAGGTCGTGGCGCATCTTCCAATACGCCTCCTCATCCGCATTGCGGCGGCGTTCGGCGTTCAGCGCGACAACACGCGTGCGCTGCTCATCGGTGAAATCTTGCCAGCCACGTTCGGAAAGCTCCGGCGCGCTTTTCTCCGCACCTGCGGGCGTCAGCACTGTGAAGTCACTGCCCGACTTCGACACGGCGACGAACAGCTCGCCAATCTCAGGGCGGATTCCTTTTCCGCCAACGAGCGACTCGATGAGCAGCACGTGAGGCTGGCCGTCGCTGCTCAGCTTGCCCTGCACTTCCTTGTGGCCCGGCGGCAACAGCGGCATCTGCGGGACGAGCTGCTCCTTCGCCATGTCCGGCACGCCCTCGGCGTCACCGCCCTTGGCTTTCTTCAGCGCGGTCTCGGCGAGGATGTGTCCATCGAGCGCGACGCGCGTGCCGGTGAGCGCGCGGAGATGCAGCGTGTATTCGCCCGCGGGGAGGCGCACGATGCCCGCGGCGCGGACGAGATACGGCGCGGAACGATCCACCTTGATGCCCTGCGCGTTGTATCTGTTCGTCACATTCGCAAAGGCGAAGGCCTGCTCCGTGTATTCGTCCGTGCGCTTGTCCGGCAGCACCGACCACGACTCGTCGGAATCCAGCGACTCCGCCTTTTTCTTTGAGGTTTCCGGCCGCGGAGAATCATTCGACGCCCATCCGACCTCCTGTTCAGACGGCCGATCAAATTCAAACACCTGAACGCGCACCTTGCCCTTCGGCAGTTCCTCCGCCGCGATCACGGCAGGCGGCAGCGGCAGGGCCTCGCTCTTTTTCGTCACGGCTTTTTCCACTGGCACGGGCAGCAGCGTCGGCACGGCACCGGTGCGTGCGGCGTGAACCGCGATGCGATCGAGAGGCAGCGCGTTCCGGTAAATCGCCAGCTCATCAATCTTCCCCTGGAACTGCGCGCTTGCCGCGCCGCCCATCGAGCCGCCGATCCACACCTCGTCGTCGTCCACCGCCGGCGCCGCGGCACTCGCGCCGCCCATGTCCCACACGCCCTTCACCTCCTCGCCGTTGATCCAGCTCCGGATGCTCTCCGGTTCGCCGAATTTGTAGCTCACCACGATGTGCTGCCATGCGTCGCCCGGCTGGAAGCCGCTCGTGCTCGTCCAGCGGTGCCAGCCCTTTTCACCGCTGTTCTCGCGGTCGTGGAAAAGGAAACCCGTGGACACGAGGCCGCCCTGACCGCGCAGGCGCACGGCCCAGTTCTGGTTTTCCGAAGTCGTTCCCGGCAGCCCCGTGCGGCCCTTGCCCACGATGTAGGCCTGCTTGCCGTCGCCGAGCTTGTCGCACTGCACCCACGCCTCGACGGTGATCGTCTCGCCCTTGTCAAAGCGCAGCACGCTGTTCTTCCCGGTGTCCTTCACCCGCAGGTGCGCGTCGCGCGCATAGCCGGAAAAATCCGCCGCCGTGTTTTCCTCGGCGAAATTCGGGAACACCGGCGGACGCGGACCCGCCTCGGCCAGCGAGACCTTGTCCCCCGCGTTCGCGCGCAAGCGCTCGTCCGTTTCGCTGGAAGTGCAGCATTCCTCGATGCTGTCGAAGCGCCAGTAGGCCGCCGGTTTGTCGGCCATGATGAGGTCGCGGTAGCGCTTGCCATCCGCGGCGTGCAGCAGCGAGGTGAAGGAAAGGGCCAGCGCGGCTGCGGCTGTCCCGACGATGCGGTGGGCGGAGTGAATCATGGGGTGTGGAAAGACACCCGCACCGTGCCAAATCCATAGGCCGCGGACAATGGCCCTTTCGGGCTATGCCGCTCCGGTCACTGCGTCGGAGTGCGGAGGCTCACCATGCCCCGCTGCAGCGCGGTGGTCGCGGCCTGCGTGCGGTCCTGCACGCTGAGTTTGTCGAGGATCACCTTCACGTGGTTCTTCACCGTGTTCTCAGCGACGCCGAGCTGCGCGGCGATTTCCTTGTTGCTGCGGCCGCGCACGATCAGCTCCAGCACTTCGCGCTCGCGCGCGGAAAGTTCCGGCAGCGCGCGCCATTCGGCGAGGCGCGCCGCGGTTGCGGCGGGAAGACGGTAGGTGCCCGCGTGCACGGCGCGGATGGCGTCCATGAGCGGCTTCGTCTCGGTGTTCTTCAGCAGGTAACCCGCGGCGCCGGCGTCGAGCACGCGGCAGATATCCTCCTCCGTGTCGAAGGTCGTCAGCACGAGGATGCGCGCGTCGGGGAACTTCGCTCGGATGGCCGCCGTCGTCTCTACGCCGCTTATGCCGGGCATGCGCAAATCCATCAGCGTCACATCCGGCGCATGCTCCGCAAACGCCGCGAGCGCGGCCTCGCCGCTCGCCGCCTCGGCGACCACGGCAACGTCGGGCTGCGTTTCGAGAAGTCCGCGCAGGCCCGCGCGCACGACGAGGTGATCATCCACAAGCAGGAGGCGGATTTTGCGCGGCATGGCTCAGGAGGCAGCTGGCGCGGAAAGGGGCACGGTCACGGTGACGTTCGTTCCCTCTCCGCGGCGCGAGTGCAATTCCACATTCGCGTGAATCTGCTCCGCGCGCTCGCGGATGCCGCGCAGCCCGAAATGCCCCGCGCCATCGCGCGCCGATTCCCCGGGATCGAAGCCCGCGCCGTCGTCCGCCACGACGAGCCGCACGAACGACGGCTCGAACGCGAGCCCGATGGCGATGCGCTTCGGATGCGCGTGGCGCACGGCGTTGTTCACGCATTCCTGGCCTATGCGCAGGAGGTTTGCCTCGACGGATTCCGGCAGGGCGCGCGGTTCACCCTTCGTTTCAAAATGCACCGCGATGCCGGTGCCGGCGGTGATGTGGCGCGCCAGTTCCGGCAGCGCTGATGCGAGCCCTCCGCGCTCCAGTTCGCCCGCGCGCAGGTTCAGCAGCGAGCGGCGGAATTCCTCCTGCCCGTGCCGCACCATCTGCCGCGCCATCTCGAGCTGGCGCGCCGCATCCGTGCCCTCGGGCAGCGCGGGCGCGAGCGCCTGGAGCTGGAAGCCGAGACCGGAGAAACTCTGCGCAAGCGTGTCGTGCATCTCGCGCGCGACGCGCTGCCTTTCCTCCAGCACCGCCGCGCGCTCCACCTTCTCGCGAATCACCGCCGTCTGCGCCGCCACGCGCCGCCGCAGCATCACCGCCCACGCGAGCGCCGCGACCGCGACACCGAGCAGCACCGCGCCCGCCCACGCGAGCCGGCGTGCGGTCCACCAAGACGGTGCGGCGAGCACCGCGACATCCGCGGGCGAGCGCAGCAGCACTTCGATCGAGCGCGGCCGCGCCTGAAAACCGGCGCGCGGAAAGTTCGGCTCATCCACGCGGCAGATGCCCGTCACGCGCACGCGGCTGCCGTCGCGCAGGGCGGGGGAGCCGTGCATGCCGCGGGCGATGCGCGCGCTGAAAGCCACGTCGTCCGCGCGCAGCAGCAGCACCGTGTCCGATGCCGTCTCCAGCGTCTCGATCAACAGCGCCTCCAGCGACACGAGGTCCGCATCGCTCGCACCCTTCAGCGCATCCTTCGCCGTCATCCGCACCGGCTCCGGCGCGGGTTCCGTGCCCGTCTTCCGAAACTCCGCATCCTCCAGAAACGCGCTGAACCTCCCCATCGCCGGGAACCCCGCGACCTCCACCACATCGCCGGGCCGCACCGCCTCGCCGCCCGCCGCCTGCACGAGCAGCCCATGTTCTGAGTCTCGGAGAAAAATCGCCTCGTCTGGCTGGCCGTGCGTCACCACCCCGCGCAGCCGCGCGCGGTGACCGGAGATTCCCCCGGCCCGGAAGCGCAGCAGTTCCGTCGCGCTCGTCAGCGGCGCGGCGAACGGATCCTCCGGCGGCGGCTCCTCCACATGCAGGTCCTCCATCCTGCTCACATACATCTGCGGCGACACGATCTGCCGCTTGTCATTGATGTAACCCGTCGCGAGCCCCTCGAGCCGCACGCGCGCATCCACCAGCGGCGGCAGCTCCGCCGTCGCGGGAATGACGAAATGCACCTCCAGCTTCCGAGGCCCCACGGCGAGGCTTGCCACCCGGCGGCCGTCCTCTTTCCGCACGAGCGAGCGCACGATGCCGCCGATGGCCACGCGCTGGTAATGCCATTTGCCCCCGAGCAGGTCGTCATACGTCACCGGCACCGCCGCCGGCAGCTCCGCGTGCCCCGCGGTGTGCACCTTCGCTTCCACGATGCCCGGCACGAACAGCCCCGCCGCCGTCACGCCCTCCACCTCCAGCACATCGCCCGGCGCCACGTCCGTCACCGCGCCGCTGCGGTTGATGAACGTCCCGCCCGTCGCGTCCTGCACAAAGATCGTCCGCCCCGGGTCCGTCGCATTCACCACCGCACGCAGCTTCACCGGCCGCTGCTCCTTCGCTTCTTCCGGTGAAAGCGCACGCACCTCGCGCGCCGACGTGAGCACTGCGGCCGGAGCCTGCGCCGCCGCACGTCTCCCCGCAGGCGCGAGCGCCGCGCAGGCAAGCAGGAGGACGACGAGATGCTTCACGCCGCATTCAACCGCACAGCCCTCCGCTGCGGACAAGGAAATCCGCATTCCCATCGCCACCCTGCAGTGCATCCTCTGGCGCATGAAACTCCGCCCGTCCGCATTCGCGCTCGCATTTGCATTCCTGCGGCTCCCTTCCATCGCGGTGCCCCCAGCGGAGCCGGTCGAAATCGGGCACGAGCCGCAGTTCGTCCACGATCTTCACATCGTGGACACCACCTGGGGGCTGAAGCCGAAGGGCGAGCCGGTGAAGCGCGTGATGCATCAGGCGAGGAAGCATCCGGCAAACCCGCTCATCACCGGCGACGACCCGAGCCACCTGTGGGTCGTGCGCGAGGAGGGCAAATTCCGCATGTGGTATCAGGCCAATGTGAGGAACGCGGAGTTCTCCACGGGCAAGGGCATCTACTCCACGTCGGTCGCCTACGCGGAGTCGCAGGACGGCGTGCACTGGGAGAAGCCCGCGCTCGATCTTTTCCCCGACGCGAAGGAGTTCTTCCTCCCGCGCAACTGCGTCGTCCATCGCACCGATTTCCCAAAGTGCGAGGCCAACGCGCCGCAGATCGTCGAGGTGCCGGAGAAGGATCGCCGCGGCTTCCGCTACCTCATGCTCTACACGATGAGCACCGCGCCGCTGAACGGCGTCCGCCTCATCGGATCGAATGACGGCATCCACTGGGACACCGCGAGCGACACGCTCATCGCAAAGCTCGCCAGCGACACGCACAACACGCTGCACTACGACGCGGCGCACGGGGAATACGTGATGTTCTGCCGCTCGAAACACATCTACCGCGCGCCCGGCCAGACGAAGGAGATGATCAGCAGCGGCGAATCGCGCCGCGGCATGTCCCGCATGAGCAGCAAAGAGCTTTGGGCCGAATGGACGGTGCGCCCGCAGACCATCCTCATGCCCGACGAGCGCGACGCGGAGCTGGGCTACAACTACTTCATGGCGATGCCCGTCCACCGCCACGCGGGGATCTGGTGGGGCCACCTCGCGCCCTTCCTGTGGAATGATCTCTACGCGAGCGAAATCGCATGGAGCCGCGACGGCTGGAGCTTCGAGCGGCTTCCCGCGCGGCAGCACCTCATCGAGTTCGGCCCGAAGGGCGCGTGGGATCACTCGATGGTCGTCGGCACTGCGCGATGGGTCGAGGTGGGCGACGAGTGGTGGATTTACTACGGCGGCTTCGACGGCTCGCACGACGACCCCGCGGGGCGAAAGGGAGCCATCGGACTCGCGATGCTGCGCAAGGAGGGCTTCATTTCCCAGCACGGCCCGAAGACCGGCGGCGTGGTCTGCACGCGCGCATTGCGCTGGCCCGGCGGAGCGCTGCTCGTGAATGCCGACGCGCATGCGGGTGAGATGAAGGTGCGCGTCTCGGACGAGCTGAGAAAACCAATCGCGGGCTTCGACTATGGCGACGCGCCCGCATTCACCGGCGACAGCACGGCGCATGAGGTGAAGTGGAAGGGCGGCTCGCTCGACGCGCTGAAGGGGAAGGTCATCCGCCTCGAGTTCCAGCTCCACGATGCCGACCTCTACACCTTTTGCACGAGCGAGCGCACGACGCCGCCGATGGCCACGCGGTGGTAATGCCACTTGCCCCCGAGCAGGTCGTCATACGTCACCGGCACCGCCGCCGTCACGCCCTCGACCTCCAGCACATCGCCCGGCGTCACATCCGTCACTGCGCCGCTGCGGTTGATGAACGTCCCGCCCGTCGCGTCCTGCACAAAGATCGTCCGACCCGGGTCCGTCGCATTCACCACCGCGCGCAGCTTCACCGGCCGCTGCTCCTTCGCCTCCTCGGGGGAAAGTGCGCGCACCTCGCGCGCCGACGTGAGCACTGCGGCCGGAGCCGGCGCCGCAGCGGGCATCCCCGCAGGCGCGAGCGCCGCGCAGGCGAGCAGGACGATTCGCTTCACGCCGCATTCAACCGCACACCGCATCGCCCCGGACAAGGAAGTCCGTCGCGCAAGCTTCGCCGTGAGCGCCGCCATTTCGTGTTCGGCTTTGCGCCGATAACCAAGTAGGGGAGCGCCGAATGTCCATCCACGCCCCGGCGCCACTCCCGCAAAAACCCGGCGGGCACTTCATCGCTTTTCTCATCCTGACCGCCATCTCCGTGGCGATCCTGCTGACGGGGCTCGTCCTCGGCACCGAGTCGCGCCTCGTCTTCGAGCGCAGCGGGGAACTCGAGTTTCGCGTGACGGGCTCGAACCATTTCACCGGCCGGCAGTTTTTCTCGAAGACGATCACCGGCGTGAGCGGGGTCACGGAAGGCGACGCGACGCGCGCGGGACGCCGCGATTCCGTGGAGGAGACTCAGCGCCGGCGCCGTCAGCGGCACTTGGAGTTTTTCGGCAGCGATGGCGCGAGACTCGGCTGGGATCGCACGCAGGACTACCGGGAGATCGATGAATTCATGCGCGGCAAGGAGCCGAGGATGGCGCTCGCAAATCCACCGCCGGGCTGGCGCATGGCGCTCGCGTGGTTTTGCCTCGGGCTCGGCGCGCTGAGTTTCATCGGCGCCATCCAGAGCAGCTTTTTCCCGAGGAAGAACACCGCGCCGACCAAGGCCTGAGCCGCTCCACCGCGGCATTTGGTGCGCGGGAACACGGTCGTGAAAATGATGTCGCCGCGGTGCTGCTGGAGGGATCAACGCGCACCCCGCCGCGCTGCGGAAAAAAATCCCGCTCCCATTTCCCGCCCCGCCGTGCATCCTCCGCGCATGAAGCCCGCCCCGCCTCCGCTCCGCATCGAGAACCCGTGTCCGAAGAGCTGGGACGGCATGACCGGCGACGACAAGCGCCGCTTCTGCGAGCACTGCCAGCTCCACGTCCACAACCTCTCCGCCATGTCCGCCCCCGAGCGCGCGCAGTTCGTCGCGGACACCACGGCGAAAGGACACGCGTGCATCACCTACGAACTGCGGCCCGATGGCACCATGGTCACTCCCACGCGCTGGTCCTGGGCGCTCCGTCCGCTGCGCGCCCTCGCCGCACTTTTCGCCGCGCTGCTCCCGTTTGCATTCTCCGCCTGCGCCACCCGCCGCACCACGGGCGTGCCGCCGCCGCTCGACAAAGGCGCGGACAACTCCCCGCACCACGGCGTCATGCAGAAGCCCGGCAAAGTCCGTGTGTCGGATGAAGACTGGTCTGCAAAACCGGGACAACCGGGACGACTTGGCGGCCCGGCGAAGATACTCCCGAAGCATCCTCCCACCCACGGTTAGAGGGCTCCGGGAAAAAATGCCGGCAGCCCGCGGAACGAATCGCCCCCGGCGCGCATCGTTCCCATGGCCCACGGCTCCGTCCGCGCGCATCGGCGCAGGAAAGGACGGCAGCCGCACCAGCCGGATGACCACAGCCACCGAAGCCTTCCAAGCAAGCCACCCAACGACCAACGCATGAACCTCACCCACGCCCTTCCGCTCCTCGTCCTCGCCGCCGCCGTGCGGAGCGCGCACGCCGCGCCGCCCGCCGAGGCACCGCTCGCCAAGCCGCGCATCGAAGTCTTCAAGGCCAGGCGCGAGCTGCAGCTCTTCGACGGCGACAAGCTCATCAAGACCTACCGCGTCGGCCTCGGCGAAAACCCCGTGCCGCCCAAGGAAATTGAGGGCGACAAAGCCACGCCCGAGGGCACCTACTTCATCTGCCACAAAAACCCCGCCAGCAAATTCCACCTCTCCCTCGCCATCAGCTACCCCGGCCCCGCGGACGCGAAGCGCGGGCTCAAGGCAGGCCTCATCACCGAGAAGGAATACAAGGCCATCCTCAAAGCCGACGCCGAGCGCACCACGCCGCCCTTTTACACCAAGCTCGGCGGCGAAGTCTTCATCCACGGCCGCGGCTCCTCCAGCGACTGGACCTGGGGCTGCGTCGCCCTCGACGACCCGGACATCGAGGACCTCTACAAGCGCGTGCCGGTAAAGACGCCGGTCACCATTCATCCGTGAGGACGGCGCGCGCGGCAGGCTGCCCTACGGCTCGCTGAATCGGACGCGGAAGAAGCTCAGCGGGATCCCCGTCACGGGCGCGCTGATTGTGCGGACGGTGTCCGTCGCGGGATAGGTCGGCTGGTTTCCGGCGACATCCCACGTGGTCCAGTTCTGAAGGTCGGTGCTGACCTCGACGATCGCCGCGCGGTTTGCGGGCTGCGTGAACTGCGCGGTGAAGACATCGCCGCTGACGGTCATCACGCCGTAGTTCCATGCGGTGATGGTCGCGTTCGGGTTCGTGCCGGTGAGGTATTCGAGGTGGTTCGTGCGCCCGTCTTTGTCGGGGTCCGCGCCGGCCTGCGCCTCGGGCGCGGAGGTGGAGCCAAAGTTCGCGACCTGCCATTGCGCGAAGCTCTGCCGCGTGACGAGCGACGCGATCCAGTCGGTCACGAGCTGCTCGTTCACGAGGTCGCGCTCGAAGGTGCCGAGCGGGGGCATCCGCGTGACGCCGCTGCCCTGCTGGCGCTTGAGCAGCATCGAATGCGCGGCGTCGCCGGGGACGACGAAGCGGTTCGCCGAGTCGCCGGACGGATAGACGAGCAGGCCGTTGATGAGGTTTGCCGAGTCGGTCCGCGTGGTGATGCGCGCATCCCAGTTTCCCTGCGCCGCGCCGCCGGGCTGGTGGCACTGCACGCAGTTCGAGTGCAGGTAGGAACGCACGCGCCACTCGAGCGAATGCGCCGTGTCGGCGGCCGCCCCGAGCGCGGGCAGGCTGTTCACCCCGGTGGCCGCGGCGCTGAAATACCCCGCGTCGCTCAGCGCCTGGATTTGGTTCTGCGACACGCTGCCGTAGGTCCTCGCGCGGTTGAGCTGCGGCGTGTGGAAGCTGAGCGCGTGGCCGCCCACGGACGTGTGGCACGTCAGGCACTCGCCGCGGCTCGGGTAGCGCCACGTCTGCGACGGGCTGCTGCTGGCGATGACTTCCGTGAGGCCCGCCTCGGCGACAAGGTCCGCATCCGTCTGGTCCGCGCGCCATTTGTAGCTGAGGCCATACACGCCGGACGCCGTCTTCACGAGGAAGCGCGTCTCCAGCTTGCGCCGCGTCGCCGGGTTCCCGCGCGTCGTGTCAAAGTCGAAGTGCTTGATCCACACCATGCCCGTCGGGAACGACCAGTTGCCCGTCCCGCTGAACGCGATCGTGTCCGTCGTGTTGGGGATGCTGAACCAGCGCGACTTGATCGCGTAGTCGCTCCAGAACGCCACGTTCGGATCATACGCCACGATGCCCGCGTTCGGCGTGAGCGTGGCCAGGTTGGAAAATGCGCCTGTCGCCGAGAGCGTCGCGGGCGGCGCGGTGCCCGTGGTGCCGCTGCGCGCGAGCTTGTAGATGCCGCCCTGCAGGCTCGTCAGCAGCGGCTCGCCGTCGCGCGGGTCGGTGCCGAAATCCACGATCTGCGCGCGCACCGCGATCGGCTGGGCGGCCCACACGCCGGGGCTCGTCTCGGTGAGCGCCGCGATGATTCCGCCGCCGCCGAAGATGTCCGCAAAAAGATATTTCCCCTGCAGTTCGGTGAGCGCGTTGCCGCGATACACGATGCCGCCGCAGACGGAGGTGCCGTAGATGACCGCGTCATTCCCGCTGCCGCCGCCGTCGTTCACGTGGTCGTATTCGAAGATCGGGTTCACCGGGTTGAAGCCCGTCACCGGCGGTGTCGGCGGCGCATTCACCGGCGTGTAGGAATGCAGCCCCTCGCGCCAGCTCCACCCGTAGTCGCCGCCCTTCACGATGATGTTCACCTCCTCCCAGAGAATCTGCCCCACGTCGCCGAGGAAGATGCGCCCTGTCGGTGGGTCGATCGTGAAGCGGAACGGATTCCGCAGGCCCGTCGCGTAAATCTCCGTGCGCACGTTCGACGGCGTCACGGCCAAGTTGTGCCAGGTCGTGGTGCCGATGAATGGGTTGTCCGCCGGCACCTTGTAGGTCCCCGCGTGCACCGCGCTCGGGTGGCTCGTCGAGGACGGCTGCGAATGCGCGTTCGGCGCGAGGTTCCCCGGCAGGCTGTCCACATCCAGCCGCAGCATCTGGCCCCAGAAGTCGCGGTCGATGAACCGCGCGTTGTTGTAAGTGTCCCCGCCGCCGCCCTCGTCGCCGAGCGAGAGATAGAGATAGCCGTCCGCGCCAAAGGCAAGGTCGCCGCCGTTGTGGTTCACCGCCTGGTCATAGATCGTCAGCAGCGGCGTCTGCGTCGCGGGGTCCGCGCTCACCGCCGCATTGTAGCTGCCCGGCGTGCCCGTCGCCTGGAAGCGCGCGAGCCTCTGGTGGAGCTGCCCGCTGATGGTGATGCTGTAGTAGAGGTAGAAATAGCCGTTCTGGTTGTAGTTCGGATGAAAGGCCATGCTCAGCAGCCCGTTCTCATCCGCCGAAGGCAGCGCCTGCCCGATGCTGGTGAGATAGGCGCCGAGATCCATGAAGACCGCCTGCGAAGGGTTCGCCGCAGTCAGGTTGTTCACCACGCGGACCTGCCCCGCGCGCTGCGCCACATAGAGGCGGTTCGTCTCCCCTGGCGGGAACGCCGTGCACATCGGGTTGGCAAACGTCATCGGCGTCCCGTTGGAAAACGTGATCGCCGGCACCGTCGTGTAGCCCGTCGCCGAGGGCAGCGTGGCGGGCAGGTTCAGCGTCGAATTTGCCTGCCGGACGAGCTGGGCGTGCGCCGGCGGCGGGGGGATGAGTGCAGCCACGGCAACGAGGACCGCGGTCTTCCAACCATGGAGGAGCTTGTTCATGCGGGGCGGGGTTTGCCTGCAAAGTAGTGCATCCCCGCCGACGCGCAAGGGGTGTCCCGGCACCCGCCGCGCTGCGCGGGCCTTCTCCGCCAGCCCCGGCGCGGGCCCGAAGGCACCCGGAAGCTCCCCGCCACCTATCGCCTAACAGGCCAGGGAAAACTTTTTTCAAAAAAATGAAGAAACCCTGTAACAAAATCATCCGGGAACCGTATCAGGGGGTGTAAGGCGATTTCATCCCTATCCACCAACACCCTCGACCCCATGAGCACGCACCCGCAGCCGACAAACCATGACTATCCAGTTGCCCGCCAAAACGCCGGGAACCGGTGGTTGGTGGTGGAACGCGCGCTCCGCGCGGTTTTCTTTCCATCGGAATTTCCCGGAAGCGTGCGCGGAGCGCACGCTCCACCCACGGCACCCGCATCCCCGGCCGTGGAGGTGGGCCGTGGCCTCATTTGGAAGCCAAGAAGCCAGGAAGGAAGGAAACGGACGGAAATCGATGGGAACACCCCTGTCCTTCATGGC
>JBGAPU010000011.1:0-84443 GCA_044221035.1 Chthoniobacteraceae bacterium | reverse complement strand
ACGGTGGGGTCAGAAGCCGTTGACGGTGGGGTCAAAAGCCGTTGACGGTGGGGTCAGAAGCCGTTGACGGTGGGGTCAGAAGCCGTTGACGGTGGGGTCAGAAGCCGCTGACGGTGGGGTCAGAAGCCGCTGACGGTGGGGCAAAAGCCGCTGACGGTGGGGCAAAAGCCGCTGACGGTGGGGCAAAAGCCGCTGACGGTGGGGCAAAAGCCGCTGACGCGGTGGAGGTGGTCTCGCCGCGGCACGGGAGCGCCTTGGCTACGCTACCGGATCGCCGGCGGCGACGCGGCCGCGGAAGAATTCGATCGTCTTCGTGATGCCTTCCTCGAAGGAGACGCGCGGTTCCCAGCCGAGGAGTTTCTTTGCGAGGGTGATGTCGGGGCGGCGCACTTTCGGATCGTCCACGGGGATGGGCTTGAAGTCGAAGGCGGACTTCGTGCCGGTGAATTTGATGATGTGCTCGCCGAATTCCTTGATGGTCATCTCGCGCGGGTTGCCGATGTTGACGGGCTCGTGGTAGTCGGATTGCGAGAGCTTGAAGATGCCGTCGATGAGATCGGAGCAGTAGCAGAAGCTGCGGGTCTGCGAGCCGTCGCCGAAGACGGTGAGGGGTTTGTCCGTGAGGGCCTGGCCGATGAAGGCGGGGACGACGCGGCCGTCGCGGAGGCGCATGCGGGGGCCGTAGGTGTTGAAGATGCGGACGATGTGGGTGTTCACGCCGTGGAAGCGGTGGTAGGCCATGGTCATGGCTTCGGCGAAGCGCTTCGCCTCGTCGTAGCAGCCGCGGGGGCCGACGGGGTTGACGTTGCCCCAGTAGGTTTCCTTCTGCGGGTGCTCGAGTGGATCGCCGTAGCATTCGCTGGTGCTGGCGATGAGGTAGCCGGCGCCCTTGTGCTTGGCGAGGCCGAGGGTGTTGTGGGTGCCGAGGGAGCCGACTTTGAGGGTCTGGATGGGGAACTCCAGGTAGTCGATGGGGGAGGCGGGCGAGGCGAAGTGGAAGACGAAATCGACGTCGTCGGGGAGGAAGATGAAGTTCGAGACGTCGTGCTTGATGAAGCGGAAGCGGTCGTTGCCGGCGAGGTGCTCGATGTTGTGGACGCCGCCGGTGATGAAGTTGTCGATGCCGATGACGCGGTGGCCTTCCGCGAGGAGGCGGTCGGTGAGATGCGAGCCGAGGAAACCTGCGGCACCAGTGACGACGGAGATGGGACTGCCCTTCGAACGTGTGAACATGAGCGGGGATGAAAGGCGGGAGCGGGGCGCGGGGCAAGGGTGGCGTCGTGAACTTTCCGTGGGGGAGTGGACGAATGCTTCCTTGGCAGCGGGCGCGGGCTGCGCAAGAGAAGCGCGTGATGAAAACGATGCGGGCTCTTTTTCCGATGATCGCGCTGCTCGCCGTGCGCTGCGCGGCGCAGGACGGGGATGCGCTGCTCCGCGCGGGGGCGCCGCTGGTGGGGAATGCGTCGCCGCCGAGGCAGCCGCCGGGCGGGCCGGGCGGGGCGGAATACGCGCACCGGAACATCCGCGAGACGGTGCACGGGGAGGAGGGGAGGCAGTATTGGATCATCGAGCCGGCGCAGCCCGCGCCGAAGACGGCGCCGCTGGTGATTTTCATCCACGGGTGGAGCGCGATGACGCCGGGGACGTATCGCGGCTGGGTGAACCACCTCGCGAAGCGCGGGAACATCGTGGTGTATCCGCGCTACCAGGCGCGGCTGCTCTCGCCGGCGACGGAGTTTTTTCCAAACACGGCGGCGGCGGTGCACGATGCTCTCGCGGTGCTGGCGGAGCCGGGGCACGTGAAGCCGGACCTCTCGCGCGTGGCGCTGGTGGGGCATTCGGCGGGCGGAGTGCAGGCGGCGAATTACGCGGCGCGCTTCGCGGAGGAGAAGCTGCCGGTGCCGAAGGCGGCGATGATCGTGCAGCCGGGGCAGGGGGCGAACAACGGGATCAAGATCGTGCCGATGGAGGACTGCGCGAAGTTCCCCGCGTCGCTGAAGCTGATCGTGATGATCGGCGACGCGGACGGCATCGTGGGCGAGGGGACGGCGCGCGCGATCTGGCGCGGGACGAAGCATGTGCGGGAGCGGGCGTTCGTGACGCTGCGGAGCGATGCTCACGGCCGGCCGCCGCTGAAGGCGGACCACCTTTCGCCGATTAGCTGGAGCAGGCTCGCGTCCGACGCGCTGGACTGGCTGGGCTACTGGCGGACGTTCGACGCGCTGATGGATGCGGCGTTTTCCGACAAGCCGCTGAAGGTGGACGCGGACATGGGCGCATGGAGCGACGGCACGCCGGTGGCGCCGCTGAAGGTGGAGCGCTAGCTGAAGTCGCAGAGCGACTCGACGAATGCGGCGGAGCCGTCGCGGAGCCAGCCGTCGAGCTGCGCCTGCTCCTTGAGCTGCTGGCCGCGGAGGCGCGGGACGACGAGGAACTTGCTGGTGATTTCCGGCAGTGCGGTGAGGTCGCCCCAGAGCTTCTCGAACTGCGCGACGGGGAAGACGTCTTCCTGCCCGTGGCCCCAGCGCTTTTTCACGTCCTTCAGCGTGATGTAGGTCGGCAGCTTGGCGGCGAGGCTGCGGACAGCGGCGGTGATTTTCTGCTCGTTGCCGGTCGCGAGGATGTCGGCGCGAGTGAGGCCGAGCGCGGCGAGGAGCGCGTCGATGTCCACCCACGTCGTGAGCGTGTTGTAGTAGGTGAGGTGGAACTCGTCTTCTTCGCGCGGCATCGCGAGGCCTTCGACGAGGCGCACGCGGCCGTCCACGCGCGCGAGTCCGCCGCCGCGATCCTCAAGGCGGCGCGTGATGACCTCGAAGGAAAGCGTCGCGCCGCTCGCGAGGTGCTGGCCGAGCAGCGATGGATCGAGGTTCGCGCCGGCGGTGTCGATGTTGTGAAGCATCAGCGTCCTGAGTTGCGGGCGCTCGCGCAGCATCGCGGCGAGCGTGCCGTTCCGCAGGAGGTTCGGGATCTCGTAGAAATGCCCGATGGGGTGCATGCACTGGAGCGGGAGATTGTCGCGGTAATCGCCGGTCTCGCCCGCGCCCTCGGCCCAGCGGATGAGTGCGGCGCGCAGCGAGTCGCGGACTTTCTGCTGCTGCTCGTCGAGCACCTGCTGCGGCATTTCCTCCCACGCGAAGCGCAGGTCGCGCGCGGCGGGAATCATGCGCAGGCCGACGCTGCGGCCGCGGCTGAGATGCAGCGGGCCCTCGTAGCCGTAGCTGCGGTGCGCGGCGAGGATGGCGGCGATGGGCTCGTGCGTGAGGTAGCTCGTGGTGACGACGTGCGGGACGCTGTGGTTCGCGAGCAGCGAGATGCGGCGCGACTTCGCGAGGTGCGTCTCGAGGAAAGTGCGGTGACGCCCGGCGAGTTTGCAGAACGGATGCAGCGACTTCACGACGCCCGCGCCCTGCGTCCAGCGCGACGCAGCGCCGGCGGCGAGCGTGACGACGGCGGCTTCGCCTTTGCGCAGCGCGTCGAGGCCGCGGTCGTAGGCTTCGCCGTATTTTCCGCCGAGGCTCTGGCAGTCGGCGACGTCGGCCGGCGTCACGTCCTCGATGACGGCATTCGCAGGCAGGCGGTTTTGCGCGAGCCCGATGCGGCCGGCTTTCAAGTCGGCGCGGACTTGCTCGTGCGCCTCGCGGTCGAAGCCGTTTTCCTCGAGCAGCGTGTCGAGACTCTGGCTGCCGCCGCGCTCCTCGCTGGTGCGCGGGATGAGCGAGTGGAAGAGCTCCTGCACCATGTCGCGCAGTTCGGGCTGCGTGCGGCAGGCGTTGGCGAAGCTGTCGAGCTCCACGCGGCGCGGATGCGAGAGCGTCTTCGGGTCCTGGCGCAGCAGCTTCGGCGCGAGCAGCAGGTAGTAGCCTTTCGGCATCAGCGGCGCGTGCGTGCCACCGTCGAGCAGGTCCGCGAAGGTGCCGTGCTCGTTGATTTTGAAATCATACACGACCGGCTCCATCGCGAACGGCAGCGACGCGCTCAGCTCCCTTTTCGTCGCGCTCATGATGGCCTTCATGCGGAGCTGCGCCTCGGCCTTGCGGTGCGGTGCGAAGATGAAACCCATGCCGCCGCCGCTCATTCCGCCGAGCATCCAGAAGCCCCAGAAGTCAGCGCCGAACTCCGCGCGCGCGGCCTCGATGAGCCGCTCGGTGTAGTAGGTCGAGGCCCATGGGATGATCGCCTGGATGGGGCCGGAGAAATTCTTCGTGGTGATTTCGCCGACGCGCTTGATGTCGCCTTTGCGCAGCGCGTCGAGGATTTGATCGAGAAAGCCGAGCGCTTCCTGCCGACCAACCCACTCGGGCCCGCAGCGCAGCAGATATTTTTCCGTCACCATTTCCAAAATGGGGCCGACGTTTTGCGCCATGCCGCCGTGGACGACGACGAGCGAATCCTGCAGCGCCTGCCGCGCGGAATCAGGAATTTCGTCGCGCGTGAAGACGCGGTGCTGCGGCATGAGCCGCCCGCGCGAGATGCCGTGCTCGGGGTCGGCGTTCGTCGCCGCGACGCCCTCGATGAGCTTGATGCCCGGCCACACGCCTCCGCTGTCCTGCCAGCCGCCTCCGCTGCCGCCGATCCATTCGCCGAGCAACGCGCGCGCGAGCACGAGGCGGCGTTCGCTTTCGCGCAGCGGGCCAGTGAGCGATTCGGCTTGGCCAGTCGCGCGCATGAGCACGGAGATGAGTGCGGCAAGCAGGTTTGTGGACACCGCGAGGCGCGAGCCTTTCGGGATGTCGTTCACGCTGGAGACGAGTTCGAGTCCGCGTCCGGGGCCAAGCATCTGCGCGAGCAGATCGCCGAGCGACTGCCCGCTTCCCTCGATGCCGGGCGGCACGACGCCGCTGGCGATGACGGCGGCCTTGAGCAGGCCGAGGTAGTCTTTGGCAAAGTCGAAAACCTCTGAGAGCGAGGTGATGTCCGCGCTCGCGCCGAGGTCCACCGAGACGAGGCGCAGCACGGGCTCGTCAATCACGCGCAGCCACGCGCTGACGGGCGGCTTTGTCTCCGAGTCGCGCCCATGCACGCCGAGATCCACCGAGATGTTCAGCACGCGCGCGCCCTCGGGGTAGTCCATGCCGAGGAAGAAAATGTCGCTCCAAGCGGAGTGCGTGAGGTCCATGCGCACGGGCGTCTGCTCGCGCAGGATCGGATGTGCGCCGGCCGCATTCACGCGCAGCAGCTCGGGGCGGATGCGCAGCGGCTGATCCTTCGGATGGCCCATGCGGAACATCCACTGGTTCCCGCGCACGGTGCGGACGCTTCGGCGCACCTGATCCGCGAGCGTCTGGAAGGCAAGCCGGTGATACGACGCCGCGAGCGCCGACGAGAGGCCGTCCGACGGCCCGCCGGATTTTTGCGCCGCTTGGAAAAATTCAATCGCATCCTCGAAGCGCCGCTCGAGCAGATGCTCGTAGCCGTGGAAGGGAATCGTTCCGCCGTGCTTCAGCTCCGAGCGCGTGGGCAGATGGAAACGGTGAATCGCCGCGAGGAAAAACAGCGCGCGCACGCGCTCGTAGAGGTTGCGCGATTCGCGTCGGAAGGCGTCGAGCGCATCGCACTCGGCGAGCAGCTCGGTGAAGGTGAGCTTCGAGCAGATGTCGTCGAGCGAGCGGTTGCGCACCGCGGCGTCGGGCGAAGTGATGAGGGAAACCAGCGAGGTTTTGCCGGAGGACATGGCTTACTTCGCGGGCTGGCGGCTGGTGGCGAGGAGCTCGACGATGCCGCGCAGGACTTCGTCGCGGTCGCAGCCTTCGAGCGCGAGGGCGAGCTGCGAGGTGAGCAGGCCGTATTTCATGCCGAAGTCGTAGCGGCGTCCGGCGAGTTCGACGGCGAGGTAGCGCTCGTGCTCGGCGACTTGCGCGAGCGCGGCGCGGAGGTGGACGCTCTGTTCGCGGCCAACGGCGCCTTTCAACAGCTCCGCGAGGAAGCGCTGTGTGCCCGGCGTGAGGACGTGCATGCCGAAAAAGCAGAGGTAGTAGCCCGCGCGAAGGCCGGGGACGTTGATGAGCTGCTCGGCTTCGGTCGGTGTTGGCTTTTCGAGGACGGTGTCCACTTGGTAGAGGCGGCGCGACGCGTCCACGAGCTTGCCACCGACGGCGCCGTAGAAGGGCAGCTTGCTCTCGTGCGTGCTCTGCACGGCGGAGACGGCGCAGTTTTCCGCCCGTGCGACTGCGACGAGCTGCTCGGCGCAGCCCTGGCCAGTGTGAGAAAGATAGAGGTGATCCCCGACGAGAAGCAGGAATGCATCGTCGCCCGTGAACTTTGCCGCGCTCGCCACCGCGTGCGCGTAGCCGAGCGGCTGGACCTGCTCGATGAATGTGAGCCTCGGCGCGTGCCGTCCCGCCGCCGCGCGGAAGGCAGCCTCCTCTCCCGGCGAAATCACGATGGCGATCTGCTCGACGCCCGCGCGCAGCACTTCCTCGATGATGATCGCTAGCGCGCTCTTGGTGATGCCATCGCGGTCAACGAGGGTCTGGAGGGGGAGGGCATGCTGGGCTCTGCCAGCAGCAGTGATGACGGCTTTTCTGAGGTCCATGTGTCCGCGCAGAGTGATGCAGACGGTCCCGTTTGGTCAAACTCATGCCTTTTCCGTGCCGAGAATCCACCGGTGCAACCGGGAGTCGGGCGTCGAATTTGGCGGCGTTTGGTGCGGCGTGGAAATTTTTTTGGCATTCGCATGAATTTTTTCCGGGCGAGCGCGTCAGATGCCCGCGCGTTTTGGAAAGCGCGCTCCGCAATCAACACAACTCACAGCCACCAGCCGCCAGTTCATCGCAATGACAACCCGCAATATTCTATCCGCAGCCATCGGCATCGCCGCAGCCCTGCAATTCACCCCGTCCGCACATGCCGCGCTGCAATACACGATCTATGACATCGGCGCGGTTGGCGGGAACTACAGCTACGGCTACGGAATCAACAACGCTGGAACGGTCACGGGCGAGGCGACGAGCACGGGCAACGCGTCGAGCAACCTATTCACATATTCGGGGGCGACGACGAATTCCGCGGGGACCATTCAGAATCTGGGATTGTTTGGAGGCGGCGTGCTCACGCAGGGCTTCGGCATCAACAGCTCCGGCCAGATCGCCGGGGCCTATTACGACGATCTCGGCTACACCATCCAGCGGGCCTTCGTGAACACGGGTGGCACCTTTCTCGATATTGGGACGCTGGGTGGCGACTACACGTCTGCCAATGCGATTAACGACAACGGTCAGGTCGCCGGGACGGGCTACATTTCGCTGAGCACCTACCGAGCGTTCCGTTATTCGGGCGGAACAATGACGGCGCTGGGAACGCTGGGCGGAACGCAAAGCTCCGGAGCGGGCATCAATGCCGCGGGCGACGTGGTTGGAACCTCCACGCTGTCGAACGGATCGAGCCGCGCTTTCATCTACACGACCGGCAGCGGAATGGTGGGCCTCGGGACGCTCGGCGGCAGCGACAGCTCCGGCGGGGGGATCAATGATCTGGGTCATGTCACCGGCAATTCCAGCACAGGGCTCGGCTCAAACCATGCCTTTCTCTACACCGGTGGTCCGCTGCAGGATCTCGGCACGCTGGGCGGAAACAGCAGCTACGGCGTTGACATCAACAACAGCAGCCAGGTGGTCGGCTACTCCGACACGGTGAGCGGAACGCGGGCGTTTCTTTTCGACAGCGGGACGATGTATGACCTGAACAACTTGGTGACGAATCTCACAGGGGCGGGCTTCAACTATCTGGATGCCGCTCTTGCCATCAATGACAACGGGTGGGTGACCGGCTATGGCACGACGTCCGGAGGGGAAACTCATGCGTTCCTCGCGGTCGTTGTTCCGGTGCCTGAGCCGGCGTCGGGTCTTGCGGGGCTGGCCTGCCTCGGTGCAGCCGTGATCCGCCGGCGACGGAGGTCGTAGTTCGATCGAAGCGACGGGAAATGGGCCGCCGGATGGTGAATGTGCGCTGCTTTCGTGCATGAGTGCTGAGCGCGATGCGCATCATTCGCCGCGCCGAGAAGCCGCGTGCGGGCGTTTGCAGATTCCGCACTTGCGCACTGCGCGCGGATTCCACTAAAGGTCTTGCGCCGTGCTTCAGGGATACACTTCAGGGTCTAAATTTTACGATGAAATGGTGGGCGCGGACGGAGCAGTCCGTCCGCACTATTCCAAGTTTGAGCGTCTGCTCCGCGACATGCCCGTCGAGGAGTTTGAGCGGAAGCGCCACGCCGCCGACCTCGCGTTTTTGCGGCAGGGCATCACGTTCAACGTCTATGGCGACTCTGCGGGGACGGAGAAGATCTTCCCGTTCGACCTGCTGCCGCGCATCATCCCGGCGAAGGAGTGGGAGCGCATTGAGGCGGGGCTCGTGCAGCGCATCACGGCGCTGAACCTTTTCCTGCACGACATCTACCACGAGCAGAACATCCTGAAGGACGGCACCATCCCGCCATTCTACGTGCTCTCGGGGAAGCATTTCCGGCGCGAGTTCGCGGGCTTCAACGTGCCGAAGGACATCTACATCCACATCTGCGGCACCGACCTCATCCGAGACGCGCAGGGAAACTACCTCGTGCTCGAGGACAACGGCCGCTGCCCGAGCGGCGTGAGCTACGTGCTCGAAAACCGCGGCGCGATGAAGCGCACGTTTCCCGGGATGTTCGAGCAGATCGGCGTGCGGCCGGTGGAGCACTATCCGCAGGAGCTTTTGAAAATGCTCCAATACACCGCGCCCGCGGGCGTCGCGGAGCCGACAGTCGTGCTGCTCACGCCCGGTGCCTACAACAGCGCCTACTTCGAGCATACATATCTCGCGCGGCAGATGGGCATCGAGATTGTCGAGGGGCGTGACCTTGTGGTGCGCGACGCGCGTGTCTTCATGCGCACGACGAAGGGACTCCAGCCCGTGCATGTGATTTACCGTCGCATCGACGACGACTTCATCGATCCGACCGTCTTCCGCCGCGACAGCGTGCTCGGCGTGCCGGGCCTCATCCACGCCTACCGCTCGGGCAATGTCTCCCTCGCAAACTCCGTGGGCACCGGCATCGCGGACGACAAGGTGATGTATTACTTCGTCCCGCGGATGATCAAATATTACCTCGATCAGGATCCGATCCTGCCGAACGTCCCGACGTATCTCGCGAGTGAGGAGGCTGATTTCAAATACATCATGGAGCACCTCGGCGAACTCGTCGTGAAGGCCGCGAACGAATCCGGCGGCTACGGCATGCTCATGGGCCCGAAGGCGTCGAAGGAGGAAATCGAGAAATTTCGCGAGCTGATCCAAGCCGACCCGCGCAACTACATCGCACAGCCGATGATTTCGCTCAGCACGCACCCGACGCGGCAGGACGACGGCACATTCGAGGGCCGTCACATCGACCTGCGACCATATGCGCTCTACGGCGAGAAAGTCGTTATCGTTCCCGGCGGCCTCACGCGCGTCGCGCTCAAGAAGGGCTCGCTCGTGGTGAACTCCTCGCAGGGCGGCGGGAGCAAGGACACGTGGGTTCTTTATGGAGACGAGTAAGGAGGAAAAATCATGCTGAGCCGCGTCGCCAACTGCCTCTACTGGATGTCCCGCTACATCGAGCGTGCCGAGAACATCGCGCGCATTGCGGACGTGAATTTGCAGCTCCTGCTCGACATGCGGGACCTGAACGAAAAGCGCATCGCGAACCACTGGCTGCCCATCGTGCAGGCCACCGGCGACGAGGCGCAGTTCATGGAATTGCACGGGAAGGTCACGGTGCAGAATGTCACCGAGTTCCTCGTCTTTCAGGCGGAGAATCCGAACTCGATTTTCTCCGCCATCTGCCAGGCGCGAGAAAATGCGCGCATGGTGCGCGACCAGATCACCGTCGAACTGTGGGAGGAGCTGAACCGCCTGTATTGGTTCATCCGCACGCCCGAGGCTCGGCAGGTCTGGAAAGACAGCCCGGCGGATTTTTTCCAGCGCGTGAAGGCGGCATCGCTGCACATCACCGGTCTCACGGATGCGACGCTCATCCACAATGAGGGCTGGTGGTTTGCGCAGGCGGGAAAATTCATCGAGCGCGCGGACAAGACCTCGCGCATCTTGGACCTGCGCTACCAGTCGCTGCCCGAGCACGGCCAGCCGAAGGGCATCTCGCAGGAGGAGACCCTCGAATGGACGGCCATTCTCCGCTCGTGCAGCGCGCGCGACGCCTACCGCTCCGAGCACGGTGCCGATGTCAACCCGGTGCGCATCGCGGAGTTCCTGCTGCTCAGCGAGGAGTTCCCGCGCTCCGTCGAGTTCTGCGTCGTCGAGCTGAACCGTGCGCTTCGCCACATCTCCGGCGTCGCGGAGGGAAAATTCTGCAATGACGCGGAGAAGCTCGCAGGCCGGCTTGTCTCGGAGCTGCAGTTTGGCTCGATCGAAGAAATCTTTGAGCGCGGCCTGCACGGCTACATCGACGAACTCCAGGCGAAGCTGAACGCAATCGGCGCCTCCCTTTTCAACGCCTACATCTTCCAGCCGTTCACGAACCTCGAAGACGAGATCATCGTGCAGCAGGAGATGCAGCAGCAGCAGTAAACACGCACGGCCGCGCGCCGGCGGCAGGGCATCTCAGGGAAACATCATGGCCATCCACGTCGCACTCCATCACCGCACGCATTACACCTACGACAGGCTCGTGGGTCACGGGCCGCATGTCGTGAGGCTCCGGCCGGCGCCGCATTGCCGGACAAAAATCCTGAGCTACTCGCAGAAGATCACCGGCGGCGAGCACTTCATCAATTGGCAGCAGGATCCGTTTTCCAACTGGAACGCGCGGCTCGTTTTCCCGGAGAAAATGCGCGAGCTGTGCGTGGATGTGGATCTCGTCGCGGAGATGTCGGTGCTGAACCCGTTCGACTTTTTCATCGAGGAGGCGGCGAGCAATTTTCCATTCGCCTATGACGCGGTGACGAAAAAGGATCTCACACCGTTCCTCGAACCGTGCCCGCTCACTCCGAAGCTCGCGTCGTATTTCACCACGCTGAAGCGCGACATCCTCGGGCATCCCGAGGCGCTCACGCATGTGCCCGCGCCGAGCGGGCTGCATCGCACAGATGTCCATACGGAAGGCGGGCACATCGCTGTCGGGGGAACGGCCGAAGCGGGCATTAAGCCCGCGGCCAAAGCCGGCGCCAAGGAACTGCGCACGATTGATTTTCTCGTCGCGATCAACCAGCGGCTCCAGCACGACATCAAATATCTAATCCGGCTCGAGCCCGGCGTGCAGACGCCCGAGACGACGCTCTCGAATCTCAGCGGTTCGTGCCGCGACACGGGCTGGCTGCTCGTGCAGTTGCTGCGGCACTTCGGTTTGGCGGCGCGCTTCGTCAGCGGCTATCTCATCCAACTCAAGCCGGACTTGAAATCGCTCGACGGTCCGAGCGGCACCGAGGTGGATTTCACGGACCTGCACGCGTGGTGCGAAGTGTATCTGCCGGGCGCGGGCTGGATCGGATTCGATCCCACGAGCGGCCTGCTCGCAGGCGAAGGGCACATCCCGCTGAGTTGCACGCCGGAGCCGAGCACCGCGGCGCCGGTGAGCGGTGCGGTTGACAAGTGCGAGTCGAAGCTGCTGCACGAGATGAAGGTCACGCGCATTTACGAATCGCCGCGCGTGACGAAGCCCTACACCGAGGAGCAGTGGGCGGAGATCGAGCGGCTCGGCCACGCGATTGATGCCGACCTTCTGAAGCACGACGTGCGTCTCACGATGGGCGGCGAGCCGACGTTCGTCTCGATTGATGATCCCGACAGTCCTGAGTGGAACTTCTCCGCGACCTCGCCGAAGAAGCGTGTCCTTTCGGACACGCTGCTCAAGCGTCTGCGCGGGAAATTCGCGCCCGCGTCGCTCGTGCATTACGGCCAGGGCAAGTGGTATCCGGGCGAGTCGCTGCCGCGCTGGGCGTTCGGCTGCTACTGGCGAAAGGACGGTCAGCCTATTTGGCAGCAGGACGAACTGATCGCCGAGGAGGGCGCGGACTACCGCCACACGCGCGACCACTCCGCGCAGTTCATCACTGCGCTGTCCGAGCGGATCGGCGCAGACCCGAAGTGGGTTCTGCCGGGATTTGAGGATCCATTTTACCACGTCTGGAAGGAGCGGAAGCTGCCTTCGAACGTGGATCCGCACGCGGCAGACTTGAAAAAGGAGGAGGAGCGCGTGCGGCTCGCGAAGATTTTGGAGCAGGGGCTCGACAGCGTCGTCGGGCACGTGCTGCCGATTCAGCGCGGGTGGAAAGGCCACGCGCCGGTGTGGGTGAGCGGGCCGTGGTTCCTGCGTTCAGAGCGGCTGTATCTCATGCCGGGCGATTCGCCGATGGGCCTGCGTCTGCCGCTGGATTCGCTGCCTTGGGTGAAGGAGTCCGACTATCCTTACATCAACGAACTCGACCCGACCGCCGAGCGTCCGCCGCTGCCGTCGCCGGAGGAATTTCGTCAGCGCTACCTGCGTGCCGACACGCCGCAGCGTCGGAGTGCAGCGGCATTGCGCCGCCGAGGGCAGAGTGCGGAGGATGCGAAAAAGGAGGCGCTGCGTGCCGACCCGACGCGCGTGCCGCTGCCGGGAGAAAGCGCCGCGTGGATCGTCCGCACCGCGCTGTGCGTCGAGCCGCGCGAGGGGAAACTGCACGTCTTCATGCCGCCAGTCGCGACGCTGGAGGACTATCTCGAACTCGTCACCGCCATCGAGGACACCGCCGCGCAGCTCAACACGCCCGTCGCCATCGAGGGCTACACGCCGCCGCGCGATCCGCGGCTGAATGTGCTGAAGGTCACGCCGGATCCCGGCGTGATCGAAGTGAACCTGCACCCGAGCAAATCGTGGGACGAACTCGTGGACCGCACGACCGTGCTCTACGAGGAGGCTCGGCAGACGCGGCTCGGCACGGAGAAGTTCATGGTGGATGGACGCCACACCGGCACCGGCGGCGGCAACCACATCCTCATCGGTGCGGAGACGCCGATTGATTCGCCCGTGCTGCGCCGGCCCGATCTGCTGCGCTCGCTCATCGCGTATTGGCAAAATCATCCGTCGCTGAGCTGGCTCTTCAGCGGGCTTTTTGTCGGCCCGACCTCGCAGGCGCCGCGCGTGGACGAGGCGCGCAATGATTCGCTCTACGAACTCGAAGTCGCGTTCAAGGAACTCGATCGGCAGCTCGAAATTCACGACGGCAGATCCGTTCCGCCGTGGCTCGCGGATCGCCTTTTCCGCAACCTGCTCATTGATTCCAGCGGCAACACGCATCGCGCGGAATTTTCCATCGACAAACTCTACACGCCCGAGAGCGCGAGCGGTCGCCTCGGCCTCGTGGAAATGCGCGCCTTTGAAATGCCGCCGCACGCGCGCATGAGCCTAGCTCAGCACCTCCTGCTGCGCGGACTCGTGGCGAAATTCTGGCGCGAGCCCTACACGAATGGTCTCGTGCGGTGGGGCACGGACATCCACGATCGCTGGATGCTGCCGCACTTCTGCGAGACGGATTTTGCGGATGTGATCCGTGATCTGCGTGACGCGGGCTATCCGTTTGAGACCGATTGGTTCGCGCCGCACTTCGAGTTCCGCTTCCCGCGCATCGGCGACTTTTCGCAGCGCGACGTGCATGTTGAACTGCGCACTGCGCTTGAGCCGTGGCATGTCCTTGGTGAGGAAGGTGCGGCGGGCGGCACGGTGCGCTACGTGGACAGCTCGTTGGAGCGTTTGCAGGTGAAGGCGCGCGGGCTCATCGGCGACCGCTTTGCGCTCACGGTGAATGGCAAGCGCGTGCCGCTGCATCCGACTGGCACAAATGGCGAGGGCGTCGTCGGCGTGCGCTATCGCGCGTGGCAGCCGCCGAATTGTTTGCAGCCGACCATCGGCGTCCATGCGCCGCTCGTGTTCGATCTCTACGACACTTGGAACAAGCGCAGCCTCGGCGGGTGCAGCTATCACGTTGCGCATCCCGGCGGCCGCAGCTACGACACTTTCCCAGTGAACAGCTACGAAGCCGAGAGCCGACGCCTTGCCCGATTTTTCACGCACGGGCATTTGCAGGGCAGCTTCGTGCCGCCAAAGGCACAGCCGTCGGGCGACCTCCCGTTCACGCTCGACCTGCGAAATGCCTGACAGCGCGCCAGCGGACACCATGAGCGACGCGAAGTCACGCAGCGGCAGTCCGCGGAAAGGCGGGCTCTTTGCCGACTACGCGCATCTCGCCGGCGTGTTCGATGAAATGCGCGCGCCGGACGGCAGCCTGCGTCCGCACTTTCAGACGCTGCTCGCGGAACTCGACACGCTCGGCATCGAGGAAATCCGCCGCCGCCGCGACGCGTGCGAGCAAATCATCCACGAGCAGGGCATCACCTACACGGTGTATGGCGATTCCCGAGGCACGGAGCGGCCGTGGCAGCTCGATCCGGTTCCGCTCGTCATCTCGCAGGACGAATGGCGCGGCGTGGAGAAGGCGCTCATCCAGCGCGCGACGCTCGTGGACCGCATTCTCGCCGACTGCTACGGGAAGCAGGACCTCATCCGCACCGCGTGGCTCCCGCCCGCGCTCGTCTTTGCACAGCCGGATTTTCTGCGGCCCGTCCACGGGCTGCGGCCGCCGGAGGAAAGGTTCCTGCACTTTTATGCGGCGGATCTCGCGCGATCGCCGGACGGGCGGTGGTGGGTGATTTCCGACCGCACGCAGATTCCGACCGGCGCGGGCTACGCGCTCGCAAACCGGCTCGTGACGTCGCGCATTTTTCCCGAGGCATTCCGGAGCTGCCGAGTGCAGCGGCTTGCGGGATTTTTCCGTGAAATGCAGGAGTCCCTTGCGGCGCTGGCGTCGCGGCGGACGGACAATCCGCGCGTGGTAGTGCTCACGCCGGGCGCGTTCAACGAGACATATTTCGAGCAGACCTACCTTGCCCGCTACCTGGGCTACACGCTCGTCGAGGGGCAGGATCTCACGGTGCGCGACGACCGTGTCTTTCTGAAGACGATCGGCGGGCTCGAGCCGGTGGATGTGATTCTCCGTCGCGTGGACGATGACTGGTGCGATCCGCTGGAGCTGCGCAACGACTCCATGCTCGGCGTGCCGGGCCTCATCGAGGCCGCGCGCGCGGGCAACGTCGCCATCGCGAACGCACTCGGCAGCGGCCTGCTGCAGAGCCCGGCGTTCAAGTCATTTCTGCCCGGCCTCTGCCGCCACGTGCTCGGCGAGGAGCTGCTCATGCCGTCGGTCGCGACTTGGTGGTGCGGGCAACAGAGCGCGGAGGATTACGTGCTCTCGCATCTCGACGAATTGAACGTGAAGCCTGCATTCCGCTCGCAGCAGCGCCAGCTCTCCGAGGTGCTGTCGAACGACGAACTGGGTGCGCGCATCCGCTTCCAGCCGCACCTGTGGATCGCACAGGAGAAGGTGGATCTTTCCACCGCGCCGTCGTGGGACCGCAGCGGGCTCGTGGCAAAGCGCGCGGTCGTGCGCGCCTACCTTGTCGCGACGGCCGACGGCTACAAGGTGATGCCCGGCGGCCTCGCGCGCACCGCGCTCGGGGGCGATGCGCGGCTCATCTCGATGCAGCATGGCGGCACGAGCAAGGACACGTGGGTGCTGAGCGACAAGCCGGTCGAGGAATTCACGCTGCTGCAGGGCGGGGGACGCAGCGTCGAGCTGCGGCGCGTGGGCAACAACCTTCCCTCGCGGCTCGCGGACAATTTCTGCTGGCTCGGCCGCTACGCCGAGCGGCTCGACGCCACCGCGCGCCTGCTGCGCAGCACGCTGAACCGCTTCAACCCCGAGCGCAGCGGCGGGCGCATGCCGCACATCACGCCATTCCTGCAGACGCTCGAACGGCAGGGCCAGCTCCCCGCGAACCGCGCGGAATATTCCAAGAACGCGGAGGCGCTGGAGGCGGAGCTTCTCGCGGCGATTTTCGACCCGAACCGCGCCGACAGTTTGCGCCAGCTCGCGGACCGCGTGCAGCGCATCGCGATGGCGGTGCGCGACCGCACGTCGAACGACGTGTGGCGCGTGCTGAGCCAGTTCGAGGAATGCCTCGTGGTGGAGAGCAACGGACGCCCGCTCCTCGCGGCGGACGCCATTCCGGTGCTGAACCGCCTGCTGCAGCTCATCGCGTCCTTTTACGGGCTCGCGCGCGAAAACATGACGCGTGCGCAGGGCTGGCGCTTCATCGACATCGGCCAGCGCATCGAGCGCTCCGTGTGCCTCTGCGCGCTCCTCGGCTGCGCGCTGCGTTCGCCGCAGGCCGACGACCCGAGCGTGCTCGAGGCCGTGCTCGAATACGCCGACAGCACGCTCACCTACCGGTCGCGCTACTCGCTCGTGCCAAACATCGCCGCAGTGTATGACCTCGTCATCCTCGACGGCACGAACCCGCGCTCGCTGCTCTTCCAACTGCTCCAGCTCGAGAAGCATTTCGACCGGCTGCCGCAGGAGCACCGCAGCGCGCTGCCGAGTGCGGGCCAGCGCCTGCTGATCGGCACGGTGGCGCGCGTCCGGTTGCTCGACCCGCGCGAGCTTTTCCATGCCAAAGGGCCGTGGCATGACGGCGACACGGGCCGCGTCATCCGCGAGGTCGAGGCGGCGCTGCCGCGTCTCTCGGATGCAATTGCCGTGAATTACTTCGCGCACTCCGCGATTTCCCGCACCGGGGCTTGAAGGCGATGGACTACCGCATCACGCACCGCACCACCTACGATTACAGCGAGGCTGTCACCGTCTCCCACCACGCCGCGCGGCTCGCGCCGATGCCGAGCGCGACGCAGCAGGTGATGCGGACGTCGCTGGTCATCACGCCGGCGCCCGCAGTGCGGAAGGAGAGCCGCGACTATTTTGGCAACGCCGTCTGCTCCTTCGCGATTCAGGAAATCCACCGGCACTTCGAGGTCGTCGCGCGCAGCCATGTGAGCGTGAACATCGCCACGACGCCGGTGCTCGCGCTGTCCGCGGCGTGGGAGGAAGTGGTCGCCAGCTTCCGCGACCCGGTTTCGCCGGCGGATGTCGCGCCGTATGAATTCTGCATGGAGTCGCCGTGCATCCGCCTGATGCCGGAGTATGCGGAGTATGCGCGCGCGAGCTTCCCGCCGGGCACGCCGCTGCTCGTCGGCGCGCGCGACCTCATGCGGCGAATCTTCGGGGATTTCCGCTACGACAGCGTCGCCACGACGGTCGCGACGCCGATTGAGGAGGTGTGGGAGCGGCGGCGCGGCGTGTGCCAGGACTTCGCGCATGTCGCCATCTCCGCGCTGCGCTCCATCGGGCTGCCCGCGCGGTATGTGAGCGGCTACCTGCGCACGCACCCCGCCGAGGGAAAGCCGAGGCTCCTCGGTGCGGACGCATCGCACGCGTGGTTCTCGGTGTATTGCCCGGTGAACGGCTGGGTGGACTTCGACCCGACGAACAGCATCCTGCCGGCAGACGAACACATCACCGTCGCCATCGGCCGCGACTTCAGCGACGTGAGCCCGCTCAGCGGAATCCTCACCGGCGGCGGCGAGCACGTGGTGCGCGTGTCGGTGGATGTGGAGCCGCTCGCCTAGTCCGCCGCCGCGATGAAACTCCAAATCACGCACCGCACCCGCTACGCCTACGCCTCGCCCGTCCGCGAGAGCTTCAATGAAGTCCGCCTGCGCCCCGTGACGAACGAGCACCAGACGTGCGATTCGTTCCTGCTGAAAGTGCTGCCCGCCGCGAAGCTGTCGCACTACACGGACTTCCACGCGAACATCATCCACTTCTTCGAGCTGCCGTCCCCGCACGCCACGCTGCTCGTGGAGAGCTTTGCCAAAGTGACCACGAAGCCGGTGGCGAAGGACCCCACGACGGCACCCGTCCCGCTCGCGGACATCGGGAAGGCCGTCCGGGGCGAGCGTTGCTTCGACTTCCTGCAGGAGAGCACCTACATTGAGAAGAGCCCCGAGGCTTGGCGCCTCGCACTCGACATCGCCGCCGGCCACGCGGACGCGTGGAGCGCCTCGCGCGCCATCATGGAGCACATCCACTCGCGCTTCACCTACACGCCGAACCTCACCTGCGTCCACACGCACATGCGCGATGTCCTCACCGACAACCGCGGCGTCTGCCAGGACTTCGCCCACGTGATGATCGGCCTCTGCCGCGCGCTGAACATCCCCGCGCTCTACGTCAGCGGCTACCTCTACAACGGCCCGCGCGACCAGCTCCTCGGCTCCCAGGCCAGCCATGCGTGGTGCGAAGTCTTCATGCCCGGCTTCGGCTGGTGCGGCCTCGACCCCACGAACAACCAGCCCACCGACGAGCGCTACATCAAGCTCGCCATCGGCCGCGACTACGCCGACGTCCCGCCCGTGCGCGGGCATTACAAGGGCACGACGGACCGGAAGATGGACGTCGAGGTGCTGGTCGAGAGCATCGAGTAGCGGACGCCTGCGCACTGCGCACTGGCCTTTCCACCGCTCGCCGCTACCTTCCCGCGCCCTATGACCAGCGTCTGGAATTCCGCACATCCCTGGCTCCGCGAACTCGTCTCCTACGAGCCGGGCAAGCCCATCGAGGACGTCGCGCGCGAACTCGGCCTCGCGCCGTCGGACATCATCAAGCTCGCCTCGAACGAGAACCCGCTCGGCCCCTCGCCGAAGGCCCTCGCCGCGATGCAGGAGATGCTCCACCGCTCGCACTTCTACCCGGACGGCGGCGGCTACTACCTGCGCGAGGCCATCGCACAGAAGCTCGGCCTCAAGCGCGAGAACGTCATCCTCGGCTGCGGCAGCAATGAAGTCATCGAGTTCATCGGCAAGGCATTCCTCAACCCCGGCGACGACATCATCGCCGCGCGCCATGCCTTCGTCGTTTACAAGCTCATGGCCACGCTCTTCGGCGCGAACACCATCGAGGTCCCCGACCCGAACTTCGCGCACGACCTCGACGCCATGCTCGACGCCATCACGCCGCGCACCAAGGAAATCTTCATCGCCAACCCGAACAACCCCACCGGCACCCTCTGCACCCAGGAGGAGCTCGACCGCTTCATGGCCCGCGTGCCCGACAGCGTCGTCACCGTCTTCGACGAGGCCTACTACGAATTCCTGCCGGACCCGCCCGACGTCCTCCGCTACGTCCGCGAGGGCCGCAACGTCGTCGTCCTCCGCACCTTCTCGAAAATCCAGGGCCTCGCCAATCTCCGCATCGGCTACGGCCTCGCGCGCGCCGAGCTCATCGATGTGCTCCAAAAGACGCGCCAGCCCTTCAATGCCAACGGCATCGCGCAGGCCGGCGCCCTCGCCGGCATCCTCGACGACGAGCACCAGCGCCGCACACGCGACCTCACCATCGAGGGCCGCACGTGGATGCAGGATGAGTTCGCCGCCCTCGGCCTCGAGTTCATCCCGAGCCATGCAAACTTCGTCCTCGTCCGCGTCGGCAGCGGCAGGGAGGTCTTCCAGGCGCTCATGAGGAAGGGCATCATCATCCGCGACATGAACGCCTACGGCCTGCCCGAGTGGATCCGCGTGAGCATCGGCACCATGGATCAAAACCGCCGCTTCCTCGCCGAGCTGAAAGCGCATCTCGGGAAGTAACCGCCCGGCACTCACCCCTCCCGATGAAGACGCCCTCCCGGTTTCCGCGCTTCCTTCAGCGCCTCCTCGCCATGCTCCGGACCGGAAAGCGCGAAGGCCTTCTTAAAGCGGCGAGCCGCGCCTTCTTGAGGACCGCAAGCGTATTGAGGCAAAGCTGAAGAAGCAGCAGGATGGCGGGAAATAACCTCCGCCCGCCAAGTCAGCCCGGCAGGGCTGGAGGGAATGTAGCCGGTCGGTGAGTCCGCCGGAGGCGGACGCAACCACCGGATCACTGGTTCACACCAGCCAATGCGCCCCGGAGGGCGCGCAAGGCAGCGGTGGCGGGTTCCCCGCGCACCCTCCGGGGCGCGTTGCTGTTTTTGGGTCGGGGATCCGGTGGTTCCCGCTCGCTGCGCTCGCTTCACCACCGGCTACATTCCATCCGTCCCTCTGGGACGGGTGCAGTCCAGCGGCGGAGAATGGCCGGGGTTCTGCCGTCCCTGCGGGACTTTGATTTCGTCTGCCGGGGAGACCCAGTGCTGAAGCGCTGGGCTATTGTCGGATGCAGGCGGGTGGAACGCGACCTCCGGGCGCGTTTCGATATGTCACCACCGGAATGGCTGCCTCACCGGAAGCGTGCCCGGAGGTCACGCTCCACCACGCTTGGGTGGCATCCACAGGCGGCATGGGTGGCATCTCTTTTCAGCATGGGAGGCATTCATGCAGTGACATGGGAGCCACATGGAGGAATGAAGAGGGCCATGTGAAGGTGCCAAGGGGGCCACTTTGCGATGGCATGTGGTCCGTTTGTCATTGGCATATGGGCCACATGGAAGTGGGACATGGGCCGTATGGAATTTCGATGGGGGCCATATGGAACATGGATATCGGCCATGTGCCGTTGCCATGTGGGCCGTATGCGATTTCCACATGGCCCGTATGCCGATGCGAAGTGGGCCACATGGAGCTTCCATATGGCCCACTTGCGAGTTGGATATGGCCCCTGTGCCGTTCGGATGTGGCCTATGTGCCGTCCGGATGTGGCCCGCTTGCGGCGGGGATATGGGCCGGTGGCGGGGTGGAGCGCGCCCTCCGGGCGCGTTGGGCGGGGAAACGCGCCCGGAGGTCGCGTTCCACCCGGGAGGAGCACACGTCCCAGTGGCTCAGGGTGTGATGGGGTCCATGTAGGTGAAGGAGCGGATGGAGCCGTTGATGAAGGCGGCGATGCGGACGGTCTGGGGGCCGGTGGTGCCGGCGGGGATGAGGACGCTGACGGAGGTGGGGGTGATGGGGCCATAGACGGTGCAGCGCACCTCGGGGTTGTTGCCGGAGCGGATGAAGACGCCCTGCTGGGGGTCTGCTTTGTCAAAGCGGAGCTTGCTGCCGCTCAGCTCGATCATGGTGGCGGCGACGTAGTGGTCCTGCTGGCCGTTTTCCTGGCTGGTGATGGAGTCGATGATGGGGCTGACTTTGCCGACCTCGCCCATGCTCTGGATGGGGAGGGTGGTGCGCCAGTTTGAGATGGCTTCGGCGGTGAAGGAGAGGGCGACGCCGGCGTTGATTTCGTCGGGGTTGTTGAAGCCGTTTGCCGCGGGCTTGCTGCCGCCGCTGGTGGAGCGGAAGCTGACCTTGCCGAAGAGGCCCTTGGAGAAGCCGTTGGTGGCGCCGGCGGCGAGGAGGGCATCGAGGAACGCGACGATGACGGCGCGGGCCTGCTCGCCGGTGAGGCTGGTGGCGGCGGTGACCTGCGCGAGGAGGGCTTCCTCGGTGAGGATTTCGCCCATGACGGGGCGGGTGGTGAATCCGCCGTTGGGGTTTGGTGCGACGTTGTATTGGAATGTGCTCATGTGTGTGGATGTGCTGGTTGTTGGTGTTTGGTTTCTGGTTTTCGGCGTTCGCCGAAAGGGTTTCCGCGGGGGCTCGGGCGGGGGCGCGGGAAGCTGCTCGGGGTAGGGGACGAAGCCGGGGTCGCCGGGCTCGAGATACATGCCGTGCCCGTTTTCATCGAAATAGAGGTTCGCGTCGTCCATCGTGAAGACGCGCCCTGTGATGGGATTTATCATGTCCCAGAAGAGGGGCTTGGCCATGGGGTGCGGGGTCGGGAGAGTGGTGGGCGGTGGCTTGGCGAGCGGGCAAGAGCCCCCTCACTCTCATTTACGAAAGTTGCGTCCAATTGTGACAAACAAAGTGCGTCTTTTTTCAAAAAACCTGCGGGGCATGGCCTGCGGGGGCGCGCTCCGGGGAGGTGCCGGGGGGGCGGGTGCGGCGCTGTGTGGCCGGGATGATGAACAAAGGCTGGCGGCTGCCGCACGGGGTTCACCCGTCCGGCGTGGGCTTCGGCGGCGATTTTGCCATTGAACGCGCGGCGGGGTTGGTTGTCACACTGCCGCACTAGCCTATGAAACTACGCTCTCTCTCCCGTTCGCTCCGTCTCACACTGCCCGCACTGCTGGCGTTCTCGTCGCTCGCGCTGGCGGAGAACAAGCTGCCGGACATCGCCGTGGATTCCACGCCGATGCAGCGCACGCATGAGAACAGCTTTGCGCCGATCGTGGAGAAGGTCGCGCCGAGCGTGGTGACGATTTCCATCAGCAAGAGCATGCGCATGGGTGCGCGCGGTCCCGGGGGCAACAGCCCGCTGCTGGACGATCCGTTCTTCCGGAAGTTCTTCGGCATCCCGGAGGAGGAGCGGGGCGGGCAGGGCCGCGACGCGGGGAAGGGGCCGAAGCGCAAGGTGCCCGTGGGCCTCGGCAGCGGTGTGATCGTGACCAAGGACGGATACATCATCACGAACCACCACGTGGTCGCCGAGGTGACGGATCAGGACGGGGAGATCACGGTGACGCTCGCGGATGGCAAGACGGAGTATAAGGCGAAGAAGGTGGGCTCGGACCAGGGCAGCGACATCGCGGTGATCAAGATCGAGGGGAAGGACCTCAAGCCGATCACTTTCACCGACAGCGACAAGATCAAGGTGGGCGACATCGTGCTCGCGATCGGGAATCCGTTCGCGCTGCGGCAGACGGTGACGAAGGGGATCATCTCGGCGGTGGGGCGCAACCAGACGGGCATCTCGGAGTTCGGCAATTTCATCCAGACGGACGCGTCGATTAACCCCGGCAACTCCGGCGGGGCGCTCGTGGACGCGCTCGGGCGGCTGGTCGGGATCAATGCGGCCATCTTCAGCCAGACGGGCGGGAACATGGGCATCGGCTTTGCGGTGCCGTCGAACCAGGCGCGGAGCGTGATGGAGAGCCTGATCAAGTTCGGCAAGGTGCAGCGCGGCTTCCTGGGGATCCAGATGCAGGAGATGGACGAGAAGCTGGCGAAGGAATTCAAGGCGCCGAGCAAGGACGGCATCCTCGTCGGCGACGTGGTGCCCGGTGGCGGCGCGATCAAGGCCGGCGTGAAGCCGGGGGACGTGATCGTGGAGCTGAACGGGCGCCCCGTGGACGACATCGCGGGCTTCAAGAACACGATCGCGAACATGATGCCCGGCACGAAGGTGGAGCTGAAGATTTTCCGCAACGGCAAGCCGGAGAACATCACCGTCACGCTCGCGGAGCGCGGCACGAACGGTGTGGCGCTCGGCGCGCCCTCCACGCCCGCGCCCGCCCCGGTGAAGGTGCCGGATGTGCTCGACGGCGTGACGGTCGCCGACCTCAACGCGGACCTGCGCAAGCGCTTCGGTGTGGGCGACGACATCAAGGGCGCGCTCATCACGCAGGTGAACCCCGACTCCGCATGCGCCGATGCTGACGTGCGCCCCGGCGACGTGATCGTGGACATTGATGGCAGGAAGGTCGGCGGCGCGGACGAGGCGGTGAAGCTCAGCGAGGAAGTGAAGACGAAGTCCTCCGTGCGCCTGCGCATCAACCGCAAGGGCGCGACGCAGTTCGTGGTGGTGGAGGAGCGGAAGGAGAACTGACGCGGAGATGCTTTGAAAGGCGCGCCGCCCCCGGGCTGGCGCGCCTTTTTATTTTCCCTCGACGCCCCTGCGCGCGTCCGCATTGTTCCGGGCAATGCTGAAAATCTCTTTCGACAAGGACGTGTCCGGCGGCGGTGGCATCCTCTCGCGCGCCGAGGTGAAAATCGAGGACACGTGGGACCTTTCGCCTCTCTACGCGTCGCCGGAGGCATGGACTGCGGACTTCGCCGTGCTGCAGGGCGAGTATCCGGCGATTGGGGAGTTCCGCGGCAAGGTCGGTGAATCCGCCGCATCGCTGCTCGCGCTGCTGGAGTGCGACAAGCGCGTCAGCCTGCGCATCGAGCGGCTCTGCCACTACGCCTCGCTAAAGAGCACCGAGGACTCCTCCGACTCCGCGAACCTCGCCCGCGAGGCGCAGATTCAGAACCTGCTCACGAAGATTGGCGAGCTGACCGCGTTCGTCGTGCCGGAGATTCAGGCGGTTGATGACGAGAAGTTCGCCGCATTCCTCGCGGACCCGCTGCTCGCCGAGTGGCGCGTCCGCCTGGAGAAGATCCGGCGGCTGAAGGCGCACACACTCAGCGCCGCCGAGGAGCGCCTGCTCGCGCTCGGCCACAGCGCGGCGACGGGACACGGCGAGACATTCTCGCAGCTCACGAACGTGGACATGAAGTTTGGCGAACTCGCCGACGAGAAGGGTGTCGTGCGCGCGCTCACGCAGAGCAGCTATTCGTCCTTCCTGCAGAAGCGCGACCACGATCTGCGCAAACGCGCCTTCCACCAGTTCTACGCGGAGTTTTCGGATCACAAGTTCACCATCGCCTCCACGCTCGCGAACTCCGTGAAGGCCGACGTCTTCCGCGCCCGCGCGCGCAACTACCCGAGCGCCCGCGAGGCCGCGCTCTTCCAGGACGACGTGCCGGTGTCTGTTTACGACAATCTCATCGGCACGGTGCGCGCGAACCTCGCGCCGCTTTTCCGCTACTACGCGCTGCGCAGGCGCGTGCTCGGCCTCGCGGAGATTCACCAATACGACACCTACGTGCCCATCGTTCCGAGCGTGGAAAAGAGCACGTCGTTCGACGAGGCGATCGACCTCTGCATCGCCGCGCTCGCGCCGCTCGGGGACGAATACTGCCGCACGCTCGCCGACGGCATGCGCACGAGGCGCTGGTGCGACCGCTACGAGAACAAGGGCAAGCGCAGCGGCGCCTTCAGCAGCGGCACCTACGGCTCGCCGCCCTACATCATGATGAATTACAAGGACGACGTGTTCGCCGACGTGTTCACGCTCGCGCATGAGGCCGGCCACTCGATGCACACATGGCATTCGAACCGCGCCCAGCGCTGGCAGGACGCCGACTACCCGATCTTCCTCGCGGAGGTCGCGAGCACCTTCAACGAGGAGCTGCTCACGCACCACCTCCTCGCGCAGACGAACGACCGCGCGATGCGCGCGTATCTCATCAACCGCCAGCTCGACGACATCCGCGGCACCGTTTACCGCCAGACGATGTTCGCGGAGTTCGAGAAGGTCATCCACGCGATGGAGGAAGCCGGCGAACCTGTGACGCTGGACACGATCCGCACCGCATACCGCGGACTGCTCGACGCGTATTTCGGTCCGGACTTCGTCATCGACTCCGAACTCGAACTCGAGTGCCTGCGCATCCCGCATTTCTACTCGGCGTTCTACGTTTACAAATACGCGACGGGACTCAGCGCGGCTGTCGCGCTCAGCGAGCAGGTGCTCACGACGGGCGACGCGAAGCGCTACCTCGGCTTCCTCAGCAGCGGCGGCTCGAAGTTCCCGATTCCCACGCTGCGCGAGGCGGGCGTGGACATGTCTTCGCCCGCGCCGGTCGAGGCGACGCTGCGGCTCTTCGCGCGGCGCGTGGAGGAGCTGGAGTCGCTCCTCGCGGAAAAATGAGGGCTTGCAGCAGCGCGAATCGCGTCTTCCTTCCACGCCGATAAATCCGTGACCAAGGAGCTGGACATCGCTCATCAACGATTGCTCGTAGCCGCCCAGGGCTACAGCGAACTCGGCCTCCCCGACCTCGCGCTCGACGAGTTGAACCTCCTCCCGGACGCGGTGCGCAACGGCCCGCTCGGCGTCGAGTCGCGCCTCTCCGTCTTCATGCAGGCGAAGCGCTGGAAGCATGCGCTCACCGCGGGCCGCGAGCTGTGCCGCATCGCTCCCGACAAGACCGCGGGCTTCATCCACACGGCGTTCTGCCTGCACGAACTCGGCAAGAGCCGCGAGGCGCGAGAGGTCCTCAGCAGCGGGCCGCCCGCGCTGAAGGCGGAGCCCACGTATCACTACAACCTCGCCTGCTACGAGGCCGCGCTCGGCAACATCGAGCAGGCGCGCGCGCACCTGAATGTCAGCTTCGCGATGGACAAGTCGCTCAAGGACTACGCGCGCACCGACCCCGACCTCCAGCCGCTCGGACTCGACGAGGGGAAGGGGAACTGACGCTTCCGGACCGCGCCGCGCCATTGTGCCGGCGTGCTTTTCACGAAGATGGACACCGCCCGCATCGCCGCGCTCTTCGAGGAGAATTTCACGCGCTTCGGCGAGCACGGTGCATCGCTGAGCGTCTGGCGCGACGGGCGCGAAGTCGTCTCCCTCGCCGCGGGCTGGCGCGACCGCCAGTGCACTCAGCCGTGGACGGCCGACACGCCCGTGCTCGTCTGGAGCGCGACGAAGGGGCCCGCTGCTGCGTGTGTCTTGCACGCGATGCAGGAGCGCGGGTTTACGCTGGGTGATCGAGTTGCGGAGGTGTGGCCCGAGTTTGCCGCGCATGGAAAAGGTGCGATCACGATGGGGCAGGCCCTCTCGCATCAATCGGGCATCCCGGCACTCGACCGCACCGCGGATGTGCTCGACCACGATGATGTGGCCCGCGCCATCGCGGAACAGGCACCGCTCTGGGAGCCCGGCACGGCGGTCGGCTACGGGCCGCGGCTTTACGGATTTCTCCTCGATGAACTCGTGCGCCGCATCGCGGGCCGCAGGCTTGGCGAATACTGGCGCGCGGTCTTCGCGGAGCCGCTCGCGCTCGATTTCTGGATTGGAATGCCTGCGGAGCTTGTGGATTCCGTGGCGCCCATTTTTCCGCCGAAATCTGCTCCGCCGAAGGACCGCTTCTACACCGCATTCGTCACACCGGGCTCGCTCACGCTCCGCGCGTTTGCATCTCCCACCGGGCTGAACGCTGTCGCGGCCATGAATGCCCCGGCGGGCCGACGGGCGTCACTGCCGGGCTTCGGCGGCATCGGCACAGCGCGCGCGCTCGCGAAATTTTACGCCATGCTTGCCTGCGGCGGCGCGCTCGATGGCCGGGACTTTTTCAATCGCGGGACACTCGCATGGATGACCACACCCCTCTCGCATGGCGACGACCGTGTGCTCCTCACCGACACCGCATTCTCCGCTGGATTCATGCAGGACCCGCTCTCTCGCGACGGCAAAAAACTGCGCACGATTTTCGGCTCGTCGTTCTCCGCATTCGGCCACCCCGGCGCGGGCGGCAGCCATGCGTTTGCCGATCCGGAGAGCCGCACGGCATTCGCCTATGTGATGAACCAGATGGAGCCCGGCGTCCTTCCGGGTCCGAAGTCGCTGCGGCTGGTTGATGCGGTCTGTGCGTGACCGCATCGCGTGCTGACGGCGAAGGCGTCTCTGCTCACTGCACCTTCGGCGCTGCCGGGAGCGGAATGTTGGCGGCGAGCTTTCGAAACTTGTCGAGGCCGGCGCCCTGTCCGCCTTCGCCGAGGCGCACCACGAGGCGGAAGGTGACATCGAAGGCGGCGGGGCCGTTCTGAATCGGCAGCGGGGTGTTCGTTGGGAGACTCTTCGGGGAGACAACGGAGCCACCGATGACAGCGGGGGTGCCGTTATCGTCCACCCACTCGGCGGCGTTGCCGATGAGGTGCTCGAAACCGTCTTCCCTCTTCCATCCGGTCGCAGGTTTCCAGTCGGAGGGGTAAACGGAGCGGAGCCAGAGAAAACCGTCGCCCGTCTCGATGACGGTGCCGCTGTCGTTGAGGTAGGCGTTGCTGCCGCTGAGGCCGGTCTGCTTGCTGAAACTACCGACATCGGGGAGGAAGGCGCGGGTGGGGGTCTGGAATTTGGCGTTCCACTTCAGCACTTGGGCGACCTGCGTTTTCCATGCGCCGGCGCGGAGACGGCGGGGTCCATTTGGGCGCGGCTTGGCGGCGGCCCACTGCGCGGCGGTGGGCAGTGTCCCGCCGAGGGACTGCGCCATGGTGCGCGCCTCGGCAAAGCTAATCCAAGTGACGGGGCAGGTGGGGCTCGTGGTGTCGCCCGGCTGCACACCGGGTGCGAAGTATTCGCGCAGGCCGGCGCCGGCGATGAAATCGAGGGGCTGCTTCCAGAGCCATTGGGTGGAGGCATCCGGTGCAAACTTGTCGTCACGAATCTTCGGGCCGCTGCCGGGCGGCGCGGCGCCGACGCCGGAGGCCTGCGCGAGATTCAGCGGAGTCTCGATGGCGGACATGGCGAAGCCGGTGTCCCCGAGCACGACGAAAGGAACGACGACCTTGTTGTCGAAGACATAGACGGCGGCGCCCTCATTCGCGCTGTAGGCCCTCCACCTGCCCGCGGCCGGCTCGGCGAATGCGAGCGAGATCTTGTCGGACATCCGGAGCGCGGCGCCCAATTCATCCACGAGTGCGCCGGCGCCGATGCTCGCAAGGTAACTGCTGCAGGCGTCGTCGCCCTTGAACGCAGCGAGGAGCTTGCTCGTCTCGTCCTTGAACTCGGCGACGATGGAAGGAGCGTCGTCCTTGGTCGCGCCGGCGGCCCTGGCCTTCCATGCGGTGAGGAAGGCGGTGAACTGCTCGTGGAGGATCTCCACCTGCAGGCGCAGGCCGGCGAACTGCGCGACCTGCCTGTCCACG
Organism: Chthoniobacteraceae bacterium; assembly: GCA_044221035.1. GTDB lineage: Bacteria > Verrucomicrobiota > Verrucomicrobiia > Chthoniobacterales > Chthoniobacteraceae > SXWH01. Next base: position 56,067 of record JBGAPU010000011.1, on the reverse strand, counting down.
GCGGCGACGTCGCTGTCGAGGGCGGCGTCGGCAGCGGCGCGCGCGTCGGCGAGCTTCTTCTGCCACGCGGGCTGCTCGCCCGGCTTGCTCTTGGGAATGCGCCGCGCGGCCTCGGCGAAGGCCCTCTCCCACTCGGCGCGCTTCGCGTCGGAGGGGCCGACGAGACGCTCGGCCTCGCGCTTCCAGCGGCCGGGCCAGCCGGGCATGAGATCGTCGCTGGGTGTGGCTAGGACATCGGCCGCGTCCTTTTCAAAACGGGTGGCGACGACGCGGGGCCACTTCGCCTGCTGGAAGTCGAGGAGGTCGGCGAGCGTCTTCGCGGCGGCTGTGGCGCGCAGCGCGGCCTCGGGAAAATCGCGGGCGCCGCGGATTTCGGCGGCTGCCCACGGGGTGAAATCCGGCAGCAGGCGGTTCTTCGCGTCGGCGAGGCTCCTGAGCGTGGACGCGATCCCGGCCCACTGGCGGTCGAGGTCCTCCGCCGCGGTGCGCGAGGTGATGGCGCGCCTCAACTGCGCGACGATGGACAGATCCCCCGATGCGTCGATCCGCGCGGAGGACTCGAGCTCGCCTGCGAGCCGGGTCCATTCGCGGGGCGGGACTTTCCAAGTGGCGGCCAGCCCCCTGGCCTTGCCTTCGTTCGCGACAGTCCATTCGCGGAGGTCGGACTCCACGCTGTCGCGCGTCCATGATCCGTCGAGGCTCCTCGCGATCTTCTGGAGGCGCGAGTTGAGCGTGGCGTCTGCGGCGATTTCCGGCGGGAGCTGTTTGATCTCGCTGCGGAGGTTCTGCAGCGCGGGCGGGAGCGTCTTGTCGCGCTCGGTCTGCGCGGCGAGTTCCTTCTCGCGCTCGGCCTGGCGCCTCTTTTCGTCCTCCTTCCTTTTCCACCACCAATATCCGCCGCCGCCCGCGCCGAGCAGGACGACGAGCGCGAGGAGGAGGGGAGCCCAGCTCTTCCTCTTCTTCGGCGGACGCCGCACGGCGACATGCGCGGTGCTCATCTCCGAGCGGCTGTCGCCGGATGCCTTCGCGGCCTTGGCTGCTTCCTTCGCCTCCTTCGCTGCGAGGGCTGCGAGGGATTTCACATCGGCAAGCGCGGACTTGATGGCGTCGGCCGCCTGGTTGCGGCGCTTGTCGAGCAGGCGGTTGGTGAAGGCGAGCCAGCCCTCCGCCTCGTCGCCGAGCGAGTCCGTCCAGTCCTGCGAGTAGTCGAGCGGCGGATTCAGCATGCCGATGCGCAGGGTGCGGCGCACGAGCTGGTAGATGAGCGCGCCGAGGTCGAAGAGATCGTCCGCCACGCCCGCGTCCTTTGCAGCGGGTGCGAGGTCGGTGAGGAAAATGCGGCCGTCCGGATCGAGGAGGACGTTGCCCGGCGTCAGCTTGCCGTGGGCGCGGCGGGATTTCTCGTGCAGCTCCGCGAGCGCGCCGAGGATGCTGGTGGTGATTTCGCGGAGCAGCGCGCCGTCCACCTTGCACCCGGCCTCGATGAACTCCGCGAGGCTCGTCTCGTAGCGCGTGGTCGCGTAGTAGGCGAAGCCCCTGCCATCGAACTCAAACGCGAAAATCGGCGCGAGCCGCCGGCAGCCTGCGACCACCGCGGCCTGCTGCTCGGCGGCGGCGCGGAGGAATGTCTGCGTGAAGGCGCGCTCCCCGCTGCGCGCGCGCCGGATCACGATCGTCGACTCGACCGCGCCGCTTGCCCGCGCGGCGAAGAAAGTCGCGCGCCGGCCCCAGCCGATTGCGCGTTCGAGTTCGTATTCGCCGCACGTCGCCATGCTTTGATGGGAAAGCCGCGGCTGATGGGGGAGCGCGGCCGGTCAGTCGCGCACGCCCCCTTACTGCACCGGGCGAATCGAGATGCCGCCCTCGGAGATTCCGACGCGCAGGGTGGAGGTCACCTTGTCGCCTGTCGGGAGCTTGCCGGAGAGCGGGATCGTCTTGCGGCGCGAGTCTGCGTCGCCGGATGCATCCGCGCGGGCGCCGGGGAGCTGAGCGATGACGACCGCCTTGCTGCCGAGGCCCGAAGTGGAGACCTCCTGCGAGGACGGCTGGCCCTGGCCGAAACGGACTGTCTTCGCCTTGGCGCCGGCACGAATCGCGTTGCCCGGCAGGAAATACTGGCTGACCGGCACCGACTGCACGCCGGGCGAATCAGGAGCGACATCGACTTGGATCGACGATGCGGCCATGCTGCCCTCGGCGACGATTTGGAGTTTGCTGACTGACGCACAGCCCGGAAGCAGCGCGATGACGGCGAGAAGGAGAAGGTTCTTTTTCATGATGCGAATCTGGTGAGGTTTTGGTGCGCGCCACAGTGGCTTTTGCCGCCGTCTGCGCTCAAGCAAAAACCTCCGCAGTGCGCACGCGGCGCCGCTACTTCGCCTCCTTCTTCAGCCGCTTCTTCTCCGCCTTCTTTCCCGCTTTGCCGTCACCGCCGGAGGACTCCGCGCCCTTTCCCTCCTTTCCTCCGAGGTCGGCGTGGTCGTGGTCGGGGAGCATTTTCGCCAGCTCGGCCTTCTTCGCGGCGTAGTCGGAGTTCTGCGCGAGGTTCTTCCATTCATTCGGGTCGGCGCTTTCGTCGTAGAGCTCCTCATCGCCGTTCGCGTAGCGGATGAAGCGCCAGCCTTCCGTGCGGATGCCGTGGTTCTTGAATCCGTAGGTCGTGATGCCCGGATTGTCCCAGGCGGCCTTCGGATCGGCGAGCAGCGCGCGGATGCTCGTGCCCTCCACGTGCTTCGGCGTGGGGATGCCGCAGAGATCGGTCAGGGTCGGGAAGATGCTCATGAAATCCACGGTGCGGTCGCACACGCTGCCCGGCTTCGTCATTCCGGGCACGACCCAGATGAGCGGCGAGCGTGTCGCCTCCTCCCACAGCGCGAATTTCCGCCAGTGGTGCTTCTCGCCGAGATGCCAGCCGTGGTCGCACCAGAAGCAGATGATCGTGTTGTCGCGGTATTCCGATTTCTCCAGCGCATCGAGCAGGCGGCCGATGTTCATGTCCGTGTAGGCGATGCTCGCGAGGTAGGCCTGGATGGCCTCCTTCCAGCGGCCGGACTTCAGCATCGCGGCGTGGTCGCCGTCGGGCTTCGCCATTTTCACGCCGGCAGGCGGGATGTCATCGAGGTCGTTCTCGAGGTAGGGCGGGAGCTTGATGCTGTCCGCCGGGAACATGTCGAAGTATTTCCGCGGCACGTTCCAGGGCATGTGCGGCTTGTGCAGCCCGCACGCGAGGAAGAACGGCTTGTCGTGCTTCTTCCCCAGTTCGCGGATCGCGTAGCTCGTGATGTGGTAGTCCGGCAGCTCGTCGTCCGCGCAGTCGAGCGGCGCAAACTTGATCCCGCCCACGCCGCCGTCCACCTCGGCCTTCGACTGCTTCTTCGCCTTGCCGCCCGCCGTGCGCTCCTCCGCGCGGAGGTAGTCGTCCCAGTCCTCCAGCCGCTTGTAGGCCTCGTGGTAAATCTTCCCCGCTCCCGCGACGAAATATCCCGCGCCGCGGAACGCGTGCGTGAGCGTCTGCTCCTCGGGGACGGCGGGGCGCCAGTCGTTGTTGTTGTTGTAAACGCCCGTCGAGAACGGCCTCCGCCCGCTCATCAGCGCGGCGCGCGACGGATTGCACACCGGCGCGGCGCAGTAGCTGCGCGTGAAGGCGACGCCCATCTTCGCGAGGCGGTCGATGTTCGGCGTCTTCGTCTGCGGGTTGTGCCCGAGGTAGCCCACCCAGTCGCGCAGGTCGTCCACGGCGATGAAGAGCACGTTCGGCTTCTTCGCGTCGGCTGCGGTGCCGGGGAGGGTGAGGAGTGAAAGGACGGCGGCGGCGAGGAGGAGGATGCGGCTTTTCATGGGAGTGCGGGGCGAGACATGACAGCGCGCGCCTGCCCGATTCGGACATGCGCCGCCAGAAATTTCCCGCGCCGCATGCGGAGACCCCGGGGCGCGATGGCGCTACTTCGCCGCCTTGAACGCAAACAGCTTCGTCTCCGTCCGCACGAAGAGCGTGTCATCCGCGATCGCGGGCGTCGCCGCCACGCGCTCGCCGAAGTCCGCGCGCGACAGCACCTCCGGCTTGTCGCCTGCGGAAATCGCGGCCGCCTTGCCGTTGAGGTTCACCAGATAGATGCGCCCGTCCGCCGCGACCGGCGACGCGTAGAACGAGCCGTCGAGCCCGATGCGCTGCTGCTCGTATCTCGGCTCGCCGCTCGCGGCGTCGAAGCTCGACACCATGCCGCCGTCCTTCACGAGGAAGATCGCGCCGCGGTAGAGCAGCGCGCTCGGCACGTAGGGCAGGCCCTTCTTCCGCTCCCATGCGACGTGCGAATCCGTGATGTCGCCCTTGCCGCCCGGCTTCACGGCGACCATGCGGTTCTTTCCCTTCTTGAGGTAGTTGATCATGCCCTCCCATTCGTCGCGCGTGATGAACCCGTCGTGGTTCGTGTCGTTCGACTTGAAGAACCCCTTCAGCGGCGTCGCATCCACTTCCTTCTCGGAGAGCTTGCCGTCGCCGCTGGCGTCCGCCTTCAGCATGTCGTCAAAGGTCGGCATCGGCATGTCCGTCCCCGCGGGCGACCAGCCGGCGAGGTAGAGCATCCCGCCGCTGCTCACGGGCGAGCCGCAGTTCACCGCGGAGAGCCCGCGCACCACCCAGCGCTCCGCGCCGTCGCTCACGTTGTAGGCCTTCATCGCGAGGCCGCCGGGGGCGACGATCTCCTTCACGCCGTCGTGCTCCCAGATCATCGGAGTCGAATAGCCGGTCGCCATTCCCGCGCGCTCGGTTTTCCACACCTGCTTCCCGGTCGCCGCATCCACCGCGAGGATCGCGGAGTCCGCGCGCAGGTCGCGCACGAGGATCACGAGGCCCTCGGCGAGAATCGGCGAGGTGCCGCTGCCAAAGTCATTGTTCGTCTCGGCCACGGGCAGCTTGTGCCGCCACAGCTCCTTGCCTTCGAGATCATACGAGATGAGCCCGCAGGAGCCGAAATACACGACGACGCGCTCGCCGTCGCACGCTGGGGTCGAGGCCGCGGGGCTGCCTTGTCCCTCCAGATACGCCTCGATCTTCTCCGCGCCCGCGTCGCGCCGCCAGAGTTCCTTCCCGGTCGCGCGGTCGAGGCAGAGCGTCCACAGCTTCCCGCCGTCGAACGCCGTGAGGAAAATGCGCGCGCCCCAGATGCACGGCGACGACGGCCCGGAGGGCACCGCGGCCTTCCACAGCACATTCTTCTCGGGGCCGAATTCCACCGGCGGCTTCTCCGTGTCCGCCACGCCCGAGCCCGCGGGCCCGCGGAAACGCGGCCAGTTTCCGTCGCCCGCAAGGGCTGGGAGCGATGCGAGGGCGATGGCGGTGGTGAGCAGATGTTTCATGGCGCGCGATGTCTGCCATCGCACCGCCCGACCCGCCAGTGAAGAACTCGTGGGAATTCCAAGACAACCCGTGCCGCACCATGCCGGGGACGTCCGGGTGGGCGGCGGCGGAAATCGGAAATGGGGTTGCGGGCGGTGTCCTGAGTTGACGTCCGTGCGGGAAATCACAGAGGAACGCGGAGGCATGCGCGGTAGCGCGCGGAGCCTCTGTGCATCCTCCGTGTCTCCTTTGTGAGCCTCTGTGGTTCAAAATAGGACACCGCCCGGTCACGCCTCCACCGTCGCCAAAGTGCGGCGCGACCGCTCTGCTCTCGAAATCCCACAACTCCGGGTCTTCCGCCCTCTTGGACAGCCGCGCAGGCATGAAAAATCACCGCTTTGATGAAAAACGGCAATTTTGGGCGCTGGAACATCAAGAATTGATTCCGGATAGGTGCGCGGCCACGGCAAATCCGCGCGGACCTGAGGCAAATCCGCGCGGACCTAAGGCGAATCCGCGCAGACCTAAGGCGAATCCGCGCAGACATGAGGCGAATCCGCGCGGACCCGAGGCGAATCCGCGCAGACCCGAGGCGAATCCGCGTTGCTCCAGAGCACATCAGCGGACTTCAAAAGCGCCGGATTGCGCGCCAAGCATGAACGCGCGTGCATTCGAGGCCGCCCGGCGCTCGTGTGGCAATTTCCGGCTCCCGTCCAGCCCGGCGCATAGCGCCCATCCCTTGATTCGGGACTCGCGCCGGCAAAATTTTCCCCCGTCCGCCACAGCTATTTTTCTTTAGCACCCACGCCGCCGGCTTTACCCCACGTGCCACCATGAAAGCGCCCCTGCTTCCCCTGTGCCTCCCCGCGTCCACCGCGCCCGTGCTTGCCGATGATGCCGGGGCGGCGCGCGGCACCGCCGGGAAGTGTCCCGCCGCAAGACGCCGCGCGGGACGCTGTGTCCGCGGTGCGCAGGGGAATGGCGAACTCCCGTTGGCCAGCCGGACTTGGACCATCATCAGGCTGGCGAAGTGATGCACGGCTCGCGCGCGCGGCACGCAGATCCCCGCAGCATGGCCCATCGCCGATGCGCATGCGCGCATTCCCGTGCGGACTCCGCGCAGCTCCGGAGGGCCGCGCCCCGACCGCGCCGGCGCGCCCGTGGGATGCTTCCTTCACGGCGGGGCGGGGGTTCCCGCGGAACGGTGGTGCGCATGCTCGCGCTGCTGGCTCTCGCGCTCGCGCTCCTCGCCCCCGCCCGCGCGCACAATCCCGACACGAGCTACGCGCGCATCCGCATCTTCGACAACCGCATCGAGATCCGCCTCACGCTCGACATCTTCTCGCTCCAGCGGATCGCTCCGGACATCGATGCAAACGGTGACGCGGGGCTGAGCCGCGAGGAGCTGAGGCGCGCGACGCCGGTGATCCAGAAATTCCTCCGCGCGCACGTGGGCCTCGAGGTGGATGAGAGTGCCGCGGATCTCGGCGGGGCAAAGGAGCCCTTCTGGCCGCTCGACGCCCCCGATCCCATTCCCGCCGCGGCATGGCACACGAACGAGGCGCTCGTTTCATTCGGCTTCGACAAGCCGCTCGCATCTCCGCCGAAGACGATCGCGCTGATGTTCGACACGTTCCGCACGCTGGGCGAGCGCCACAGCGTGCTCGGCTTTTTCGATTACCGCGGACAGATCACCGAGGTCGTCTTCACGCTCGCGGAGCCGGACTACCTGTTCGATGTCGCATACGCGGCGCAGTCGATGCCCGCCACCGGCGCAAAGCCGCCGGCGCCGGAGCGGCAGCCGCAGCCGGATGTCCGCGCGCCGGCATCTCCGGCGAGTCCGGGGAAGGCGGAGGCGCCTGCTGCCGGCAGCGTGCAGAAGCCGCAGCGCGGCAACGTCAACGACTCTCCCGTGTGGTCGTATTTCAAGCGCGGCGTCGCCCACATCCTCTCCGGCTACGATCACCTGTGCTTCCTGCTCGCGCTGCTCATCGTGAGCCGCCTGCGCCCGCTCGTCGCGATCGTCACGTCGTTCACCGTCGCGCACAGCATCACGCTCGCGCTGGCGGCGCTGCAGGTCGTGGCGCTGCCCACGCGCTTCATCGAGAGCGCGGTCGCGCTGACCATCGTCTATGTGGGGCTCGAGAACCTGTGGCAGACGAACCTCTCCCGCCGCTGGGTGCTGACGTTCTGCTTCGGTCTCATCCACGGGTTCAGCTTTGCGAACACGCTGAGAGCCCACGAGCTTCCGCCGGAGGCAAAGGCGAAGTGCCTGCTTGTCTTCAACCTCGGCGTCGAGGCCGGCCAGCTTGCCGTCGTGCTCGTGTTCCTGCCGGTCGCGGTGATGGTCGCCCGTTCGCCGCACGCCGGCCGCGTGAAGGCCGGCATCAGCGTGGCCATCGCGCTCGTCGGCCTTGCGTGCTTTTTGGATCGGCTCCTCGTCCTGCGGCTGATGCCCTTTTGACGGGAGCTGCGGCTATTTCGCGTGTTCCGGAAAATCGCGCCGGTAGCGCTTCACCAGCGCGGGGACGTCGTTCGGGACGACATACATCTTCCCGCGAATCTGCTTCCGCTCGCCCGGCGCGAGGCCGCCGATGCGGAAGTCGCTGTGCAGGCAGCGCGCGACGCCCTGGAAGAGTTCCTGATACGGCTCCCACGCCGTGGCCCAGATCCATTTGTCGTCCGCGCTGAAGCAGCCGATGAGGCCGCTGCCCGGCACGAGCTTGCTCAGCGGGCGGGGATTCACGTCGGTGCGCGGGACATGCGCCGGGCACCACACCTGCCCCGGCGTGTAGCGCGCCTGTGTCGCCCATTCGGTCATCGGCATGCGGGTCAGTTTTTCGCCGAGGAAGATGAAGCATTTCGGGAGGTAGTCCTCCGGCGCTCCATTCGGGCCGCGCTCCGTCGATGTGAAGCCCGTGAACTCGCCGAGCCGCACGCACGGCTGCGCCCAGTGGGCTTCGCTGGCCTTGTCCGTCGGATTGTGTGCGGTGAGCCGGAAATCCACCTCGTCATCGCTGGCTGTGACGGTGTGCTCGACGATCACGCCGTCGCTCAGGGTGTCGCGGAGCTTCAGCGTCCTGCCATCCGCGCCCTGCGAGAGGATTTCCGAGCGGTGCCCGATGACTGTGTGCCTGCCCCAGTCGGCGTCCGTGGAGCCGGGGCGGCAATACGCCTCGAGATAGTTCACGCGGATCGTGCCGCCGGGGAAATGCGCGCCGATGATGTCGAGCCAGTGCCCGGGGCGCGCGAGGGACAGCGTCGGCTTGTCCGCTGAGTGTGCGAGGGCGGCGAGTGCGAGGAGCGGGAGGAGGAGCTTCATCCGCGCACTGTGCAGGGCCACACGGCCTAGGCCAAGCCCCGGGGAGGCTACGGGAGGCCGGCTTTGACGAGGGACATCTTTTCCGGGTCGAGGTGCTTTTTGATCGCGGAGTTCACCTGCTCGAGGGTGAGCGCGCGGAGCTTCGAGGGAAATTCATCGAGCCACTTGACCTCGAAGCCTCGCTCCGCGCAGCGCAGGAGCTGTTCGGCGAGGCCGTGCGTTGTTTCGAGGCTGACGGTGAAGAGCCCCGCGGCGGCGCCCTTGCGGTAGGCGAGTTCGTCCGCGGTGATGCCGTCGCGCCACCATGACTTCACCTCGCGCATCGTGCTGCCGATGCCGCGGTCGAGCAGTGCCGGGGCGAACGTCGCTCTGACGATCCACGCGCCCCCGCGAAACGTGTCGTTCGCGAGCGAGGAGCCGATGCCGTAGGTGAGCCCCTCCCGGTCGCGCACGTTGCCGACGAGCCGGCTGGTGAAGCCGCGTCCGAGCACGCCGTTGGCAACCTGAAGGGGAAGCCAGTCGGGGTCGTCGGCGCGGATTCCGGTCGCCTGCCCGATGATCACGCTCACGCTCGACTTGTCCGGCATCTTCAGAGTCTTGTCCGCTTTCGCGGGCTGGAACGTCGGGGCGGCGGCGATCGGCCGCCCGCCCTTCCATCCGCTGAACGCCCTGGCGATTTCGGTCTTCACTTCCGCGGGATCGAAATCACCGGCAATTGCGAGCCGCATTCCCTCCGGGCCGTAGTTTGCCGCGTGAAATGAGCGGAGCTCCTCGAGCTTCGCCTTCGCCGCGGCAGCCGCGGTCTCCTCGATGCCCCAGTGACGGGCCGGGTGCCCGGGAGGGAATACTGCCTGCGAAAACATGATGCCCGCCTGGTCGTCGGTGCTCTCCATCGCCAGCCTCGACTCCGCGACGAGCTGCTTCTTCGCCTTTGCAAACTCCGCCGCGGAGAATGCGGGGGTCCGCAGTTGCTCCGCGAGCAGCGAGATCACGAGCGGCGCATCCTTGCGCTGGAGCTTGAACTCGAACTCCACGGTGTCGCTGTTCACCTTGAAGTCGCTGGAGACGCCCGCCTTCTCCAGCATGTCCGCGATGGCGAACTGGTCGTGCTTCTTCGTGCCGCGCTGAATCATCTCGGCGGCGAGGTGCGCGAGCGCGCGGTTCTTGTCGGAGCCTTCCCCGGCATTGATGCTGCCGCGGAGGGTGAGCACATCCTTCACGCCGGTGGGGCAGAGCAGGACGTCGATGCCGGCGATCTTCTCGCGCAGGACCCGGCCGGCGAAATTTGTCGCGGCAGGCGGGGCGGTCTCCTTCTCCGGCGGCTTCGCGGCGACGACGGCTTTCAGCGGCGGCTTCTCGTCCGCCTCCTTTTGCGCTCCGGCGGCCCCGCCTTCGTTCGACGGCACGAACCAGCCGGTGACGCTGTGCTTTTCGATGAAGTATGCGTTCGCCACGCGCTTCACGTCGGCGGGCGACACGGCGCCGAATTTCTCCCCGAGTAAGACGTAGAGGGTCCAGTCGCCGACTGCGATGCACTCATTGATCTGCTCGGCCTGCGCAAATGTGCCGTCGCGCGCGTAGGCGCGCTCGGCGAGCAGTTTTGCGATGGCGGTCTGGACCTCCGCCGCTGTGACTCCGTCCTTCTTGATGCGCTCGATTTCCGCGAGGAGCCTGCGCTCGGCGTCGTCGTGCTTCGTGCCCGGCGTGAGGTCGGCGCTCGTGATGTGGAGCGACGGGTCGTGGTTGAAGCCGAGCTGCCCGTTCACCTCGGTGGTGAGGTTCTTGTCCGTCAGCGCGCGGTAGCAGCGGCTCGTCTTGCCGTGCGCGAGGATGGCGCTGAGCACCTGCACGGCGGGCCAGTCGGCGTGAGTCGCCTGAGGGACCTTGTGCGCGATGGCAACGACGCCAAGTTCGCCGCCTCGCTTCACGACAACTCGGCGCGGGCCGGTCTGCTCGGGCTCCTCCGTGTATATCTGCGGGATGGGATGCGGCGCCTTCGGGATTGCGCCGTAGCGCCTGGCAATTTCGGATAGCGCGGCTTTTGGCTCGAAGTCCCCGATGAGCGTCACCGTCGCGTTGTCCGGCCAGTAGAAGGTGTCGTAAAACTCGCGCAGCTTCGCGATTGGCACCTTCTCGATGTCGCTGCGCCAGCCGATCGTGTCGTGGTGATACGGATGCGCCTGAAACGCCGCGCTCCACAGCTCCTTGTCGAGCGCGGTGCGGGGATCGTTCTCGCCGCGCTCAAACTCATTCCGAACGACGACCATCTCCGGCCGCCGGTCATCCTCGCGGAGCGCGAGGTTGCGCATGCGGTCGGCCTCCACCTCGACGAGCAGCGGCAGTGCGTTTGCGGGCACGGTTGCGAAGTAGTTCGTGCGGTCGAGCCACGTGGTCGCGTTGGTTTCCGCGCCGACACGCTCGAGCACCTGGTCGAAGCCGGTGCCCCTGCTGCGGTCGAATTTCTCCGTGCCCTTGAACATGAGGTGCTCGAGCAGGTGCGTTGCGCCGGTCGTTCCGGTGACCTCGTTTCGCGAGCCGACGTGATAGGTCACCATGAAGGTGACGACCGGCACGGATTTCTCCGGCAGGAGCAGGATTCGCAGGCCGTTCGCGTCGAGCTTGTATTCGGAAATCGAACCGACCGTGCGGCTGAAGGAGACACCGGGAACCGTGGGGGGATTTTCTGCGGAACGTGCGGGGACAACCATGGCGAGTGCGAGTGCGGGGATGAGGAGCTTCATGCGGGCGGCGAGTGTGAGCGCGTCGCACGAGGCGATGCACGCGGAATGTCTGTGCGCATGAGGGGCTCCATCATCCGCGCTCCCCAATCGCCGTTGGACTTTGGGACCCCGCTGCCCTAATACCGCCGCGCCCGCCGCAGCCGACGCAACATTTTCTCCGCCATGAAGAACTCCAATGCCTTCCGTCTCGCCGTGCTCGCCTCCTGCGTTGCCCTCATCCCCGGCTGCGGGCCGAAGGAGGCTCTGGCGACGCGCATCATCGGTGCTCGCGAGCTGCTCACGGCGGAGGACTGCAGGGCGTATTTCAACGTGGCGTTCAAGCGTGCGAACGAGAGCTTCTTGGGGCACAATCCGCCGACGTTGGAACGTGATCATGTGACGATGCTCGACTTCGAGGGCGAGCACGGCGAGCAGGTTTCTCTCACGCTTGATCAGTCCGTGAGCATCGAGGAGTCGAGGAAACGGATGAAGGATCACAGGGCGGCATATGAGAAGGAGCCGAAGTTCCGCGATGTGCCGGGATTCGGGGACTCAGGGGGCTGGCAGAGTGGCAACGGCCACCGCATCAACTTTTCACGCCTGCCCTACCGGGCCGCGGTGCAGGTGATCATAATAGGTGTCGCCGATGAGGATGCGAAGTCGGAGGAGGCGATGCGCCACTTCGCGAAGCTCGTGGACGAGCGGCTGAAGAAGTTCGCGCCGGCCCAGCCGTAGTGCGGGGCTACGTGAGGATTTCCTTGATCACGTTTCCCGACACGTCGGTGAGCCGGAAGTCGCGTCCGCCGAAGCGATACGTGAGCTTCTCGTGGTCGAGACCCAGCAGGTGCAGCACGGTGGCGTAGAAGTCGCAAATCGTGGCGACGTTCTCGACGGCGTAGTAGCCGAGGTCGTCCGTCGCGCCGTAGGCGGTGCCGCCGCGGATGCCGCCGCCGGCGAGCCACGCGCTGAAGCCGGTGGGGTTGTGGTCGCGTCCGTCGCTGCCCTGCGAGAACGGTGTGCGGCCGAATTCGCCCGAGAAGATGATGAGCGTGCTGTCCCAGAGGCCGCGCGCCTTCAAGTCGGTGATGAGCCCGGCTAGCGGCTGGTCCACCTGGTTTGCCATCGCGCCGTGGCCCTCGCGGAGTTTCCCGTGCTGGTCCCACGGGTTCGGTGCGTTTCCAGCGCCGATGCTTTCATTCAGGCAGCTCAGTTCCACGAAGCGCACGCCGCGCTCGATGAGGCGCCGCGCCACGAGGCACTGGAGTCCGTAGCTCGCGGTCTGGGCGTGCTTCGAGTCCATGCCGTAAAGCTTCCTCGTCGCTTCGCTCTCGCCGCGGAGGTCGAGCAGGTCCGGCACCGCGGATTGCATGTGGTAGGCGGTTTCATAGTTCCGGATTGCCGCCTCGACCTGCGCGTCTCCGGTGTCCTTTGAAAATGCGGAGTCCAGCTCGCCGATGAATGAGAGTCGCCGGCGCTGCGAACCGTCCGCCTCGCGGGGCTTGATGTTGGGCATCGGCTCATCGCCATCCAGGCGGAGGATGCTCGCCTGGTTCTGCGCAGGCAGATAGCCGCTGCTGAAGAGGCCCACGCCGCCGTGCGGGGCGCTGGCGCCTCCGCTCTGCAGCACGACGAAGCCGGGCAGGTTCTCGTTCATCGAGCCGAGGCCGTAATTCACCCACGCGCCCGCGCTCGGGTGGCCCATGAAGGGGAAGCCGGTGTGGAAGAAATAGTTCCCCTGCGCGTGCTCGTTCACCTTCGAGGTCATGGAGCGGATCACCGCGAGATCATCCGCCATCTCTGCGAGATGTGGAAAAAGATCCGTCATCATAACGCCGCTCCTGCCGCGCGGCTTTGCCTCCCACGGCGAGGCCATGATGTTCCCGTTGTTGTTGAACATCGTCGGCCGCACCGGCACCGGCATGGGCTGGCCGTGTCGCTTTGCGAGTTCGGGCTTTGGATCCCACGAGTCCACGTGCGACACGCCGCCGCTCATGTAGGCGAAGATGACCTGCTTCACCCGCGGCGGGAAATGCGGGCGGGGGAGCGCTGTTTTCGCCGCACGTGCCTCGGTGGAAAAGAGCCCCGCAAGGGCGAGCGAACCGAAGCCGAGCGAGCATCGGCGGAGCATCTCGCGGCGCGCGAGCGGAGGTCGGAAACCAGAGTGGATGTTGCGGTGCATGGCGGTGTCCTTTGGTTATCGGAGGAAGATGAACTCCTTGGCGTTGAGGAGCGACTGCGCGAAGTCGGCCCACGCGCCGGCTTGGTGCATGAGCGCGCCGCCGGGGCTGGATGCGCGGAGGTATTTCTCCGCCGCGGAGACTTCCCGCTCCGACGGTTCGCGCGCGAATGCGGCGACGAACATGCGGCGGATGCGGCCCTGCGGTGAGGCGTCCGCATTCGCCGCGATCAACTGCTCGGCCCACTGGCGCGACGACTCGATCACGAACCGGTCGTTGAGCAGCGTGAGCGACTGCGCGGGGACATTCGTCGCATCGCGCCGGCCCGTCGTGGTGAACGGCTTCGGCGCGTCGAACACCTCGAGGAATGGATTCAGTGCGTTGCGGCGGATGGTGAGATAGACGCTGCGGCGCGGTGCATTCGCGGCGACGCCGGGGCCGAACATCGTGGCGTCCAGCTTCCCCGAGAGGACGAGCATGGAGTCGCGGATGGCCTCCGCCTCGATGCGGCGGACTCGGAAATGGGAGAGCCAGTCATTGCTGGGATCGCGCTCGCGCGCATCGGTGCCGGGACTGCCCGTGATGCGGAAAGCCCGCGAGGTGACGATGAGACGGACAGCCCTTTTCAACGACCAGCCGTCCTCCGTGAACCGCCGGGCAAGGTAGTCGAGCAGCTCCGGATGGGTCGGCTTTTCGCCCATGCGGCCAAAATTGTCCGGCGTCGCAACGAGGCCGCGCCCGAAAAGATGGTGCCAGATGCGGTTCGCCATCACGCGCGACGTGAGCGGATTGCTTGTGTCGGCGATTGCATTGGCGAGTTCCAGTCGGCCGCTGGCCTTCGTCTCGATGGGCCGCGAACCGAAGGCCTGGAGAAAGGCGCGCTGCACCTTCGGCCCGGGCTTCAGGTGCTCGCCGCGTTCGAGCAGCGCGACGTCCTCGCCCGCCGATTCGAGCACGCCTGGCGCGTGGCGAGGGAAGGGGACCGCGCTTTCGAGGCGGCGGTAGCTTTCGATCAGGGGCTTCGCATTGCTGAGCGCGCCGAGCGAAACGGGCAGCAGGCCCCGCCGGATGAGGGCGTCGAGCAACTGGCGCTGCGGCTCGGCCAGCGAGTTGGCCCGCCATGCGTCGAGCGCGGCGGCGATGGCTTTCTCGTAGCGGACCGAAAGTTCGCGGCTGTCCCGCGGTGCCGGGCCGTCGAGGAGCGGCGCGAGCGTGCGGGCGTTCTCAAGCGGGCCGGGTCCGTCGTGGCAGATGATTTCGCTGATGCCGAACCACGAACGGTCCTTCGCGGATTTTTCCCGGCGGGTTTGGTCTAGCGCCGTCGCGATTTCGAGATAGGCCATCGATCCCTTCCGGTATTTCGTGTCGAGCGTCAGCCACGCGGGTTCGTCCTTTGAAAGTTGTGCGCGGGGAAAAATGGGATTCGTCCCGAGCGGATAGCCGTCCACGATGAGCCGCGCCTGCGCGCCGTTGCCGCCCCACGCGCGGATGCTGATGAAGTCGGTCTCGATTCGGAACGGTTTGGTGGTCAGCACGCCGTTGTGCCTCGTCGTGAGCCCGTGGGTTGTCACGGCAGCGGGCATCAGGCCGGCGAGCGCCGCATCGCCTTCCGGCGCCAGCGTGAAGTCACCGTTCAGCGAGGGTGCCGCTCCGATTCCAGTGCCGTAGTGGTAGCACTCGGCGAAATCCCTGCCCGGCTTGGTCAAATCCCACGCGCGCTTCGCTTCGGGTCGCCTGCCTGCGGCGGTCGCGGCACGTCTCAACTCCTCCCACGCGCTGGTCATCGCACTGCCGCTCTTGCCGCTCAGTTTTGCCCAGACGTGGAGCGGATTTGCGGTGTTGTGTTCCGCGTCGCCGCGAGCGGCGAGCCACGGCTTTTCACTCGCACCTGCGGAAAGCTTGCGGAGCTTCTCGCTGGCACTGCGGAGGTCGCTTTCGAGCGCCGTTTGCTGGCCGCGCTCCTGCGGTGTCATCGCCTTCGCGAGCGCAGCGGCATCGAGGCCGAGCGCCTTTTGTCCGGCACGGAATGACGCGCGGATTTCATCGGCGCCAAGCCCCCGGTCGTAGAGGCGCGCCTCGTCGATTTCCCCCTTGAGGAATGCCCTTCCGCCCCCGGTGTGCCGTCGGCCGAGCAGCACATGCGCGTCGTTCGCAGCGAATTCCACGGGGCTGGGGCTCTCCGGTTTCCATGGCTGCCCGTAGGGCTCGCCGTTGCGGAAAAATGCGATCGTGCCGTCGGCGCGGTAGCTGGCGGCGATGTGGATGAACTCGCCGGGTTTCGCCGTTTCAGTCGCACCGCCGAGATTCTGGGAGCGGCGGAAATTGTTGCTGCCGGCGACCCATCGCTGCGGCTCCTTTTCCGCAAAGACGAGCGCGTCGAAAATCGCCCCCTTGCCGTTCTCGACGGTGACAACGCCGCCGCCGCCCTGTTCGAGCGTTGCGAGGCTCACCCATGCTTCGAGTGTCTTCTCGCGGAGTTCACGGGTCAGCGGTGGGCTGCGGAAGAATGCGTCCGTGCCATTCAGGACGAGGCGGCCGTTTCGGATCTCGGCACCGCCGAGCAGATCGCCATTGAGCCCGCCAATCGAATCGCCCGCGCTGCCCTCGAACGACCAGCGAGCGATCGGACGAGGCGCCACCGAGAGCGGCTGGCCGGCGTTTTCCCTGGCGAGCCTCGTGCGCACGCCCTGTTCGAGCGACGTGAGTTTCCGGCGAAGCTGTTCAATCTCCCGGGTGACCCCGGTGGTTTCCGGACTGGGGGTGGATTCCGCGAGAAGCCGCGCGGCGATTCGCGCGGGCTCCCTTTTCCAGTCTTCAAACAGTGCCTCGCGGACCTTCCCCTTCAGGTCAGCGAGCTGTGTCTTGTTCGTTTCGAGCAGGGCCGGCTCGTCGATCGTCACCATTGCCGGGCGGCTGCTCTCGAAGATTCCGGCAAGGGCGTAGTAGTCCCGCTGGCTGACGGCGTCGAACTTGTGGTCGTGGCAGCGCGCGCACGACACGGTGAGCGCCTGGAAAGCCTTCATCGCGACGTCAATCTGGCTGTCGGTCACCTTCACCTGCTCGTCGCGCGTGTCCACTGGCTGGAAGCCGTGCTCGACGAATCGCAGGTGCGCGATGCCGAGGATGCTCTCGTTGAAATGCTCCCCGCGGTTCCATCTCGGATTTGGAAGGAGGTCGCCGGCGAGGTGCTCGCGGATGAGTTGGTTGACGGGAACGTCGGCATTGAATGCGCGGATGAGGTAGTCGCGATAGCGCCACGCGTTCGGAATCTCCGGGTCGCCCTCGCTGCCGTGCGAGTCCGCATAGCGCACAAGGTCCATCCAGTGCCGCCCCCAGCGCTCGCCGAAGCGAGGGCTCGCCAGCAGCCGGTCCGCGGCGCCTTCGATTGCAGACTGGAGGCTGCGGGTTGCGGACTGGGTGAACTGCTCCACCTCCTCCGGAGTCGGCGGCATGCCAGTGAGTGCAAAAGTGAGGCGCCGGATGATCGTATGCGGATCAGCGTCGGGCGATGGCTTCAGCCCGTGCGCCTCCATTTTCGCGAGGAGGAAACGATCCACTGGATGCTGCGACCACACCGTGTCCTTCACGGCGGGCGGCTGCGGTTTTTGGACGGGCAGGAGGCTCCACCACGATTTGCGGTCCGCGAGGAGCTTGTCCCAAGGAACCCCGCTTCCGGCCTTCGGGGGTTCGTCGCGCGGGTCGGGCGCGCCGAGGGCGATCCATTTTTCAAAGTCCGCGATGACGTTGTCGCCCAGCTTTGGACGCTTTTCCGGCATCTTGAGGTCGGGATCCTCGTGGCGGATGGATTTCAGCAGGAGGCTTTTCGCGGGGTGGCCGGGGACGATGGCGTCGCCGGAATCGCCGCCTTTCTTCCATCCGTCGCGGTAGTCGAGCCGCAGGCCGCCCTTCTGTTTCTTCGCGTCGTGGCACTCGTAGCACTCGCTTGCGAGCACCGGGCGGATTTTGCTCTCGAAAAAGTCCGCCTGTTCCTGCGGCAGGGTGGTCGCGGCGAACGCGGCGCTTCCGGCGAGGGCGAAGACAGGCAGTGTGCGTGCGGGCGGCATCGGAGGTTTCCGAAGTGAACCCGGGGCGCCGGAAAATGAAAGGCGCACCTTCCCGCTAATAGTGCGGGACCGATGAATCGACAGTGGCCGACCAGGCGTCGATGCCGCCGCCGAGATTCGTCACATCCGTGAATCCCTGGCCGAGCAGCCACGCCGCGGCTCGCGCGGAGCGGGCACCGTGATGGCACTGGATGAGCAGCGGCTGCGATTTGTCCGTGAGCTTCTCCGCCGCGATCGCGGGCCACTGTGAAAGGGGGAGCAGTTCGGCACCGGCAATCCGCGCGACCTCCCACTCGTCCGGCTCTCGCACGTCGATGAGGCGCGGCGGGTTTTCGGATTTCAACAGCCGTGCCGCTTCCTCCGCCGAAATCTCCGGAACCACGAGACCGCTCATGGGGTGATGCTGACCGGCGTGCCGACGTTCACATTCCGGAAGAAAGCCTCGGCCATGAAGCTGGGCATCCGGATGCAGCCGTGCGACGCGGGATAGCCCGGGAGGAAGCCCTCGTGCATTCCGACGCCGCCATGCACGCGCATGAAGAACGGCATCCTGGCGCCATCGTATTTGGCGCCCTTCGGCATCCGGTCTTTCAAGCGGTCAACGTCCTTCATGATCACGGCGCCGCTCTGTGCATCCACGTAGTCGCCGTAACGGGAGGACACGTGGTCGCGGTCCTTCTGCTGGATCTTGAAGCTCCCGGACGGCGTGCCGAAGCCCTCGCGCCCCGTGGAGATGATCGAGACGCCGACGAGCTGGTCGCCCTTGTAAAAGTAGGCCTTCTGTTCGCTGAGGCGGATGTTGATGCGCGGGGAGCCGCCGACATGGTCGCCATCCCAATAGGAGACGTTGTCGTAGTTCATCCGCTTCTCCGCGATTTGGCCCGTGGGGACACGTTTGCCTCCGAGGTATACGGTGTCGGTGCTGAGGCGCGGATCAGTCGCGCAGCCTGCGAGCAGGGCGGCAAAGGCGATGGCGATTCCAGTAGCTTTCATTCGGACCGGGCGGGCGGAAATATAGACGACACTCGAAAGCGTCAAGTGCCGAGCGGCGCGGGTGCGCGGTCAAAGAAGATTCGCCGGCTGGTTGGTGCTCTCAAGGACAGCGCGCCAGAGTTCACCATGCGGATCCACCTTGTGCCGGCCGACGCTGGTGACGAACGGGATCGGAATGTGGACGTAGGAGCAGTGCCAGCGGCCCACGAGCATGCCCGTTCTCCCGGTCATCGCCGCATGCACGGCATGCTGCGCGAGGTGCTGGCAGTAGAAGTTGTCCTGCGCGTTCGCCGGCACGCTGCGGATGGCGTAGCTGGGGTCGATGTATTTCAAGTTCAGCTCGATCCGGCGGTCCTTGAAGAAGTCGGTGATCTTGTCCCGAAGGAAGACGCCGATGTCCTTCAGCCGCTTGTTTCCGCTGGCGTCCGTGTCGTCGTAGGCAGCCATGAGGTCCTGCCCGGCGCCCTCGGAGACGACGATGACGGCGCTCTTCTTCCTCGCGATTTTGTAGCGGATTGCCTCGAGCAGGCCGCGCTCACCTTCGAGTTGAAAGGGGACCTCGGGGATGAGCACGAAGTCCACGTTGCCGTCCGCAAGCGCCGCGTAGCACGAGATGAAGCCCGACTCGCGGCCCATCAGCCGCACGATGCCGATGCCATTCGGCGCGCCGAGTGCCTCCGCCTGCGCGGCACGGACGACTTTCAGCGCCTCGGCAAATGCCGTCTCGAAGCCGAAGGACTTGTCGAGAAACTGGATGTCGTTGTCGATCGTCTTGGGAATGCCGACGACGGCCTTTTTCAGCCCGCGCCGCTCAATTTCATCCGCGATGACCTGCGCGCCTTTCAGCGAGCCATCGCCGCCGACGACGAAGAGGATGTCCACGCCCATTTCCTCGAGCGTGTCCACCATTTCGCTCGCCGGTTGGTTTCCGCGCGAGCTGCCGAGGATGCTGCCGCCGAGCAGGTGAATCTGCTTCACGGATTCCGGCTTGAAGGTGAGCGGCGTGTGGCCGAGGCGCTGCACGAGGCCCTGGTAGCCGTAACGGAAGCCGAAGATTTTGGTGACGCCGTAGCGCGTCCAGAGCTGGGTGACGAGGCCCTTGATGATGTCGTTCAGCCCGGGACAAAGCCCGCCGCAGGTGACGATGCCGGCTGTCGTGCGTGAGGGGTCGAAGAAGATCTTCCTCCGCGGCCCGGCGACTTCAAAGCTTTCCACGGACTCCGCGCGCGGGTCGATGGGCGGGGCATTGATGTCCACGCGGTGGGCGAGCAGGACGCGCTCGTTGTCCGTGCGGAACTGGACTTCGAGGCCGCGTGCTGTTTGCAAAGGCGAGAGATACTCGCACGTTCCCAGATTCTTGATCCTCGTCTGCATTGAGGCGGGTGGGTTTGCAGAGTGGCGCACTTTCGCGCAAGCCAATTCAACAGTGTGACACGCTGTGCGCCGTCCTTTCACACCTGCCGCGGCCCGCGCCGGGAAAGCCGTGGCATGAGCGATGCTAAAATGGGTGCAACCAAATGCTGACGCTGACCAACAACACCAAGCAGCACACCGAGGAGACGACGAGGGCTCTTCGCACGGCAGAGGGGTATGTGTTCTTCCGGCTCTACCGTGAAGCGCTGCGGGAACTCGACTCCATCCCCGCCTATGATCAGGACGACTGCGACGTGATGATCGCGCGCATCCGGGTCCTCCTTCATCTCGGCCGCTGGAGAAAGGCGGCGCGGCTTTCCGCCCGCGGGGCGGCGCTGCACACGGCGGAGGATGAATTCACCGTCCAGCGCGCGTTTGCGCTGCATCAGCTCAACCTCGGCGAGCAGGCTGCGCGCGTGCTGCTGGACGCGCCGGAGTGGATCCGCCGCACTGGGATCCTGCACTACAACCTCGCGTGCTACGAGGCGCGCTGGGGGAATCTCACCGTTGCGCGCCAGTGCGTGCAGGCGGCGATTCAGATCAATTCCGCGATCAAGAAGAACGCCCGCCAGGATCCCGATCTGGCGGAGCTTTGGAATTGAGCCTGCGGCTCAGCTCTTCGCCGCGATGTGGCGGGTGACATACTCGCGCACCGCGTCGTGCCAGTCGCGCGGCGTGATGCCGGTGAGTTTCGTGAGCTTGGCGGTGGACATCGCGGTGTTCGGCGGGCGCTTGGCGATGAACGCCTTTAGGTCCGCCATCTTCAGCGGGCCGACGGTGCGGGCCTTGAGCGGCATCCCGGCGGCGACGGCGCAGTCGAGCGCAAACTGCCCGTATTCCTGCCACGTGCAGGAGCCGCCGTTGCACAGGTGCAGCACGCCGCCCGCGGGCACGTCGAAAAGGAACGGCTTCAGCAGTTGTGCGGCGTCGAGCGTGTAGGTGGGCACGGCCACCTTGTCGGAGATCGCCTCGACCTTCTCCTCGGTGAGCGCGCGCTTCACGATGCCGTCCACGAAGCTCGGGCGGTCTGGTCCGAAGACCCACGAAACCCGCACGGCGAGGTTCTTGTCCGAGACTTCCAGCGCGGCGATTTCCCCTGCGCGCTTTGATTCACCGTAATGGCTGATGGGCACAACAGGATCCTCCTCCGTGTAGGGAGTCGCCTTCGCGCCATCAAAAACGTAGTCGGTGCTGATGTGGATGAGCCGCGCGCCCTTTGCCTTGCACGCCTCCGCAATCGTGCGGACGGCCCGCGCATTGAGCTGCATCGCCTCGTCGCGCTCCGTCTCGCAGCGGTCCACGTTGGTCTGAGCGGCGCAATTGACGAGCACGGAAAAATCCGCGGCGGCGAGAGCGGCACGGATTTTCTCCGGCTGCGCGAGGTCGAGCTCATTCCGGCCAAAGCCGACGACATCGAGGCCCGCGGATTTCCATTCGCGGACTAGCGCCGCGCCGAGGCGGCCATTGGAACCGGTGACGATGATGCGCGACATGGCGGCTCCTACTTCTTCTTCAGCGGCTCCCACCACGCGCGGTTGGCGACATACCAGGCGATCGTCTCCTTGATGCCCTGCAGCGGACGATGCTTCGGCACCCAGCCGAGTTCCTTCTGCGTCTTGCTGGAGTCGATCGCGTAGCGGCGGTCGTGGCCGAGCCGGTCCTGCACGTATTTGATGAGCGACTCGGGCTTCTTCAGTTCGGAGAGAATGGTCTTCACGACCTCGATGTTCGTCATCTCGCCGTCGCCGCCGATGTTGTAAACTTCGCCGGGGCGCCCGCGCTCAAGCACGGCGAGCGCGGCCTCGTTGTGGTCGTGGACGTGAATCCAGTCGCGCACATTCAGCCCGTCGCCATAGACGGGGAGCTGGATGTCCGCCATTGCGTTCGTGATCATCAGCGGGATGAGCTTCTCGGGGAACTGATACGGCCCGTAGTTGTTCGAGCAGCGCGTCACGAGCACCTCCTGCTTGAACGTGTGGAAATGCGCGAGCGCGAGCAGGTCCGAGCTTGTCTTGCTCGCCGAATACGGCGAACTCGGCTGCAGCGGCGACTGCTCAGTGAAACGTCCCGTCGGCCCGAGCGAACCATAGACTTCATCCGTGCCGATTTGGAGGAAGCGACCGACCTTGTGCTCCTTCGCCGCATTCAGCAGCACACCGGTGCCGAGCACGTTTGTGCGGATGAATGCGAGCGGATCCTTGATCGAGCGGTCCACGTGCGACTCCGCGGCGAAGCTCACCACGGCGTCGAATTTCCCCTCCGCAAAAACCTTCTCCATCGCCGGTGCGTCCGCGATGTCCGCATGGTGAAAGACATAGCGGGCGCCCGCGGCGGGCGCGACGTCGGCGAGGTTCGCCGGATTGCCCGCGTAGGTGAGCGCGTCCACGTTGTGGACGGTCCAAGTCGGCCGCGCCGAAAGGAGAAGCCGCACAAAATTGCTGCCGATAAAGCCGCAGCCGCCAGTGACTAGGATTCGCATGGGGCGGCGTAGTTAGCAGGGTGCCGCGCGCGCGCAAAGAAAAGTTCGCCCTCAGAACTTGGGCGGCTTTTCGGCGTTCGGCGCGGGCTTGTCCTTCGCCTGCTTCGCGAGCTTTCTGGCGGTTTCGTCCGCATCGCGGGTCTCAAGCTTCAGCACCACGCCCAGCGCGAGCTCCGCCGTCGCGTGATCGCTGCGCCGCCATTTGCGGACGCTGAATGCCCCCTTGAGCGCCTTTTCCAATTCGCCCGCCGCACCTGGCTGCTTGGTCGTCTTGTCCTCCCGCCAGGAAAACTTCGCCTTCTCCGCGTCGAGAATCGCCGCGATTTCCGCGTCGCTGATCTTCTTGGGCACCGCGCCGTCGGGAATGTGCGCGTATTCGATGCGGAGGCACTGTCCGCCCGCAAATGCCGCCCGCACGCGCCACCCTTGATACTCATACGCCTTCTCTACGGCACCCGGCATGAGCGGCTTGTCCGTCTGAATGATGAGATCCTCGCGTGGTTGCCCGTAGCGCTGCTGGGACTGCCCCTCGGTCTCGCCGAGCCGTGCATCGGCGGTGGGGAGGGCGGTGAAAGCGGCGAGTGACAGCGCGAGGAGGGTTTTCATGGCGGAACGATGCACACTCCGACGCGTGGATGCACGCGAAGGTTACAGTTGAGACCCACGGTGCAAATGGTCCGAACGCCCGTGTTGCTTCCCGTGCCGCCCCGTCTATGCTCTCCGCCATGCTACGCACATCCAATCCCACTTTGTCCCCCGCGGCGTTTGAGCAGCCCATCGCCGCGGGCTCCCAGCGCATGACCGTCCAGGGCGCCGTGAACAAGACCGGCATCCTCCTCGCGCTCGCCGTGCTCTCCGCGGCGTTCACATGGAACCGCCTGCTCCAAAGCCCGCAGGCAGCGATGACGCTCGTCACCGTGGGCGCCATCGGCGGGCTCATCATGGCCTTGGTGACGTGCTTCAAAAAGGAATGGTCCCCGGTCACTGCGCCGATCTACGCGCTTTTAGAGGGTCTGGTGATTGGCGCTGTCTCCGCAGTCTTCAACGCGAAGTGGAACGGCATCGTCCTCCAGGCTGCAATGCTCACATTCGGAACGCTCTTCGCGATGCTGGCGGCTTATCGTTCGGGACTGATCCGAGCGACGGAGAAATTCAAAATCGGCGTCATCGCCGCGACCGGCGGAATCTTCCTGATGTATTTGGTCGCGTGGATCCTGAGCCTCTTCAATGTGAACATGGGCTTCATGTATGGCAGCGGGATGCTCAGCATCGGCATCAGCGTCGTCGTGGTCGTGATTGCGGCCCTGAACCTCGTCCTCGACTTCGACGTGATCGAACAGGGCGCGGCCGTCGGGGCGCCGAAGTTTCTCGAGTGGTATGCCGGTTTCGGCCTCCTGGTCACCCTCGTTTGGCTCTACCTCGAAATCCTCCGCCTCCTCGCGAAGCTGAACGCGCGGCGCGACTAGCCGCCGCCCGCCGCCCTTCGCGGCAAGCGATTTGCCGGGAGCGAATGCATCCCCGCTCGAAGGATCACCGGGCATGGGGGAAAATTCTGGGGCGGAACCGCGGACTCGCCCTAAGGAACGCCGGCGCCTTGATTCGTAACGGTTCGACGCGAGAGTGAACCGCGGCTGCCTTCCAAAGTGCTTGCGGGAACCAACGCCATCCCTGTCCATTCGCGCCCAACTTCATGCCTGAACCTTCTCCCGCCGCCGAAGCGCCGCCGCCTTCCACAAAGAGGCACTGGGGCTGCCTGTTCATCGTCGCGCTGCTGATCGGTGGAGGCGGGTGGTGGTGGTGGGCGCATTGGTCGCAAGGCACCGCCTCGCCGGCGGCGCCGGGCGGGGGCAAGAGGGGCAGCATGCGCGGGGGCGGCTTCAGCGGACCGGTCCCGGTGAGTGTCGAGACCGTGAAGCGCGAGAATTTCGACGAGTGGGTGAGCATCGCGGGCACGGTGACGCCACTCAGCACGGTCACGGTGCGCAGCCGCGTGGATGGCGAACTCCAGCAGGTGCTCTTCACCGAGGGCCAGACGGTGAAGGTCGGCGATGTGCTCGCGCAGATTGATCCGCGTCCATTCCAAGTGCAATTCGACCAGGCGAAGGCGCAGCTCGCGAAGAACGAGGCGCTGCTGGAAAACGCGCGCGCCGATTTTGCGCGCTACGAGGCGCTGCTGAAGCAGGACTCGATTGCCAAGCAGCAGGTGGACACGCAGGCTTCGCTCGTGCGGCAGTATGAGGCGGCGCTCGTCTCGGACCGCTCCGCGATCGCGAACGCGGAACTCCAGCTCAGCTACACAAAAATCGCCTCGCCAATCGCCGGCAGGGTCGGACTGCGGCAGATCGATCCCGGGAACATGATCAAGACAAGCGACGCCAACGGACTCGTGGTCGTGACGCAGATGAAGCCGATGGGCCTGATCTTTTCCGTGCCGCAGGAGCTGGTCGCGGCTGTGACCAAGCGGCTTGCCGGCTCCGATCCGGTGCCGGTTGAGGCGTTCGACAAGGTGATGAACACGTCGCTTGGAATCGGGAAGCTCCTCACCACCGACAACCAGATCGATCTCGCCTCCGGCACGCTGAAGCTCAAGGCGGAGATGCCGAACGAGGAGGGGCTGCTGTTCCCAAACCAGTTCGTAATCGCCCGCCTCCTCGTGGACGTGCAGAAGGACGCGGCCATCGCGCCGGCCACCGCGATTCAGCGCGGCTCGCGAGGCGCGTATGCGTATGTCGTCGGGGCGGAGAACACCGTCGCGCTCCGATATGTCGAGACCGGTGCAGTGGATGGCGACCGCGTGGTGGTTACCGAGGGTCTCAAGCCCGGCGACAAGGTCGTGACCCAGGGTGTGGACCGGCTTCGCGACGGGGCGAAGATCGAAATCATCGAGCGCAAGGGCGTGGCCTCCAAGCCCATCACCGAGGGCTCCAAAGCACCGCGCAAGCGCGAAGGCGGGAAGCCGGACAAGGACGCGACCAGCACTCCATGAACCCCTCGCGGCTATTCATCCAGCGTCCCGTGGCCACGACGCTGCTGATGGTCGCGCTGCTGCTCGCTGGTGCGGGCGCGTATCGGCTGCTCCCGGTGTCCGCGCTGCCGCAGGTGGACTACCCCACGATCCAAGTCGCCACGCTTTATCCGGGTGCGAGTCCCGAGGTGATGACCTCCTCCGTCACCGCGCCCCTTGAGCGGCAGTTCGGGCAGATGCCCGGGCTCACCCAGATGTATTCGATCAGCAGCGGCGGTGCATCCGTCATCACGCTGCGCTTCACGCTCGGCCTCGCGCTCGATGTGGCGGAGCAGCAGGTGCAGGCCGCGATCAATGCCGCGGCCAACCTGCTGCCGACGGACCTTCCGAACCCGCCAGTTTACAACAAGGTGAACCCCGCGGACGCGCCCATCGTCACCCTCGCTCTCACGTCGAAGACGCTGCCCCTCATCCGCGTGCAGGACGCCGCCGACACGCGCCTCGTGCCGAAACTCTCGCAGCTTCCCGGCGTTGGCTTGGTTTCGCTCAGCGGCGGCATGCGGCCGGCGGTGCGCATCCGCGCAAACCCCGTCGCGCTCGCATCGCGCGGCCTCAGCACGGAGGATCTGCGCGCGGCAATCGCCGCGGGCAATGTGAACCAGCCGAAGGGCGCATTCGACAGCCCCACCCGCAGCAGCACGCTCGACGCGAATGACCAGCTTCTCTCCGCAGCAGACTACCGCACGCTCGTCGTCGCGTGGAAAAACGGTGGCGCCGTGCGCGTGAGCGATGTCGCCGACGTGGTGGACGACGCGGAGAACATCCGGCTCGCCGCCTGGGCGAACGACCAGCCCGCGGTGGTTGTCAGCGTCCAGCGCCAGCCGGGAGCGAATGTGATCGCCGTCGCGGACCGCATCAAGGCGCTGCTGCCCAAGCTCCGCGAGACAATGCCGCCCGCGGTCGAGATCACGCTCCTGACGGACCGCACGACCACGATTCGCGCGTCGGTGGACGACGTGCAGAAGGAGCTTCTGCTGGCCATTGCGCTCGTCGTCGCGGTGATCTTCGTCTTCCTCCGAAACTGGCGCGCGACGATCATCCCCGCGGTCGCCGTGCCGCTCTCCCTCGTCGGCACGTTTGGCGCGATGTGGTTCTGCGGCTTCAGCCTGAACAACCTCTCGCTCATGGCCCTGACGATCGCGACCGGCTTCGTCGTGGACGATGCGATCGTGATGATCGAGAACATCGCGCGCCACATTGAGGAGGGTGAGAAGCCGATGCAGGCGGCGCTCAAGGGAGCGAAGCAGATCGGCTTCACGATCATCTCGCTCACCGTCTCGCTCATCGCGGTGCTCATACCGCTGCTGTTCATGCAGGATGTGGTCGGCCGGCTCTTCCGCGAGTTCGCGATCACGCTCGCCATCTCCATCGTCATCTCCGCGGTGATCTCGCTCACGCTCACCCCGATGATGTGCTCGCGGCTGCTCCGGGATCGGAAGGAGGGTCCCATCGCCAGGGCAGTGGCGCGCTTCCTGGACGGCATCATCGATCTATACGGACGCCTGCTGAAGGTGGTGCTCAACCACCGCGCCGCGACAATGCTCGTCTTCGCAGCGACGATGGCCGCGACGGTGATGCTCTACTTGTCCGTGGCCAAGGGGTTCTTCCCCACGCAGGACACCGGCATCATCCAGGGGGTCATCGAAGCGCCGCAGGATGTCTCCTTTGCGGCGATGGCCCGCAAACAGGAGGAGTTTGCGCGACTCGTGATGGATGATCCGGCGGTGCAGAGTGTTTCGGCATTCATCGGGGTGGATGGTGTGAACATGACGCCGAACAGCGGCCGCATCCTCGTGAATCTCAAGCCGCGTGCAAAGCGCGACGCGAGCGCGGTCCAGGTCGTGCGGCGGCTGCAGGATCGTGCGCACGGAATGCCCGGCGCCCGGCTCTTCCTTCAGCCGGTGCAGGATCTCACCATCGAGGATCGCGTGAGCCGCACCCAGTATCAGTTCACGCTCCAGTCACCGGACATCTCGGCGCTGCAGATCTGGACGCCGAAGCTCGTCGAGAAGTTGAAGGAGTCGCCGCTGCTTGCGGATGTCACCGATGACTTGCTGAACAAGGGGCTGCAGGCGCGTGTGGTCATCGATCGTGAGACAGCCGGTCGTCTCGGTGTGACCGCCGCCGCCATCGATGCCGCACTCTACAACGCGTTCGGCCAGCGGCTTGTCTCCACGATATTCACGCAGAGCGGCCAGTATCGTGTCGTGCTCGAGCATGCGCCGGAGTTTCGCCGCGGCCTCTCCGCGTTCGACCACATCCATGTGCCGGGGGCGAACGGGCAGCAGGTGCTCCTGAGCGCGGTGGCGAGCATCGTCGAGGAGCCCGCAAGCCTTTCCATCGCGCACCAGGAGCAGTTTCCCGTCGTGACGGTCTCCTTCAACCTCGCGCCCGGCGCAGCGCTTGGCGATGCCGTGAAGGAGATCCGGAAAATCGAGCGCGAGATCGGCGTTCCCGAGAGCATCGAGACGAGCTTCGAGGGCACCGCCCTCGCGTTTCAGAGCGCGCTGAAGAACGAGCTGCTGCTGATCCTCGCCGCGGTGGTCGTGATGTATCTCGTGCTGGGTGTGCTCTACGAGAGCTTCATCCATCCGGTGACGATCCTCTCCACGCTTCCGTCGGCCGCGGTCGGGGCGCTGCTCGCGCTGAAGCTCACTGGCAGCGAGCTGGGAGTGATGGCGATCATTGGAATCGTGCTGCTCATCGGCATCGTGAAGAAGAACGCGATCATGATGATCGACTTCGCGCTCGAGGCGGAGCGTTCCCACGGGGCGAAGCCGTTCGACGCGATCTATCAGGCGTGCCTGCTGCGTTTCCGGCCGATCCTGATGACCACGCTTGCGGCGCTCCTCGGCGCGCTTCCGCTGATGATCGGCTCAGGCGAGGGCTCCGAACTGCGGCATCCACTCGGCCTAACGATGGTGGGCGGCCTTCTGCTCAGCCAGCTTCTGACGCTGTTCAGCACGCCGGTGATCTATCTGCTGTTCGACAGCTTCGTGCGGAAGAAGCCGGCTGAGACGCGCGAAGGGGAGGTGGCTGCCGCGTGAGCTTCACGGACATCTTCATCCGCCGGCCAGTGGCGACGACGCTGGCAACCATCGCCATCGCACTCGCAGGAGGGCTCGCGTATTTCGGCCTTCCGGTCGCGCCGCTGCCACAGGTGGATTTGCCGACGATCTCCGTTTCCGCGTCGCTGCCGGGCGCGAGTCCGGAGACGATGGCTGCGACTGTGGCAACGCCGCTCGAGCGGACACTCGGCCGCATTGCTGGCATCTCGGAGATGACGTCGTATTCGACGACCGGCAGCTCGCGCGTGACGCTGCAGTTCGATCTGAGCCGGGATGGCGACAGCGCGGCTCGTGACGTGCAGGCCGCCATCAACGCCGCGCGCAGCCTTCTGCCAACCGGCCTCCCTTCAAACCC
The DNA here is from genome assembly GCA_044221035.1 of Chthoniobacteraceae bacterium. Taxonomy (GTDB): domain Bacteria; phylum Verrucomicrobiota; class Verrucomicrobiia; order Chthoniobacterales; family Chthoniobacteraceae; genus SXWH01. The sequence goes on along the minus strand of JBGAPU010000011.1, from coordinate 27,116 downwards.
AACCTACCGCAAGTCGAACCCCGCCGATTCGCCGATTCTGATCATGGCGATTACGTCGGATGTCATGACGCCGGGCCAGATGTATGACGTGGCTTCGACGGTGATCGTGCAGAAGCTCTCGCAGGTGGAGGGCGTCGGAAATGTGACGGTCAGCGGCAGTTCGCTGCCGGCAGTGCGTGTGACGATGGACATGCCCGCGCTCACCCGTGCCGGACTGACGATGGAGGATGTCCGGACGGCGATCACCACGGCCAATGTGAACCGCCCGAAAGGTGTCATTGAAGACGACAACCGCCGCTGGCAGGTCGTCGCAAGCGACCAGCTCTCAAAGGCCGCGGAATACGCCCCGCTGATTGTGCGCTACAAGAATGGGGCGGCCCTGCGGCTTTCCGAGCTGGGCGAGGTGACGGATTCGGTGCAGGACATCTACAACTACGGCACGACAAACGGCCGCCGCTCCGTGACCATGCTCGTCTATCGCCAGCCGGGCGCGAACATCATCGAGGTGGTCGATCGCATCAAGGCGATGATGCCGCACCTGCGGGCGCTGATGCCCGCGGCGATGGACTTGGCGATTACGATGGAGCGGACGGTCACGATCCGCGCGTCGGTCGTGGATGTGCAGCGCTCGCTGCTGCTCGCGGTGATGCTCGTCATCCTCGTGGTGTTTGTGTTTCTCCGCCGCTTCCGCGCGACGCTCATCCCCGGGGTCGCGGTGCCCGTCTCGCTGGTGGGCACGTTCGGGGTGATGTGGATGTGCGGCTTCAGCCTGGACAACCTTTCGCTGATGGCGCTGACGATCGCGACCGGCTTTGTCGTGGATGATGCCGTCGTCGTGCTCGAGAACATCTCGCGCCACGTGGAGCACGGCGTGCCCCCGATGGAGGCCGCGCGGCGCGGTGCCCGGGAAGTGACGTTCACCGTGGTGTCGATGAGCATCTCACTCGTCGCCGTCTTCATCCCGATTCTCTTCATGGGCGGGATTCTCGGCCGGCTCTTCCGGGAATTCGCGGTCGTGCTCTCGACGGCGATCGCGGTGTCGCTTGTGATCTCGCTCACAACGACCCCGATGATGTGCGCGCGGCTGCTGACCAGCGCGACGAAGGATCGCAAGCCGGGTTTTCTCGCCCGGATGATGGATGGCGGCTTCCGGTGGCTGAACACCTTTTACGCCGACACGCTCGCGGTGGCGCTGCGGCGCCGCTGGATGACGTTCCTCGTCTTTGCGGCGGTGAGCGTGTTCACCGGGTGGCTCTTCGTGAAGATGCCGAAGGGCTTCTTCCCCCAGCAGGACACCGGTTCGCTCGGTGGCGGGGTGACTGCGGACCAGTCGATTTCGTTTCAGGCCATGCGTGAGAAGATGACGCAGATCGCCTCGATTATTCAGAATGATCCCGCTGTTGCCGTCGTGAACGCGGGCACCGGTGGTGGCGGCTTCATGGGAGGGCCGCGCAACAGCGGCGGCATTTATCTTTCGCTGAAGCCGAACGGCGAGCGCGATCCGATGGAGGTGGTGCAGGCGCGCTTCCGGGCGAAGCTCTCGAAGATTCCGGGCGTCTTCGCCGGGCTTCAGCCGAGCCAGGATCTGCGCGCCGGCGCGCGCTCCAGCCAGTCGCTCTACCAATACACGCTGATGTCCGGTGACCTGAACATGCTGCGCACGTGGGAGCCGCCGGTGCGCCATGCGCTGCAGGCGCTGCCGGAAATCACGGACGTGAACAGCGACTTTCAGGACAAGGGAGTGCTCACGCGGCTCGTCATCGACCGGGAGGCTGCGGCGCGCACCGGTGTCACGATGCAGGCGATCGACTCCGTGCTGAACGATTCATTCGGGCAGCGCCTCGTCTCCACGATTTATGCGCCGCTGAACCAATACCGTGTCGTGCTGGAGGCGTCGCAAATCGAGGATCCGAGCGCATTCGAGCACGTGCAGGTGCCGAGCACCTCGGGAAAGCTGGTGCCCCTCACAATGCTCGCACGCTGGGAGTCCGCTCCCGCGCCGCTCGCCGTGAACCATCAGGGCCAGTTCGCGGCGCTCACATTCTCGTTCAATCTCTCGCCGGGCGTGGCGTTCAGCGACGCGACCGCGGCGCTCACCGCCGCGGTGGACCGCCTCGGGCTGCCCGAGGAGATTCAGCGGAATTTCGCCGGCAGCGCGGGTGCGTTTCAGGCGTCGCTCGAAAGCATGCCCTGGCTCATTCTTGCCGCGCTGCTCGTGATCTACCTCGTGCTCGGCATCCTCTATGAGAGCTACCTGCACCCGATCACGATCCTCTCCACGCTGCCTCCCGCCGGTGCCGGCGCGCTGCTCGCGCTCTCGGGGTGCGGGATGGATTTCAGCATCATGGCGCTCATCGGCATCTTCCTGCTCATCGGCATCGTGAAGAAGAACGCGATCATGATGATCGACTTCGCCCTGCAGGCCGAGCGTGAGCGCGGCCTGAGTTCGCGCGACGCGATTTTCGAGGCCTGCCGCCTGCGCCTGCGCCCGATCCTGATGACCACCTTCGCGGCGCTGCTCGGCGCGTTGCCGCTGGCGCTGGGTTCAGGGACCGGTTCGGAGCTTCGAAAGCCGCTCGGAGTCGCGGTGGTCGGAGGGCTCCTCGTGAGCCAGGCGCTCACCCTCTACACCACGCCCGTGATTTATCTCCTGCTCGACAGCCTGCGCCTGCGCGTCTTGAAAAGGTTTCATCGGAAGGACGGCGTCGCCCATGCGGGCGGCGTCATCGCCGCCGAAGGTCAATCCAGCGCTTCATGAAAAAACTCCGCCTCATCCTCCCCGCCGCAATGATGGCTGCCGCCGCTGGATGCAACTTCACGCCCAAGCGCCAGGCGCCGGACATGCAGATTCCGGCGCACTTCAAGGAGGATGGCAGGTGGAAGGTGGCGAAGCCGGCCGCGCATGTGCCGCGCGGTGAGTGGTGGAAGATTTTCCACGACAGCGAGCTGAACACGCTGATGCGGCAGATTGAAGTTTCCAACCAGTCGCTCCAGTCATCGGTGGCGAAGGCTGAGCAGACGGCGGCGCTTTTCAAATCGGCAAAGTGGTCGCTGCTGCCGAGCGCGGAGGTCTCCGCGAATGCGACCCGGGGCCAGACGAATCCGGCGAACGGCGTGCACAATGTGAAGGGCATTTCGGGTTCGGCGAGCTGGGAGCTGGATGTCTGGGGCCGGCTGAGCCACGGCACCCGCGCGGCGAGGGCGGATTTGCAGGCGGCGGAGGGCGATGTCGAGTCGCTGAAGCTCAGCCTCCAGGCGCAGCTCGCGCAGACCTATTTTTCGCTGCGCTCGGTGGACTCGCAGCGGGGCCTGCTCGAGGGGGAGGTGGCGAACTACGAAAAGTCGCTGGAACTCACGAGGAACCGCCTCGCCCAGGGCGTGGCGTCGAGCGCGGACGTGGCGCAGGCACAGACGCAGCTCGCCACGACGCGGGCTGCTCTGATCGAGCTCGGTGTGCAGCGGGGCACGCTCGAACACGCCCTTGCAACCCTTGTGGGGCGCATGCCGGCGAGTTTCGGATTGAAGGGCGGCAGCCTCGCATCGTCGGTGCCCTCCGTTCCCCGTGCGATGCCGTCCTCCCTGCTCGAGAGACGACCGGACATCGCGGCCGCGGAGCGCCGTGTCGCCGCCGCCAACGAGCGCGTCGGCGCGGCGCGAGCGGCGTTCTTTCCAACGATCACACTCAGCGCGGCGAACGGATGGAGCGGCATCGCGCAGCTGCTCGCCGCATCGAGCAACTACTGGTCGCTCGGCATCGCGGCGAGCGAGGCGATTCTCGACAGCGGAAAGAGGATCGCCGCGAAGGCGCAGGCCGATGCCACGTGGCGGCAGACGGTCGCGGATTACCGCCAGACAGTGCTCACCGCGATGCAGGAGGCCGAGGATGCGCTCGTGACGCTTCGCGTGCTGGCGCAGGAGTCGGGAGCGCAGGATGAGGCGGCGCGCGCCGCGCGTGAAAGCGAGCGCATCGCGCTGAACCAATACAAGGCCGGGACGCTGAGCTACCTCAATGTCGCCAGCGCGCAGGCCACCGCGCTTGCCGCAGAGCGCGGCTCGATCGACATCCGGGTCCGCAGGCTCAATGCGGCGGTGGCGCTCATCAAGGCTCTCGGCGGCAGTTGGTGACGCGTCAGTGCTCGGGACGGTCGAGCTTGCCGCCGGAAAGCTCCCCGAACTCGTCGAAATGATCCGGACGCAGCGGTTCGCTCACCCGGTATTCCTCGCCGAGCCATCTGCCGAGATCCACCATCTTGCAGCGGTTCGAGCAAAAGGGACCGAGCGGCGGAGTTTCAAAGCTGGACGGCTTTCCGCAGGCGGGACATTTGAGCGGCGGCTTCCTCGCTGGCATCCGGATGTGCGAGTCAGTTTCTCGGCGGATTCACCTCGCGGACCGCGGCGCCGTTCGTGTCGCTGAGCACGAGGATGGCGATCTTCCCGACGTTGTTCAGCTCGGCGGGCTTGAGCATCTGGTAGTCGAGGCCGTTCGCCGGGGCGGGGGACGACGGAAGCTGCACATGCGTCTGCCCCTCCGGCGCATTGAGGCTCGCGTAGTCGAAGCGGCCGCGCAGGTCGGTGTAGCCGTCCTTGAAGAAGCGCACCGTGCCGTTCTGCAGCCGCGCATAGACTTTCACATAGGCCTTCGGGACGGGCTTGCCGCTGGCGCTGTCGAGGGCCTCGATGCGACCGTAGTTCTCCGCGAGCGTGAGTTTGAGAGTGTTCGCGTGATACGCCTGCGCGCGGCGCTGGCCGGCACCGACGATCTCGACGAGCACGTTGGCCTTTGCGAATTCGCCCGGCAGAGGAATGTCGAGCGTATCCCGGCCCTTCGGCAGTTCATGCTTCGCGCTCTTCGTCGGCTTGATGATGCTGAAGCGGCCCGAGTCCTGGCTCACAAACGGGCTGCTGCTGAACGAGAACTCGGGATCCATGAGGTAGTAGTTCACCGTCACGTCGCCGAGGTTCTTCCAAGTGAGCGCGATGTTCCGGTTCTCGACCTTGAAGTCGAACGTCGGCTCCGTCGCGGCGAGCTCGCTCTGCTGCTTCTCGCGGTCGGGCTTGTCGTCGTCCTTCTTCGCGGCGGCCTTGCCCTCGATTTCGTCGAGCTGCGAGCCGACTTCGGCGAAGAGATTCCGCCAGCGCGCGACGGGGTGTCCGGCGTAGTTCGCCGCGATGCCGCGCGCCTCGGCGAGGTTGCCCTCGTAGAAGCCGGCGTAGCACTTGAAGTAGTCGTGCTGAATCCTCGTCGGCAGCGCCGCCGCGTCCACCGAATGGAAGCGGGTGAGCGCCTCCTCGACGCGGTCCTGCAGGAAGAGGTGATACGTCACGCTCATGGTGTCCATCGCGTCGAGCCGCGGCTTGTGCGCGAGGATTCCGAGCAGCGACTGGTATTGCGAAAGAACCGCGGGGTTCGCGATGCGGTATTCGCTGCCCAGGCGGTGTGCACGCTGGTTCACGAGCGGGCTGTATTCGAGGTGCTCGTAGCTGCGGCGCTCGATGGGATCGACGGTGAGCAGCTTCGAGGAAAGGAACGGCCCGCAGCCGCCGAGGAAGTCATTCCGGTGCCGCAGCCATTCGCGGAGCGCTCCGGTGTCGTTGTGGACGACGGCATAGCTGTAGATCGCGTCATTCCAGATGTGCCGCTGCTGCATCACTCCGACGATCCTGCGGAAGAAGTCCACGCTCTGGCGGCAGCGCCACGCGACGCGATCGAGGTTCAGCGACTCGATGTTGTTCTGCGCGAGAAACTCGAAGACATCCGCGTCCGTGCCGTATTGCGAGACGTAGTCCCACGAGGCCTTGTCGAACTGCGTGAGCTTCGCGACGACGTTGAAGGCGAACGCCTTTGCCGCCGCCGCGCTGCTGCCGGCGACCGCGACGTTCACCGGGTAATGCGGGAACTTCGAGCCGTCCTGCGCGGCAGCCGGGAAGTAGAAGTAATACTCGAACGTCTTCGTCGTGTAGGGCTCCAGCCGCAGGCGGAGCGAATCGGTCGCCTTGCTGCCGCGGGTCGACAGGGCACCCTGCGGGATCTGCAGGAGCACCTCGGCCTTCACGGGCGAACTGGTCGGGTTGGTCACCACGACGTTCGCGCCATAGACGGTGCCGGTGAGGAATTCGTCCGTCACATATTTTTCGAACCGCTCATTGCCCTGCTGGCGGTAGCGGTCGCTGTTGCGGAAGAAGCTCTGCGAGACGAGGAGCTGGCCTTGATCGGGTTTTGCCGCAGCGGCCGGCTTGATCTCCTTGTGATAAACGATTGCAGAGCCTCCGGCGGTGAAGTGGAACTGCCCGCCATCCGCCTTCTGCGTGTGCTTCGGCGCGTCGAAGGGCAGGTCGAGCACGGCGAGGGCAAGCAGCATCTCGGTGAAGTTCCGGTGGGCCTCGGCGACGTTCGGGGAAACGAACGGTCCCTTCGCTCCATCCCCGACCCACGCAGCGTAGTCGCGCCAGAAGGCGTTCACAGTCACGAGGCGCTCGTTCTGGTTCTCAATGGGGAGGCGGTAGTAGTTGTTCTCCGCCCACTCCTTCGTCGGTCCGAGCTGGCGGTAGTAGGCGCGCACGAGCGCGCGCTGCGCCTTGGCCATGTCCACGCTGACGAAATCCAGCCCGAGGGCGGTGCTGTCCGAGGGCTTCGCGTCCCCGTCCTGATCACGATAAGCAATTGCCTTCTTCAGCTTTTCCGCGCGCTCATCGAGCTGGCGCGCGTTCTTTGCCATTGCATCGCTTTGAAGTTCCTTGTGGCGGTCAGCCAGCGCCTCCATCGGCTTCATCGCAGCTCCGAGCTTGTCCGCCCCTCCGCCATCCTTTGCGTCGGCCATGCGATTTGCTCCCCGGGCGCCTCCGCCAAAATTAGGTGCGGGTGCCGCAGCGGTTGCCGCCATCGGAGCGGGTGGGGGGGACGCAGGGGCATCACCCTTTGTCCCCGCGAAGCGGCCGTTCGCCTCGACGGCGTCCATTGCTTTGGCCCGCTCGCGCTTGAAGAAGGCGTCGGCTCCGTCGGCACCTCCCTCCACCTGCAGTGCCCGTCCGCGCAGCGCGGTCTCAAAAAGGCGATCCTGCTCGTCGGGATTCGGCGGAATCATCTCCCACTGCTCGCGCAAATGCCGCGAGGCATTCGCCGCCTCGCCGCCGACGCGCTGGGCGAGGAGCGCACGCTCGACGGCATTCAGCCGTCCGTAAGCCCAGGGTTGCGCGTAGGACTTCAGGTCGTTCCCGAGGAGGAAGTCGTCCATGAAGGTCCTGTCCTTCTTGTTTGCGAGATACGGCTTGATGACCTTGTCGAAGAACCCGGGATCCTTCCTCGCGAGGAAGAAGTTCAGCTCGTGGCAGGCAAACTCGGAATACTTCGCCCGCTTCTCGTCGTCCTTCAGCTTCGGCCACTCCAGCACCCATGCGAACTTCGCGAGCGTCGCGTCGCCATTCAGCGTGGTGAGCAGCGAGAAGACGCTGCCGAGCGTGTCGTAGGTCTCAAACTCGCTCGTGAGGATGTCCGCCAGCGTGAGCGTGCGGCCCTGCGCGACGACGCTCACCTCCTTCTTCTGCGTGAACGGCTTCGCGGGATCGAGGTTCCGCACCAGCCGCAGGTCGGCGAAGCGCGTGGGCACCTCCGGCATGGCGAATGAGCGCCACACGGCATTGGTGAGATCCTCCGCATAGATCTGCACGTGCTGCCGGTCGCCGAGGATTTTCCGATCGATGACGACGAAGCCGTCCTTGTCGGGAATCAGGTTGTAGAGCGCGGGTGCCGAGGCCGCGAGGAAGTCGATGTTTGCCTCCGCCGCCGCGCCGCCCGGGCCGCCGGCCTGCTTCTGCTGCGGCTCCGCCAGGGCGCGCCTGAACATGCTCTCCCGCTCGCCGCGAGTCCGCGATGCCTCCTCGCCGGAGCGCTGGGCGAGGTTCTCCGTGTCGGTCGAACGGCGGTCCCACGGGTTCAGCAGCAGGCCGGGACGCGTGAGCATGTTTCCGGGGAAGAGCTTCTGGTAGCGCCGGTCGAGGATGTAGCGGTATTCGTCGCCGATCTCGCGGCCGGCCGCGTAGAGATTCGGAAGCTGTGCCGGCGCACCGGAACCGGCGCCGAAGCGCGTGAAGCTGCCGAAGTCGCCGAAGATGCCGCGGCCCGGCTCGAAGCGCGATGCTGCGAGATGCACGCGGGTGAAAGCCGATGTGTTTGCGAGGGAGACCTTGATGGTGTCCGGCGAATTGATGATGCCGGTGATTTGCAGAGGCGATGTGCCCTTCGCCTCGAGGTTGCGCCGCGCGCCGAGATACCAGCCGTTCGAGAGCGTTCCGGTGGTGACTTTGATGGAAATGTCGCGCGCCTCATCGCGGAACCGCAGCGCGTAGTCGCCTGCTGGCAGTCCCTCGATGACGAGGAATCCGCCATTCACCGACATGGCGGCCCCGTGGTCTGCGACGAATGTTCCGGCGCGGACCTCGAGGAGCGAAACGTAGGCGCGCACCCAGTCCTTCGCGGCTCGGCGCAACTGCATCTCGGCGAGCGCAGGCGGCAGCGGCACGCGCAGGGCCTCGCCGGCCTTTGCGTGAATCTCCCCGGCCCATGTGCGCTCGAAGCTGTCGAGCTCCCAGGAGCTCTGGCGGCCGTTCGGGATGCGCGCATTCACCGACGCGATCCCGGGCAGCGCGCCGAGTGCCACGCGGCCCTTCTCATCGGTGCGCAGCGCGATGGTCTGCGTCCGCGCGAAGCCGTGGTGCCTGACGGTGAAGACAACCTGCTGGTCGGCGAGCGGCTCGCCGTTCCGGCCGAGCAGCTCGAAGACGAAGTCGTTTCCGAACTTGGAAAGGTATCCGTCATTCGCGGCTTCGGTGCGCTCGATGCCGTTCAGCGTCCAGGTGTGGCTCGCCGACACGTCGCGCTTTTCTCCGCCGGCGCTGATGACATCCACCTTGCCGGACAGCGTGACGGTGAGGCGAGCGAGCCGCTCGGGCACGCTCAGCTCGTGGGTGAGGACGCCGCCCGCGGTGAGCTTGAGGTCCTTCACCTCGCGTGTCGTGGAAATGCCGTCGTGCGTGGTCGAGGTGACGACGAGCTTCGTCTCCGCCAGCATCGCGGGATCGAGGTGGGTTTCGCCGATCATCAGCGCGGTGCGCACGGCGAGCGTTGCCGAGCGCCGCGCGAGAAGCTGTTCGCGCTCGATGTGGAATTTTGCATCGAGCGTGTAGGCCTCGGAATGGTGCTCGAACTGCGCGAGCGTCGCAAACGTCCCCTCTGGATCCGCGACGACGACCTGGCGCATCCCACCCTGCGAGGTGAACGGAACCACGATGCGGCCGAGCTTCTCGTCGCGCACGAGCTTCCGCCCGTCGAGCCACGCCACGGCATCCTTCACCTGCCTGCCGCGCTCGTCCACCACGGTGAGGAGGTCGCCGCCGGGGCTCGAATTCTGAAGCACCTGCCACTGGCCGGTGCGCACGAGCGCGCGGCTGCTCCGGCCACCTCCGATGAACTCGATGATCCACGCGCCGCGCCGCCCGTTCAGCGCGGGAAACTTGAAGGTCTGCCGCGTTCGCTTGAATGGGCCGGTGTCGAACGTGTGAGTCTGCTCGCTGTTCGCCACGAGGCCGTCGAGGTTCACGTCCGTGTTGAGCTGGCGGTGCTGGGTGAGGAAAAAGTTCAGCGTGTTCAGCTCGTAAATCTTCACGATGAGCTTCGGCGTGTTCTTCACGACGACGTCGAACTGCACCTCGTCGCCCGCCTGCCCTTCCGCCGCGGGCTTGAAGAGCTGCGCGTTCGTGGGGGGGAACTCGATGTCCACCCGGTCCTTCAGATGCTGGAACGCCGCGGGTGTGAGCAGCGACGCCCACTGCTCGGGGTTGCCGTGCCCGCCGGTGATCAGGGCCTCCGCGAGCACCGGCTTCAGCCATGTGTCACGCACGTAGTCGGTGTAATCCGACATCATGCCGGTGCCGATGCGGGCGGGGTTTGCCGCGGCCGCCTGGCTGAAGATGTGGAGGAAAAAGTCGCGCACGAGGGCTTCGTCGCTGCCGATGGGGCGGTGGACCAGCAGCCCCTCCCCGAGGTTCGCATTGAGGTCGCACATCGGCTGCTTGTCGCGCACGAGTTCGAGCCACCTGGGGTTCACGTAGTGGATGGGGCGGGGGAGCTTCAGGTATTCGAGGAAGCGCGCCTGATCATACACGCCCTTCTTCCGGTCGTGGTCGAGCCGCTGGTAGAGCACGTGCGCGCGCACCGTGTTGAATGCGGGCGGCAGCGTCTTCACGTAATCCCACACGCGCTCCAGCCACGCCTCGCGGGCCGCGGAGTCGAACTCCACATCCGTGTCCGCCGACGGCGCGAGCTTGCGCAGCTTTGCAAAGACGAACGCCTGCTGGGCTGCGAGCCCCGGCACGGACTTCGCCAGCTCCTCGAGCTGCGCCGGCAGCAGTGCGCGGTGGATGTTGAACTCGCCGAAGCCGCGCGATTCCCGCGACCTCAGATCGAGGGCGATGAGATCCACCAGCCCGCTCACATCGGGGCGCTGCAGCCTGCCGAGCAATGCGCGCCGCTGCTGCGCGTCGAGAACCGCCCCGCTTTTCACGAGCGTCTCCAGCGCATCCTCGGAGAAGCCGGCGAGCCCGCGGTCGTTGCTCAGCGAATCACGCTCGAACACCTCGCGCGCCACCCGCTTCGGGTCGAGCGCGCTGGGCAGGTCGGGCTTCCTGTCGCGGACCTCCTGCTGGTGGTTGAACTGCAGCCGGAGCCGATCCTTCAAATACGCCAGCGTCTGCTGCGGCGTGGCATCGTAGGCGAGCATCGCCTCGCGGTTCAGGATGATGCGCCGCCTTCCGCTCTCGTTCGGGAAGCGCTTCGTCCACTGGTCGAGGATGTCCGCCAGCTTCACCGCGTTGCGCGTGTTCTGGTAGTGGAGCGCGTGGAAGAAATAATAGTCCTCCGTTCCCGGCACGAGATCGCCGAGCACTTTCTCGCGGTCGGGCGCGAGCGCGAACTTCTCGATGAAGCCGATTTCGTTTTCCGCCCACGAGCAGACGGGCAGTGCGATGGAGGTGACGAGCGCGATGGCCGCGGGGAACGAGTAGCGAGGTTTCATGGGGATCGTGGAGTTGGTGGAATCGTGGTGTTTGCCCCGCGATGCAACGCCGCGGATGTGCTTCACCCGATAGCGCGTCGCGCGCCGCAGTTGTGAGCCTTTGTAAAAGCCCTGTGAGTTCTTTGCGAGCCGCGTCGCGCAGATGACGGAGATGTCTCGCCATTTCCGCGCCGCGCGCCTTGCCAAGCTGCCGCGCGCCACTAGTGTCCGCGCCCAAAACGCGCCCATGAATCTACTCGCCACCGTCACCCTTGTTCTCTTCACCGCTGGCACCGCTGTTGCGGGAAATCAAGTGGCGCCGCCGGCGAAGAACGCCCTCGGCAGCTCGCCGTTCGACGCTGGTAGGCACGAGATTCAAATCGGGGCCGGCATCAACATGTCGATCAACTCCGCCAGCGCCGCACGCCCGACGCTCGACGATGTGGACGCGCACATGCGCGTCGGCTGGATGCTGAATGACCCCATGCTCAACGAGTGGCTCGGTGGGATTTTCCGCGGCAATATCGAGCTGCTGGCAGATGCCTTTGCGGGCGGCATCGTGCGCGGTCCCGGCAACTACCTCGCCGGAATGTCGCTCCTCCTGCGCTACAACTACCTTCAGCCCGGCTGGAAGCTCGTGCCCTACCACCAGTTTGGCATCGGGTTCGCCTACAGCGACGTGCATGAGGACGTCACCCAGCGGCTGCTTGGCCAGGAGTTCGAGTTCAACCTCCAGTGCGGCATCGGCGTCCGCTACCTCCTCAGCGACCGGAGCGCGCTCTACGTCGAGGGAAGCTGGCGGCACATCTCGAACGCCGGCCTCGCCAACCGCAACGCCGGCCTGAACTCCCTCGGCGTCCAGCTCGGCGTGAGCTACTTCTGGTAGGCCGCCTACCTTCCCTCCAGCTCCTCCACGAGCTTCCGGCATTCCCGCGTGAATGGGTGCTCCTCGCCGGCGGTCGCCTTCTGGCCTTCCCATGCGCGGCGCGCAAAAGCGACCGCCTCGGGTTTCTTTCCCTGCGCATCAAGGGAGAGCGCGAGGTTGAAGCATGACATCAGCACGTCGCGGTGGTTGGGGCCGTTGAGGCGCTCGAGGATCTCCAGCACGGCGCGCTGCTCCGCCTCGGCCTCGGCGAATTTATCCTGCCGCTGCAGCGCGATGGCGAGGTTGTTGCGCGCGCCGAGGGTCTCCGCGTGCTCCTCGCCGCGCACGCGCTGCAGGACGGGGATGAGCGCGCGGAAGCCGGCCTCGGCCTCGGCGTGCCGGCCGGAGTCGTTGAGCACGCCCGTGAGGTTCGCCGCGGTGGCGAGCGTGTCCGGATGCTCGGAGCCGAGCAGGCGCTCCTCCTCATCGAGCACCGCGCGGAACTCCCTCTCGGCCTCGGAATACTTCCGCTCGCCGGCGAGCAGCATGGCGAGCGTCCGCCGGCTCCGCACCGTCTCGGGATGGCCGTCGCCAAGGTTGCGCCTCCTCGCCTCGACCACGCTGCGGAGCTGCGACTCGGCCTCGTCGAGCTTCCCCTGCGCACCGAGCGCGAGGGCGAGGTTGGCGCGGCTCATCAGCGTGTCCGGGTGCTCCGCGCCGTTCACGCGCGTGTTCACTTCGAGCAGCGCGCGGTGCGCGGCCTCGGCTCGCGTGCATCCCGCGGTCGCCGAGCAAAAGCGCGAGGCCGTTGCGCGTCGCGAGCGTCGCCGGATGCTCGGAGCCGAGCGTGCGCTCGCGGATTTCGAGAATGGCCCGCTGCTCCGCCTCCGCCTCGTCAATCCTCCCCAGAGCGCGCAGCGCGAGGGCGAAGCCGGTGCGGCTCGCGAGCGTGCCCGGATGCCCGGAGCCCTGCACGCGCGCGCGGATCGCCGCGATCGCGCGGTGCTCCGCCTCCGCCTCCGCGAATTTTCCCCGCGCGTGCAGGATCGTCGCAATGCTCGCGCGGCTGCCGAGCGTGTCGGGATGCTCCCGGCCGAGTGTGCGCGCGCGGACTTCCATCACCGCGCGGTGTTCCGCCTCCGCCTCCGGAATCTTCCCGGCCTGCTGGAGCGCCGCGAGGTTGCTGCGGCTGGCGAGCGTGTCGGCGTGGCCGGCGCCGAGCAGGCTCGCCCTCACTTCCACGACTGTCTGGAAAATGCGCGCTGCGTCGGGTGCAGCGCCCAACTCCGCGAGGACGAACGCGAGCTTGTGCTGCACACGCGCCCATTCCGCCGGACCGCTTTCACGGCTTGTGAGCGCGGCAGCGGACTCGAAGTGCTCCCGCGCCCGCCCGTGCTGCGGGAGCGCAAGCGCCGCGGCGCCCGCGGCCTCGAGCTGCGACCCGCGCGCCGCGCAGCTTCTCCGCATCCTCGGGCGACGCATTCTCCGTCTTTGAATCGTGCGCGCACGCTCTCGGCGAAGAGCTTCTCGGCCTCCTCAAATCTGCTCAGCGCGCGCCGCGCAGCGGAGCAGGAGGGAGGAGTTCGCCCCACTGGAATTCGCGAGTGCGAGCCCCGGCGAATCCTTCGCGAGCGTCCTTGCCGGGATTCCGAATGCTTCTCGAGCGCGGCGAGCACGCGTTCGCGAGCTGCAGCGGAAGTGATGAATTCCCCGAGCTGCCGCGCGCTCATCTCCGCATCGGGGAGCTGCGCGAGGGCCTCCGTGAGCTTCGTCATGCGCCGGTAAATTGCGAGCGACTGCTCCTTCTGCGCGGCTGTCTGCTCCCCGTCCTCCATCGCCGCCTTTGGAATCTGGAGTATCGCCCTCGCGATCCGCTCCGCTCCCACGGTCAACGGCATCGCGGCTTCGGGTTTTCGCTCCCTCCGCCCGTCCTCCCGGCTCGCGCGGGAACTCATCCACACCGCCGTCCCCGCCGCCAGCAGCAGCGCCACGCATGCCGCCGCGGCACCCGCGCCCCTGCCGCGGCGCGGATTTGCTTCGTGGGTGGGTCCGGGGATTTCGGGCGTGGGGCTCATTCCGTCGTGCAATGTGAACGCGCCCGACCCGTGATTGCAAGGGCCGCCGATTCCGGCCGGCTCCGGCTGCCGACGCGCCTGTCGGACTCTACTTTTTCTCGAGGAACTTCACGAGGGCAGATGCGTTGACGACGGCGGGGCTCGTGGGGCGGTAGGTCTTTTTCAGGCCTTCCTCGGCGTAGCGGGCAAAGCCGAGCGCCTCGGCGTAGCGCCTCTGCGCCTCGAGGGAGAGGGCGAGGTTGTAGGCGGACTGATAGACGTCGGGGTGCTCGGGGCCGAGGGAGCGCTTGCGGGCGTCGAGGACGTTGCGATAGGCGGCTTCGGACTCGGCGTGCTTTTTCTGCATGCGGAGGGCGTCGGCGAGGTAGGTGAGGCTCAGGAGGCTGTCGGGATGCTCGGGGCCGAGCTGGCGCTGGCGGATTTCGAGGACGCTGCGGTGGTCCTTTTCCGCCTCGGTGTGCTTGCCGGCGTCGTTGAGTGTCTTGCCGAGGCTCGTGCGGGTGCCGAGGGTGAGGGGGTGCTCGGGGCCGGTGACGCGGGTGCGGATGTCGAGTGTCTCGCGGTATTCCTGGATCGCCTCGGTGTTTTTCTTTTGTCCGTTGAGGGCGTTGGCGAGGTTGTGGCGTGCGGTGAGGGTGGTGGAGTTCTCGGGGCCGGCGACGCGGGTGAGCTTTTCCTTCAGTTCGCGGAACTGGATTTCCGCGTCGGCATACTTGCCCTGGCGGCTGAGCAGGGCGCCGACGTTGTTCATGCTGGCGAGGGTGTCGGCATCGTCGGGGCCGAGCGCCTTGCTGCGGAGGGCGAGGTTCTCGCGGTGGGCTTTCTCAGCGTCGGCGATTTTGCCCTGATACACGAGGAGGTTGGCGAGTTCGTTGCGCGTCTGCAGAGTCTGCCGGTGCTCGGGGCCGAGGGTGCGGGTGCGGATTTCCAGCAGCGCGGTGAATTCCCTTTCCGCGTCGGCGAAGCGGGCCTGTTTCACGAGTGCGAGCGCGGCGGCGTCGCGCTTCTTCAGTGCGTCGTCGGTCTCCTCGCCGAGCGCGCGTTCGGGGCCGCCGGGCGGAAGCGTGCCGGTGAGGATGAGGAGGGTGAGGCCGGCGGCCGCGAGGATGCGGCGCTGGCTCCGGGGATGAAGGGCGTGCCTGAAGTTCATGCCGCCCAGCAGCGTGGGGATCGGCGGGGGGATTGGCAATGCCGGAGATGTGGAGCGGACACAAAAGGCTTCATTTTTCAGTGCGCCCCGGCAGAGTGCGCGCCGCAGTCCACTGAACATCCAACCCGGCTGGCTCCCCGGTCCACTGGAGCCGCACGACACCATGACGAAACGAACGAGCATCAGTTTCCAGTCCACAGACAGCATCTGGCCCACGGTGGAGAAATGGGCGCAGGCAAACGGCTACAAGCCGGTGTCGCAGGACGCAACGTCGCGGACTTTCCAAAAGGGCGTGGGCTTCTGGGTCGCGCCGATGATGCTGCGGCTCGAGCAGAACGGCAGCGCGGTGAGCGGCGAGGCGTGGGTGCGCGCGGGGTTCTTCGTGCGGCTGTGCGCGCTCTTCCTGCTGCCCGCCGAGATGGGCGTCGAGTCCGGCGGATTCAAGGGCGTGCTGCCGCGAAAAATCGCGCGCACTGCGGTGAACAAGCTGCTGGCGGAACTCGGCCAGCAGCAGATCCAGTGAGCCGGATCCGCAGGTAGCGGGCGTCAGAGGCTGTCGTCGTCCTTCGCCTTGCGTTTCGCCGGGGCGTTGTTCCCGGCGTCGGGAGCCTTCTCGCCGGCGCGGCCCTCAAACTCGCGCATCTGCTGGCGCATTTTGCGGAGCGACTCCTTCATGGTCTCGGGCACGTTCGGATCGCGGAGCATCTGCTCGATGGGGTCGCCGCCGTTCTTGTTTTCGATGACGCGCGTCTTTCCATCCGGGCCGACGATGACGGTGCGGCTGAACGATGAGGATGAACTGGTGGTGGTCGTGTTGCTGTTCACGTTGCCATTTGCGCCGGGGAGCTTCGAAAGGTCGGGGAATCCTGGGATCTTCGGTAGCGCGGGGAAGTCGGGGAGCTTGCCCTGCTGAGCGGCGGCCTTGCCCTGCTGGTTGTCAACCTTGGCGACGGGCTCGGCGTCCTTCGCCTGCTGCTCTGGCTGCGCATTGCCGGCGCGCTTGCCGAGGGTGACGGCTGCCTTTTGCCGGCGCGATTTGTGGAGATATTCGATGAGGACTTTCTCGCCGGGCTGGCGGTTGGAGAGTTCCCGGCGGAGTTCGTCGGGAGTGCTCACGGGGGTGAGGTTGAACGTGAGAATGATGTCGTGCTGTGCGATGCCGGCGCTGCCCGCGGGGCTGTCGGGCGAAAGCTGCTCGACGAGGAGGCCCTCGCCGTCGCGGAGGTCGAGCTGCTCGCGCATGGCGGCGGGGAGTTCCGCGGTGTGGACGCCGAGCCAGGGACCGCCGGCCTTGCCCTGCTGGGCGGCGGGTTTCTCGCCGTCGTCCGCGGCTTTGCCGTCGCCGTTCTCCTTCGTCTCGGCGACGACTTTCCCTCCCGGGGTCGTGACGGTGCGGCGCGTCTCCCGCTTGCCGTCGCGCTCGGTGGTGGTGACGGTGACGGTGTTGCCGTTCGCGTCCGTGGTGCTCGTGCTGCTGCTGGAACTGCTGCTCGAGAAGCCGGCGTTTTTCGCGCGCTCCTCCGCGCCCGCGGCGAGCGGGATGAGGAGGAGTGCGAGTGCGGCGGAGATGCGTGTGCGCTTCATTGCTTGTCCCCTCCTGCCTTCTGCGGTTCGGCGTTCGCCTTCGGCTTCCAGAACGGGACGGGCGTGGGCGAGGGCTTCTTCTCCTTGGGAGTGACGTCCTTCTCCTTCGGCTTGCCGTTCTCGAAGGTGATCATCTTGCGGCGCATCTTCCCGTTTTCGTCCGGCTCCTCGATGACGGTGACGGGCTTTCCGTTCACGAGCGTGCTGAAGACGGTCTTGCCGAAAATCTTCGCCTCGGCGCGCGCCTCCGCGTTGTTGCCGTTCGTCTTGGTCTCCGTCTTGACGAATTCCTTCTTCACTTCGTCGGCGGTCGCCACGGCGCATGCAAATGCGGCGGCGAGGGTATGGATGATGAGGTGTGCTTTCATGGATGGGTGTGTGGGGTTTTCAGTCGAAATGGATTTCCACCGGCACGACTTCGCGTCGGATGCGCTGGGTGAGGATGGCCATGCCGTCGGCCGCGGCGAGGAGCGTCTGGCCGTCGAGCCGCTCCACCTCGCGCATTTCCCAAGCGCGCTGCGCGCCGTCGGTGACCATGCCGAGGCTGCGCGATGCGATCACCTCGCCCGACGGCGCCTCGGCAAAGACGGACGCAATTTTCTCCGGCTCCGCGGGCGTGTGCCGGAACCACGCCATGGCCGCGATGGCGGCCGCCGCGGCTGCGGCTGCTGCAGCGATTCTCCAGCGTGGAAAAGGAACGACCACCGGCGGGGGCGGCGCGGCGATGCGCTGGCGCAGCCGGGCCGGCAGCGGGCCGGGGCGCAGTTCGCGGAGCTGGTCTTCGAGAGGGTCGTTCATTTCAGCACTTTGCCGAGGTGTTCGCGGAGCTGCTCGAGAGCGTAGCGATGGCGCGACGCAGCGGTGTTTTCCGAGACGCCGGTGATGCGGCCGATTTCCGGGAAGCTGAGCTCGCCCCACACGCGCAGCGTGAGTGTCTCGCGGAGGTGCTCCGGTAATTTCCCCACGGCCTCCGCGAGCTGCGCGTGCGAGTCGGTCGCGCCAAATTCCGGCATGACAAACGCCTCGCCGACTTCACCGAGCGCGGCATCTTCGCGCACGGCGCGCCGCTGTGCGCTGCGGGCGAGGTCCATCGCACGGTGGCGGATCGTGGTGAAGACGAGGGCCCTGTCCGGAGGTTGCCCGCCGGCCTTGCGCCAAGACTCGAAGAGCGCCTCCTGCAGCACGTCCTCGGCGTCGGCTTCGCAGCGCGTCTGCTGCCTCGCGTAGAGGAAGAATGTCTCGGAGCACTCTGCCAGCCAGCGCTGCCAGACATCGGAGGTTGAGGACATTTGCACGGGGTGGACGGCATTGTTTTCCCATACAGCGCCGCCGGTGTGCGAGTCCGTCTGTGAAATTTTCGCGGGTGCGCTTGGCCCGCGCCCGGCGGCTGCACGTCCGCCTTGCAAGCGGGCGTGCTTTCCCGAAATGTGCGCACCTTTCGCCACATGTCCGAACCCGTCATCACCAAGGAACTCATCGCAAAGCACGGCCTCACCGACGAGGAATATGCCCGCATCCAGGGCATCCTCGGGCGCGACCCGAACATCACGGAGCTGGGTGTGTTCTCGGTGATGTGGAGCGAGCACTGCTCGTATAAGAATACGAAGAAGGAGCTGCGGAAATTCCCGACGACTGGGCCGCTCGTGCTCGTGAAGGCGGGCGAGGAAAATGCGGGCGTCATCGACATCGGCGATGGGTGGGCGGTGGCGTTCAAGATGGAGTCGCACAATCACCCGAGTGCCATCGAGCCGTTCCAGGGCGCGGCGACGGGCGTGGGCGGAATCATCCGCGACATTTTCACGATGGGCGCACGGCCGGTGTTCTCGCTGGACTCGCTGCGCTTCGGGCCGATCCACGGCGACACCGAGCAGCACAAGTGGAACCGCTCGCGCTTCGCCGGCGTGGTGAGCGGCATCGCGCACTACGGGAATTGCATCGGCGTGCCGACCATCGGCGGCGAGGTGTTCTTCGACGAGAGCTACAATGGCAACCCGCTCGTGAATGTGTTCTGCCTCGGCATCCTGCGGCACGAGCAGATCGCGCGCGGCGCGGCGAAGGGCGTGGGCAATCCGGTTTTCTACGTCGGCGCGGAGACGGGGCGCGACGGGCTCGCGGGCGCGGCGTTTGCGTCGCGCGACCTCACGGAGGAGAGCAAGCAGGACCGGCCCGCGGTCCAGGTCGGCGATCCGTTCCGCGAGAAGCTGCTGCTCGAGGCGTGCCTCGAATTGCTCGCGACCGATGCGGTGGCGGGCATCCAGGACATGGGCGCGGCGGGCCTTACGTGCTCGACGTGCGAGACGGCGAGCCGCGGCGGCACGGGTGTGGAGATTGACCTCGCGAAAGTGCCGCAGCGCGAGACGGGCATGACGCCTTACGAGACGCTGCTGAGCGAATCGCAGGAGCGCATGCTCATCATCGTGAAGAAGGGCCACGAGCAGACTGTGGTGGACATTTTTGAAAAGTGGGACCTGCCCTACGCCGAGGTCGGCGTGGTGAAGGACGACGGCATGATGCGCGTGCTCGATCACGGCAGGCTCGCCGTGGAAATCCCCGCCGCGAAACTCGCCGACGACGCGCCGCTTTACTCGCGCGAGTGGAAGGCGCGCCCGGAGCCCGCGCCGCTCGATTTATCTACGCTCGCCGCCGTGGACGAAAAGGCCGCGCTGCTCGCGCTGCTCGCGCATCCGACCATCGCGAGCAAGCAGTGGGTGTGGCGTCAATACGACCACATGGTGCGCATCGGCTGCGCGGTGCTGCCGGGCAGCGACGCCGCGGTGTTCATCGTGCGCGAGGCGGACAAAATCCTCGCGGCGACGAGCGACTGCAATTCGCTCTACGTCCTGCAGGACCCGCGCGAAGGCGCACGCATCGCCATCGCCGAGGCCGCGCGGAATCTCACGTGCAGCGGCGCGCGCCTGCTCGCGGTGACGGACAACCTCAACTTTGCAAACCCGCACAATCCCGAGCTGTTCTGGCAGCTCCGCGAGAGCGTCGAGGGACTCGCCGAGGGCTGCCGCGAATTCGGCACGCCGGTCACGGGCGGCAACGTGTCGCTCTACAACCAGAGCCCCGCGGGCCCCATCGATCCCACGCCGACCGTCGGCATGGTCGGCATCATCGACGACGCGAAGCACATCACCACGCAGGCGTTCAAGTCTGCGGGCGACGTGATCATCCTCGCCGGCCCCGTGCTCGATCCCGCCGCGGGCGACCTCTCACTCGGCGCGTCGCACTACATGAAAGTCGTGCACGGCCAGAAAGCCGGACGCACGCCGCGCCTGTCGTTCGATTTGGAAAAGCGCGTGCAAGCTGCGGTGCTCGGCCTCATCCGCGACGGACTCGTGAAAAGCGCGCACGATTGCAGCGAAGGCGGCCTCGCCGTCGCGCTCGCGGAAAGCTGCATCGGCGGAAAACTCGGCGCGACCGTCGAACTGCCGAGCGGCCCCGCGCTCGACAAATATCCCGCACACGCCGCCCGCGCCGCGCTGCTCTTCGGCGAAAGCCAGAGCCGCATCATCCTCGGCATCGCCCCGGAAAACGCCGCCCGCGTCCTCACCGCCCTCGCGAACGCAAAAATCCCGCACAGCCGCCTCGGCACCGTCGGCGGCGACAAGCTGAGCATTACCGCCCACGGCGCGACGCTCGCGGCAACGCTTGCGGAAGTGAGCGATCCCTTCGAGCACAGCATCGAGCGGGCGATGGAGTGATCGTGCTGCTCATGCCAACGGGCTTACTGCGAATTGCCCCGTTGGCGCACCCATTTTTGCACGAGCAAGTGGTATTCATTTAGTTGGCGATCTGATAAGACCAACTCGTTAAATCGAAGTTCACATTTGTTCTTCGTTGCGATGTCCGTTCCTGTCGCTATGAGCAGTCCGCTCGCATCAACATCGAAATAGACTTCAATCTTAGGGACACCCGCGCGTGCGAGGGCAATATTCTCAATCCGAAGCGTTCCGAGTAGTTTGTTGTCCTTGCTCATCGGTCGCTCACCCTCAAAGACTCGGATGTTTATTGCGGTCTGATTGTCGTGAACGGTCGTGAATGTCTCTGACCTTCGAGTGGGTATTGTGGTGTTCCGCACGATGATTGGTTTTGCGACCCCGCCCTGGGTTTCAATGCTGAGGGTGTTCGCTGTGACGTCTAGCAGCAGAGTGTCCTTGGCAAGCCCTGACAAGATGCCACCAATTTTTGCGGCTCCGAGAACAACGGGTTCCTTTAGATCGAGCATGCCGGGTGGGTGCCACGCGCGATATTTGGACTGAAGACGTCTGCGTATTTCGGGGATGCGACTCGCGTTACCAATTAACCAGATGCACGGAGTAGTTGCTTGCTGCGGCTCTGGCTGGGGAACTGGGCGACTCAGTTGAGGTGCAGCTTGTGTCTTCCTGTCCTTAACTGTCCTCCAGAGGAGAAAAACACCCAACGCAAACAACCCCACCCCGAACGCCACATCAAGTGCGTGAGAGAATAAACCGCCAAAATCCTTTTTGTAAAAGCCCGCAAAGAGAGCCGATTGCGACGGATCGGATTTCTTATAGTATACTCTGACACTCCCACCTTTTGAATAACTACTCACAAAGGAACCATTGAGACTTGTTCGGTGTCCATCATGAGCAACATAAACACGGCTGCCTTCATAGTCTTTTCCACCCACGGTGTAAACATAACGGCAATCGTAAAGATCAAGCGACTCTATGACGCCGCGCCGCACGTGTTCCCAAATCGATGAAGAAAGCATTTGGCCTGTCGTAGACGTATAGTCCAACTCCTCGACGAGTGGTCGGTAAACAAAGTCCCGGATCAGATTGTATGACAATCCGAAACACGCGAGACTGCATACTAACTGGATTAGTCGCAATGAGGTTTGCCGCATCATCGGAGCGAACCATCGGCTAAACCAGTTTCCTTCCTTCTTCGGCGTCCCAGTAGTGGGAGCTGTTTTGGGCGTCTCAGCACTGGGAGCTGAATGCCTTGCAAATCCTGACTCGGACCAAACTTTGCTCACGGTTGTTTCCAATCTGCCAAAGAGTGGTTCACACGCGGATTCAAATTCCCTTCGGGTGATTGTGACGGACAGAGTTTCGTAACTACCGTCTTGCGTTATCACATACGGGACTTTGATTTCCGCACTGTCGGTTGAAGAAAGATCCCGCTTCGCCTGTTCCGCAGCGTCAATGAGTCTTTGGGATGTAATTGGATCCCTCTGAATGAAACCCCGACCAAACTGAGGGGCCATCTTCGAAAGAATGAGCTGGGTCACAATGTCCGTGAAATCATCACCGCCGAGTTGATCGTCTCCGCTCGTGGCTTTGACTTCAAACACGCCATCACCGCACTCAATCGCTGACACATCAAAAGTCCCCCCACCAAGGTCGGCGGAGACTACTAGCCCTGCAAACTGATCTCGAAGCGCACACAACGAAGCTGTGGCTTCGTTCACGATGCGAATCGGCTCCAGCCCAGCAATCAGTGCCGCTTCCTTCGTGAACTGGCGCTGGGAGAAACTGAAATTTGCCGGAACGGCAATGACCGCTTTTTCGACCGGCACACCGAGAAACTTTTCTGCGCGAATTTTGAGTTCCGCAAGAATGATCGCGGTAAGCACCTGCACCGGCATTTTTGAGTCGTGTTCTCCATATTCTTTGTGCCGCCCCATCGAACGCTTCATCGAAGCAACCAGCAGATTGCCTTCGGAGTATTTCTTCGCCTCGTGTTGTGCATCGTGCCCAACGAGGATGCTTTTGTCACGCTTGATGACCACGAGCGACGGCATGACTGTTCGGCCACAGGAGTCGGCGATCAGACGTGGTTGATCGCCAACCATGACGGCGACAAGGCTCGACGTCGTTCCGAGGTCTATTCCGATGATCGGTGCTCTCATTCGCGAATGAGAGCGAGATTCAATGCCAGCTTACACTCCTGCAAGCCTGCGCTGACGGATGACTACAAAATGGGAATTTCCGAACGCTCTACCCGAGCACCTTGTTCCACTTGTCGAGGTTCGCCTTTTGCGCGGCGAAGAGGGCGTCGGTGGAGTCGAGGATTTCGATGCCGGAGATTTTGTCGCCCTGCGCGATCTTGTTCACGACGTCCTGGCCCTTCGTCACTTCGCCAAAGACGGCGTGCTTGCCGTCGAGCCACGGGCAGGGGACGTGGGTGATGAAGAACTGGCTGCCGTTCGTGCCAGGGCCGGCGTTGGCCATCGAGAAGATGCCGGGCTTCGTGTGCTTGAGCGACTTGTCGATCTCGTCGGCGAATTTGTAGCCGGGGCCGCCTGCGCCGGTGCCGGTCGGGTCGCCGCCCTGGATCATGAAGTCGGCGATGACGCGGTGAAACTTGATGCCGTCGTAGTAGCCGCGCTTGGCGAGGTTGAGGAAATTGGCTGCGGTCATGGGCACCTTGCTGGCGAAGATGGTCGCCTCGATGTTGCCCTTGCTGGTCTTGAGGATGATGCGGATGTCGGACATAAGGGCGCGGAAGCTGGCGGGTACGTGCAGAGCGCGCAAGTGATTTGAGCTGCCGCCGGTGGCGGATGCGCGGGGCGATTTGCGGAGGGAAAATCTGCGAAGCGTGTGGCGGGAGCAGTGGAAGAAGGCGGTCGTCCGCGATGCGTGTCGGCGCGATTTTTCAAACTCAAAACTGTGTCGATTTCGTTCCGCTCCATTCTCCGCGTGACACGAATCAAGTCGCGTGTATGTCATCGCCTCGATGAAAAAATTCCTCTCCACACTGCTCGCATTTGCACTCTGTGCCACGATCTCCGTCCGCTCCTCCGCGGCGGATGAAAAGAAGGGCGACGACGAAGTCGCGGTGATCAAGACCAGCGAGGGCACGATGGTGCTCGAGTTCTGGTCGGACGTCGCGCCAAAGCACGTCGAGAATTTCAAAAAGCTCGCGAAGAAGGGCTTTTACGACGGCACGTGCTTCCACCGCGTGATCAAGGACTTCATGATCCAGGGCGGCGACCCGCTCACGAAGGATGAGTCCCAGCAGGCGCGATGGGGCACCGGTGATCCCGGTTACAAAATTGATGCGGAGTTCAACGACAAGCCGCACGTGCGGGGCACGCTCAGCATGGCGCGCTCGCAGGATCCGAACTCGGCGGGCAGCCAGTTCTTCATCTGCCACGGGAGCCCGCGCTTCCTGGACAAGAACTACACTGCCTTCGGGAAGCTGATCAAAGGCGACGACGTGCTCGAAAAAATCGCGACGACGCAGACGCAGCCCGGCGACCGCCCGGTGAAGCGCATGAACGTCGAGAGCATCAAGATCGTCCCGCGCTCGGAAGCGAAGTAATTCGGCGCAAGCCAGCGCGCCGGCGGAAGCAGAACGCCGGCGCGCTTTTTCTTCCCCATTTTCAACGACTGCACCACCACCCGCACCCAACGACATGTCAAAAGTCACGCTCGGTCTCGTCCAGACCGCTGTCGGAGCCGACCCGCAGGCAAACCTCGATCTCGCCATCGCGAAAACCATCGAGGCTGCGAAGGCCGGTGCGCAGATCGTCTGCCTGCAGGAGCTCTTCCGCAGCTACTACTTCTGCCAGGTCGAGGACCACAAATACTTCGGCCTCGCCGAGGAGATTCCCGGGCCGAGCACGGAGGCATTCTGCAAGGTCGCGCGGGAGCACAAGATCGTGGTCGTCGCCTCGCTGTTCGAGCGGCGTGCTGCGGGGTTGTATCACAACACCGCGGCGATCATCGACGCGGGCGGCGAGTTCCTCGGCAAGTATCGCAAGATGCACATCCCCGACGACCCGCTCTTCTACGAGAAGTTCTACTTCACTCCGGGCGACCTCGGCTTCCGCGCGTGGCGGACGAAGTTTGGAAAAATCGGCGTCTGCGTGTGCTGGGACCAGTGGTATCCCGAGGCCGCGCGGCTCACGGCGATGCAGGGCGCGCAGATCCTTTTCTACCCGACGGCGATCGGCTGGCACCCGTCGGAAAAATCGAAGTATGGCGAGCGCCAGCACTCGTCGTGGGAGACGATTCAGCGCGGCCACGCGATTGCAAACGGCTGCTACGTCGCCGCCGTGAACCGCATCGGCCACGAGGCGCCCGATGGCGGCGACGGCATCGAATTCTGGGGCCAGAGCTTTGTCGCGGATCCGTCCGGCATGATTTTGAAGAAGGCGAGCGTGGACAAGGAGGAGAACCTCCTCGTGGAGGTGGACCTCGCCAACGTGGACACTCAGCGCACGCACTGGCCGTTCCTGCGCGACCGGCGCATCGATGCCTACGGCGAAATCACGAAACGCTATCTGGACTGATGGGAAACTCGAAGACGAAGGCCGCAAAGGAGCCGAAGCCTGCCAAGCAGGCGAAGGTGCAGAAGGAAACCGTGGAGCCCGCGCCGGACGCACCCGCCGCGCGCGGCTACCGCATGCCCGCGGAGTGGGAGCCGCATGCGGCGACGTGGCTCTCGTGGCCGCGCCGTGAAGGCGTGAGCTTCCCCGGCAAGGGAGCCTACGACAAGGCGATGCCCGCCATCGCGAAGATGGTCCACGCGCTCGCGGACTCGGAGCCGGTGAACATCAACGTGTGCGACGCCGCGCATGAGGCCGACGTGCGGAAAATTTTGTCGAAAGTCGGCGCGCGCGATTCACACGTCGCCTTCCACCACATCCCGATCAACGAGCCTTGGTGCCGCGACCACGGCCCGATCTTCGTCACGCGGAGCGAGGAGCCGAAGTCGCTCATCCTCGACTGGGGCTACAACGCATGGGGCTGCAAGTATCCGCCCTTCGACGACGACGACTACGTGCCGACGGCAATCGCGGAGAAGTTCGGCCTGCCGGTTGAGTATCCCGGCATGATTCTCGAAGGCGGATCGATTGATGTGAACGGCAGCGGCCTGCTGCTCACCTCGCGGAGCTGCCTGCTGAACCAGAACCGCAACCCCGACTTGAAGCAGGCGCAGATCGAGCAGCGCCTGCGCGACTGGCTCGGTGTGAGCGAGATCCTCTGGCTCGGCGACGGCATCGAGGGCGACGACACCGACGGCCACATCGACGACATCGCGCGCTTCGTTGACGCCGACACCATTGTCGCGGCCTACGAGGAGGACGAGGGCGACTCGAACCACGAGCCGCTTCGTGCGAACTACGAGTTCCTCGTCGGCATGACCGCGGACGCAAGCGCACGGAGCGCAGGCAAAGAGGATGAGTCCGGCGACGAAGAAGGGGACGACGGGGAAAGCGGCCCGGCCTCGCGCTTCGACGTGATCAAGCTCCCCATGCCGCGCAAGATCGTGCGCGAAGGCCAGCGCCTCCCAGCGAGCTACGCGAACTTCTACATCGCCAACAAAGTCGTGCTGCTGCCGACCTTCGCCGACGCGAACGACCGATGGGCGGCGGCGATTTTGGAAAAGGCGTTCCCCGGGCGGAAAGTCGTCAGCATCGACTGCCGCGAACTCATCTGGGGCCTCGGCGCATTCCACTGCCTCACGCAGCAGCAACCCGCTGTGTAAATCATGAAGGTCCTCGTCATCGGCAGCGGCGGGCGCGAGCACGCGCTCATCTGGAAATTGAAGCAGTCCCCGCGCGTCACGGAGATCTTTTGCGCGCCGGGAAATGGCGGCATCTCGCAGGTCGCCGAGTGCGTGCTGCTGAAGATTTCCGAGCACGACGCCTTGGTGAAGTTCGCGAAGGAGCAGGGGATCGGCCTCACGGTCGTCGGGCCGGATGACGCGCTCGCCGCGGGCATCGTGGATCGTTTTCAGAGCGAGGGCCTCCGCATTTTCGGACCCACGCAGAGCGCCGCCCGGCTGGAGTCGTCGAAGGTGTTCGCGAAGGAATTCATGCTCCGCCACGGCATCCCGGCTGCAGCCAGCGGGCAGTTTTCAAACGCGGACGAGGCGCGTGCCTTCGCCGCAAAGATGAGCGTGCCCATCGTTGTGAAGGCCAGCGGTCTCGCGCTCGGCAAGGGCGTGATCATCGCGGAGACCCACGCGGAGGCAGAGACGGCGATCCGCGAGATCATGGAGGAGCGGAAGTTCGGCGACGCCGGCGCGGAGGTGGTGATCGAGGAATTCCTCGAGGGCGTCGAATGCAGCATCCACGCGCTCGTGGACGGCAGCAGCTACCTGCTTTTCCCCAGCGCGCAGGACCACAAGCGCGCGCTCGACGGCGACCAGGGCCTGAACACCGGCGGCATGGGCACGTTTTCACCCGCGGACAAAGTGCTCCCGCCCGCGCTCGAGGCGCGCGTGCGCACCGAGGTGCTCGACCGCTTCATCGCCGGGCTGCGCGCGGACGGGCTCGATTTCCGCGGCATGCTTTTCCCCGGCCTCATGATCACGCGCGACGGCCCGTAGGTGCTCGAATTCAACTGCCGCTTCGGCGACCCGGAGCCGCAGGTGCTCCTCACGCGGCTCGACAGCGACCTCGTCGAACT
>JBGAPU010000128.1:0-16171 GCA_044221035.1 Chthoniobacteraceae bacterium | reverse complement strand
CAGGCTCAGCATCCGCGGCGTCATGCACCCCCTAGCGAATGCGATTGGCAGGACTGTTGTGCCTATGCTGCGCGGGGGGATTGCGTGCGCGGATTTGCGTGGGAGCCTTGCGGTGGGATTGAACGGCTACGCGGCGCCCGGGCGCTGCGCGGTGTGACGGGGGAAGGGGGCGCGATGCGGTTTGAAGATTGGGCCCCCATTGGGAAACGGGAGCGGTGCGCCGGAGCGGATCATCACGGACAAGGAGATTGACCGTTACATCCGGTCCAAGGTGGCGCTGGTGCGGCTGAGGCGGAGGGCGCTGCATCTTTCCGTCGAAGCCTGTGCGGGGGCGGTGGGGCTGACTCCGCGGGGATGGAGGCGGGTGGAGCACGGCCAGCGGAGCCCGACGGAGCGGACGATGGTGCTGATGATGGTGGCGGTAAATCTGACGGATGGCGACGTGCAGGCGGCCCTGGACCGGAGGAAAATCAAGCACTTGAGGCGGATCGGGCAGCGGGACAACTGTTCCAATAGACCACGAGACGGGGCGCCTTAGTGTTCCCGCATGCGCGGGACACGCCCCTCAGTTTCGACTTTGCTGCCATGCACGGGATTTTCGCCCTTAAAGGGCGTGTTTTCGCGGCGTTGGATGGGTGGGGTGGAGGATTGGTGGGAAGCAATGGCGCGGAAGCACGGAACAAAGCGCAAAAAACAGTCAACATCGAGACAGGAGCACGCAACACCGAGAGGGAAGCACGCAACATCGCCTTGGGAACACGCAACATCGCCTTGGGAACACGCAACACTGCGGCAGGAACACGCAACATTTTGGCAGAAGCAGTCAACAATCCCGCGGGAACACGCAGCGCCGGACCGGAATCACGCAACACTCGGGCAGAGGCACGCAGCACCGGGACGGATGGGGATGCTTCCTGAGGGACGGCACGCGGCATCTGCCGGGCAGTGTCCCAATTTGGAACCAAGAAACCAGGAAGGCAGGAAACGGTCGGAAGCCGATTGGGAACACGCCTGTCCTTCATGGCTTCATGGCTTCCAAATTCAGAATACGACACTCCTGCCTTTCGGCCCGTCACTCCCGCAGGCCCGGGATGCGCGCGTAGCCCACGAAGGCCGGGCCGGGCGTCCCGTCGGCGGGCGGGCGCGGCATCGTGAAATCGAACACGCTCACCCCGTTTCTCCGCTGCCCGCGGTAGCTCCGGCCGTCGCTCGAGCCCACCATGATGCGCGCGCCCGTGGACTTCTCCGTGCCGAGATACAGCATCGTGTGCGTCACCGGCGGATCCTGCTTCACCGCATAGGTGCCCGTCCAGAAAAGCAGGTCGCCGGGCAGCAGCTCGTCAAACTCCACGCTGTCCGCCCTGCGGCTCATCACCGCGCGGAAGGCCCGCTCCTTGCGCACCCACAGATACAGCCCGCTGGAATCGCGCGGCACATCCGTGAGGCCGTGCTGGCGCAGCACGAAATGGATGAAGCCCGAGCAGTCCATGCCGCCCTTCGCAGGGTCCGCCGAACCGTAGGTGTAGGTGAGGCCCCGCCGGGTGAGCGCGAGGCCCGACTCGATCAGCCTCCGCACCCCCGCCGGCTGCGCGGCAAACTCCCGGATATCCTCCGGCGCGACGCTCGCATTCGGCGCGAACCCCTTCTTCCCTCCGTCCCCCTCAGCGCCGTTCTTCGCAGCGCCGTTCTCCGCCGCCGGCTTCGGCTCCTCCGCAGGCGGGGACGCCGCGGGCTTCGTCTCCGGGCGCGGGCCCTCCGCTTTCCCCGTCTTCGGCGGCGCCTTCTTCCTCGCGCCCGCCGCCGGGGATTTCTTCGACGAAGCCTTCGTCGCCGCAGACACACCCGGCGGCAGCAGCACCCCGCCAGCCAGCAGGCACACCACAGCCATCCGGGTCCACCGGTGCAGCAGGGAAACGGCGCGCGCATTCATCCCGCTCGTTAAAGTCGAATCCGTTCCCCGTGTCGAACCGGAGTTCACCCCGCGCAGGACTCCGCAGCCATCGGCCCACGCAGGCTGAATCCCCTACCCCATCGGCGCCGTCTCCCGGCAGCGTGGAAAATTCGAGCATCCGTAGAAGCTCCCCCGCGCCCGCTCCTGCATCTCCAGCGCCGCGTGCGTGGCTGGAAGCGGAGGCGGCTGCTACGGGCCGACCGGCGAGCGGTTGCCGGGCGGGATCTTCCACGGGAAGCCCAGCTCCGTCAGCCTCCGCCGCTGCTCCTCGCTGATCTTTCCCATCCGGTGCCGCACGCGCTGGTGCTCCACCCAGCGGCCGAGAGGCGGATTCTCCTTCCAGGAGGCGGGCACATGCGCGTGGCCGAAGCGCTCCCGGAACCGCCGCAGCATCGCGAATTTCTCCTCCCACGCCGCATCCACCGCCTCCCACGGGAAATCCGCCGCATCCATCCTCTCCTTCCGATGCTCCATCAGCGTCCCCGCCTTCCGGTAGGCGCGCTGGGCGATGATCCACCCCGCCAGCGCGGGATCCCGCTCCACCGTCACCCCGGCATGGCCGTATTGCTCCCGGTAGGCTTTCAGCCGCGCCAGCATCGTGTCCAGATAGACATCGAGATCCCCTACCTGCGTCTGCACCACCGCCCACTCCGCGCCCAGCCCCAGCAGCCGCTCCATGCGCTCCGGCTCCAGCAGGCCCCGGACGGCCCGGTGCCGCTGATCCGCCAGCCAGCGCCCCAGCGCGACATTCTCCCGCCACCGGCCGGGCACCCGCGTATGGCCGAACCGCTCCCGGAACTCCACCAGCTCGGCAAAGTGCGCGTCCCACGCCCTGTCCGTCC
This sequence comes from Chthoniobacteraceae bacterium, assembly GCA_044221035.1. Classification (GTDB taxonomy): domain Bacteria; phylum Verrucomicrobiota; class Verrucomicrobiia; order Chthoniobacterales; family Chthoniobacteraceae; genus SXWH01. Next base: position 13,378 of record JBGAPU010000128.1, on the reverse strand, counting down.
ATTCCTTCTCCACTGGCCCCGACTCCCACGCATACGCCCTGCGCACCTTCCACTTCACCCCCAGCTCCGCCAGGCGCTTCGCGTGGTCCGGCTCCAGCAGGCCCCTGCGCGCCTGCTGCCGCTGATACGCCAGCCAGCGCCCGAGCGAGACATTGAGCCTCCACCGCGCCGGCACCCACGTGTGCCCGTGCTTCTCCCGGAACTCCACCAGCTCCGCAAAATGCCGCTCCCACTGCTCGTCCGCCCAGTGCCGCCGCGAATCCCCGGGGTCTCTCTGTTTTCCTTTCATCGGCGCAAGGCGTTTCCCCTATTTCACCCCCGGCTCCGCCCCCGCGTTCTGAATCATCCCGCGCGCCGAGCCCTCCTCCTCGGCCTTGTCGGGCAGCGAAAAGTCCGGCCACAGCAGCATCCCGAGGCAGCCGCCCTTCTTTTCCAGGTCCTCACTCATTCGCGTTCGGAGCCGACTTGGGCCACGCATCCAGCCATTCCTTGAACATCCGGAAGCTCAGCGAGCGGCGGGCGAGCGCTTCCGCATCGAGGTTCGCCACGAAGTGCGCGCGCAGCGCGCGATGATCAGCAAGCCTGAGTCGCTTTATTTCGGCATCTGCGAGATCCTTCCACTGCTGGGGTGTGTCGCCCACGGTCTGTTCGTAGTATTCCCACACCCCGGAGCTACCCTTCGTCGAGAAATGCGGCGTCGGCTGCGGCGGGTGCTCGCTCAGCGCGCGCACGATCCACGATTCGATCATCTCTACCGGCACGGCAATGGCGACGGATAATCTCCATTCGCCCTTATGCTGCCGACGGGCAGTTTTCACCAAGGATTCCAGCCAGTCGTAGCGGTTGTCCTTTCGCTTGTCTTCGTCGGGAAGTCTTTCCCGGTCGAGCCCGGTGCTGACGGGCGACGACTTGCTGTTTTCCGGGTGCGGCGCGCGGTCGTTGTCCATTCCGGTGATGAAGGCGACAGGCTCGGGTCCCTCTGCTGCCGCCACCGCGATTAGAAGAGCATTCTTTGCCTGCCTTCGAACCGCATCCACCCCGTCACCCCTTCGGTTGCGCAGGCGGACTCGCTGAAAGCGATTGCCGATGACCTTCTCCGCACAATCGGCGAAGAAATCCTCATCCGCATCGCTCTCCCCGGCCAGATACAGCAGGCTCATTCCTCGGCGACCTTCAGAATCTCCGGCAGCCACATGCCCGGCACGCCGCCGGCCATCCCGCTGAACCACACCTGCCCGAGCGGCATGTCCAAATCCGCCCCGGCTGCGCGCAGGTTCTTCAGACGCTCATCGAGATTCGACAGCCTGCTCTCGCCCTCCTTCTTCTCCACGATCACCACGGCCTCGGGCGTGTCCTTGAACTCGTCGATGAGATACGGGTCGTGCGTCGTCGCGAGAATCTGCGTCTTCCCCTGCGCGGCGATGCCCCGCAGGAACTCAACGAGCTGCTCGTAGAGCCGCGGGTGCAGGCCACGGTCAATGTCCTCCAGCAGCAGCACCGGCGGCGGTGTGTCCATGTTCACCAGCGTGAGAATCGCGAGCATCAGCCGAGTGCCGTCGGAGACTTCGCTCAGCGGGCGCGGCTCGGGCAGGCCGGTCTGCTCAACATGAATTTCCTGCCGCTCATCATCCACACTCGAAAAGCCGACGTGCGTGATTTCCGGCACGCACCGGCGGAGCGCCCCGATGATCTGCTCATACCGTTTCCGCAGGGCGCTCGGGCCGGAATTCAGCTTGTCGAGGACCGCAGTGACCCCTTCGCCATTCGGGGCTATGAACGGCCGCATGGTCCGCTTCTCTGCGCCCCCGATCATTTGCGGATTGAGACAGTAGAGCACTGGAACGCCGGCGCCTCCCCCTTCCTTTGCAACCACGCGGTTATTCGATCCGCCAACCACACAGGACTGCTCCGATGCCGTTTCCACTGTCCAATCGGTCGCGTCATTCCACCGGAGCTTCACTTTCAAATTCTCTTCCCCGCATCCATGGTGCCGCGCCTCGTTGAGGCGGTCCGGATAAACATCGCTAACCATGGCATCCCTCACCGCCCGCAGCAGGTTCGACTTCCCCGCGTTGTTCGCGCCCACGATGAGCGTGAAGGGGGAAAGCCGGCAGCGCGCTTTGCGGAACGACCGGTAGTTTTCCAGCTCGATCTCGGCGATGTGGCTCATGACTCGCGGATGCTTACTCCCTCGGCGCGCCGGTGGCGAAACCAATTTGCACGGCGGCGACGCTCACCGCCCGGCCCTCTCATCCTCCCCGCCGCGGCGTTCCCCGGCGTGCTGCTCCTTCAGCTTGCGGAAGAGCGCCTCCAGCCGGTCCGATGCGTCGGCCCACCCGTTCGCGTGAGGCGCGTGATCCTTGATCGGCTTCCCGTCCTTGGGAATCGCATTGAGATGATTCAGGATGCCGCAGGCTTTCCACGCGCAGCGCTGGAGGATCACCGGCACCACTTCCGCCGTCCCCTCGTTCCGCCGCTCCAGGGCGCGCGCGACTTCCACGTGGTTGATGTAGTCCGAGGTCAGCGAATGGTCGCTCACGAGCAGGACGAAGACATCCATCTTCTCCAGTTGCCCGCGGATGCCGGCGTTCCACTCCTCCCCGGCGGCAAGGTCGCGGTCCAGCCAGAAGTCCACGAGGCCCGCGGTCTTCAGCACCTTCAGCTTCAGCACCAGCTTGTCCTTCGCCGCGTCGTCCTTGTGCGAATAGCTGATGAATACCCGCGGCTTCCACACATCCGTCCGCGCGTCGTGCTCCGTCAGGCGGTTGTTCTCGTCGGTCGCATTCACCTTCACCGGGCCCTTCGGCGTCAGCAGCTTCATGTCCGGCTCGTTCTCCCTCTCCGCCTCCTCCAGTCCCGGCACCGGCAGCCACACTTCCGGCTCGCGCTCGTGCTGGAGTTCCTCCTGCGGGTCGAGGCCGCGGATTTCGCCATTCAGCGCCCGCATCTCCGCCTGGATGGTTCCCGCGAGCTGCTGCCGCGCGGGCTCGGGGCCGAGGATCGTCGCGGTGATGCGCCGGTCCGTGGCATCCGCCCGAACCAAGGCGCGTGCTTCCTTCATCACGAGGATCGTCCCGTTCAGCCAGCGCTTCTCGCCTTCGCTGAGCGTGTGCGTGCGCGTGATGAATCTCGGCAGCAGGCCCTCGGGCATGGCGGCGTAGTTCCAGCGCAGGCGCGTCGCCTCCCCCTGCCATTCCGGGCCGAGCACCGGCTGCGAATCCGCCAGTGCCTGCGGCACCAGCCACGTCTCCTCGTCCTCGCGGAGCGGAAAGGCGAGGTCGTATTTCTGCATCAGGCGGATGAGGAACATCACCCGCTTCGGCGCTTCGTTGGGCAACTGCATGCAGGCAGATTGCAGTGTCAACTCCGCCCGCGCGTTCGGCGCCTTGCGCAGCAGCAGGTAGATGCCGTCCGTCACCCAGTGGGGATTCAGCACCGTCGTGTCGCGCATGCGCGGGTCGTCGCCGTAGTTCAGGGCGAGGCCGAGGCGGTGGAGGTTCAGCGCCATCGCCTTCTGCCGCTCCGGCTCCGGCACGCCGTTCGCCGCGCACACCGTCTCAAACTCCCCGTAGTCGAGGTGATTCTCCTTCCCCTCGTGCCAGCGCGTCCGCAGCGCTTCCTTCACCGCGAAATACTCCGCGCCCACCGTCTCCCGCACATCCGGGTCGCTGCCGATGATCTCCGCCAGCTTTGTCTTCAGTTCCAAAATGCCGCGGCCGCTCCGGCAGTCCGTCTCCACAAAGCCCGCGATGAAGGGATACTTCTCCCGCAGCGCCTCGCGGTCGAGCCTCACAGGGGACTCCTCCCACTTGTTCAGCGCCACCAGCACCTTCGACGTCCCGCCGCCATCCGTGCCGAAGGCCCGGATGAGCCGCAGCCACCGCTCCGCATCCTCCCGCTGCGCGTCCTCGCGGCCCGTGAGCACGAGCACATATACGCTGCGCGCGCTGAAGAAGAACTGGTGCGTGGCGTGCGCGATCACCTGCCCGGCGAAGTCCCACACATGCACCGTCACAGGCTCCCCGCCGGGGCACGGCAGCTTCCAGTCCTGCAGGGCGATGCCCAGCGTGGATTCCTGCTGCGGGTTGAAGCCATTCTTCACCAGCCGCTCCACGATGCTCGTCTTTCCGGCTCCCCCGCGCCCCACGAGCATCAGCTTCACTTCGTTGAGGGGGCGTTTGTTCTTGGCGAAATAGTAATCTAGGATCGCCTTCGGCTCCGCGGGCATCGTCACTAGGCTGCTACCGACCTCATCCGATGTCGGCCCCAGCACTTCGGCAGGAACGCCGAGGGCGGGATTATTGTGGAGGAAAAGCGCCGTCAGGGCCCTGAGCTTGCCGATCTCCGCGGGCAGCGCCGTGAGCCGGTTGTTGGATAGGTAAAGCTCCGTCAGCGCCGCGAGCTTGCCGATCTCCACGGGCAGCGACGTGAGCTGGTTGTCGTGGAGATAAAGCTGCGTCAGCGCCGTGAGCTGGCCGATCTCCGCGGGCAGCGCCGTGAGCTGGTTGTCGTGGAGATAAAGCTCCGTCAGCGCCCGGAGCTTGCCGATCTCCGCGGGCAGCGCCGTAAGCCGGTTGAGGGAGAGGTCAAGCCGCACCAGCGCCGTGAGCTTGCCGATCTCCGCGGGCAGCGCCGTAAGCTTGTTGCCGAAGAGGTAAAGCTCCGTCAACGCCGTGAGCTTGCCGAGCTCCGCGGGCAACGCCGTGAGCTGGTTGTTGTGTAGGCGAAGCTCCCTCAGCGCTGTGAGCTTGCCGATCTCCGCGAGCAGCGCCGTGAGCGGGTTGGCGGAGAGGTAAAGCTCCGTCAGCACTGTGAGCTTGCCGAGCTCCGCGGGCAGCGCCATGAGTTTGTTGTAGGAGAGGTAAAGGTGCGTCAGCGCCGTGAGCTTGCCGATCTCCGCGGGCAGCGCCGTGAGCTGGTTGTTGGCGAGGGTAAGCCTCGTCAGCGCGGTGAGCTTCCCGATCTCCGCGGGCAGCGATTGCAAACGATTTCGCTGAAGATCCAAGGAACGCAGATGCGTGAGCTTCCAAAGCGAATCCGGAAGTTCGGTTAAACCCTTCCCCGCGAAACTCAGATGATCCTGTCGAGTTCGAGCAGCGTGTTCAATTCTGCGCTCAGCCTCGCGATACGCTCTCTCCGCTTCTGGACTTCTGGGTGGCATGGCGCGGAGCTTGGGTGGAAACGACTGTCGTGTCGAACCGATTTCCTCCACCGGTTGCACCGCTGGGTGACGGTGGTTTTGCGGGCAAATGCGCGGTTCATTTTTTCGCTTGCCTTTACCCCCAAGTCCGCGGCAGCATTTCGCGCGGAAAGGTTCCCTCCCATGAAGCACTTCTTTCTGAAACCCACCCTGAACGCTGGCGTGCGTCGTCGGCGGGCGGGGGCACCTTGCGCGGTTCTGCGGCGGATCTCTCCGGGTCTTCGGATCGGGGAACGGCGCGGGGACTAGCCACTGGACGAAGGGAGGCGGGTGGCGGGTGAAGCGGAAAGCGAGCAGGGGCGGGAAGGATCCGGCGCCTGAGGTGCCGGAGGTCTCCGGCGCATCGTTCCCCGGAGTGCGAACGACCGCCCGGCGGCCTGCCCGGCGGACGCCGCGACTCCCCTTGCCCATCGGAGGCCATGGTCTGCGGAGGGCCGGCGGATGAGGCGCCCGCGGGGGAAGCCGAAGGTGCCTGCGAAGGTGCAGGCGAAGGAGGTGGTGGCGTATGCGGAGAGCATCGCCAAGGCGCGTGCCATGGTGCAGCTCGCGGCGCGCGAGAAGATCGGCCTGAACCTGAACCAACTGGCGAAGCGCACAACCATCTCAGCCCAGACGGTCCACGACCAGGAGGCGGAGGATGCGTTCTGCACTTACCTCTTCCGGTTCGCCGCCGTCGGGCGCGTGGTCTGCGGGTCGTTTGCGCGGTTTGCGGGCGACATCGAGAAGGCGGCGGAAAAGCTGCGGCAAAAATCTGCCACACGCACGAGGGAATAATGCCCGCCCGTCCAGACTCACGGAAAATCGGGGAATCTGCTTCAATGATTGGCGAAGCGAATTGCGCCCCCGATGAACTCGACTCCCGCCAGCCTCAGCGCCTCCCCGGTCCGCCGGAGGACTCTGTGCCGCACGATGGGTGTGAGCAGCAGCCGGCGGGAGGGGGTGGCGCAGGTTTCCGTAGCTGCCGACGGAAGGAGGTCGGCTGTTCCTCCTGAGGGCGATCCTTGCGGCAAGTCCGCCTCGTTCCCTCGGCGGCCATGGGGGATGCCGCCGCATCCGTCCAAGAATTTCGGCCATTTGCCCGTGGATTTCGCCAATCCGTGGAATGCTCCTGCTCATCCGCTTCCAGCTTTGAGGCATCCGCTTCCAGCTTCGGGCCACCCGCTTCCAGCTTCGGGCCATCCGCTTCCAGCTTTGGGCCATCCGCTTCCAGCTTTGGGCCATCCGCTTCCAGATTTGGGCCATCCGCTTCCAGATTTGGGCCATCCGCTTCCAGCTTTGGGCCATCCGCTTCCAGATTTGAGCCATCCGCTTCCAGCTTTGGGCCATCCGCTTCCAGCTTCGGGCCATCCGCTTCCAGCTTCGGGCCATCCGCTTCCAGATTTGAGCCATCCGCTTCCAGCTTTGGGCCGTCCGCTTCCAGCTTTGGGCCGTCCGCTTCCAGCTTTGGGCCGTCCGCTTCCAGCTTTGGGCCATCCGCTTCCAGCTTTGGGCCATCCGCTTCCAGCTTTGAGCCATCCGCTTCCAGATTTGGGTCATCCGCTTCCAGCTTCGGGCTGTCCTTGCTCCATTTTTATGATTCTGATCAATCATATAACGGCTCGCCACCTTCCAATCCGGAACCCCCGCCTTCATTTCGGCATCCCTCCCAATCATATAGTAGCCGGCGCCCCTCATATAATCAACCGCATCGCTCATATCGCGGGTGAATTTGATGCCTTTGCCACTCATTGGCGGCGTTTTCCCCTGAGAAATCCTGCAGCCACCACCCTGCCCGCCCATCTTCCCCACCAGACCGACAAACAACACCAAACCAAAACCAAACCATGCCAGACCCGAACACTTGGGACCAGCCGGGGCTCACTTTCGACGCCGGGCTCACGTGGGACAGCCTGGCGATCACACGACGCAAAATCATGAACAACACGAAAGCCATCGTCGATTTCAGCGGCTACACGGCCACCGAACTCGGCCCCGTCTCCCACGTCATCCACGACGAAATGACCGCCAACGCGGCCACCTTCACCACACCAGCCATCACGATGGTGGCATTCCTCGCCACCATCGCCGATTACGACGCCAAGCTGCTCGCCCGTGCCACCGGCGGCAAGCCCGAGGTGGTGGCGTTCAACGAGGCGCGCACCGCGCTGGAGGAGTCGCTCGCCGTGCTGGGGAACTATGTCAACAGCATCGCCAACGGCGATCCGGCCATCGTGGTGCTCAGCGGCTTCCCCTCCTATGAAACCACGCGCGCCCCCGACACTTCGGCTCCCGCCGCGCCCACGGACCTGCGCCTGCGCCATGGCGACGAGAGCGGCGGCATCCTGGCCCGCTACAAGCCCAGCCGACCCCACAGCACCAACGAGGTGCAAACCTGCACGGGCGACCCGAATGTGGATGCGAACTGGGTGACGAAGGGGTTCTTCCAAGGCGGGCGCGCGGAGCTGAATGGGTTCACGCCCGGCACCGTCGTCTGGGTGCGGGTGCGCACCGTGGGGCTGCGCGGCGTGATGGGCCTGTGGAGCGACCCGGCGCAGATTCGGGTGCTGTAAGCTGGCGGCTGGCGGCTGGTTGCTGGCTGCTGGTTTCTGGTTTCTGGTTACTGGTTAGCCTCGTTGGGGGGCGGTGCTCAGTGCTCAGTGCTCGGTGCTCGGTGCTCAGTGCTCAGTGCTCAGTGCTCAGTGCTCAGTGCTCGGTGCTCGGTGCTCGGTGCAATGCGGGATGTTCTACCAGGGAACGCGAGCTTCGGCCAGTAACCAGCCGCCAGTAACCAGCAACCAGCCGCCAGCAACCAGCCGCCAGCAACCAGCCGCCAGCAACCAGCAACCAGCAACCAGCAACCAGCAACCCGACACCGCCCTTCACCCCGCCTCCCAAATCCGAAATCCAAAATCCCAAATTGTATGTTCGACCCTTCCCTTCCCGCAGACCATTCACCGCTCGTCTCCGCCGAGATGCGCGGACAGTTCAATGGGCTGAAGACCCTCATCGACGCCGGAGCGATCACCGGCGTTGTCATTGACAGCGTGACCACGCTCCCGCCCGGCGAGGCGGCCACCGTGGATGCGAGCATCGCCGCCGGGGTGCTGCACCTGAGCTTCGGCCTCCCGCAGGGCGCGGCGGGCACGAACGGGACCAACGGAGCCGACGGCCCGCAGGGTCCGCAGGGGCCGATGGGCGCGGTGACGCCGCAGAATCTCGACGATGCCATCGCGACCACCGCTCGGAACCCGGGCGCGATCCCGCCCTTCGCCGGCACCTTCAGCGACCCGCCGACGCAGGCGGAGATGGTGGCCTTTGCAGCGTATGTGGAGACGTTCCGGCAGGCGCTGGTGAGGTAGGAATGACGAACGGGCGGGGCGGAGTTCTCAGTGCTCAGTGCTCAGTGCTCAGTGCTCGGTGCTCAGTGTCCGAACGCTGAACGCCGGATGACGACGGGCGGCTTTCGACCTTCGACCTTCGACCTTCGACCTTCGACCTTCGACCTTCGACTCCCGGAGCGGCGGGATGACGGGGGCCGCGGGGGCTGCGGAGGCCGGGGGGCTGCATGGGGCGATCAGGGGGGCGCGTGCGGGTTTGGCCTTGCATTGGGGGGGCGAAAATCTCTTAACCGCACGGCATTGAACTGCGGACCGTCCATTTTCGAGCAGGAGCTTTTTTCTCCTTTGGCTGCTCCTTCGGCTCCCGGTTGGCCCGTTTCCTGATTTGTTCCCGCCGCACTTCGCACTCCGCACGCCGCCCGCACCATCCCTTTTCCACACTGTCCCATGAAACTCACCCGCTCCGCCACTTCCGGCTTCATCCGAACGACATTCCGCACCGTGCTGCCCGCGCTCGCCCTGCTGGGCACGATGGGTGGCGGGCTGGCCGGGGCCGGGGAAGTCCCGCCTGCGGGGGTGGATGTGGCGTTCATCGATTCGGCGGTGGAGGATTCCGGGGTGCTGGCGGCGCATCTGCGGGAGGGGGTGGAGGTCGTCCGCCTCGGGGCCGGGGAGGATGCGGTGGCGCAGATGGAGAGGCATCTCGCGGGGCGGCGGGATCTGCGGGCGATCCGGCTCGTGTCGCACGCGGGGCCGGGGGTTCTTTATCTCTCCGGGAGCGGCTGGGATGCGGGGCGGGTGAGGCTCCACGCGGAGGCGTTCCGCTCGATGGGGCGGGCCCTGCGGCCGGGGGGCGAGTTCCTGCTGTATGGGTGCGGGCTGGCGGAGGGCGAGGCGGGCCGGGCATTCGTGGGGGAGGTCGCGGCGCTGGTGGGTGGAAATGTGGGCGCCTCCACGAACAGGACGGGCGCCTCCGCGCTCGGCGGCGACTGGGTGCTGGAATACACGACGGGGAGCGTGTCGGCGGCGCCTCTGCTGGAGGCCGGGTATGAGTATGCCGGGCTGCTGCCGGCGCCGATCATCGGCGTGGATCCGAATTTCAACACCGTCTATGTCCGCCCGGGCGGCATCAGCAACACGTGGACTTTCGGCCCCTACATATCCTCCGGAAATGCGGGCGTCGGCATCCCGGACGGCCCGGCGACGGTGAACCACCTCGGCTACCTCGACGACGTGCCGAACAGCATCGTGCTGAGCCGGGGCAAATTCCAATACACGACGGACGGGACGAACTGGATCGACATGACACAGAATGCGATTCCGGGGCCGACGATTGCGGGGAAGACCTACCGGTTCGTGGATCTGCAGCCGGGCGACACGACGAACAACGACAGTTGCTTCTCGGCCTGGGATTACGTGCTCTACGGGGCCTCCACGACGACCGGCCAGAACATCATCGTGGATAATCCGCCCACGGATGTCTTCACCATCTCGCTGGACTACTGGGGCACGCCGGCGCTCGGCGGGGACATGGCGGGCCTGTCGAAGACGGACACGGGCAATTCCAGCGGCGGGGTGTATGCGATCGACAGCCAGTCGGTGGCGAATCTCTTCACCTTGAGCGGCACGAAGCTGGTCCGCGGCTCGGGGGCGCTGCCGGCTGTGGACGCCTCCTCCACGGTGACGCTGCGCTATTACGACTACTACCAGACGGACAACACGGGGGCGCCCATCGCCGGCCAGGGGGTCGCGCGGACGGTCACGCTCACGCGCCGCGCAAACCCGGTGGGATTTGGCAGCGACATCCACGTGAACACCTTCCAGACGAACAGCCAGAGCCTGCCGCAGGTGGCCGGCTTGAGCGACGGCAGCTTCGTGGTGGTGTGGCGCTCGGTGGGGCAGGACGGCGAGACGACCTCCACCGGCGGCATCTATGCGCAGAAGTTCACCGCGGCGGGAGTGGCGTCGGGCTCGGAGTTTGCCATCAGTCCGGCGGGCAGCGGCCTCAGCGAGACCAATCCCAGCGTGGCCGCGCTCTCGGGCGGCCGGTTTGTCGTCGCCTACCAGCAGCCGAACACCGACAACGACATCCGCTACCGCATCGTGGCGGCGAACGGCACGGTCGGCGCGGAGAATTTCGCCCCGGGCACGAACACCGGGGCCCAGTCGGCACCCTCGGTGGCGGCGCTGCCGAACGGCAATTTCGTGATCGCCTGGATCGGCCCGAACGGGGCGGACACCGCGGACGTGTGGGTCCGGCAGTTTGACGGCACCACCGGCGCCGCCGTGGCGAGCAGCGAACTGGTGGTGAACACGACGCTGACGGGCTCGCAGTCGCTCCCCTCCGTCGCCCCGCTCAGCGACAACAACTACGCGGTGACATGGCGCGACCCGGCCAATGCCGGGGACGTCCGCTCCCGCGTGATGGGCACCACGGCGGCGGTCTCCAGCGAGATCACCGTGCTCGCCTCGGCGACCGCGCAGAACAACCCGCGCAGCGCGGGGCTCACCGGCGGAGGCTTCGTCGTCGTGTATGCCGATGCGGCGCAGACCGAGGGGGCGATCGTGGACACCACCGGCCAGTCGAACATTTACGCCCAGCGCTACGACAACAGCGGCGCGGCGCAGGGCGCGCGCGTCCTCGTGAACAGCGCCACCACCGGCAACCAGACCACGCCGGCCATCGCGGCCCTTTCCGGCGGCGGGTTCATCGTGAGCTGGCAGTCGAACACCGATCCCGACGGCACCGGCGGCCTCTTCGCGCACCGCTTCACGTCCACCGGCACCGCCGTGGACAGCTACGACTTCCAGCTCAACGAACGCCGCATCGACACGCAGTCGGCCTCGGCACTCGCGCCGCTGGCCTCCAACGGCTTCGCCACCACCTGGGCGGACAACACCCTCGACGGCACCAGCAACGCGGGAATCGGCGCCCGGGTCTTCACCGGCGTCGCGCCGACGCCGAACCTCACCATCAACGACGTAAGCCTGAATGAGGGCAACGCGGGGACGACGACCTTCAGCTTCACCGTCTCGCTTTCCTCGCCGGCACCCGCGGGAGGCGTGACCTTTGACATCGGCACCGCCAACAACACCGCGACGACCGCCGGCGGCGACTACGTCGCCAGCTCGCTCACCGGCCAGACGATCCCGGCCGGGAGCAGCACCTATGCCTTCGACGTGACGGTGAACGGCGACACCGCACCGGAGACGAATGAGACGTTCTTTGTGAACGTGACGAATGTCACCGGCGCCACGGTGACGGATGGCCAGGGACTGGGGACGATCGGGAACGACGACTTCGCGCCGACGGTCACCGGCGTCGCGCCCACCAGCGGCCCGGCGGCGGGAGGGACGAGTGTGACGATCACGGGGACGAATTTCACGGGGGTGACGGCGGTGAAGTTTGGCGCGGCGAATGCGGCGAGCTTCTCCTTTGTCAGCGCCACGCAGATCAACGCCACTTCGCCGGCGGGGACGGGCACGGTGGATGTCACCGTGACCACGCCGAGCGGGACGAGCGCGACTTCGGCGGCGGATCAGTTCACCTACGTCCCTGCGCCGACGGTCAGCGGCGTTTCGCCCACCAGCGGCCCGCCGGCGGGAGGGACGGCTGTGACGATCACGGGGACGAATTTCACGGGGGTGACGGCGGTGAAGTTTGGCGCGGCGAATGCGGCGAGCTTCTCCTTTGTCAGCGCCACGCAGATCAACGCGACTTCGCCGGCGGGGACGGGGGTGGTGGATGTCACCGTGACCACGGGCGGCGGGACGAGCGCGACCTCGGCGGCGGACCAGTTCACTTACGTTGCCTTCACCCCGTCCATCACCAACGCCACCACGAACGAGGACACGCAGACGACGTCCGGCCTCGTGATCACCGCGAATCCGGCGGACCTCGGGGGCACCACGCATTACAAGATCACGGGCATCTCGGGCGGCTCGGTGTTCCTCGCCGACGGCACCACGCCGGTGGCGGCAAATGCGTTCATCACCAAGGCGCAGGGCGCGGCGGGGCTGAAGTTCACGCCGAACGCGAATTCCTTCGCCGGCGGCTCCCTCTCGGCGCAGGCCTCGACGTCGAATGCGGACGCGGGCCTCGCCGGCACGACGGTCACGGCCTCGGTCACGGTGAACCCGGTGGCCGACACGCCGGGCGTGACGAATGCGACGACGAACTTCGGCGTGCAGACCACCGGCGGGCTGGTGATCTCGCGCAATGCGGCGGACAGCACGGAGGTGACGCACTTCAAGATCACGAACATCGTGAACGGCTCGCTCTTCCAGAACAACGGGACGACCGCGATCACGGCGGGCTCGTTCATCACGTTCGCGCAGGGCAGTGCGGGGCTGAAGTTCACGCCGACCGGCGGGGGCAACGGCAGCTTCGACGTGCAGGCGTCGCTGAGCAACGTGGACGGCGGACTCGGCGGAGCGGTGGCCACGGCGACGATCACGGTGAACCCGGTCGCCCCGGCGGTGACCACGCCGACGCAGGCGGCCATCACCAGCAACAGCGCGACGCTCGGCGGGAATGTGACGAGCGACGGCGGCGGGGCCATCACCGAGCGCGGCATCGTCTTTGCCAAGACCAGCGACAACAACAACCCGCAGATCGGCGCCCCCGGCGTGACGAAGGTCACCGCGGCTGGCACGACGGGCGTCTTCACCGCGAACGCCACCGGCCTCGCGCACACCACGGGCTATTCCTACGCGGCGTATGCGACCAACAGCACCGGCACGAGCTATACGAGCGTGGACACCTTCACCACGCTCGCGCCGGACTACAACGTGGCGACCACCGGCAACGCCATCGTGGTCACCGACGCCGCCGGCAACGCCGACACGCTCGACATCACCG
>JBGAPU010000127.1:0-16412 GCA_044221035.1 Chthoniobacteraceae bacterium | reverse complement strand
ATCGAGATCCTCGTGGTGATTTCCATCATCGCGGTGCTCGCCGGGCTCCTGCTGTCGGTGATGTCCTCCTCGTCGCAGAAATCGAAGACTGTGAAGTGCTTCAATTTCATGCGGCAGATCGGCGCCGCCTGCCTGCAATACGCGGGCGAGCACGACGGCTCCCTCCCCGTCACCTCGCACCAGCGGTCGCTCGGCGAGCAGTCCTGGACGCTCTCGCTCCAGAAATATGCCGGAGGGACCATTACCTTCCGGTGCCCTTCCGACGAGGACAAGACGCGGCAATACACGTATGTGGTCAACGACTACATGACTCCGAACCCCGCCGGGGCTGCCAACCTCGACTTTTCGAAGCTCACGCGAGTGGAGACACCGCGGGCGACGATTCTCTTCGCGGAGGCAGCCAAGGAGTATGCGAATTCGGACCACTTCCATTTCACCGATTACTACGGGCAGGCAATCTCGCCTGAAGTTTTCAAGGGGCAGGTAGCCGTCCAGAGGCACGACGGCAGCGCCAACTACCTCTTCGTGGACGGCCACGTGGAGACCCTGAAATGGGAGGACGTGCAGGCACGGCTCCGGGAAACCGGCAGCCGGTTCGTGGATCCCTCGGCCGAGGGCGGGACCAGCAACTGATCCCGCAGCCACACCACAAACCACACATCATCCATTCCATGAAAATCACCGCAAAGCGGAGCATCCCGCTTGCACTCGCGGCGGCCCTTGTCGTCTCCGCACAAACCGCACACGCCGGCCACCTCTATGCCGGCATCACTGACACGAACGGCTCCGGCACGCTGAATCTCGGCGACGCACTGGCATTCGTCAGCAACACACTGGGGACGCCCGTCGCGCCCCTCGCCACACAGACCATGACGCTGGCCATCTCCGGCCCGCAGACTGGTCTCTACTTCTCCAGCAGCATCACTTGGACGGCGCTCGCCGCCGCCGGTGTGACGCAGGTGAGTGAAAACGGGACGACCTACATCGCCCCAAACGCCTTCGGCGCGACGCCGGGATCCTACATCCAGCTCCAAATCAGCAGCGTCACCGGGCCTGCGGGGGCACACTTCGGGTTCTTCGATCACGGGAACAACACCTCCACACCGACATTCAGCGTGCTCACCGGCTCGACGGGCGTGGGGAACCTCTACAACTTCCTGCTGACGAACGACGGCATCACCTACGCCGACGCGCCCCAATACATCGGCGACGGCGTGAACCCGACGAGCACGCCCAACGGCACCGGCACGCCGGGCAACGTGACCGCGGTGACGAACCCCTTCGGCCACATCCACGGCCGAGTCTTCACCGCAGACCAGGAGGGCACCTACACGGTGAACTACGTCCTTCACGACCTCGCCGGCAAACAGGCCGACAGCACGCCGTTCTCGGTGACCTACAACGCGGTGCCCGAGCCCGCCTCGCTCGCACTGCTCGCGGGGTCGGCTGCGACGCTGGCCTTCATCCGCCGCCGGCGCTCCGCATAGTCATCGCCGCTCCCGCAACCCCTCGCCGCGGCACCCGCTGCGGCGAGGGGCCGGGTCGCCTGAATCTTCGCCATGAACATTCATCCAACGATTGTCTGTTCCCTCCTGGCAGCCTCGCTGGCATGCATCCCGTTCAGCGCCACCCACGCCCATGACCACATCGCCGCCGGCGTCGTGAGCACGGCGCCCGGTGCGGCGCTCGCCCTGTATGGCAGCACGATCAGCGGTTCGCTCAACACCGCGCAGTATCACATGCTCATCGAGCCGACCGGCAACCGCTACGCCGGCTACTACGCCCTCGACGACCAGCCGCGCGTCCTTTTTCCAAACGACTATTTCACCTTCGCCTCGCTCTCCGACGGCCAGACGCAGCTCGATGGTGCGCTCCACGCACACACGGGGGCATACATCTGGATGGAAATCACCTACGTCACCGGACCCGCGGGCGCGCATTTTGGATTCTGGGACGAGAACCAGTCGTTCTCGCGCACCACGCCGAACATCGAGTTCACGACCAACACCCCGACGGGAAACTGGAAGTTCGAAATCAGCGAGCCGCTCACACAGCCCGCGGCGCCGCCCGGCTCGATCACCGAGAGCGGCGGGCTCCGCTTCATCATCCCGGGCAGCGTCACGGGGTTCACGTCATTCGACCAAAACGAGGATCCCTACGGGCACATCCACGGCCGCGGCTTCACCGTGGATCAGCCCGGCACCTACCACGTGGGCTTCACCCTCTACGACCTCGGCGTCGTCGGGCCGCTCGGCGAACCGCTGCAGGCGCCGAGCGTCACCTACGATTTCACATTCGTCGCGGTGCCGGAGCCGCACGGCGCCCTGCTCATGGCAATCGGAGCCGCGGCCCTCGGGCTCCGCAGGCGCCGTGGACTGATCCGCTCCGCACCTTGAGCAGCGCCGCCACAGCGCGATGGTTCCCTCTGCTGCTCACCGCAGCCAGCGGTGCGGCGGGGATGGCGCACCAGCTCCTCTGGACGCGCCGGATGGTGGACATCCTCGGCGCGGACGCGGGGACTTTCACGCGCGTCGTGGCGGCGTTTTTCCTCGGCCTCTCAGCGGGCGCATTTTTCGCCGCTCGGCGGCCCACACCGCGGCCGTGGCGCAGCGTGGCAATCGCGGAAATCGCCACGGCCCTGCTCGCACTTGCGCTGCTGTCCGCGTCACCGCTTCTCGACCGGCTGCCACAGTCCTCCGGGGCCGCCAGGCAACTCCGCTGGCTGCTGCCGCTCCTGCTCGTTGCGCCTCCCGCATTCGCAATGGGCACCGTCGTGCCGTGGATGATCCGTGCGACAAAGGGCGCCGCGACCATCGCCATCTACGGCGTGAACACCCTCGGCGGAATCGCCGGCCTCGCGCTGGCGCTGCTCTGGGCACTGCCCACATTCGGGCTCACCGGCGCATGCATCGCCGCTCTCTCGCTGAATCTGCTGATCGCCCTTGGCGCCGCGTCGCTTGGCCGCCGGGAAGTCCTCATCGGCCATGGAGATGATGCCGCACCGCAGTCCGCCGGGGCACAGCACACCCCGCGGCTGCTCACCCTCTCGTTTGCCTCCGGCTTTCTCGTCCTAGGCGCGGAGGTGCTCCACCAGCACCAGCTCGCGCAACTGCTCATCAGCTCCCATTTTTCCAGCGCGCTCGTGCTCGTCCTCGTCCTCGCGGCGCTCGGCATCGGTGCGCTGCTGGCGATCCCATTCGCGGGCATCGCAAAAAGGCACGCACTCACGGCAGCGCTTGCCTTCGCAGCGCTTGCGTGCGCGGCTCAACCGCTCGCCCTCGTCGTCCAGCGGCACGGCCTTTACTACATCCCCTTCCAGCAGCCGCTCGGCTCCTACGCGTGGGACGCCTTTCGCATGGGCATCCCGGGCTGCGCGCTCCTGCTGCTGCCTGCCGCACTGGTCTTCCCGCTGCTCCTGCGGCGCGCATCCGGGCAGCGGGTGGATGCGGGCCTCCTCCTCGCGGTCAATGGTCTTGGCGGCTGGTTCGGCGCGGAGTGCGCCGAGCGGTTTCTCGCCCCGACATTCGGCCTGTGGTGGAGCATGGCGCTCATCGCCGGCGGCTACGCAGCCTGTGTGCTCCTCGAGACGGGCCGCGCGCGCTGGTGGCTCGTGCCGGCGCTCGCTGCCGCCATCGCGTGGAGCTGGAAGATCGACGCGCGCCTTCCCTTCGCGGGTCTCTCGAAGGGCGACATGCTGGTGAAAGTGGCAGTCGGACGCGAGGGCGTGGTCGGCGTCGTGCGCGGCGAGCCGGATGACTGGCGCATCCTCTTCAACAACAACTACACGCTCGGCGGCTCGCGCGCGCAGTTCAACCAGGAGCGGCAGACGCTCCTGCCGATGCTGCTCCACGGCGAGGCGCGACGCGTGGCGACCCTCGGCGTCGCGACGGGCAGCTCCCTCGCGGGTGCGACGCTCGATCCGGCGTTTGAATCCGCGGAAGGCATCGAGCTTTCGCCGCTCGTCCTGCGCTTTGCCTCGGAATACTTCGTTCCATTCAACCGGCGAGTGCTCGCCGACCCGCGCATCCGCATCACGCTCGGCGACGCGCGCATCACCATCGCGCAGAGGCACGGTGAGTTCGACGTGATCGAGG
Source organism: Chthoniobacteraceae bacterium (assembly GCA_044221035.1). Classification (GTDB taxonomy): domain Bacteria; phylum Verrucomicrobiota; class Verrucomicrobiia; order Chthoniobacterales; family Chthoniobacteraceae; genus SXWH01. The sequence continues at coordinate 12,318 of JBGAPU010000127.1, read as the reverse complement.
GCGACCTCTTCCTGCCGTGGCGCACCGGCGAGAGCCGCATGTTTTCGCGCGAGCACTTCCGGAGCGCGCGCGCGGCGCTGCGTCCCGGCGGCCTCTTCTGCCAATGGCTGCCGGTGTATCAGCTCACACGCGCGCAGTTCGATTCCATCGCGCGCACTTTCCGCGAAGTGTTCCCCGAGGCATGGCTGCTCCGCGGCGACTTCTACGAGGCCATGCCAATCGTCGCGCTCGTCGGCGGGCGTCCGCTGGACTCGGTGGACTGGGGGAAAGTCCGCGCCGCCTGCGACCGGACGCGCGAAGCGAACCTCACCCGCGATCCCCTGCTCCGCCACGCGGAGGGAGTCGCGATGTGCGTCGCGGGGCCGCTGCCAGCCCCGCAATCCGGGCCGGTGAACACCCTCGGCAATTCGTGGCTCGAGTGGGACGCCGCGCGAAACGTCATCGGTCTCCGCGAGCCGTGGTTCATCCACGTCCCGCTCGCCACCTACCTGCGCGACATCCAGAACGCTGCGACCCCCTTGCTTCCCGAGCCGTTCCGCCGGGCGCACCAAGCGGGAATCCTGCTCCATGCGCTCGAGATCGCGGGCGCGGCAAAGCTCACCTCGCTCGATGAACTCATCCGGCGCGTCCGCCCGGAGATTCCCCAGCCACTGATCGAGGACGCCGGTGCGGACTGGACGCGTTTCCCTATGCAGCACCACTCCGGAGTCTTCGTCGGAAACAAACCCTGACGCCGCGGGAGCTTTCCTTCCGTTCCCTCTTCCGCTTTAGGACACAACCACTCCGCGTGAATCTCACTCCGATGCTCGAACTTTTCCAAAAGGGCGGCCCCATCATGTGGCCGCTGCTCGTCCTCTCCGTCGTCGCGCTCGCAGTGGTGCTGGAGCGGCTCTACTTCATCACGCGCGAAAAGGCGCGCCGTTCGGAACGCGACGTCGATGAGATGCTCACACAGGTCGAGCGGGGCGACCTCGACACGGCGGCGAACCTCGGCATCAGCTCGCGGGACTTCGTCGCGCGCGCGCTGGCGTATGCGCTCACGCACCGCAACCGGTCGTTCAGCGAGGCGATGCTGCGCGCGGCAAACTGGGAGCTGAAGCGCTTCAACCGCGGGCTGACGATCCTGGACACGACGATCACGCTGGCCCCGCTGCTCGGCCTGCTCGGCACGGTGACGGGAATGATCCGCAGCTTCGGCATGCTCGGCGGCGCGGAGCTGGGCGCGCCCGCGGCAATCACCGGCGGCATCGCGGAGGCGCTCATCGCGACAGCCTTCGGCCTCGGCATCGCGATCACGGCGCTGCTGCCCTTCAACTACCTCAACGCACGGCTGGAGGAGGCGCGGCTGGAGATGCAGGACGCGGCGAGCCACGCGGAAATCCACCTGACGAAGTAGCGCATGGACATCCCCAGCATCCGCCCGCAGCGCCGTGCGCGCATCGAGATCATCCCGCTGATCGACATCATGTTCTTCCTGCTGGCGACCTTCGTGATGGTGTCGCTCTCGATGGTGAAAAACCGCGGCATCCCCGTGGTGCTGCCCGCCGCGAGCACCGGCACGCCGCAGGAGCACAAGGATCACGTGACCGTGAGCATCGCGGAAACCGGCCAGCTTTACCTCGACAAGCGCGAGATGCCGCAGGAGCAGCTCACTGCCGAGCTGCGGGCGCTGCACGGCGCCAACCCGGAGCTGCGGGTGTTCATCCAAGGCGATGAAAATGCGCGGCTCGGACTCGCGATCACCCTGCTCGACGAGGTGCGCAGGCTGGGCATCACGCACGTCGCGTTCGAGACGCGGCCGAAGGCACAGCGGTAACGACACGCGGAAGCAGCAGGCCGCCACAAACTTCCGCTCGCACGCAGGCGCCCCGTGCCCTACAAGCACGCCCGCTTTTTTATGCCCATAAAGTCCGCTCGGAAAGACACGCCGATCCTCGCCGCAAAAAAACTCCTCGTCGCCAACCGCTCCGAGATCGCCATCCGCATCATGCGCGCGGCGACGGAACTCGGGCTGCGCACGGTCGCGATTTACGCGGAGGAGGACAAATTCTCCATGCACCGCTTCAAGGCGGACGAGGCGTATCGCGTGGGCGAGGGCAAGGGGCCGGTGGGCGCGTATCTCGATGTCGAGGGCATCGTCGCGCTCGCGAAGGAGAAGGGCGTGGACATGATTCACCCGGGCTACGGCTTCCTCTCGGAGAATGCTAAATTTGCGGCCGCATGCGCGAAGGCGGGTATCACGTTTGTCGGGCCGAAACCGGAACTGCTCGAACTGATGGGCGACAAGGTCGCGGCGCGGGCGCTGACGCAGAAGCTAAAAATCCCCACGCTGCCGGGCACTGAGGATCCGGTGAGCGATCGCAAGGTCGCGCTGAAGGTCGCGGCGGAAATCGGCTTCCCGCTGATCATTAAGGCGGCGTTCGGCGGCGGCGGACGTGGCATGCGCGTGGTGCACAAAGCGGGCGACCTCGACGCGCTGCTCGACGAGGCGCAGGGCGAAGCGGGGCGCGCGTTCGGAAATGATGCGGTCTTTCTCGAGCGCTACATCGGCCGCGCGAAGCACATCGAAGTGCAGGTGCTCGGCGACCGTCACGGCAATGCGGTGCATCTTCACGAGCGCGATTGCTCTGTGCAGCGCCGCCACCAGAAGGTCGTCGAAATCGCGCCGAGCTACGGGTTGAACGACAAGGTGCGCCACGAGCTGTGCGAGGCGAGTGCGCGCATCGCCCGCGAGATCGGCTACGACAACGCGGGCACCGTCGAGTTCCTCTTGGACCTCGACACGGACGAGTGGTTTTTCATCGAGATGAACCCGCGCATCCAGGTGGAGCACACGGTCACGGAGCAGATCACCGGCGTGGATCTCGTGCGCTCGCAGATTCTCATCGCGATGGGCCACGCGCTCGACAGCGAAGTGGTCGCGATTCCACCGCAGGGCGAAATCCCCCGCAACGGCTTCGCCGTGCAGTGCCGCGTGACGACGGAGGACCCCGCGAACAAATTCACGCCGAGCTACGGCAAAATCATCACGTATCGCAGCGCAGGCGGCTACGGCGTGCGGCTCGACGCCGGCATGGGCGACGCGGGCGCGGTCATCACGCCGTTCTACGATTCGCTGCTCGTGAAAATCACGACGAGCGGCACCACTTTCCACACGGCGCTCGACCGCATGGACCGCTCGCTGCGCGAAATGCGAATCCGCGGTGTGAAGACGAACGTCCCGTTCCTCGAGAACGTGATCAATCACCCGACGTTCCGCAGCGGCTCAGCGACGACCACGCTCATCGACACGACGCCCGCGCTCTTCGACTTCAAGCCGCGCCGCGACCGCGCGACAAAGCTCCTCGCATTCCTCGGCAACGTGATCGTGAACGGCAACCCGCACGCGAAGGGCTACAAGCCCGCGCAGCCTTTCACACCCGCGCCACTACCGAAGTCCGATGGCCGCATCGTGCCACAGAAAGGCACGCGCCAACTGCTGCTCGAACTCGGGCCGAAGAAATTCGCCGAGTGGACGCTGAAGCAGAAGCGCCTGCTCGTCACCGACACGACTTTCCGCGACGCGCACCAGTCGCTCATGGCCACGCGCGTGCGCACCGCCGACATGCTCGCAATCGCGCCCGCGGTCGCGCGACGCACGCCGGAGCTGTTCTCGCTCGAAATGTGGGGCGGCGCGACGTTCGACACCGCGATGCGCTTCCTCAATGAAGACCCGTGGCAGCGCCTCCGCTCGCTGCGCACCGCCGTGCCGAACATTTGCTTCCAGATGCTTCTGCGCGGCGCGAATGCCGTCGGCTACACGAGCTATCCGGCGAATGTCGTCGCCGGTTTCGTGAAGCACAGCGCCGAGGCGGGCATGGATATTTTCCGCGTATTCGACTCGCTGAACGATCTCGCGAACATGAAGCACGCGATGGAAGCCGTGCAGGACACACACGCGATCTGCGAGGGCGCGCTCTGCTACACCGGCGACATCCTTGATCCGACGCGCACGAAGTATTCGCTGAAATACTACGTCTCGCTCGCGAAGGAGCTGGAGAAAATGGGCGCGCACATGCTCGCCATCAAGGACATGGCCGGCCTCTGCCGCCCGTATGCCGCGAGTGCGCTCGTGGAGGCGCTGAAGGACGAAATCGGAATCCCCGTCCACTTTCACACGCACGACACCAGCGGCATCAATGCCGGATCAATCCTCCGCGCGAGCGATGCGGGGGTGGACGTCGTGGACCTCGCCATCGCGAGCATGAGCGGCAGCACTTCGCAGCCGAACCTCAACAGTGTCGTCGCCGCGCTGCAGAACACGCCGCGCGAGACGGGCCTCGACCTCGATACGCTCAACGAATTCTCCGACTACTGGGAGCATGTGCGCAATTTTTACGCGCCCTTCGACACCGCGCCGAAAACCGGCAGCGGCGAAGTCTATCTCCACGAAATGCCCGGCGGCCAATACACGAATCTCCGTGAGCAGGCCGCGAGCATGGGCCTCGGCCACCGCTGGCCGGAAATCGCGCGCTGCTACCGCGAGGTGAACGACCTTTTCGGCGACATCGTGAAAGTCACGCCGTCCTCGAAGGTCGTCGGCGACATGGCGCTGTTCCTTTTCACCCGCGGCATCAAGCCCGCCGACGTCGTGAACCTCGAGCCTGGCAGCATCGCATTTCCCGAGAGCGTCATCGACATGCTCAGCGGCGGACTCGGCGAGCCGATGGGCGGATTCCCGAAGGACGTCGTCCGCGCTGTGCTCGGCGACAAGAAGGTGAAGCGCACGAAGCCCGAGCCCGTGAAGCTCAAGGAAACGCGCGCCGAAGTCGCCGTGAAAACCAAGCGCGACGAGAGCGACGACGACCTGTATTCGCACCTTATGTATCCGCAGGTCTTCGCGGACTTCGCGAAGTTCCAGACGAGCTACAGCGACGTGAGTTGCCTGCCCACGCCCGCGTTTTTCTACGGCCTGCGCCCCGGCGAAGAAGTCGCCGTGAGCATCGAGGAAGGAAAGGTGCTCATCATCAAGCTCATCAACCTCGGCACGCCCGACAAGGACGGCCGCCGCGTGATCACCTTCGAGCTCAACGGCCTCCCGCGCGAAGCGACCGTGCTCGACAAGAGCATCTCGAAGGAAGTGAAGACGCGCCCGAAAGCCGCCGCCAGTGACCCGCTGCAAATCGGCGCGCCCATCCCCGGCATGATCACCGCCCTCGAAGCCAGCGTCGGCAAAGCCGTCACCAAAGGCGACAAACTCGCCACGCTCGAAGCGATGAAGATGCAGACCAACCTCCTCGCGCCCGCCGACGGCACCGTCGCCGAAGTGCTCGTGAGCATCGGCGAAGCAGTCGAAGCCGGCGACTTGATGATCAAGCTGCGGGCGTGACCTCTCTCCTTGCATCGCAGCCGTTGACTTGCACGCAACCGATTCGTAACGTCCGCTTGTGAAACATTTCACAAAGTCAGACACGAGCGCCCACGGCGCGAAGGGCGTGAGCAAGACTGAAGCGCTCAAGCAGACCTTCGAGCTGATCAATTCCGAACTCTATGCAGTCGAGGAGCGCATCCGCGCGCAGGCGCGGGCGTTTGACCCGGCGGTCGAGGGCTACGTGGCGTATGCGGTGGAGAGCAGCGGCAAGCGGCTGCGGCCGGCGCTGGCGCTCATCGCGGGCGGCGCGACGGGCAACATCGGGCCGGACCATTTCGACCTCGCCGTGGTCGTGGAACTCATCCATGCGGCGACCCTGGTGCATGACGACATCCTCGACAGCGCCGACACGCGCCGCGGGAATCCCACACCGAACGCGAAGTGGGGAAATGCGCTCTCCGTGCTTCTTGGCGACTGCCTGTTTTCGCACGCGCTGAAGCTCGCGAGCGGATTCCGCAGCAGCGAGATGATGCGCCGCATGGCCGAGGCGGCGAACGAGGTGTGCTCGGGCGAAATCATCCAGACGCAGCGCCGCTTCGACTTGAAGCTCTCGGTGCCGGACTACTACCGCATCATCGAGATGAAGACCGGCGCGCTCTTCGCGGTCGCGACGGAGCTCGGCGCCTTCCTCAATGAGGCGACGCCCTCGGTCATCGCCGCGATGCGCACCTTCGGCCTGAAATTCGGCACGGCGTTCCAGATTTACGACGACGTCCTCGACCTCGCGGGCGACGAGGCGCGCGCCGGCAAGACGCTCGGCAGCGACCTGCGGAAGGGCAAGCTCACCCTGCCCATCCTCTACCTTCTCCAAAACAGCGAACCCCAGGAGCGCGAGCGCATCTGCGCGACGATCCTCGACGGCAGCGACGATGAAATCGCGGGCCTCGTCCGCAAGGCGGTCGCGAGCGGCGCGGTGAACAACGCGATCGCCACCGCCCGGCGGATGCTCCGCGAGACGGAGACGCAGCTCAAGGTGGTGCCGGCCAACCGCTACCACGACGCGTTGAAGGGCCTCATCCAGACGCTCGACGGAATGATCGGCCAGTTTGTGGCCTGACTTGCGGCTGACCGCGCCGCGAGCCGGCACCCGGAACGGAGTTTGACTTCCGCCCGCGCCGGGGATTTCCATCAGTCGAAGCTCACGCCATGAAGCTCCCCCTCGCACTCCTGCTCGCCTGCTCCCCGCTCGCACTTGCCGAGCGTCCGAGCGGCTTTCTGGGAATCCCCTGGGGCGCATCGCCCGAGGAGGCGAAGCGTGTCCTGCAAAAGCGGCCCGGCGTCACCTTTCCCGAGAATGCCGACGACTACCACATCGAGCTCACCGGCGGCACATTCGCCGGACAGCCGGTGGCGAAATGGGTGATCGAATTTCCCGACCGGAAATTTGCCTCGGCGGCGGTGACGCTCAAGACGGAGGGCAACGCCTCTTCGGTTTACAAGGAGTTCCGGAGCCAGCTCACTTCCAAATACGGCTCCGCCACGACAGACAGGAAGATCGGCGCTGGCAGCGGCAAAACCAAGGCCCAGCAGGCGCAGGCGTCCGGCAACATGGCCGTCTGGAAATTCACGCCGACGATGAAGGACAAATCCCAGGTGGTGATTTCCGCCGAGGTGTCCGGCGTGGCGGCACGAGGCGGGGACACGCAGGGTTCCGTCACCATCAAATACGTGAACGAGACGCTCACCGGCGCCGCGGCTCCCGCGGGCGGCGCCTCTGCCTCGAAGCCGGCGCAGCCGGCGGTGAAAAAGGAAGATCTCTGACACGGCGACCCGCAAAGCATGGGCCCGCTCAAAATCCATGAACTGCCGGAACAGGAGCGCCCGCGCGAAAAGCTGGCCGCACGCGGCGCCGATGCACTTTCCGACAGCGAGCTCATTGCCATCCTCCTGCGCACCGGCATCCCCGGCGCAAATGCCGTGGACGTCGGCCGCCAGCTCATTCTGCAGTTCGGATCGCTCGCCTCCCTCTCGCGCGCGTCGCTGCCGGAGCTGGCAAAAATCAAGGGCGTCGGCCGCGCCAAGGCTGTGCAGCTCGCCGCGGCTTTCGGGCTCGCCGCCCGGCTCGCACGCGAATCCCTCGCGGAGATCCCGCTCGATTCCCCGGCGAGAATCCACGAGCTGCTCGGCGCGGAGATGCGCCAGCTCGGCAAGGAGAGCCTCCGCGTGGTGCTCCTCGATGCGAAGCTGCGCCTCCTGCGCGTCGAGCAAATTTCGCTGGGCAGCCTGAATGAGTGCCTCGCGCATCCGCGCGAAATCCTGCGGCCCGTCGTGCTGCACAATGCCTACGCCTTCATCCTCGTTCACAACCACCCCAGCGGCGATCCCGCGCCGAGCGACGCCGACCGCCGCATCACGCTGCGCATGGCCGAGGCGGCGAAGATGCTCCAGGTGAATTTCTTCGACCACATCATCCTCGGCAGTCCGGCGCCGGGCCGCGCGCCGTTCTTCAGCTTCCGCGAAGCCGGGGTGATTTGAGCCGCGCGCGGCGCAACCGGAGGATTGCCATTCCGGGTGCGCAGCCGCTATCCACCAGCGGACAGTGAGCATCCATTCCACCGCAGTCATCCACCCGAAAGCCCTGCTTGGCGCGGGAACCACCGTGGGCCCGCTCGCCGTCATCGAGGAGGGAGCCCGGGTGGGCGACGGATGCACCATCAAGGCCCATGCCTTCATCGGCGGCCACGTCACGCTGGGGAAAAACTGCATCGTCGGCAACGGCTCCGTGCTCGGCGGCGACCCGCAGGACTTCGCATTCAAGCCGCAGGTGAACAGCCGCGTCATCATCGGCGCAGGCACTCGCATGAGCGAATACGTGACCGTCCACCGCGGCACCACCGAGGGCAGCGAGACGGTCATCGGCGAGTCGTGCTTCCTCATGGGCGGCGCGCACATCGGCCACAATGTCCGGCTCGGAAACCACGTCGTCATCGCGAACAACGCGCTGCTCGGCGGGCACGTGAGCGTCGAGGACCGCGTGTTCCTCGGCGGCGGCAGCGTATTTCACCAGCATGTTCGCGTGGGACGCCTCTCGATTTGCCAGGGCAACTCCGGTTTCGGAAAAGACATCCCCCCCTACGTCATCGCGGCGGAAATCAACGGCGTCGCGGGCCTGAATGTCGTGGGCATGCGCCGCGCCGGCTTCGGCGCTGCCGCGCGCACCGAGATCAAGCGCGCCTTCGACATCCTCTACCGCTCGAACATGAACGTCTCGCAGGCCATTGCCGCCGCGCAGGATGCGGAGTGGACCGAAATCGGCGCCGTATTCTGGGACTTCGTCGCCACTGCGAAAAAGCGCGGCCTCTGCGACTGGATCGGCAGCCGGCGCGGCGGAGCGGCGGCGGACTCCGGCGCCTCAGAGTAGGCGCCGCAGCCCGCTCACTCCATTCCGAGCTTCTCCTTGCCCGCGGCGGAGATCATCGAGGGCGCCCACGGCGGATCCCACACGACCTCCACATCCGCGGAGGCCACTCCCGGCAGCGTGAGGATGCGCTGGCGCGCGTCGCCGGCGATCGTCGGCCCCATGCCGCAGCCCATCGCGGTGAGCGTCATCTTCACCGCGACCCGCTTGCCCTTGCCCGAATCGTCATCCGTCACCGCGACGTCGTAGATGAGGCCGAGATCCACGATGTTCACCGGAATCTCCGGGTCGTAGCACTGGCGGAGCTGCTCCCACACACGCTCGATTTCAAACTCGCCCTCCGTCACCTCATGCTCGACGACCTCGCGGCCGATCGCATCCGCATCGCGCGGCTGGATGCGGTAGAGGCCGCCGAAATCCGGCGCCATCACCGTGAAGGTGCCGCCGAGTTCCTGAGTGATCGCCACATTCGTCCCAGCGGGCAGCACGCGCTCCGCGCCCTCGGGAATCTTGATCGCCGTGATCTCGCGCTTCAGCTCGATGTAACCGCCATCCGTCATGCTCATACGCCCGGCTCCTCCGCTTCCGCGCTCGCGGCCGCCGCCTCCAGCTCCGCATTCGTCGGCTCGGAAAACAGCACCTCCACGTCCCGCGACTTCCTTTCGATGAGCTCGGACAGCATCGCCCGCGCGATGGCGTAGTCGCTGCAGATGCCGTGCAGCATCTCGCGCGCTTCATCGAAGCGCCCCAGCTCCCGCAGCGCCTCCGCGCGGAACAGCACGAACTCGTGCTCGCCGTCCTTCAGCAAGTCCACAAGCCGGTTCAGGTTCTCCACCGCCTCCGGCGTCTGCGGGAATCGGCCGGTGCCCTCGGAGCGGCGGTGCCTGTCGTTCGCCCGCCACCACGCAAAGACCCGCAGCTCCGTCTCCTGCTCCGGGTTCGGCGCCATGCCCGTCGCCAGCGCCTCGAGGTAATCCTTTTCCTCCGCCGGCTGGAGATACGGCAGCGCCTTCCACTCCTCGTGCTGCGGCTGCGGGTCCGCCTCGTCGATCATCCCCACGGGCGGGCACTCGGCCACCCACATCAGCTTTCCGCAGCCGCGGCAGCGGGAAAGGTTCGGCTGGGCGGGCGTCAGCGGCATTTCCTGATAGCCGTCCGACCACGACACCGCGCCAGTCGGGTCGGGATTCGCCACGGTGAAGAGCCGCGCCAGCGTCTGGCAGTGCGGACAGGCGAGGACGATGTCGGGGCCTTGAAGCATGGCGCAGGGTGCGCGCTGTGCAGCCGGTGCGCAAGCAGCAGTTGGCCGGCGTTCAGTGCTCAGTGCTCAGTTCCCAGTGCTCAGTATCCGGCCCGCACCGATGGCGCGAATTTCTGAGGACTGGGAACTGAGCACTGAGCACTGAACACTCTCCCCGTCACGATCCGGGATTGAAAGTCCCGCGCATCCGCGCACCCTCCGCCGCCATGCTGCCCAAGCTCGTGTCCCTCCTCGGCCTCGTCGCATTCATCGCGCTCGCGTGGCTGCTTTCAAACAACCGGCGGCGCTTCCCGTGGCGGACGGTGCTCTGGGGGCTCGGCCTGCAGTTTGTCTTCGCGCTCTTCATCCTGCGCACCAGCGTGGGAGAGACAATTTTCCAGAAGGCGCAGACCGTCGTGGACCAGCTCAACGTCCACGCCATCACGGGCGCGAAGATGGTCTTCGGCCCGCTGGCGGACGGCGACAAACTACAGAGCGTCTTCGGCACCGGCGGCATCATCTTCGCCATCCTCATTGCGGCCACCATCATCCTCATCTCCGCGCTCTCCGCGCTGCTTTACCACTGGGGCGTGCTGCAGAAGATCGTCGCCGGAATGGCGTGGGTGATGATGCGCACCATGCGCACCAGCGGCAGCGAGAGCCTCGCCGGCGCGAGCAACATCTTCCTCGGCCAGACGGAAGCCGCGCTGCTCATCAAGCCCTACCTCCCGAAGATGACGAAGAGCGAGATCATGGCCCTCATGGTCACTGGCTTCTCCACGATCGCGACCGGCGTGATGGTCGTCTATGCGGGCCTGCCCGCGATGAGCGCGGGCCACATCATCACCGCATCCGTGCTCGGCGCGCCCGCGGGGCTGCTCATGGCAAAGGTGATGTTTCCCGAGACCGAGAAGAGCGAGACCGGCGAGCGGCACCACTTCGCCGTGCAGCGCACCGCGGTGAATTCCATCGACGCGCTCTGCACCGGCGCGAGCGAGGGCGTGATGCTGGCCATCAATGTCATCGGCATGCTGCTCGCCTTTGTCGCCGTGGTCGCGCTGATGAACGCCCTCATCGCCTGGCCGCAGACCGCCGCGGGCGTCGCCTCGCCGGTCACGCTCCAGCAGGTCTTCGGCTGGATCAATGCACCCTTTGCCTGGCTGCTCGGCGTGCCCGCGCAGGACTGCGGCTACGTGGGCCAGATCCTCGGCGAGCGCGTGGTGCTGAATGAATTCATCGCCTACGTGGACCTCTCGAACCACATCACGGCACACCCCGGAGCGCTCGACCCGCGCACGATCACCCTCACCAGCTACGCGCTCTGCGGCTTTGCGAATTTCGCCAGCATCGCCATCCAGATCGGCGGAATCGGCGCGCTCTGCCCTGAACGCCGGGCCGACCTCGCCCGCATCGGGATGCGCGCAATGTTCTGCGGCCTGCTCGCGTGCTACGTGATGACGACGATCGTCGGAATCCTCATTTGACGGTCTCAATAAGCGGCGAAGGGCCGTTTTTCCTCGGAAATACCTCGTTTCACCGCCAAACGCGGCATTTCTTCAAAAAACCAGTCTCATTACAGTCGTCGAGCGGGCAATTGAACACACCCCGAACTCGATTGAACGAAGCCGGTGGTCAATTGAATACAGGCCAGTCTCAATTGAACGACCCTCAATCTCAATTGCACGGACCCGAAACTCCGTTGAACGACTCCGGTGGTCGATTGAAGACACCCCAGTCTCAATAGAACGAACCGGGATGCCGATTGCACCGGCGTGAATCTCAATAGAACGACGACGAAAACGCGTTGAACGACGCTCGAAAGCCGTTGAACGGCGGCGTGAAGGCGTTCAACGGAAGCGCCATCGCGTTTCATCGGAACGGCTCGGCGTTGCGCGAATGCGGAATCGCGTCGCATTCGGGTGGAGCGCCGTTGAACGGATTTAAAGGGACGTTGCGCGAGCCGGTGACTGCGTTGCACGAAACGCGAAAGGCGTTCCGCAGCGACGGCACCGCGTTGCGCGGCACGCGGCTTTCGTTTTACGCGGACGGCGGCTGCGGGAAGTGGCCGAGCGGCGTGACGAGGTTGCCGGGAAGCGGCCACACCTTTTCCTGAATGCGCGGGGCGACGTGCTTCGAGCCGGCGTAGCCCGCGGTCATCATCTCGATCTTCGCGTCGAGGTTGTCCACGTAGTGCAGCGCCCAGCCTTCGGGGGTCTTCGGGACGACCGGGCTGCCGAATTGCAGCTCGCCGTGATGGCTCGCGAGCAGGTGTAGCAGGTGCAGGCGCACGTCCTCGCTCGCGGGCTCGAG
>JBGAPU010000126.1:0-16558 GCA_044221035.1 Chthoniobacteraceae bacterium | reverse complement strand
GATGAAATGCGTGTCGTTTGCCGCCAACAGGTCGATCTCGCGGATCCGTCCGGCGCGGATCACCGCCCATGCGTCCTCAAGTTTCGACGGAAGCCCGTGCTCCTTCGAAAACACATTCATCGTCCCGACCGGCAGCACGCCGAGCGCCGCGTCCGTGCCGGCGATTCCGTTCGCCACGTCGTTCACCGTCCCGTCGCCGCCCGCCGCGGTGATGATCCGGAACCCCTCGCGCGCCGCCTCCGCCGCAAGACGCCGCGCATCGCCGGTCTCGCTTGTCATCCGCAGTTCCGCGCCAGAAGCGATCTCGCGCAGCATGTCGGTGAGGTCGTGCGATCTTTCACTGCGCGACTTCGGGTTGAAAATGATGACGTGGTCCGGCATGAGCGCGCAGCTTTTACGCGGCGCGCACCGCGGCTTGCGAGACACTTTCCGCCCTTTCCTTTGAACGCTCCCCCGTTACGTTCGCCGCGAATTGAAACGCATCGCAAAATACCTCGGCATCGCCGTGCTCGCACTCGCGCTCGTCCTGACGCTTGCGGGCTGGGCGCTGAACCGCTGGCTGAAGTCGCCCGAGTTTCACGCGGCGTTCGACCAGGAGCTCAGCCGCGCGATGCGCATGCCCGTGAAGACCGGCGGCATTGATTTCTCCGCATGGGGCGGCCTCTCGGTGCAGTCGCTCACCGTCACGGGCGCCGAGGGGAGCGCGTTTGAATTTTCCGGCATCTCCGCGAGCCACCGGCTGCTGCCGCTGCTGGCCGGAAAGCTCACGCTCTCCGAGGTGCGCGTCGAGCGGCCGCACCTTCGCCTCATCCAAGATGAAGCCGGAGCCTGGCGGCTGCCCGGCAGCAAGCCGTCCACAAAACCTGCGGCTGCTCCAGTTCCTCCGCCCAGTCCCGCCGCAGCGTCCATCCCCGTGCCGACACCCAGCGCACCCGCCATGGCGCAGGCACCTGCGCCGGCGCCTGCTCCAGCAGCGAAACGCAATTCCCGTGTCGTGATCGAACGCGTCGTGATGACCGGCGGTGCAGTGGATCTCATCGGAAAAGACCAAAAGCCATTCGCCTCGCTCAGCGGCATCAATGCGACGCTCAACGACGCTACCGGCGACAACCTCGCGGGCGACCTCGCCATCCAGCGCGTGACACTGCACGGATGGTTCGCGCTCGACAACCTCACCGCGGTCGTCGGACGCGAGGGACGCTCCGTCAAGCTTCGCCAAATCGCGGCGGCTTCCGGCGGCGGCACGGTCACCGGCGAGGCCGAATGGACGGAACGCTCCACCGCCAGAGCGAGCCTGAAGCTCGACAACATCAACGTCGCAGTCACCGCCCAAAACGCCGGCGCAACAAATCCCCGCATCGGCGGATTCCTCAGCGGCACCGCAGAGCTCGCGGGCCTTGGCGCGGACAAGAATGCGATGAGCGGCGGCGGCCAGCTCACTCTCACGGGAGCGAGCTCGCGGGAGATCGAACTGCTGCGCCAAATCGGCGAGGCGCTGCAGGTCGCGACGCTCGCCTCGTTTGAAATCTCCGCGGTCACGGCAAATTTCCGCATCGAGCAGGGCCGGGTCTTTCTGACTCCCGCAACTGTCGCCGCGCATCCCGCGGGCCTCACGCTCAACGGCCCGGTCGCATTCGACGGCACGCTCGACCTCACCGGCATCCTGCATGCGCCTGCCGACTTCATCACGCGCAACGCCGTCATCGCGCCGCAGTTCTCGCCGCCGGACCGCGACAACCGGCGGGGCCTCCAGTTCAACATCACCGGCACGCTCTCGAAGCCGCGGCAGAATCTCGCCGAGCGCCTCACCGGCACGTCGAACCGCCGCGAGCAGAACATCATCGCCGCGGGTGCGGCCGCGACGGCGATCCTCGAAAACACACCGATGGGAAGGCACAACCAGAAGCTCCTCAAAATGCTGCCGCAGCTCCTTCCCGGGAAAAGGAAGTCGACCGCCCCCGCTCCCGCCCCTGCCCCGGCAGCCGCAACCGCGCCCGCGCCGCAATGAGAGTGGTCGGAGGCACCGCGGGCGGCATCCCGCTTCAAGTCCCGAAGGGCGACTTGCGCCCGACGATGGAGATCGTGAAGAACGCGATGTTCAACAGCCTCGGCGAATTCGTCCACGGCGCGCGTGTGCTCGATCTTTTCGGCGGCACCGGCGGCCTCGGCATCGAGGCGCTCAGCCGCGGCGCGGCGTCGTGCGTCTTTGTCGAGAGCGACCGGCGCTCCTGCGATGTCATCCGCCGCAATCTGGAGAAGACGCGGCTCGCTGGCGGGGATGTGACCTGCGCCGACGTGATGCGCTGGCTGGACCGCTCCGCAGCGCCCGCGACATTCGACCTCATCCTCGCCGACCCGCCCTACGCGAAGCGCGAGGGCGACCGCGATTTTTCCATCGAACTCCTCGCATCGGAATCTCTGCGTCGCGCGCTCGTTCCCGGCGGCATCTTCGTCCTCGAACATCTCCCTGAGAAGCCGCTCGCTCCCGGCGATGCCTGGGAAATCATCCGCGACAAACGCTACGGCGCGACTGCCGTCGCGTTCCTGCGCGCGGCATCCACACCACCATCCACCGAATGACCGAGACCGACCGGACGCTGCAGCAGAAGCAGCAGCACGCAGAATTCCTCGCCGCCGCCGAACGCGCCCTCTGGCAGCCCGCCGACCATGTCCGCCGCGCACAGATGTCGGACATCTTCGAGCGCCCCGCGCCGCTGGAGATTGATTTCGGCTGCGGCGACGGGAGCTTCCTCCTCGCGATGGCGACGCGCTTTCCGGAGAAGAATTTCCTCGGCACGGAGCGGATGCTCGGCCGCGTGGAGAAGGTCTGCCGCGCCATCGCGCGCAACCGCCTCAACAACTGCCGCGTGCTGCGCCTCGAGAGCAACTACTCCGCGAAGTGGCTGCTCCCCGTCGGCTGCGCGTCCGTCGTCCACATCGGCTTTCCCGACCCGTGGCCGAAGCGCCACCACCATCCGCGCCGCCTGTTTCAGGATGAGTTCATGGTCTCGCTGCACCAGGTCCTCGCGGACGGCGGCGAAGTGCGCATCAAGACCGACGACCAGCCCTACTTCCTCTGGATCGAAAAAGTCCTCGCTCGGGCGAAGGGCTTCGAGCGCATCGAATGGGTGGAGGAGCCCGACTATCCGAAGACCGACTTCGAGCGCCACTTCACCGCGCAGGGCCTGCCGGTTTACCGCGCGCGGCTGCGCAAAATCTGACCGCCCGCGAAGCTCCGCACGAGCAGCGTGCCGTCGGCGTGCATCTCGACGCGCACCGCGCCGCTGCGCTCCTGCTGGAATGGCTCTGCTCCGAGTGCCCGCACGCTGCGCTCCCATTCCGCCACGCGCTCCGGCGGCGAACCGAACGGCGGCAGCGAGCACACCGCCGCAAGCGGACGGACGCGCGAGAGAAAATCCGGCGTGCCGGAGATGTCGCGCGAATGCCAGCCGGCCACGAGGACCTCGGCCGCGAGGTCCGGCTCGTTTTCGAGCAGCCAGTTCTCCGTGAAAAATCCCGCATCCGAGATGAGAAGCACGCGCAGCCCCGCGGCCTCGATGCGGCACACGAGTGCCCGGTCATCCGCGAGGGTGCGCGCGATTTCATCCGGCGGATACAGCACCTTCATCACTGCGCCGGATGCGAGCGGGAGTTCGTCGCCGCGCCGCAGGTAGCGCTTTCCGACACCCGCCGCAGCCAGCCGCGCGTGGATGTCGCGCCGCGTGGGCGAGCGGTCGCTCAGGGTCGTGTCGGCAACCCACCGCGGGCGGAAGTCCTCGAACAGCGGCCACGCCGCGCCGATGTGCGAGGCATCGCCGTGCGAGAGCAGGAGGCCGTCGAGCCGGTTCACGCCGCGCGAGCGCAGATACGGCAGCAGCATGCCCTCGTATTCGCGCGCGGCGCCGCAATCCACCATCCAGTCCCCTCGCCCGGCGCGCACATGCACCGCCGCGCCGTCGCCCGCTTCAAGCACGGTGATTTCACAGACCGGCGCGCGCCCGGCCCGCGGCGTCTCCACATACACGTAGCCGCCGGGCAGCTTGGAAAAGAACGCAAGGCTCGCGATCAGCGCCTGCGCCATCGCCCAGTTCGCCTGGTTCACGATCACCGCGAGCGCAGCGGAGAACGCGCCGCACAGCAGGCTCATCAGCCCGAGCGCGAGCACGCAGAACGCGAGCGGCACCGCGACCGCGTTCGCGAGGATCGCGACCGGCGAGATGAGGTGAAAGTAGCCGGCCATGAAGAGGAACGAGCCGATCCACGCGGACACCGTCACTCCGGTCGCCGTCGCGATCGGCCTCCACACCGCGGCGATCCACCGTTGGCGGCGCGTCCAGAGTTCGCGCGGGATTAAGTCGTCCGGCTGGCCCAGCGGCTCCATGCGGCGCGCGGTCGGCTTCGCCAGCCACATGATGAAGATCACCAGCGTGAACGAGAGCTGGAAGCCCGGGCTGAATATCTCGTTCGTGTCCCACGCCAGAATCGCCAACGCCGCCGCGGCGAGGCTGTTTCCGACGACCTCGGGCCGGTCAAACATCCGCCCGAGCAGAACGAAGGACATCATCACCGTCGCCCGCACGCAGCTCGGGCTCAGCCCCGTGACGAGCGCGTATGCGCAGAGCAGCGGGATGATGATCACGATGGCGGCGCGGCGCGGGAAGCGCAGCGGCTTCAGCAGGTGCCAGGCAATGCCCGCGAGCATCGCGACATTCAGACCGCTCACCGCGAAGAGATGCAGCGTGCCCGTCTTCTGAAAGAGCCCCTTCATCTCCGGCGGCGTCTCCCCGCGCAGGCCGAGCACCATGCTCTCGATCAGCGTCGTCAGCTCCGGCGACTGCCCGAGGCCGAGTTCCAGTTTCCCGCGGATCCACTCGCGCGCGGCGATTGCAAAGGTGATCGCCGGCAAGCCATGTCCGTGCGCCGTCACCGCGCAGTCGCCTGCGTTGCGCGCGGAGATTTCAAAGCGCACGCCGTGGCGGCGGAGCCACTCCGGCACGTCGAACTGCCCCGGATTCGTCGTCTCGCGAAGCGGGCCCGCCGAGCCGTCAATCGTGACCACGTCGCCATACGCCGGTGAGGCACCGGACCATTTCACGAGGCACAGTCCGGTGAACGGCAGCACCCCGCCGCCGACACGCAGCGAGTCAATTCTCATCCAGAAGGTCGCCCGTGGCTCCCCGCGGGAACCAGTCTGCGCCGCGGGCTCCGACCACACCACGCCCGTCGCGGACGCGGTGTGCGGCCCTTTCCCCAGCAGCGCCTCCACCCCGCTGGCGGCGGAGTGGTGATGCCGCACCTCATGCAGCGCGAAAAACGCCGCCGCCGAAAACGCGAGGCACGTCCATGTCCTCGGCCACGCCAGCGCCGCGAGCGCGAGCACCGCCGCCGCGCCGCACGCCCACACGACGGGCACCGGCCACGCATCGGCCAGCAGGATGCCGGCGATGGCGGCAGCGCTGATGCCGAGGAGCGGTTTCCGGGGGCGAAGGGGGAACATCTGCACAGGCCTTCCGCCGCATGGCATCACCGGGGACGCAATCCGGCAAGGCCCGATTCGCCGCGCGCGAAATCCGCGCCGCCGCGCGGTGCGCCGTGGAAATTTCCCGCGCACCGCGTAAGCTCCGCCCCATGCAGCCACTCAAGGACGAGCACTTCGTGAGCTGGGAACGCACCCCGGAGCAGATGGACGCGCTCTGGGAAGGCGGGTGGCGCCATTTCGGACCCATCTTTTACCGCTACCGCCAAGCGCTCACGCCCGCCGGCCTGCGCAATGTCCAGCCGCTCCGCGTGGACGCCCGGCGCTTCGCCCCGACCGGGAGCCAGCGCCGCGTGCTGCGCAGGAACAGCGACCTCGAAATCCGCGTGCGCACCGCCGAGCTGCTCGAGGACCGGCAGCGGCTCTTCGACCTGCACAAGCAGCGCTTCGCCGAGAACATCCCGAACTCGCTGGAGGACTTCCTCGGCCCCGCGCCGCAGACGGGGCCGTGCCACACCATCGAGCTCGGCGCATTCCTCGGCGAGCGCCTCCTCGCCGCGAGCTACCTCGACCTCGGCGTGAACGGCGTCTCCAGCATCTACGCCTTCTTCGACCCCGAGGAATCCGCGCGCTCGCTCGGCACCGCCACGTTGATCTGGGAAATCCTCCTCGCCCGGCAGAGCGGCCGCCGCTGGCACTACCCCGGCTACGCCTACCTCGAGCCCTCCGGCTACGACTACAAGAAGCACTTCGGCCCGATGGAGCACTACGACTGGAACACGTGGCTCCCGCTCCCCCGGCCCGGCGCACGCGCCTGACGCCGGGGAATCTCAAGTGCCCGCCCTATCGCCGGCGCCGGCGGCCCATCGCGGCACCCAGCAGGGCGATGCCGACGAAGGCAGTGCCCGGCTCCGGGACGGGGACGACGGTGAGCACGATGTCGTTGCCGCCGTCGCCGAAGGAGATGAACGCATCCGTGCCGTTGATCTGGCCGGAAAGGCTGCCGCCGAGAGTCCCCACGATGGGGCTGCCGGTGTCGAAGAGCGTGAACTCGCTCTGCATCCCGGACGGCAGCCCGGCGATGAAGCTGAAGTCGAAGTCGTCGAAGTTGAGCAGCCCCGAGCCGATCTTCAGCGGACCCCCGTTCACCACGATCTTGTCGCTCGCATTGGGCGCCCCGATTTCAAACAGCAGCGCGTGCGAGGCGGCCGCGGAGACCGCGCCGGAGATGTCGAAGCTTCCCGCGCCGCTGAGGTTCACGGTCAGCGTGCCGGCGCTGTTTCCGGGGGAAATCTTCGCCCCGTTGGCGGCGGTGAGGTCGCCGTTGAGCCCGAGCGTCACGGCGCCCGTGCCGCTGAGGAAGCCGCCATTCAGGTTGACCGCGTTTGCGGTGATGGAGCCGCCATTGACGAGATTCGTCACCCCTGCGGTCTGGGTGAGCGTGCCGTTGATGTTCAGCACGGTGGCCGCGTCCTCCACCCGCAGGGTGCCGGAATTGGCAAGATTGCCCGCGGTGGTGAAGTCGCGGTCGTTGGCCAGATGGAAGGTGCCCTGGTTGTTGGTGAGCGTGTTGATCTTGTCAAATGTGGATCCCGCTCCACTGAGCTTCACAATCGCCGCGCTGCCGATGGTGGTGATGTTGCTGCCGTTTGCGAAGGTGAGCGTGGAATTGTTGGTCACGTTCCAGGTGCCCCCGGTGAGCGTCGTGCCGCTGTGCTGGGTGACGGTGTGGTTCAGCAGCAAGGTGCCGCTCTCCACTTTGACGGTGCCGGTATTATTGAGGGATACGCCGCTGATTGTCGTCGTGAGCGTGCCGCCGTTCTTGGTGAAGGTGCCTTGGTTGATGAAAGTGCCTGCGGTCAAATGAGACGCGTAGAAGGTGTTGTTGCCGGCGGCGGTGAGCGTTGACCCAGACTCGATGCGGAGCGTGGCACCAGCGAAGTTCGCAAGGATGTTCCCATCATACCAGGTGGAAGAGGAACTCTGTCCCAGGCTGAGGGTTCGTGCGCCGTCCAGAACCTTGTTAGCTGTCGTAGTGAAGTTCACTCCACCGTTGGCCTGCGTCGTGACTGCATTAGCCATCGTGCCGCCAGACCAGGTCAGAAGCCCGTTGATCGTTAAGGCTCCGCTGCCGTTGATCGTGCCACCGGACATGTTGACGGCCATGGTCCCCGGCGTGGAAACCGGAGCATTGACCTGCAGGGTGCCAGCGGAGAGCTCCAGCGTGCCTGCCCCGCTGAAGGTGGTCCCGGCATTGAGGCTTTGCGTCCTGGAGATGATCGAGAGAGTGGTGCCCGATGCGAGCGAGATCGCCCCGCTATGGGTGCCGTTGTTGTCCAGGACCAAAGTGCCGGTTTGCACACTGATCGTGCCGGAGTTGGTGAAGTTCACCCCGGCGATGGTCGTGGCGCCCGTGCCGCCGTTCTTGGTGAAGGTGCCTTCGTTGATAAAGTTGCCCACGGCAATTTGATTCACGCGGATGGTGTTGTTGCCGGTGGCGGTGAGCGTGGACCCAGATTCAATGCGCAGCGTGCTGCCGGTGTGGCCAATGGCGATGTTTCCATCCGACCACAATGAAGAGGAGCTTTGTCCCAGGTTGAGGACGCGTCCGCTTTGCACGAGCTTTTCAGTTGCCGTGGCGAAGGTCACCCCGCCGTTCGCCTGCGTCGTGCCTGCATCATTCATCGAGCCGCCGTTCCAGGTCAGCGGCCCCGTCACCGTCAGCGTGCCAGCGCCGTGTGAGCGGATGCGCTAGGCTCGCCGTGCTGGGGGAAGTCAGCGTTCCGCCGTTGATGTTGATGCTGGCAGCACCCGCGAGCGCGACGCCGTTGTCGAGTTGCACGGTGCCGCCGGTGATGTTCAGGCTGCCCGCGCCGCCGAGCGTGGCGGTGGGGGTGATGACATGCGTTCCGCTGCCGATCTGCACCACGCCGCCCGCCGCCGGCACGAAACTGCCACTGTGGGTGCCGCTGCCCATGAGTCGCAGGGTGCCGCCCGAGGCGACGGTCGCCGTGCCGACATGGTTGTAAGGAAAGTTCACATTCGTCGTGCCGCTGACGATGTTCAGCGTGGCGGTGGAAGCGACGGAGAACGATCCCGGTCCGGTAAAATTGAATGAGCCGCCAAGCGTGAGCGTGCTGGTGCCCAGCACATTGGTCGCGCCCTGGGTAAAGCTGCCGCCTCCTCCGAGCAGTTGCAGCTCACCGGCGTTCACGTTGAGGGTGCCCGTGCTGCCCTGGTTGAAGACGGGCTCGATGGTGAGGACGGCCGCCGTCTCTTTGTTAAAGGTGCCGTTGTTGGCAAAGGTGTTCGTGGCCGAAGCGCTGTCATAGAGACCAGCGCTGGCATTCCAGGTGGCATTGGCAGAGTTTTCCACGTCCACGCCGGAACCGATGAAGGACAGTGTGCCGCTGGTCCACGTCGCGGTCGAGGGCGCTGTTCCATTGCCATTGCCGAAAGCGTCGAGGCTGATGGAGGCGCTGCCCTGGAAGGTCAGGCCGCCATTGGTATAGAACTGGGCGTGGGCCAGCGAAGCCCCATCTCCAATGACCGCCTGACCGTCAACATAGATGGTCCCGGTGCCGCTGGTGGTGGACCCGAAAAGGTTGAAGTTGTTGAGGTTGATGTTGGTAAACGGCAGGCTCACAACGCTGCCGACGTTGACCGTGGCGTTGTAGGTGCTGCCCGGGAGCGGCTGGCCGTTGTCGGGCGCGACACCGCCCGTCCAGTTGCTGCCCAGCGTCCAGGAGCTGTTTCCCGCCGTCGGGCCGATGTAGGTGACGGAGGTCTGGGCGTGGAGGTCATTCGTGCCGGTGCAGGCGAGGAGGAAGGCGGCGATGCTCTTGGTGAGGATGCGTTTGGTGGTCATGGTGTTGGTGGGTCTGAGAAAACGGAAAAGGCGGGTGCGGGCTGAGCCAGGGTGCGCTCAGGCGGCGACGGTGATGCTGGCCACGTCGCTCCAGAGGCCCGCGCGCTGCTCGTCCACGCGATAGACGGCCTTGTAGGCCCACTTCGCGGCGGTGGCGGGGAAGGGCGTGGTGTCGAGGTAGTCCGGGGTGGAGTCGAAGGTGAGGGTCACGAACCCCTTCCCGTCCCCGCGGTCCACGGCGATCTCGATGAAGTCGAGGAAGGCCGCGTTGCCTTCCCAGCCCCAGCGGATCATCACTCCGGCGCCGGTGAGTTCGAGGGTGATGGTGGGCTTCAGCGTGGCAAAGTCCGGCCCGGTCTGCGCGGCACCCTCGATGCCGAGGGCCTCGCCGATGGCGACGTTGTAGTTCGCGCTGCCCTTGCACTGCTTCACCAGCGCGCGGAAGCGCACCTGGATGCCGAGGGCCACGGCTGCCACGGCGGCGGGAAAAGTGGGTGCGACGGGCATGCCGCTGGCCGGCGGCGTGCCGCCGAGGCGGACGAGGTCCTTCCAGGCCGTCCACTGCTGGCTGCCATTGGCCATGATCTCCTGGCAGGCGAGCACATAGTTGAAGTAATCGGCATCCGCCGCCTGCGCGGAGACCTGTGCGGGGCTCACGCCGAGCAGGGTGGCGTAGGCGCCGATGTTGTTCTTGAACGTGTTCAGTTGCGCCGCGAACTGGGCGTCCTTGCGTTTGAGGTAGTCGCTCTTGGGCATGGTGTTTTTCCGGGTTTTGGGTTGGGATGGGGGAAAGCTCGCGGAGGTGGGGTCGGCGACATAGCCGGGGTCGCCGGGCTCGAGCAGGTAACTGGGGTCGCCCCACCGCAGATTAACGTCATCCCAGCTCACCCCGGAGTCCCACGTGACGAGGCGGACGGCCATGAGGCTGCCGCCGCGGGGCGCGGGGAGGGTGCATGCCGGGGGATGGGGAAACTTGGGGAAGAGGGGGCTGGAAAAGCCGGCCCCGGGGCGGAAACAGGCATTTCCGGCACCGTTTCGCCAAAAAGCCGCGGCTGCGGATGTTCCGTCGGTCCCGCCGGACGATTTTACCACACCGCCGGATGATCCGTCGGCACCGGCGGAAGATTCCACCGCACGGTGGAATGATCCGACCACACCGCCGAAAGCTCCGACCATGCGGTCGAATGTTCCGGCGATGCCGCCGAATGGCCCGACCGTGCGGTGGAACCATCCGGCCATGCGGTCGAACCGCCCGGCGACACGGTGCCACCATCCCGCCGCACCTTTGCAACCGACCGCCAGAATGCCGCACGCCGCCGCCGCTCCGCCGCCCTTTTCACCCCTGCCGCCACGGCATCCGCCCACGCGCCTGCCGGGCGCGGTGCGGTGGCGGGGATGGAGGATGGGTTGGAACATTCCTCCCCCATCTTTCCCGTCCCGCCCGCCGGGTTGCGCGGAATCCGCAAAAAAACCGGAATGTTCCGAGGAATCAGAGTCTCGCTGGATTCACGGAGTGCGAACGGATGAGAGGGGTTCCAGATCCACGGGTTTCACCGGTCCCGCGATGCCGGGAGATGGCACGACTGACGGCGGCGGCAAGTCCCATGGGATTCCGATGGCGGCGAGTTCGGAGGTGAGTTTGGTAAGATCCCAGAATTCCAAAGCACCCGCGTGGCGAAGGACCACAAGGGAGCGACCGTCAGGCATATACCTGATGCATTGGATGCCGTCGCGCCGGGGACTCACCAAGCGGGCTACGATCGCCTTATTGACGGTATCCACGATGGCCACCGCCGAGTGGTCTTGAACGGTGGCGACGAACTGGCCGTCGGGACTCCATGCGATGGTTGGGGACAAGTTCGCCGATCTGCCATCGGATGGAAATTTGCAGAGCGTGCTCCAGTCTGTCGGATCGAGAATGTGCAGTCGGTTCACAATGAGGCTAAAGGCGAGTCGCCCGTCCGGACTGAAGACCGCATCATTGGGGACTACCTGCGCCGTGGTCCTCCTGCTTTTCGGATTGAGGCCGAATTCCGTGAGCGCGATTCCCGTCTTGCCCCAGTATGCGGTGTTGTTGCTGACGGACAATAACAAGCCTGTGTCTGAACCGGGTTGAACGAGGTATTCCAATTCTCGCCGCGGTCCATCTGACAACGGTTCGACGATGGCGGCGCTACGGGAAGAACTTAATGCCACCCAACGGCGGTCAGGGCTCACTTTCACCCGGTTGAACGAGTCGGTCGTTCCCAGGGCCAGCGGGCGCAGGCGCTTCAAGACGAGGTGTCCGTCAGCCAATTCGAGGCGGTAGATCCACCATTGGTCATCTTTGAACGCCTGAAGTGTGCGGCTGAATTCCCGACAGACCAAGTGGGTTGAATCCGCGAGAAATGTGAGATCGCCGCTGACAGGGAGATC
Organism: Chthoniobacteraceae bacterium; assembly: GCA_044221035.1. Lineage (GTDB taxonomy): Bacteria > Verrucomicrobiota > Verrucomicrobiia > Chthoniobacterales > Chthoniobacteraceae > SXWH01. The sequence continues at coordinate 4,799 of JBGAPU010000126.1, read as the reverse complement.
GCTGACCGCAACGACCCGCCGGGTAGCAGCATCCAATAGGAGCACGGTGTTGGCGGCGCGTCCGCCCACTGATCCACACAAAATGATCCACCGTCCATCGGGGCTGATGTCGAGATAGGTGGCCGCTCCCGTGACTGAACCCGTATCCCACGCGGTGAGCGCTTCAGGTCGGTGCAGCGCCCCGAGATCATGACCTTGCCCGTTTAGGCTGAGGAAACGGCGACCATCCGCTGAGTAACCAGCAGGATCGATGAGAGGGGAACTTAGGATTCGCTGGCCGGAAATTCCGTCAAAGTGAGTGCCCTGGCCTGCACCCAAGGCGCCAGCGGCGCTCAACACGAGCCCATCCGGCGTAAAATAGATCCCCCTCGTATAGCTCGCCTCGCTGGAGAACGCGCGGGTCTGGCCCGAGCGCACGTTCCATAGGTCTCCTTGAAGCAGGCCGAATCGGGAAGTGCTGGCAAGAATGTCGCCGGACCAAGCCAGATGCCCCACGATGTTTGGCATCTGCCTCTTGCCGATTAAGCGCTTTTCCCGCCAGTTCCAGATCTCCAGCGTGCTGTTTCCTGCGTAGGCGATGAGCGATGAGCCTGTTTGTGGCTGGAGGGCGCACCGGTCGTGGGTTGTCTGGCCTGTGGTTGCGACAATCCGTCCAATCTCGTTGCCATCGGTTGCACCGAAGACTCCGATCTCAGCCTTGTCGAACAGAATGGCGAACAGGTCGCCATTCTGACTGAAACCGCCAAAATCCGCTCCAGTCCACTGGCGCAGCACAGTCCGTCCGGCGACGTCGATCAACACAACATCTCCATGACGAACCGGTCCTCCTGCAAAACGTTGTAAAGCAAGCCGGCGTTTTGTCGGATCGAGATAACCGGCGACACCATAAGCTCGGCGATCGGGGCGGGCGGGAAAACGGACTTTCACCGGGGAGCCGACGGGGTTGCCCGTTGCATTGCTGAAAACCAACTCCTCGCTTGTGTGCCCGTAAGAGCCGAACAAATCGAAATCCCCGCTGAATCCGGCCCCAGCCTGGATACCGGGAGGGGCGCCTGGCCGCGTGCGGTCGCGCTGGATGGTCAACGACATGTCCAACCCCGCGAGGTGTGCGATGGCTTCTGAGCGCAGGTCCATGCCGGGGCGGATCGCGGCAGCCTGCCTGAGTGCCTGCAGACCGGAGTCGCGCCATCCGCTGATGGCGGCGATGCGACCGGAAGTTGCCCGCTGCAGCAATGCGTCGCGCAACTGCTGCTGGCTCTCGTCCCGGGCCTTTGCCATCTCATCGCGGGCACTGGCGATTTGGTCGCGCGCTGCAGCAACGCTTTTTGTTTCCTGGTGGGAGCGTTCAAGACCCCAGAGGAGGGCGGCGAAGGCAGCGACGACAGCCAGGAGAGACAGAGAGGTGACGGCTGCGAGCGCAGGGTTGCGCTTCGCCCAAAGCCAAGCCCGTTCGGCCGTGCCGATCGCGCGGGCGGTGATGGGCTCGCCGGTGAGCCAGTTGCGGAGGTCTTTTGCCAGGGCGGCGGCGCTGGAATAGCGGCGGGCGGGGTCCTTGGCGAGGGCCTTGGCGGTGATGACGCGGAGGGCGCCGGGGACTTTCTTCTCCAGCGGCGCGGGGCTCTCCTCAGCAATCTTGCGAAGGAGCGCGGGCAGGGAGTCGGCGAGGAACGGGGGGCGCCGGGCGAGGAGTTCGTAGAGCATCGCGCCGAGGGACCAGGTGTCGCTGGCGGTGGTGGCGGCGGCGGTGTTCTTCGCGGCGATCTCGGGCGCGAGGTAGTTCGGCGTGCCGATGACGGCGATGGTGCGGGTGAGATCAGCGTCGTCGCCGAGGAACTTCGCGAGGCCGAAGTCGCTGACGAATGCAGCGCCGGTCTCGTCGAAGAGGATGTTGCCGGGCTTCAGATCGCGGTGGAGCACGCCGCGCTCGTGTGCGAACTGCACGGCGCCGGCGATGCGGATGAGGAGTTCCGCGATGGTGCGGAATTTCCCCGCATACGAGGCGGCGCGCTGCGCGAGCGTGCCGCCGGTGGCGAGCTTCATGGTGAACCACGGGGTGCCGTCGTCCTCGCCGAGCCCGTGGATGGGGAGGATGGCGGGATGCTCGAGCCGCGCCATGGCCTCGGCCTCGATGCGGAAGCGCTGGCGGGCCTCGGCGGAGGGGAGCGCGGCACCGGGGAGGACCTTCAGCGCGACCTCGCGCGCGGACTCGCCCTGCCGGGCGCGATAGACGATGCCCATGCCGCCGCGGGCGATGATTTCCAGCAGCTCGTGGCCGGCGAGCGTGCCGAGCGACGCGGCATCCGTGGTGTCGTCCGCCGCGCCGAGAAGCAGGCACGCGGCGCACGCCCCGCCGACCCGGAGCGGATCGAGCAGGGAACCGCACTGCGGGCAGGAGGAAGGGGAGTCGGGCATGCGGGCTTAGAGTTTCCCGTTTGGCGCCCCGGGTTGCGCGGGTCGCGCGGCATCTGCGCCGTGGAGGAGGAGCCGGCCGAGGTAGCGCAGCTCGTCGTCCACCTCGTGCGGGCCGGAGACGGTGAGGGCGACCTCCGCGCGGAGCAGCTCGCGGAAGCGCTGGCGCAGGCGGTGGACGGCGGATTTGATCCCGGAGTCGCTGAGGCCGAGCGCCTGCGCGGCCGCATCGTAGGTCGGGACTTCCGCGACGCCGGGAAGGAAGAGGCGCAGCGTCTCAAACTCGCGCGCCTGATCACGGGCGTGAAATTCCTCGCGCAGCGCGCGCATGGCCGACTCGACGAGGGTGAGTGCCCATTCGCGGTCAAACGCCTCCACGCCTTCGGCGTCGTCCGCCGCGTCGTGCGCGATCTCGCGTCCGTTTTCATGCAGCACATCGAGGCTCTCCGGCACCACGCCGCCGCCGCGCTTCTCCCGGTTCCGGGCGCGGACGACGTGCATCATCATGTGGTTCAGGATGGAGAGGAGGTAGCTGCGGAACCGGCCCTGGGTGCGGTCGGCGTTCTTCCACGCCGCGGAGTCGATGAGCTTCAGCAGGAACTCCTGCACGGTGTCCTCCACCTCGGACTCCGGCACGCCGCGCGAGCGGAGGTAAACGGTGAGCGGACGGCGGTAGGCCTCGCACAATTGGCCGAGCGCGCGCCGGCCGGATTCGTCGCCGAGCCGGGTCGCATTCGCGAGCAGCGTCCAGTTCGTCGTGGGGAAAGACATCATGCGACCGAATCAGAAACGCGCCTGAAACGGAAGCGCGGGCTATTTCGACTTCATCCCGGCGGCGTCCACCGCCAGCGACCCGTCGCTTCCCGCGCGCGGAGGCGAATCCCCGCAGGGCACGGAATTTGCAATCGCAGCGGTGAAATTATGCCTCTTTACGACAAGAACGGACGAATCGTCGGCTCTCCCACCATCAATCTCGAGAATGGCGTCGCTGCGCCGCCGCCTGCTCCGGTGGCCCAGCGCACAAACGGGAACGGCTCCAATGGCTCCAACGGCCCGCACAGCGGCAACGGCTCCAATGGCCATGGCCACGCTTCCCCGCGCCCGGCTCCCTCGCCCGCGCCCGCCCCGATGCCGGCGCCCGTTTATGCGGCACCCGCGGCTCCTGCCAGCTCCGGGCAGCAGCCCGCGCCCTCGAGCATCGGCGATGTGCGCTCGCCGGTTTTCTCCTCGCCGCCCATTCCGATCGACGACCTCCTCCGCGCGATGCTCGCGGTGGGCGACGGCGTGAGCGACCTGTTCTTCATGGTGGGCCGCCCGCCGCAGGTGGAGAATTTCGGCAAGCTCACGCCCGTGGAAGGCACGCCGTTTTCGCCGGAGTTCACGCCGCAGCAGACGGAGGGGCTCGCGCACTGCATCGTCGGCTCGCAGCAGCGGCTGCTCGAGGATTTGCGCAACACCGGCTCGTGCGACTGCAGCTACTCGGTGGCCGACCTCGCGCGCTTCCGCGTGAACATCTTCAAGCAGAAGGGCACCTTCGCCATGGTGCTGCGCAAGCTGAACACGAGGATCCCCACGATGGCGGACCTGAAGCTCCCGCCCGTCTTCCAGCGCGTCATCCAGGAGAAGACCGGCCTCATCTTCATCACCGGCGCGACCGGCAGCGGCAAGACCACCACGCTCGCCTCGCTGCTGAACGGCCTGAACGAGTCGCACCCGATGCACATCGTCACGCTCGAGGATCCCGTGGAATTCCTGCATCCGCACAAGCAGGCCACCTTCTGCCAGCGCGAGATGGGCAAGGACTTCTCCACCTTCGCGCTCGGCCTGCGCGCCGCGCTCCGTCAGGCGCCGAAAGTGATCCTCGTCGGTGAAATCCGCGACCGTGAGACGATGGAGATCGCGCTCACCGCGGCGGAGACCGGCCACGTCGTCTATTCCACGCTCCACACCATCAGCGCCGGGCAGAGCATCAACCGCGTGCTCGGCATGTTCAGCAAGGAGGAGGAGCAGCAGGTGCGCGAGCGCCTTGCCGAAACACTCCGCTGGGTCGTGAGCCAGCGCCTCGCGCCGAAGATCGGCGGCGGCCGCGTGATGGTCCCGGAAATCATGGGCAGCAACATGCGTTCGCGCGAGGCGATCCAGCTCGGTGAAAACGACGTCCGCAACCTGCACGACATCATCTCGCAGGCCCGGCAGGACGGCTGGTGCACCTTCGAGCAGAGCCTCTGCGAGCAGTTCGAGCAGAAGCTCATCACCGAGGAGAGCGCGATGCTCCTCGCTGTGAACAAGACCAAGATGCGCCAGATGCTCGACCGGCTGAAGAAGACCCTCGGCCACGAGGAGGAGAGCACGCTCGACTTCAAGCTGAAGCACCACGACGAGCATGAGAA
>JBGAPU010000010.1:0-87401 GCA_044221035.1 Chthoniobacteraceae bacterium | reverse complement strand
GCGGAATACGACGCGGGGCCGAAGTCGAAGGTTGCCACATCCATCGAGCGCCTCGAACTCGCCGCGGGTGAGACGATCGACTTCATCATCGAGAGCAAGGGCGACGAGAACAGCGACAGCTTCACCTGGCGCACGACGCTCTACTCCGCCGACGGCATTTCCTACGACGCAAAGAAGCAGTTTGCCGGACCGCCGCCGAAGGTGGACCCGTTTACGCCGTGGGAGCGCTACGCGCAGGCGCTGCTGGAGACGAACGAGTTTCTGTTCGTCGATTGATGTGGGTGTGGCGCGTGAGATGAATGCGCGTCCGTTTCGGCGCGCGGGTGGCCTTTTGCCATGAGCACGGTGCGCAAGATCCGCGTCGTGCTTCTCCCCGGGCTCGATGGAACAGCGCGCCTTCTGGAGGAGTTTGTGCGGAAGTGTCCGCCGCAGTTTGAGGCGCTCCCGATTGCTTATCCACCGGATCGGTTGCTCGCCTACGAGGAGCTTGCCGGTTTCGTTCTCGAAAGGATTAGGGGCGACATTCCGACGATTCTGCTCGGTGAGTCATTCGGCGGGCCGCTGGCTTTGAAAGTTGCATCCAAGCTTCGCGGTAACCTCGCCGCAGTTGTTCTCGTGGCGACATTTGTGCAGCCGCCCTTTCTCCGCGTTGCGCGCTTTCTGCCGTGGAGTCTGGCTTTTCGGATGCGGGTGCCACTGTTCGCGATTCGTGCGGCGCTGGGTGGAAGACGAGCATCGCGCGATCTGCTGCTGCTTGCCCGTGAAGCTGTGCATGACGTGAAACCAGACGTGCTGGCAGCAAGGGTGCGCAGGGTCCTGACGGTCGATGCGCGAAGCTGGCTGAAGGATTGCCCGGCGCCGATTCTCTACCTCGCCGGGAGCGAGGACGTTCTCGTTCGGAGAAGGAGCTTTCGAGTCATCGAATCAATCCGCCCCGACGTCGTGCGGCGCGAAATCCACGCACCACATTTGGTCCTTCAGACCGCGCCTGATGAAGCATGGCGGGCGATTGAGGAGTTCGGGTCGGCGAGAAGCGACATCGGCACGCAGCTCGTCGGGAGGTTTTTTGAAATGAGGAACGCGGTGAGGCGCTGGCCGAAGGGGTTGTCGTGCGTGCCGGCCTGCCAGATGGAGACCTTCTCCGCCTTCCACGTTTCGACCGGACCGACGGTGATCGCCTGTGTGGGCACCATCGAGATGTTGCCGCCGCCGCTCGTGCGGGCGTTCTGCGCGATGGTGAGCGGGTGCAGTTCGACGACTCGCGTGGAGAGCTTGCGATACTCGGCGGGTGTCGGCGGCGCGGACTTGAATTTTCCGCGGCGCGGGAGTGGGTCGTTGAACGCCCAGTGCTTCACATCGCCCTGGCCGCCCTGCATCACGGCGCAGCGCACGCCGGCGTCGTAGGATTTCGTGTAGGCGGTCGTGTCCGCCTTTGGAAAATGGAGGTGGGCGTCGGGCATGCGCAGCTTTTTCGCGATGCGGTTGAAGCACATCTCGCGGTCCGCCTTTTCAAATGAGAGCGGATGCGTGACCGGCACCTCTCGGCCCGTCGCCGGATCGAACCACTCGTCCATCCCCCAGAAATGCCCGCTGCGCACATCGAGCCCGAGTTCATTCACCAGCCGCGCGACTAGCGGGAGCTGCTCAGTCGGGCCGATGGGGCCGCAGATGCCCACGGGATTGTCGTCGGTGCTCTGCTTCCATGCGCTGATATATTCGAGCGCCTCGGCGAGGTAGAAATCCTCGAGCGTGTCATGCATCACGACGCGGAAGCCGGGGCGCGAGAGCTTTTCAATGTCGCGTGGCGTGAGGCGCGCGACGTCCTCGACGATGTCTTTCGGGATGCAGGTGTAATCCCACCAATCGGCGGAGATGCTGGAGGTGCGGAGTTTCATGGGAGAGCGGATGATTTTCGGGTGAGAGAATGCGCAGGGTTTTCTGCGGAACGGAAGCGCGGCGGCTCAGCTTGCGTAGAATTTTTTCCCAAGCCACGCATGCAGCGGGACACATGCAAGAAGAGCGAGCGCGGCTAGCAGGCATGCTGGAGTTTTCCGAAGCGGAGTTGGGACGCTGGGCAGCAGGCAAAGCGAAGCCTGCATCACCGGCAGGATGCGGATGAAGGCGCCGATGCGGGGTGGGAGCGGCGCGGGAGGTTCGCGCATCAGCTCGGCGGTGTTCATGGTGCAGAGGATGATGGCGACGAACCAAAGGGCGGGGGACTGGTCGCGGAGGAGCGTGTCGGTCGCCTGCTTCAGAATCACGAAGCCGATGAGCAGGGAGCCGAGCGGCAGCAGGCGTGGCAGGCGAGGGTAGTCGCGCCGCGTCTCGAACCGCGCGAGGTTCGTCACCGTGGCGATGTAGATGGCGACGAGCAGGGCGGCTCCGACTGCAAACACGAAGAAGCGCTGCCCGCTCATCGGCGCGAAGGCGGCGAGGATCGCGGCGGCCGCCGGATGAAAGATGCTGAGATTGGCCGCGGTATCGAGCAGTTGCAGATCAGGCCCGAGCCCGGCTGCGGCGCCAAGCAGGAGGCTGAACCCGCGGCAGCTGCCCATGTTCAGCGCGCCGATGAACGGAATGCCCTTCGTCATGAAATTGTAGAGCACGATGCCGAGCAGCGTGCCGATTCCCATGAGCGCCGGCGCCGGGCCGAGGACAAAACACGAGCCAATTCCGATGATAACGAGGTTTCCCGTGACAATCCACGCCGCGCCGCGCGGGATGGCGCCACTTGGCAGCGGGCGCTTTGGCCGGTCACGGAGGTCCTCCTTGTAATCCGCGAGATCATTCATCGCGAGGCCCGCCGCGTAGAGCGCGAGGCTTGCGAGCACCGCGATTGCCGCGCGTGCGTCGAGCCGTCCGCCTGTCGCGATGAGGAAGCCCGCGAGCGGATCGCCCGGCACGGTGAAGAGGTTCGGAACGCGGAAGAGTTGCAGCCAGGCGCGGAGCATCGGCGATTTGAACCACGAACGGCTTGAGGCACGCGAAGGTTTTTTCCGCCCGTTGCCTGAGAAAAGCAAAGCGGGGTGCAGTTTTCACCGCACCCCGCTGCGAATTTACTCTTGGGGAGGAGCCTAGTGCTTCTCTTCGTCAAAATGCACCGGCTTATAGCCGCCAATGCTCTTGAAGTAGAGGAGCAGGATCAGATACAGCGCAGCCATCGTAAGTGGCACGTAGGATGTCATCTTCAGTGCGGTTCGGCCGCCGTGGAGGTTCGCCTCGACGAGCAGCGGTTTGTCCTTTTTCTGCTGAGGCGTGAGCTTTGCCTCATCCTTTTCTTCGAGCACGGCCCCCTTCTTCGCGCCATCAAGCCCCACGATCTCCTTGAAGAACAGGAAGTGGCTGGGCTTTTCCGCTTTGTAGGCGTTGTAGGTTTCCTTCGACTTTGACTCGAGGTATTCCGACGCGAAGCGGTCCTGCTTGTAGCCGATGCCCGGGCCACCAAGCAGGCCGGCGGAGAGCATGCCGACGCCGCCAATTGCGCCGATGGTGATTGCGCCGCCGCGAGGGAAACGGTCGGAGACCACGCCGAGCATTGTCGGCCAGAGGAAGGTCTTGCCGAAGGCATAGACTGTCGCGGCGACGACGCACATGGTTACGGTGTCGGCGGTGCCGAGCAATTGCAGGCCAGTGAAGCCGAGGAGGCCACTGACGAAGAGCAGACCGAGCGGTGAAATCTTGTGAACGATGGGACCGGCGACAAATCGCAGGCCGAACATGAGTGCCGACGTGTAAACGAAGAGCAGGAGGCCCTTCTGAGGTGACTCCATAATCTTGCCGGTGATCTGGCTGATCCATGAGTCGGTGCCGAGTTCGACGTAGCCGACCATCGCATGGATGAGCAGCAGGACGAGCAGCACTGGCGCGGCGAATTCCGCAAGCATTGTGCCGAAGCTTGCGCCTTTCTGGCTGGCCTCCGATTTCGGGAAGTGTTGGCCGAGGCACATCAGGCCGTAGAGCACAGTCGGGATGAGGAACAGCGACCACTGCAACTCCCAGCTCGTTTTGCCGACCATCACACTGGAGGCGAGGCTGCCGAGCACGAGGCCGGCGGGCCAGCCTGCGTGAAGGATATTGAGGTAATGCGTGCGGTTTTTTGGATAAAGCGTTGCCACAAGCGGGTTCACGACCGCTTCCGCGAGGCCGTTGCCGACTGAGAAGAAGATCTGGCCCCATTTCAGGCATGCGTAGGCCGCTTCTTTGCCGCCTGTCTTGAACGCCGGAGTTGCCGCGAGACAGAGCGCTGCGCCCACGAAGTGGCAGATGAACGCGGAGACCATCAGCTTTCCATATCCGACGAAATCGGCGAGCACTGCACCGATGAGGATGATGACGCCGAAGCCGACCAAGCCGAAGCCGGTTACTTCACCCACTTCGGTCTGAGTGAAGCCGTATTGTGTGGACCAGTCGGCGAGGATTCCGCCGCGGACGCCGAAGCCGACGCCGGCTGCGAGAATCGCCATGAAGCCCGCCCAGAGGAGGCGGCTGGCGTTGGGTGCTATGCCTTCAGTTTTTGCTGACATGATTTAGGAGGATTGGGTGTTGGTTCGTTGTTCAGGGGAAATTCAGAGCGTCCACTTCGGGAGCTTCACGATGGCGCCGCCCTTCTTGGCGCTTTGATGGGCGCAGAGGCCGACGCAGGTCCAGTTGGCGGACTGCTTCGCGTTCGGGAAAGGCTCGCGGTTTTCGATGAGCGACATCACGAACTCGTTCGCGAGGTGCGGGTGCGAGCCGCCGTGGCCGGCACCTTGGGTGAAGCTGAGGTGCGCTTTGCCGGTCTTGCCGCCATACACGCCGCCGCCGGTGAACTGCTGGATCGGCTTCGGCAGGCGCTTGGCGAAATCTGGCGCCTTCACGTGCTTCGGGATTTTCGGCTCGGGGAGCTTCGCAGTGTGCATCACGAGCGGCTCGTGCTCGATGAGCGGCCACTCGACGGATGCCTTGCTGCCGTAAACGTCGATGCTCTCGCGATATTGCCGGGCGGTGTCGAACAGCGAGCGGATGATGCGCGCGCTGACGTCGCTGCCCTTGTATTTGATGTGCGCGGTCTCGACGGCGAAAGGCGAGCCGTAGCACTTGATGAGTTCCTTCCGAATTGTGCCGGAGCCGAAGCAGCTCACGTATTCCGCTGGCGCGCCGACGAGTGCGGAGACGGGGCCGACGCAGTGCGTGGCATACCACATCGGCGGGAGGCCGGGCCAGTAGTTCGGCCAGCCGTCCATGTCCTGCTGGTGGCTCGCCTGGACGAACTGCAGCTTGCCGAGCTTCCCGGTGTCGAGCAGCTCCTTCATGTAGAGGAATTCGCGCGCATACACCACCGTCTCGGCCATCGTGTAGCGCAGGCCGGTCTGGCGCACGAGGTCCACGATCTTCTTGCAGTCGGAGATCGTCGTCGCCATCGGCACTGTGCAGCTCACGTGCTTGCCGGCCTTCAGCGCGGCGATGCTCATCCAGCCGTGGTCGGGGATGGGGGAGTTGATGTGCACCGCGTCCACCTGTGGATCCTTCAGCAGCGCCATGAAGTCCGTGTATCGAACGTCGATGCCGAACGCATCACCCACGGATTTCAGCTTCGCCTCGTTGCGCTGGCAGATCGCATACATGTTCGCATGCGGGTGCCGCTGGTAGATCGGGATGAACTCGGCCCCGAAACCGAGGCCGACGATGGCGACGTTGATGCGTTTTTTTTGTGACATGAGGAAGGCGTGCGCGCTGGGGAAAGTGAAGGCGCGGAGTGAAAACGCCCCGTGCGAGAGGCGTCAAGGCTTTTGGCCGCGATTCCGGGCGTCATGCCGGAAAAGAAAAACCGCAGGGCCTCTGCGGCTCACTGGCCGGGAAGGCACCTGCGGTGAATTTTTCAGCCCGTGCGAGGCGGGCGCTTGGGGCGACTAGCGGTAGGGCGACCAGAAGCTGGCCGGCGCGACGTCGGAGAGCGAGTTGTAGGTCGTCGTGCTCACCTTCGGGGCGCTGTCCACGGTGGGCAGGGTGAAGGCGTTGCCGAGGATGTCGGCGTTGTTGCTCGTGTAGAGACGGGTGCCAGTCTTGATGTATTTCTGCACATCGGCCCAAACGACGGTGGCACCGCCGGCCTTGTTGTTCTCGATGGCATACTGGTCCACCGCGGAGTCGATGACACGGAGATCCTCGAGGACCTGGGTGGCCTGCGAGCGCTTGCGGCTGCGCAGGAAGTTCGGGACGGCGATGGCCGCGAGCAGTGCGATGATCGCGACGACGATCATGATTTCCACGAGGGTGAAGCCCCCGCGCTTGGTGTTCAGTTTACGGAGCATGGTGTGTGATGGATGATGATTTCGATGGATGTCTGCCTGCAGCGAGGATCGCCGCAGGGCGCATTACCATTTAGCAATGACGGTGCCTGGGAGGGGAGTTCAGCTGAGAATTACGCAGACATGAGGTGTAGTGGAAACCGCTACATTTTTAGCAGGCAGGAGTTGCTGCCCGGGTCCGCGGTTGGGCGCGGCCAAGCCCTGGCCGAAGGCTCGACTGCGCCGGGGGTGCCGGGGTGACCGCAGGTTGCGTTGTCGGGGTGGGTGCGGGGTCCTGCTTCGCGGAAATGGAAATCTGCCGGAGATTGCATGGGCGGATTGCTTTTCCGAAATGGGGGCGCTTATTTCTCCGCCAATGCCGCCCCGGTCTTTTCCGCTGATCCCCACGCGGGGAGGGGTGTCGGCTGATGAGGAGGATTTGAAAAGGCGCCGCTGTCCGTCATCCGTCCGCGCTTTCGTGAATCTGCTGGGTGCCGCGGTCTGCATGGCTCTGTCGCTTTGGACCCCGCTGCAGGCGGCGGAGACGGACGATGTGCGCGCGCAGATTCTCTCGGGGAGATATTCCGAGGCAGCGGACGTGGCGGGCGCGGCGGAGAAGACGCAGGCGGAAGTGGAGGACTGGCCGGTGCTGCGCGCGGAGGCGCTGATGGCGCAGGGAAAATATCCCGAGGCGCGTGACGTGATCGTTTCGGCTCTGGAGCGATTCCCGTATGCGATGCGGCTGCGGGTGCTGGGCTACGAGGTGTTCCTTGCAAATGGCGAGACGGAGCGCGCGCGGACGGTGAAGGAGGAGATGGATCGTTTCGGTGGGCAGCGTTCGTGGGCGTATCGCGAGCCGCCGGACCTCGTGGCGCTCGGAAAGGCGGCGCTGCTGCTCGGCGCGGACCCGAAGCGAGTGACGGAGCTGTTCTTTGATCCGGCGAAGAAGCAGTCGCCGGATTTCGCCGGTTCCTACATCGCGTCCGGTGAACTTGCGCTGGCGAAGCACGACTCCGCACTTGCGGCGAAGAGCTTTGTGGCGGCGGTGAAGAGATTCCCGAAGCACACGGAGGCGCACTTCGGCCTCGCGCGGGCGTATGCGTCGAGCGACAGCGAGGCGACGGAAGCAGAGCTCGCCACAGTGCTGGAACTGAACCCCAACCACGCGGGCGCGCGCATCCTGCTGGCGGATCATGCGATTGATTCGGAGAACTTTGCCGAGGCGGACAAGCAGCTCGCGGAGGTGCTGAAGATCAATCCGCGCCACGCGGAGGCGCACGCGCTGCGCAGCGTGCTTGCGGAGCTTCGTGCGGATGCAAAAGGCGCGGTTGCCGCAAGGGCCGAGGCGCTGAAGCTCTGGCCGACGAATCCTGCAGTGCCGCATCTCATCGGCAGCAAGCTTTCGCACAAATACCGCTTCGCCGAGGGCGCTGCGCTCCAGCGCGAGGCGCTGAAATGGGACGCGGATTTTCTCCCCGCGAAAATCCAGCTCGCGCAGGACCTCCTGCGGCTCGGCAAGGACGACGAAGGCTGGCAGCTCGCGGATGAAGTGCAGAAGGCGGACCCCTATGATGTCGTGGCCTACAACCTCACGACACTGCGCGACACCATCGCGCATTTCACCGTGCTGAAGAGCGAGCATTTCCAGGTGCGCATGGATCCGCGCGAGGCGGAGGTTTATGGAGCGGAGGTCCTTTCGCTTTTGGAAAAGGCGCACGCGACTCTGACGAAAAAATACGGCGTGCCGCCGGGCGGCGAGCGCACGGTGGTGGAGATCTTTCCGGACCAGAAGGATTTCGCGATTCGCACCTTCGGACTGCCGGGCGGCGCGGGTTATCTGGGCGTGTGCTTTGGCCGCGTCATCACCGCAAACAGCCCCGCGTCGCGGCCCTCGAGCCCGCAGAACTGGCAGGCGGTGCTGTGGCATGAGTTCACCCACGTGATCACGCTCACGCTCACGAAGAACAAGATGCCGCGCTGGCTCAGCGAGGGCATCAGCGTCTATGAGGAGCGCCAGCGGCAGGCGAATTGGGGCGAGCACATGACGCCACGCTACCGCGCGATGATCCTCGGCGCGGAGCTCACGCCCGTGAGCAGGCTCAGCGGCGCATTTCTGCACCCGAAGTCGGGCGCGCATTTGCAGTTCGCCTACTACGAGTCGTCTCTCGTCGTGGAGTGGCTCGTGAAAAGGTGGGGCATGGAAAAAATGCGTGCGCTCCTCGCCGATCTCGCGCGCGGTGTGGAGATCAATGCCGCGCTCGCCGCGCGCTTCGCGCCGATCGAGAAGCTGGACGCGGACTTTGCCGCCCACGCGCGCGAACTCGCGAACGCCACCGGCCCGAAGCTCGACTGGTCGAAACCCGATCGCGCCGCGCTCGCGAGCGAGGCGAAGCTCAACGACTGGCTGGCCAAAAATCCGAACAACTTCACCGCGATGATGGAGCAGGCGCGGCTGTTCATTTCCGCGCAGCGTTGGATTGATGCGAAGATGGTGCTCCTGAAAATCATCGCGCTTTACCCAGACCAGCACGATTCCGGCAGCGCATACGAGATGCTCGCGGAATCGCACCGCAAGCTCGGCGAGACGGCCGAGGAGGAGAAGGTCCTGAACAAAGTTGCCGAGCTGTGCAGCGACGCACCCGATGCTTATGCCCGGCTCGCGGAGATTGCCGCGGAGCGGAAAGACTGGAGGGCGGTGCTCGCAAACGCGGAGCGATTCACCGCGGTGAATCCGCTCGCTCCCGGCCCGCACCGCACCATCGCCGAAGCGCGTGAGGCGACTGGCGACAAGCCCGGGGCCATTCGCGCCTACCGCACGATGCTCGCGCTGAACCCGCCCGATCAGCCGGAGATCCGTTACCGCCTCGCGCGAATTCTCCACGCGGCCGGAGATGCGGCGGCGAAGCGCGAAGTGCTGCTCGCGCTGGAGGAGGCGCCGCGTTTCCGCGCCGCGCATGCGCTGCTGCTCGAACTCGAATCGAAGGCGCCGAAGGCAAATCCCAGCGTCGCACCCGCACCCAAGAAGAAGCCATGAAACGCCGCCGCATCCTTCCGCTTCTCCTCGTCGCGTCACTTTTCATTGCCGGCTTTTCATTCGCCCAGCGCTACCGCCGCCGCTACAGCGAGGGGCCGATCTACTACAGCGAGGGTGGGGTTCCGGTGGATGTGCGCGTGGTGAAGACCGCCCGCGAAATCGCCTCGCACAGCACGGGCACTCCGGAGTGGAAATACACGCCCGGCTTCGCGCGCGATGCGTTCACGTTCTGCCGCATCATCCGCGACGTGAACCCCGAGGGCGCGCCGAGTTCCGCGAGCTGGATCACCGATTTTCCGGACAGCGATCTGAACCTCTCCTTCCGCGTGCAGCAGATGACCTCGATGCGCGTGGACCCGAACGGCCGCATCCTGCGCCTGACGGAGAAGGAGCTGAACGACTACCCGTGGATTTACATGGTCGAGCCGGGCGCGCTGCTGCTGCAGGAGGAGGAGGTTCCGGCGCTGCGAAAATACCTGCTGAACGGCGGATTCCTGATGGCTGACGATTTCTGGGGCGAGTGGCAGTGGGAGTGTTTCGAGGAGCAAATCAAGCGCGTCTTTCCAGACCGGGAGTTCGTCGAACTACCGATGGACCATCCGGTTTTTCACTGCGTGTTCGATTTGAGCGTGGAGAAGAACAAACTGCAGGTGTCGAATGGACGCACCGGGGCGATGAGCCAATACAACGGCGTCACGTGGGAGCGGCACGTGCAAAGGGATGGGAGCCTCGAGGAATGCACCGAAATGCACGTCCGCGCGATTCTCGACGACAAGGGCCGCATCATGGTCATCGCGCTGCACAACACCGACAACGGCGACGGATGGGAGCGCGAGGGCGAGAATGACTGGTTCTTCCACGAGTTCTCCGAGAAGCGCGCCTTTCCGCTCGGCATCAACATCATCTTCTACGCGATGACGCACTGAGCGCCCCGCGCCGCACATTCCATGACCACCCAAGACAGCAACGCCTCCACCCAAGACGACGCAGCGACATTCGACCAGCTCACCGCCGCACGCCCGCGCATCATCGCGGAACTCGGCAAGGCCATCGTCGGCCAGCACGAGGTGATTGAGCAGATTCTCATCGCGCTTTTTGCCGGGGGGCACTGCCTCATCACGGGCGCGCCCGGCCTCGCGAAGACGCTGCTCGTGAAATCTATCGCGCAGGTGTTTCACCTCGAGTTCCGCCGCATCCAGTTCACGCCCGACCTCATGCCTACGGACATCACGGGCGTCGAAATTTTGCACGAAGGGGCTGAGGGCCGCGAGCTGCGCTTCGTGCCGGGGCCGATTTTTGGAAACATGCTGCTCGCCGACGAAATCAACCGCACACCGCCGAAGACGCAGGCCGCGCTGCTGGAGGCGATGCAGGAGCATCAGGTCACCGCGGGCGGACGCCGCTACGCGCTGCCCGAGCCGTTCTTCGTCCTCGCGACGCAGAACCCGATCGAAATGGAGGGCACGTATCCGCTCCCGGAAGCGCAGCTCGACCGCTTCATGTTCAATGTCGTGATTGATTACCTCCCGGAGGCTGACGAGGTTGCCGTCGTTCAGCGCACCACCTCGCCTTCGGGCGCGCGCATCGAGCCGCTGTTCACCGGCGAGGACGTGCAGCGTTTTCACTCGCTCGTGCGGAAGGTGCCCATCGCGGAAGACCTCGTGCGCTTCGCCGTGCGGCTCGCCGCGGGCACGCGCCCGCGTCAGGCGAGCACACCGGGCTTTGTGAACGACTGGGTGAGCTGGGGCGCAGGCACGCGCGCCGCGCAGTTCCTCACGCTCGGGGCAAAGGCGCGCGCGCTCTTGAGCGGGCGCTCGCATGTGACGAAGGACGATATCACCGCGCTCGCCGCGCCAGTTCTGCGCCACCGCGTGCTCGTGAACTACCGCGCCGAGGCCGAGGGCGTGAGCGTGGGCAAGGTGATTGAGCGCGTTCTCGCCGAGGTGAAATAAGCGCCGATGCCCGCCGCGCCGAACACGACCTCATCCCCGCAGGCGGGCGGAGCGTCGTTTCTCGACCCGGCGGCGCTGATGGCGATTCGCAATCTCGAATTGCGGGCGCGCACGGTGGTCGAGGGATTCTGGCACGGCATCCATCGCAGCCCGTATCACGGGTTCTCGGTCGAGTTCACCGAGTATCGTCCGTATGCGGAGGGCGACGACCCGCGCTACCTCGACTGGCGGCTCGTCGCGCGGACGGACCGCTACTTCATCAAGAAATTCGAGGACGAGACGAACCTGCGCTGCAATCTGCTCGTGGACGGCAGCCGCTCGATGGCGTTTGGCTCGCGCGGCTACACGAAGGCAGACTACGCGCGCACGCTCGCCGCGACGCTCGCGCATTTCCTCTCGCATCAGGGCGACGCGACGGGGCTGCTCACCTTTGACGAGCAGGTGCGCGAGTATCTGCCCGCGCGGAATCGCCCCGGTCATCTCCGTCATCTCATGCTCGCGTTGGAAAAGCCCGCGGGCGGGCAGAACACGGATGTCGCCGCGCCGTTGCGCCGCGTCGCGGAGCTGGTGAGAAAGCGCAGCCTCATCGTGCTCATCAGCGACCTGCTCGCGCCGGTGGAATCCCTCGCGGGCCCGCTCGCGCTGCTCACGGCGAGCCGGCACGAGGTCATTGTTTTCCAAGTGCTCGACCCGACGGAGCGGACATTCGACTTCGACCAGGCCGCGCGCTTCCTCGACATGGAGAGCGGGCGCGACCTCTTCCTCGATCCGGCGCTCGCGCGTGCCGAATACACGCGCAAGCTCGAAGCACATCTCGAAGCCGTGCGCGCGACATGTGAGCGGCTCGGCATCACGCACCTGCTGCTCGACACGGCGCGGCCGCTGGAGCTTGCGTTGTTCGATTTCCTCAAGGCGCGCATGAACCGCGGGAAGCTCATCCGGCGGAAAGGAGCCGCAGCGTGAGGACCAGTGCTCAGTCCTCAGTGCTCAGTGCTCAGAAAAGCGACCGTGCCCGTTCGGCGACAGAGCACTGTGCACCGAGCACTGCGCACTCTGCGTTTTCACCAAGGAGGTCTGCGTGAACTTCCTCTCGCCGCTCTTCCTGCTCGGTGCGCTCGGTGTTGTCGCGCCGATTCTCTTTCATCTCATCCGACGCACGACGCGCGAGGTGAGGCCGTTCAGCTCGCTCATGTTCCTCCAGCCGACGCCTCCGCGCGTGACGAGCAAGAGCCGCATCGAAAACCTGTGGCTGCTGCTGCTGCGCTGCCTCGTGCTCGTCGCGCTCGCACTCGGCTTTGCACGTCCATTTTTCAAAGAGAGCGCGGCGAAGAATGCGGACGCAAGCGGGGCGGCCCGGCGGCTCGCGATTCTCCTGGACACGAGCGCGAGCATGCGGCGTGAAAATCTCTGGCAGCAGGCCCGCGAAAAGGCCGAGACGCTGCTGCTTGCGACCACGCCGCTCGACACGGTGACGCTCGTCGCCTTCGACCGCACCTCGCGCGTGCTCGTGGACGCCGAGCAGTGGCGCACCACGCCGGTGGACCAACGCGTGTCGGGCGCCGTGCAGCGGCTCGCCGCGCAGAGCCCGACTTGGAGCGGCACGAATCTAGGCCCGGCCATATTGCAGGCGCTCGATTTAATCAGCGGCACGCGGGAGAATTCGACGGCGCGTGGCGAAATCGTCGTCATCAGCGACACGCAGGAAGGCGCGAGGCTCGACGGGCTACAGGGCGTCGAGTGGCCGGCGAATGTCACGGTGAAGTTTGAAACTGTCGCCGTGAAGAAGACGGCCAACGCATCGGCGCAATGGCTCGTCGGCGGCGAGGAAAAGGAATCGCAGGCGAACGACGGCGCGCAGCGCGTGCGTGTGAGCAATGCCGCCGAGGCGAAGTCCGAGCGCTTCCGCCTCGCGTGGGGTGCGGGTGCGGATGCGGGCCTCGATGTTTACGTGCCAGCGGGGCAGGGCCGCGTGGTGCGTGTGCCGAAGCTGCCTGACAGCGCGAGCAAACTCACGCTCATCGGTGACGACACGGACTTCGACAACACGGTCTGGCTGCTTCCGCCGCAGCCGCGCCGAGTGCCGGTTCTGTTCCTTGGCGCGGAGAAGGCGGATGATTCCCGCGCACCGCTCTACTATCTGCACCGCGCGTTTCAGAAGACACCGCAGGAGGTTGTCGAAATCACGCAGAAAGCGGCGGACGCACCGCTCTCCACATTTGAGCTGATGAATGCGCGCCTCGTCGTGCTTTCCGAGGGCAGCACGAAGGCACAGCGAAAGGCCGCACGGCAGTTCGCATCCGAAGGCCGCCTCGTGCTTTTTCCGCTAACTACATCGGCCGGCGCGGCGGCGCTCGGCGACTTGCTCGAGATGCCGGACATCAGGATGGCCGAGGCGGACGTGAAGGACTACTCGCTGCTCGCTCAGATTGAGTTCCAGAGCCCGATTTTCGCCCCGTTCGCCGACCCACGCTTCAGCGACTTCACGAAGATTCATTTCTGGCACCACCGCCGCCTTGATGCCGCTGCAATTCCCGGCGCGCGGGTGCTCGCGAGTTTCGACGACCGCGACCCAGCCGTGTTGCGCGTGCCGATCGGAAAGGGCGGAGTAATTGTGTTCACGAGCGATTGGAGTCCGCGAGACAGCCAACTCGCGCTGTCGTCGAAGTTCGTGCCGCTGATGCACGCGATTCTCGATGAAAGTGCGGGGCTGCCTCCGGCGCGCGCGCAGTATTTTGTCGGCGACGAAATCGCGCTGCCGCCGGGCGCACAGGCATTCACAATGCGGAAGCCGGACGGCAGCGAGTCGCAGGTTCCCGCTGGTGGGAAATTTTCCGTGACCGACCAGCCGGGCATCTACGCCGCGAATCCGGGCGGCCTGCAGTTCGTCGTGAACCTCGACCCGGAGGAGAGCCGCATATCGCCGCTCGGGCGCGACCGGCTCGCAGCGCTCGGGTTGCCGATGGAACCGTCCGCCGCCGCGCAATCCGCGAAGGCCGAAGCCGCGCTCCACGCGGCAGCAGGTGAGGCCGAGCAGCGGCAGAAGGTCTGGCGCTGGCTCGTCATCGCCGCGCTCATTATCTTGCTGGCGGAAACCACCGTCGCTGCGAGACTCTCCGCACCCAAACCCCACACGGAGGCAACACCATGACGCTCCCTCTGCTCAAGTCCGCCTTGGAACCCATCGTCCGGCGACAGCGATCTCTCCGACTCATGCTCGCTCTCGGTTTGAGCTGGTTGCTGCTCGTCGCGTTCGCGTTTGCTTTGTGGAAATCGGACATGAAAGGGCCGGGTGTCGTGATGTCGCTAGTCGTTGTAAGCGTGGCGGTATGGATTGCGGTCCGGCGTTGGGCGGCTGGGTGGGAACCGGATTACGTCGCGATTGCGCGCAGCATCGAGCAGCGGCATCCGGATTTGCATGCGCTGCTCATCACTGCGGTCGAGCAGAGGGCCGAGCCGCAGCGCGCCTTGAATTTCCTCCAGCAGCGTGTGGTTGCAGATGCAGTCGCCGAAGTGCGCAGGCGTGATTGCGTGGAGACGGTGCCGGGATGGCAACTCGCCGGCGCGGGCATTGCGCAACTCGCCCTGCTGACTTTGCTTGGCTTTCTCGCGTTCAACTTGGTCGGCTCCAAGCCGGCCGATGTTCCCGCAGTGGCGGAGAAGCAGCACGACGAGGTGAAGGTCACCCCAGGCGACACGGAGATTGAGCGCGGCGGCGGGTTGATTGTGCTCGCAAAATTTTCGCATGACGTGCCGAGCGAGGCGGTGCTGGTGCTGACGCCGATGAATGCGCCGGCGCAGCGCATTCCGCTCGTGAAGAATCTCGATGACCCGGTGTTTGGCGGCGGTGTGCCGGAGGTGACGGGTGATCTCGCGTATCGCGTGGAGTATGCGGGGCGGGCGACGCGCGATTTCCGCGTGAAGGTCTTCGAGCATCCGCGGCTCGACCGTGCGGATGCGCGTGTGCGCTTCCCGGATTTCACGAAGCTGCCGGAGAAAACGATTCCCGACACGCGGCGCGTGAGCGCGGTGCAGGGCGCGACCATTGATGTCGCATTCCAGCTTAACAAGCCGGTGCAGTCGGCCCAACTCGTCGCGAAGGACGGGAGTGTGGTGCCGCTGCGCGTGGACGGCGCGAAGGCAGTCGCGGAGCTGAAGGGTTTCGCTGTGAGCAAGAGCGCGGTGTGGGAGCTGAAGCTGAAGGACGCGGAAGGGCGCGCGAACAAGCTCGCGGCGACGTTCACGCTCGATGCGCTGCCGAACCGCCGGCCCGAGCTGAAAATCGTGACGCCGAAGGGCGACCAGCGCGTGTCGCCCATCGAGGAGGTCGCATTCCGCGTCGAGGCGTGGGACGACTTCGGGCTGCGCGCGGCGGGCATCAGCTATTCCATCGGCGGCGGCGAGACGAAGGACATGCCGCTCGCGCGTGATTCAAAGCCGGACGAACGGCTGCATCTCGAACACGTGCTGAAGCTCGAGGACATCGGAGTGAAAGTGGACGAACTCGTGTCGTGGCACGTATGGGCCGAGGACGTCGGGCCGGACGGAAAACCGCGCCGCACGCAAGGTGACATGTTCTTTGCCGAGGTGCGGCCTTTCGAGGAAATCTACCGTCCGGGCGACGACAGCTCGGGCAGCCAGCAGCAGCAAGGCGGAGGGCAGGGCGAGGAGGCGACGAAGCTTGCGGACCTGCAGAAGCAAATCATCACCGCGACGTGGAACCTCAAGCGTGCCGAGGATGCGAACCCGACGCAGCCCGGCGAAACGTCGCAGCCGAGTGAGAAGTATTTGAAGGACGAGCCCGTGGTGAAGGATTCGCAGGCGGAGGCGCTCGGGATGGCGCAGCAGCTCGCGGGGAAAATCGAGGATCCGAAGTCCGCGGCGCTCGTGGCGACGGTGACTCAGGAAATGGAGCGCGCCCTGCAACAACTCACCGCCGCGGAGCAGACGAGCGCGCCGCTTTCCGATGCGCTGAGCGCGGAGCAGGCGAGCTACAATGCGCTGCTCAAGCTCGCGGCGCATGAGTTTCGCGTGCAGAGGCAGCAACAGCAGCAGGGAAAAGGCAAGGGGCAGCAGCAGGGTGAGCGTCAGCGTGCGCAGCTCGACCAGCTCGAGATGAAGGACGAGAAGAAGCGCTACGAGACGCAGAAGGAGGCGGAGCAGCCGCAGAACGAACAGCAGAAGGAGCAGCTCGCGATTTTGAACCGTCTGAAAGAACTCGCGCAGCGGCAGCAGGACATCAACGAGCGCGTGAAGGAGCTGCAGACCGCAATGGAAGAGGCTAAGACGGAGGCGCAGCGTGAGGAGGCGCGGCGGCAGCTCAAGCGGTTGCGCGAGGAGGAGCAGCAGCTTCTCGCGGACGCGGACGAGCTGAAGCAGAAGATGGAGAAGCAGGAGAACCAGTCGCGCTTTGCCGAGGAGCGCAAGCAGCTCGAACAGACGCGCAACGACGCGCAGCAGGCGGCGGAGTCCATGCAGAAGGGCGAGTCATCGCGCGCACTCGCCGAAGGGAAGCGCGCGGAGCAGGGCTTCCAGAAAATGCGGGACGAGCTGCGGAAGAAGGCGAGCGGGCAGTTCAAGGACGAGATGCGGCAGATGCGCGCCGACGCGCGCGAGTTGTCGGAGCGGCAGAAGGAAATCGCCGAGCAGCTCGAGGCGAAGCCGAAGGAGAAGCAGCGCCGCACGCTCGACGGCTCGAGCCCGCGCGAGAAGCTCGCGGAGGCATTTGAGAAGCAGCAGAAGGGGCTCGGTGATTTGCGCGAGCAGATGCAGCGTGTGTCCGAGCAGGCCGAGGCCGCGGAGCCGCTGCTGTCGCGTCAGCTCTACGACACTCTGCGCGAGAACACGCAGGCGGGCACGGACGAGACGCTGCAGAAGGCCGGCGAACTCGCGCGCCGAGGGATGCAGACTCAGGCGAAGGATTTCGAGGAGAAGGCGCGCGGCGAGGTGGAGAGAATGAAGAGCGGTGTCGAGCGTGCAGCCGAGAGTGTTCTCGGCGATGAAGCGGAGGCGTTGAAGCAGGCGCGCGCGGAGCTGGATTCGCTTGCGAAACAGCTCGATCGGGAGATTGCGAATGCGCGTCCCGATTTGGCCGAGCGCAACGAGGCGTCGCAGCGGAAAGGCGGCTCACGCGAGGGTGGGGACGAGAATAATGCAGAGCGTGGCCAAGGTGGTCAGGCCAGAGCACAGGATGGTGAGAAGCCGCTTGCCGAGAGCGGCGAGCAGCAGCGCGCTGGCGGGTGGAAAGGTGGGGAGAAAGCCGATGGCGAGAAGAAGAGCGAACAGCACGGGGACGGGGAGAAGGGTGGAGAACAGAAAGGCGATTCGCGGCGTGGTGGCGGAAAGGAGCCGGGCGAGAAGGGCGATCGTCGGAAGGGGGATTCACAGCGCGGCGAGAGTTCACAAGGCGAGGGCCAGTCGAAGGACGGGCAGCGTGGTGATGCGTCGAAGAGCCAGGGCAAGGGACAGAAAGGTGAAGGGCGGGAAGGCGAGCAGGGCGAGGGCGGCAAGAGCGATGGCAAAGGCGAAAGCCAGAGAGGGGAAGGCGGTCAGCAGGGGCGGAAGAGTGATGGTCAGGGTGGTGAGGGTAAGCAGGGGAATGGACAAGATGCCTCCGCCCAGAAGGGTTCGCAGAACCTGCAGCAGAATTCACAACAGGGCTCCCGGCAGGGCGGGCAGCAAGGTTCGCAGTCGTCGCAATCGCAAAATGCCAACGGCGGAGACGAGTCGGGCGGCATGCGTCAGGGCGCGCAGCAACCGGGTGAACGCAATGGCGCGCGCGCCGGTTCGCGGCTGTCACAGGTTGCATCGTCGGCGGGGACGCGCGGTGGCGGGAACAATGCGAGCAACGGAGGTGGCGGCGGACCCGATGGAGGGCCGGAGTTTGACGTGCGTGCGCCGCTGACAGGCGATGGATTTGTGGACTGGTCGGACCGGCTGCGGAATGTCGAGGAGATGCTCGACTCGCAGCGGCTTCGCCGCGAGGTCGCGGAGATTCGCGAGGCGGCGAAGGCAGTGCGCTCGGAATTCAAGCGCGAAGGCGCGCAGCCGAAGTGGGACATCGTGAAGATGCAGATCAGCAAGCCGCTCGCGGAACTGCGCAACCGCGTGAACGAGGAACTGGTGCGGCGCGAATCGAAGGAGTCGCTCGTGCCCATCGACCGCGACCCCGTGCCGGTGAAATACTCCGACCGCGTGCGGCGGTATTACGAGGAACTCGGACGGAGCAAGTGAACCGCGCCCGATGAAGCTCCGACGCCCTGCGTGATGGTTTTGGGAACGATCTTCTTCGCTGCGAAGGATTGGCTGCTGCCGGCGTGCTTGGCAGCGGCGGTGGCGCTCGTGCTTGTGGCGTGGGCGTATCTGCGGAGCCCGGGCGGGGCCGGCGTGCGCCTGCTGTGCGCGCTGCTGAAAATGCTCGGTGTCGCCGCACTGCTCGCGTGCCTGCTTGAGCCGATGTGGAGCCGCGAGAAGGCGAAGCCGGGCGCGAATGTCCTCGCGGTGATTGCGGACAACAGCCGCAGCCTCACCCTGAACGAGCCGGGCGCGAAGCTGTCGCGCGGGGCGGAGCTGCGCGACGCGCTCGCCGGCGGTGGCAGCGCGTGGCGGGCGAAGCTCGCGGAGAATTTTGAAGTGCGGAATTACCTCGCCGACTCGCGGCTGCGGCCGACGGACACGTTCGCCGAGATGAATTTCGACGGACGGGCGAGCGCGCTGGGCGAGGCGCTGCGGCAGACAGTGGCGCGCCACCACGGCCAGCCGCTCGCGGGAGTGGTGCTGCTCACAGATGGGAATGCGAGCGACTTCGCGGATGTGAACACGCTTGAGGGATTGCCGCCGGTGTTTCCGGTGCTCGTCGGCACGGACAACGTCGGGCGCGACCTCGCCATCACCAGCACTGCGGTGACGCTCACAGCATTCGACGATGCGCCGGTCACGGTGCAGGCGGATGTCGCGGCGTCGGGCTTCGGCGGCGAGGAAATCGTGGGCCGGCTCATTCCCGTCTCGATGGATGCGCCGAAGACCGCGGCCGGAAATGTGTCGGCGGAGGTGAAATCCGCTGCGGAGGAGAAGCTGAAGGTCCCGCGCGATGCGAAGAAGGTCGTCTTCCGTTTCCAGCTCCGGCCGGAGAAGAGCGGCGTCACTTTCTACCGCCTCGTCGTCGGGGCGAAGGACGCGGGCGCGCCGGAGATGACGATGTCGAACAACGAATCAGTCGTGACCGTGGACCGCGGCGGCGGGCCGCACCGCGTGCTCTACGTCGCGGGCCGGCCGAACTGGGAATACAAGTTCCTCCGCCGCGCGATTGAGGGCGAGGAGCAGACGCAGCTCGCGGCGCTCATCCGCATCGCCAAGCGCGAGCCGAAGTTCGAGTTCCGCGGGCGCGCGGGCGAGTCGAGCAACCCGCTCTTCCGCGGCTTCGGCAACCAGTCCAAGGAGGAAATCGAGCGCTACGACCAGCCGGTGCTCGTGCGGCTCGGGACCGAGGATGACAAGGAGCTCGCGGGCGGATTCCCAAAGACCGCGGAGGAGCTGTTCCGCTACCGCGCGGTGATTGTCGACAAGGTGGAGGCGGAGTTCTTCACAGCCGCGCAGATGTCGCTGCTCCAGCGCTTCGTGAGCGAGCGGGGAGGCGGCTTCCTGATGCTCGGCGGCGCGGAGTCCTTCGGCGATGGCAACTACGCGCGCACGGCCATCGGTGAGATGCTGCCGGTGTATCTCGACACGCGCACGACCGCGGAGCCGGGTGAACTGCGTCTCTCGCTTACGCGCGAGGGCTGGCTGCTGCCGTGGGCGCGCCTGCGCACGAACGAGGCCGACGAGCGCAGACGCCTCGCGGAACTGCCCGCGTATGGCGTGCTCAACCGCGTCGGGGGCGCGAAGCCCGCGGCCATGGTGATTGCGACGGTGAACGACGGAAAGCGCGACGTGCCCGCGCTGGTCACGCAGCGATTCGGGCGCGGACGCACGGCGGCGCTGCTGCTCGGCGATCTTTGGCACGGCGGTCTCGGCGACGAGACGCGCATGAAGGATCTCGGGCGCGCGTGGCGGCAGATGGTCCGCTGGCTCGTCGCGGATGTGCCCGGCGCAATCGAAGTGCGAGCGGAGCCGCAGCCGGATGCGCAGAGCGTGCGGCTCGAAGTGCGGGCGCGCGACGCGAAGTTTGAGCCCATCGAGAATGCGCGCGTGACCGTGAAGGTGAGGCGCGCGGGAGCGACCGGACCGGACGCGGAGTTGAGCATCACCGCCGACCCTTCGCCGAAGGATGCCGGCCTTTACCTCGCCAGCTACACGCCGCGCGACAGCGGCGGCTACCGCGCGGAAGCGGTGGTGCTGAACGACAACGGCGCGACCGCGGGCACGGCGGAAACTGGCTGGAGCACGAATCTCGACGCCGACGAGTTCCGCCTCCTCGCGCCGAACCGCGCGCTCATGGAGCAGCTCGCCCGCAAGACTGGCGGCGAGGTCATCACGCCGGACCGCCTCGAGAAGTTCGCGCGCGACCTTCCCAGCCGGAAGGCGCCGGTGACCGAGACCGTCACGGAGCCGCTCTGGCACACGGGCGGGATGTTCCTCTTCGCGCTCGCGTGCTTCGTCGGCGAGTGGGGGCTGAGGAGGAGGGGAGGGCTGGCATGAGGGCGCGGGGCGGAATGACGAATGACGAATGCCGAATGACGAAGGCTCCCGAGGCCGCGCATGGCGCCCGGTTCGTCATTTGTCATTCGTCATTCGTCATTGCCCCTCAGCCCGCCTCCTTGCGGCAGTGGCTGCGGAACATCGTCGCACTCGCGGGTGCGTGGACGCTGCTGCTCATCCTCCTTGCGCTCGGCGCGCGTGTCGGCGCGGAGGAAAAGGCGGCTGGCGTCTCGGTCATCGTCGCGGTGGGCGCGGGTGGGGAGCAGGCTTACGCGGATGCATTCGCGAAGTGGGCGGCCGACTGGAAGCGTGCGTGCGATGCAGGTGGGGCGCGCAGCCTCACCATCGGGCTTGCGGGTGATGCGAAAGCCGCGGGCCAGGAGCCGGACAATGCGCCTTCCGACCGCGCGCGCATCGAATCCGCGCTCGCGGCGGAGCGGCGGGATGGCGCGGAGGAACTGTGGGTCGTGCTCCTTGGCCACGGCACGGCGGACGCCAAGGAATCGAAGTTCAACCTCCGCGGCGACGACCTCACGCTCACCGACCTCGCGGCGTGGCTGAAGCCCTTCACGCGCCCCGTCGTCGTCGTGTGCGCATTCTCCGCGAGCGGGGTGTGGCTGAAGCCGCTCTCCGGCTCCGGGCGCGCAATCGTCACCGCGACGAAGAGCGCCTCGGAGAACAACTATTCCCGCTTCGGCGGCCACCTCGCGCAGGCCATCGGCGACCCCGCTGCGGACATCGACAAGGACGGCGAGACGTCGCTGCTGGAGGCATGGCTTACCGCCGCGCGCAAGACGGCGGACTTCTACAAGGACGAGGGCCGCATCGCCACCGAGCACTCGCTGCTCGATGACAACGGCGACGGCCTCGGCACCCCGCCGGACTGGTTTGCCGGCGTGCGCCTCGTGAAGCGCGGCAGGGATGGCAAGCAGCCCGACGGCCCGAGGGCCGCGCAGATCCACCTCGTCCACAGCGACGCCGAGCGGGCGCTCACCGCGGAGCAGCGGGCGCAGCGCGACGCCCTCGAACGCGACCTCGCCGCGCTGCGCGACCGCAAAGCCGAGATGAAGGAGGACGAATACCTCCGCGAGTTGGAGGCGCTCCTTTTGCGCATCGCCCGCATCTATCAGGGCGGTTCGTGACGCCCTTTTCCGGCGTCCCTTGCTCCAAAAATCAACGAACGGTGCAGCCAGATGCGAGCGCGTTCTGCGGATTTCCCCTCGCCCAGATCGCGGGCGGCGACTACAATTTTGGGCAAATGAAAACGCCACCCGACCAAGATGGCGGTGCAACCCGGAGGGTGCTCACTGGTTTTGCAATCGGGTTGTTTCTCGCCGTCTTCCTGAACCTTGCCCCTTACTGGCTCTTCGCCAGCCCAAGTGCGGAGGATGCCGCGAGGACGGGGATCCCCGTCGTCCGGAAGCTCGGGCTGCCGCGCACCTTCTGGACTTCGGATTCGATCACGTCGGACACGCGGCTCTCGCTCGCCAGTGCACGGAAGCAGCCGCCTAAGCCGGAGTTCTACTGGGGGGGCTTCCTGCTGGATTCTGCGTTCGCACTCGCGGCGGCGGGGTTGGTGGCCCAGTGCTGGGATCGCCTCCGTGCGCCTGCGAAGTCGGCCGAGCCTGCGCCTCCCGCGGGCTAGCTGCCGCTCACGCGAAGAGCTCCACGAGCGGCTTGCCTTCCTCGAGGAGATGGTATGGCCGCCCGAGGGCGTCGGTGGCTTCGAGGTTCGTGATGCCCATGCTGTGATAGACGGTCTTCACGACGTCGGCGGGGTCGATGGGGCGGTGGGCGGGGTATTCGGCGCGCGCATCGGTGGCGCCGACTTCGCGGCCGCCCTGGATGCCGCCGCCGGCCATGAGCACGCTCATGCAGGCGGTCCAGTGGTCGCGGCCGGCGCCGGCTTTGCCGCCGGAGCGGCGGTCGCCGATGCTGGGCTTGCGCCCCATTTCACTGGTGACGAGCACGGTGGTCTCCTCGAGCAGGCCGTGGGCGGCGAGGTCCTCGATGAGGGCGGAGAATGCGCGGTCGAACTGCGGGAGGAGATACTGGCGGAGGCAGTTGAAGTTGTCGCCATGGGTGTCCCAGCCGCCGGCGCTCTTGCACTGCTTGGCGGTGCGCTCGTCCTCTTTCCAGAAGACGGTGACGAAGGGGACGCCGGCCTGGACGAGGCGGCGGGCCATGAGGAGGCTGGTGCCGTTGATGGTGTTGCCGTAGCGCTCGAGGACGCGGGCGGGCTCCTTGGCGATGTCGAAGGCGCCGGTGGTGGCGGAGGAGGCGAGGAGGGAGAATGCGCGCTCCTGCTGGCGGGTGTAGTTGGCCGCCTGCGCCTCGTGGTCGAGGTCGCGGCGCGCGGAGTCGAGGGCGCTGAGGAGTTCGCGGCGCTCGTCCATTCTCCCGGCGCTCATGCCGCGCTCCATGGTGAGCGTGGGGGCGGAGAACTGGAGCGGGTGGTCGAAGTCGCCGGTGAGATAGAAGGGGTCGTGCTCCATGCCGAGGCGGCCCGCGAACTGGCCGGGGCGTGTGTAGGGGAGCTTGCTCGGCTTGTGGGGGAGCGAGATGGCGTTGGGGAGCTTCGGGTGCGCGGGGCGGCGCGAGGCGACGACGCAGCCCATGTAGGGCCAGTCGTCCGGATAGGGGCGGCGGTCGTTGCCCTGCTGCTTGAAAGTGAGGTCGGGGGTGTGGCCGGTGAGGTTGTAGTAGTAGCCGGCGTGATGGTCGCCGGTGGCGCGCCCGAAGTCGGTCACGCCATGCACGAGGGAGAAGCAGTGGGCCTGTTTCGCGAGGAGGGGCAGGTGCTCGCAGAGGTGGATGTCGGGCGCGCTGGTGCGGATGGGCTGGAACTCGCCGCGATACTCGATGGGTGCCTGGGGCTTCATGTCCCACATGTCGATGTGGGAGGCGCCGCCGCAGAGGAAGAAGAGGATGGTGGACTTGGCCGGCTTGCGAGTGAGCGCGGGGGCGAGCGCGCCCTGTCCCGACGCGCAGTGGAGCCCCGCGAGGCCCATCGCGGAGGCGGTGAGGAACGTGCGGCGGTTCATCGCCGGGCGGAAGAGGGGCGAACTCATGGGGGGATAATCGGCGAGGGGAGGAGCCGTTAGGATTTCACGAGGCGGATGCCGTCGGGTTCGATGACGATGCGGCGCTCGCGGAAGAGGGTGCCGATGGCCTGCTTGAAGGCCTTCTTGCTCATCCCCAGGGCAGCGCGGATTTCATCGGGCGAACTGCCGTCGTGATACGGGAGGCGGCCGCCGGCCGACTTGAGCGCAGCGAGGATCTGCTCGGAGAGCGGGCGGATGCGCTGATGGCCCGAGGGGTCGAGGCCGAGGTCGATTTTCCCATCGGGCCGCACCGCTCGGATGAAGCCGTCCATGGCATCGCCCGGAAGCAGCGGGCCGGAGAGTTCGGTGCGGTAGAGGAGGCCGGTGTGCGCGCCATTGATGATGGCGCGGTAGCCGAGGGGCGTCTCGCTCTCGATGATGAGCTTCACGCGCTGGCCCTCGGTGTAGGCCGGCGGCGTGAGATTGAGGTGCCGATTCAGCCGGCAGGTCGCCACGATGCGATCGGACTTCTCATCGATCATCACATAGACGAGCACGCTGCGTCCTTCGCGGACACCGCCGGCGTATTCGCGCCGCGGGAGGAGGAGATCTTTCTCCAGCCCCCAGTCGAGGAACGCGCCGATGCTGGGGCTCTGCGAGACGACGCGGAGGAAGGCGAAGTCGCCGACCATGGCGAGCGGCGTCTCCGTGGTGGCGACGAGGCGGTCCTCGGAGTCACGGTAAACGAAGACGTCGATGGTGCCACCCGGCATCGCACGCGGTGGGATGTAGCGGCCAGGGAGGAGGATTTCGCCGAGCGCACCGCCGTCGAGGTAATACCCGGGGGGCGCCTGGCGGAGGATAGTGAGTGTGCTGCGTTTGCCGAGGATGGCCATGTGCGGCGCAGAGTGGACGGGCGCGGCGGAGAAGGGGAGAAAGATTTCCGGTGCGCGGATGCCGGCGCGCCGTTGCGCAGACGCGATGATGTTCCTCTTTCCACGCGGGAGGCGCACGCTACGGTGCGCGGCTGTGCCTGTCGTCTCCGGCATCTTCCGCAACCTCCTTTTCAAGCCGGTCCTCCGCCCGGTGTTCCGCCTCCTCACGGGCGCGCTGGCGATTCCGCTGTTCCGCTTCATCGCGCGCCGGTGCTTCCGCGGGCGCACGCTCACGGGTGAGATGCAGCGGGATCTGGAGCGGTGGTTCCGCGGCGCGGTGATCCTGCTCGCGGCGACGGCGAACCTGGAGGACTTCCTGTTCGGCTGGCTCCCGTGGCACAAGAGCGAGGATCCGTGGCTGACAATGCTGCTGCGCCTGCTGCTCGCCATCGGCGTGATCGAGAGCATGCCGGATCAGGATGTCTTCAGCATCCTGCACCGTGGCCCGCCCAAGGCGAAGCTCACGACGCGCGCGGGTTGGAGCGAGTTCTGGGGGAGGCGGTTTGATTTCCTCCGCGGCCTCGGGGTGCTGCACCTCAAGCGCTCGTCGCCGGTCTTCGTGATCATGACGGTGATCTTCGGCGGCGCGATGGGGACGCGGGAGTTCGTCATCGGGTGGGTCTTCTACGGCCTCGCGGTGACGCAGTATCTCATCATCGGGATCATCACGCAGCGCGACCGGCTGGACGGGCTGCTGCGGCAGTTCGACGTGAGCGCGGAGGAGATCCGGAAAGGACTGGAGCGCGAGGAAGGCCCGCCGGCTGTCGGGGGAAGCTGAGCAGGCGCGCAGGTGCGGCTACTTTCCGCCGCCGCTGCCGCGCCGCACGAACTTGTGGACGCGCTTGCCGCCGCTGTCCGCGACATACACCGCGCCGTCCGGGCCGATGGCGATGTCGTGCCCGGTCTGGAACTGCCCCGCATCGCGGCCCGGTGAGCCGAAGGTGTCGAGCACGCGCCCCTCGGCGTCGAATTCGACGACCTTGCCGCGCTGTTCCGGTGCATAGGCGGGATCGCCGCCGTCGATGATGAACACGTGGTCGTCCGGCCCCACGCCGACGCCGTAGGGGCGCCCGACATGCCCGCCTTTCCACTGCGCGAGGAATTTCCCCGCCGGGTCGAAGACTTGGATGCGGGAGTTTGTGCGGTCGCAGACATACACGCGCCCGCGGGAGTCGAGGGCGATGCCGTGTGGGAGGTTGAACTGGCCGGGGCCGTCGCCCTTCGCGCCCCACTCGGCGACGTGGCGGCCCTCCGCGGTGAACTTCACCACGCGGGTGTTCTTGTAGCCGTCGCTCACGTAGAAGGAACCGTCCGGCAGGACGGCGACGTCGGTGGGGAGATTGAAGTGCGTCTTGTCCGCACCGGGCACGCCGCGCTCGCCGAGGGTGAGGAGGAGCTTGCCGTCGTGGGTGAACTTGAAGACTTGGTGCCGCCCCACGTCGGTGAGCCACACGTGGTCCTCGCGGTCCACGGTGAGCCCGTGCGGCATGATGAACTCGCCCGCGCCCCACGACGCGATCAGCTTCCCGCTGCCGCCCTCGAAAACGCTCACCGTCGCCGAGGCGATGGGCTCGGTGGGGAAGGGGCTCGTCCACTTCCGCTCGCAGCGGTGGAAGACGAAGACGTGATTGTGCGAGTCCACGCCCACCCCGGCGCAGAGGCCGAGGACGTGGTCCGCCGGCAGCGAGGGCCAGTCGCGCACGACCTCGTGCTGCGGCTCCGCGGCGTTGCAGATGCCTGCGGCCAGCAGCGCGGCGATGGCGCATGCGGCGCGGAAGGGAGAAGGGATCATGCGTCGCGAGCGGATGCTACGACGCGAGTGCATCGCGGCAGAACTTGATGCACCGGGCGAGTTCCTTCATCCGGTCGGAGTCCGCGGGGACCTTGTATTCAAACTCGATCGTGGCCTGGATGTTCCACTTGTTGTCGCGGATGAGGCGCAGCACTTCCGCGATGGGCGTGTCGCCTTCGCCGAACGGCGTGTTCGGGCCGTTGTTGAACTTGCGGTCCTTGATGTGGACGTGCGTGACGCGCTCGTGGTGCTTCTTGAGGAAGGGCACCGGCGAGATGTTGTTGCCCGCGACGAAGTGGCCGAGGTCCACGTTGGCGCCGTTAAACTTCGCGAGCGCGAACGCCGCCTCCCAGTGCTCGGGCTTCGTCGTGGCGTGGCCGTGGTAGCCGACGAGCAGCTGGTGCTTGTCGGCGAACTGGCCGAGGCGCTTCAGCTCCGGCTTGTTGTGGGAGATCTCCGTGGAGATGGCGCGCGCGCCGAGCGTCTTTGCGAGGGTGAACGCGTAGTCCAGCTCCTCGCCGCTCATCTTGAAGATGCCGTCCACCTTCACCACCTCGATGAGCACGCCGGCGTCGTCATACTTCTTGCGGAACTCCTTCACGCGGTCCATCGAGACCGACTTGCGCCATTCGCGGAGCTTCTGCGCGCGGCCCTCGCTCGCGGCCTTCACGGCTGCCTTGTCATTCTTGTCCACCGTCGGCTCCGCGGGAACGCCGAGGAACGCCTCGACCGGCTGGGTGCGCAGCTCGACGCCGCTGAGGCCGAGATCGACGCAGTTCTTGAGGATTTCGTCGCCGCTCATCGACTTGCCGCCGAAGCTGTAGGGGACGTTCAGGCCGATCTGGACGCCGGCGACTTTGGAGTTCGGCTTCGTGCCGGCGGCGAGAACGCGGCCCGCGCTGGAGAGCAGGCCGGCGAAGGGCGCCGCGGCGAGCGCGAGTTTCACGAATTCACGACGGGGATGGAGCGGGAGCATGATGGGTGGAGTTGGGAGTTTCGTTTGGAGCGGCGCAGCGAGTGCCGGCATCGGCTCGTTCGCGGGATGTTTTGCGATGCGCGGAGCGGGAGGGAAAGTGGAAACTTCGCCGAGTGGGGAGCGCGGTCTTAGCGGGTCCGAGCGATTACTGATTCCACGCGAGCAGGCCGGTGGCCGCGGTGCGGATCGGAGCTTCGAGGCTGGCATCGAGCTGCCCGAGCAGCGGGAGAATCGGCCCGGTGTCCGCGATGTCAGCGAGGCCGACGGCCTCGTGCAGCACCGGGATGGGGCCGTGGGCGTTGCGCAGCGATTCGAGCGAATTGAAGCGTTCGCGGATCTTCTCCGCAGCGGCGAAGTCTCCGGCCTGCAGCGCGTGCAGCATTTCCTGCGAGCGGCGAGGGGCGATGCACACGCAGCCGGAGGTGAACGCGCGGATGCCGAAGTTCTGCCAGTGCGAGATCGCGGGCTGCTCGCCGATGCCGCTGACGATGAGCTTCGGGTCCACCACATCCACGATGCCTCGCAGCAGCGGATCGTCGGCGGGGTCCTTGCGCACGACGGCGTATTTGATCCACGAGAGCACGCCTGCGGCGACGAGCGATTTCACGACTTCGACGGTCACGTATTTCTCGTCCTTCACGTAGAGCACCGCGGGGATGCCGGCGCGCTCGACGAATTTCATCACCGCGACACGCACGCCCTCGGGCGAACTGACGGCGATGGTCGGCAGCACCATCGCGGTGGGGAATTTCCGCGTCTTCAGGATCGTGGCCTGGTCCATCATCGTGCCGAAATACGGTCCGACGGACGGCACGACCCACGAGCCCGGCGCGGCCTGCTCGGCGAGCATGTCGAGCGTGTCGGCGAATTCGCTGGGCGCGAGATTGTAGAAGTTCGCGTTGCCGCCGTAGAGCAGCGTCGAGACGCCGCCCGTTTCGATGTGGCGGATGAGCTTCCCGTTTTCCGTCGCGCAGACTTTGAGCGAAGCATCCCGGCAGAGCGGCGGGACGGAGATGACGGACTGGTGGATGTCGGTGGGAGTGAATGTGGTTTTCATCAGTGGATTTCGGGTTCGGTGTCGGCGGGGCCGCGGTGGAGGAAGCGGAAGTCGCAGCCTTCGTCGGCCTGCGTCGCTTCGTTGAGAAAGAGTGAGAGATAGCCGCGCGTGGCGTGCGGCGGCTGCGGTTTCCACGCGGCGGCGCGCGCGGCGAGCTCGGTGTCGGGGATGTTCACGTCAATGCGGCGCGCGGCGACGTCGAGCGTGATCAGGTCGCCATCGCGCACGAGCGCGAGCGGGCCGCCGATGGCGCTCTCAGGCGCGACATGCAGCACACACGCGCCGTAGCTCGTGCCGCTCATGCGCGAGTCGGAGATGCGCAGCATATCGCGCACGCCCTGTGCGAGGAGCTTCTTCGGGATGGGCAGCATGCCCCACTCGGGCATTCCGGGCGCGCCCTTCGGGCCGGCGTTTTGCAGGACGATCACGGAGTCGGCGGCGACGGGCAGCGCGGGATCGTCGATGCGCGCGGCGAGGTCGTTGTAGTCGCGGAAGACGACGGCGGGGCCGGTGTGCTTCATGAAGCGCGGCTCCATCGCGGCGTGTTTGATCACCGCACCGCGCGGCGCGAGGTTGCCGCGCAGGACGGCGGTGCCGCCGTCGGCGGACAGGGCCTTGCCGCGTGGGCGGATGACCTCCGCGTTGTGAATCTGCGCGCCGTCGAGGTTTTCGCGCAGCGTCTTGCCGTTCACCGTCGGCGTGTCGGCGTGGAGAAGGTCGGACACTTGCGCGATCAGCGCGCGCAGGCCGCCGGCGAAGTAGAAATCCTCCATCAGGAATCTCCCGGCGGGGCGCAGGTCGGCGAGGCGCGGCGTGCGGCGCGAGATTTCGTCGAACAGCTCCAGCGGCAGCGGCACGCCGGCGCGTCCGGCCATCGCGATGAGGTGGATGATCGCATTGGTCGAGCCGCCGAGCGCCATGTCGGCGGTGATCGCATTGCGGAAAGATTCCGCGGTGAGGAACTGCGCGGGTGTGCGATCGAGCCACACATTTTCCACAGCCTGCCGGCCGGACTCCGCGGCCATGCGCCAGTGCGACATGTCCGCGGCGGGGATGGACGACGCGCCGGGCAGCGTGAGGCCGAGCGTCTCGGCGATGGCGGTCATTGTGGATGCTGTGCCCATCGTCATGCAGTGGCCGTGCGAGCGCGCGATGCCGTCCTCGATTTCGCACCACTCCTCCTCGCTGATTTTGCCCGCGCGCTTTTCATCCCAATACTTCCACGCGTCGGAGCCGCTGCCGAGCACCTGGCCGTGCCAGTTGCCGCGCAGCATCGGGCCGCACGGGACGAAGATGAACGGCAGCGCCGCGGAGGTCGCGCCCATGATGAGGCCGGGCGTGGTCTTGTCGCAGCCGCCGAGCAGCACCGCGCCGTCAATCGGCTGCGAGCGCAGCATCTCCTCGGCCTCCATCGCGAGCAGGTTGCGGTAGAGCATCGCGGTCGGCTTCATGTAGGTCTCGCTCACCGCGAGCACCGGCAGTTCGACCGGCATCCCGCCCGCCTGGAGGATGCCCTTCTTCACATGCTCCGCGAGGATCTTGAAATGAAGATGGCACGGCACGAGGTCCGACCACGTATTGAGGATCGCGATGACCGGCTTTCCCTCCCAATCCGCCGGCGCCAGTCCCATCTGCCGCACGCGCGAGCGGTGGCCGAAGCTGCGGAGATCATTCGGCCCGAACCAGCGGAAGGAGCGGAGTTGTTCGGGAGTGAGGCGCTTGGCGGAGGACATGAAGATGTGCGCCGCCAGCAATGAACGACCCGGCGCGCCCTGCGAAGCGGGAAATGCGCGGCGCCGCAATTTCCGGTGCGGTCGTCTCGATCGTCATTGCCGGGAGCGTTCCTATTTCGGAGGCGCGCCGGGCACGCCTCCTGCATTTGCCGGGCTGCAAAAAAGCAATGAATGCGTCACCAACAACGATGGATGCATTTGGTAGCAGCGAGCTGCGCGAAAGAACCGCGGGGCTCAATGTGAACGGAATGCACTACCTTATCGGATGGGTCGTGAGCGCGGGCTTCCAAAAGCCCGATGTGTTCGCGGAACTTGAATTCGTCCTCGACGAGCTGCAGACGGCGCCCGACCTCCAGCACTGCTGGATCGGCGGGGCCGAGGATGGAAAGACGGCCCCGAGCCATTGGAACGAGATTCCACCCGAGGCCGGACACGCGCTGACGCTCGACGCGGATACGGTGCCCGCTTTGCCCGTGGTGGAACAGACGGGGCCGGCACCGAGCGAGCCGGTTCGTCAGCCGAGGAGAGGCAAGCTGTCGCGGATCCTCGGGCGGGTGCGGAAGGTCTTCAAGGGCAGGAGTGAGCCGATCAACGAACTGCCGGAGATGCAGCTTTCCCACCAATGAGTGCTGACACGACGACCGAGCGGGACGAGCGGCTCCGGGTGGTCATTGATCGAGTCGCCGGTCTGACTGCGGAGGGAATGAAATCCTTTATAGGACGCCTCATCGATCATGCGGCGGACAAGCCGGGCTTGGATGCGGAAATCCGGAATGCGCTGATTCGCCTGGAGACGGATCTGCATCTGCGGAAATGCTGGCACACGACGGCGGCCGATGAGTCGGGGAAGGCGGAGGTCGTCGAAGCGGCGGCGTGATCCTTCAGCGCAACGGCACCAGCCACGCGGCGAGCATCGTGAGGATGAGGCCGGCGACGCCCTGGAGCGACATCATCGGGGTCATCGTGCGCAGCGTCTGCTTCTCCGTCATGCCGGACATCTTCGCGACGACCCAGAAGCCGCCGTCGTTCATCCACGGGATGGGCTTGGAGCCGCAGCCGATGGCGACTGCGAAATAAACCGGCGCGACCGGCGAGCCTGCATCGAGGAATGCCTTCGCGATGGGAATGGCGGTGATCATCGCGACGGTCGCGGAGCCCTGTGCGGTGCGGACGAGCGCGGTGACAAGCCAGACGACGGGAAGCGCGAGCGCCTGCTGGCCGCCGACGAGCCGGCCGATTTCCTCCGCGATGCCCGTCTGCTGGAGCGCGCCGCCGAATGCGCCGCCGCCCGCAGTGATGAGCACGACCATCGCGGCGTGCGCGAGCGCGGTCTGCACGGCCTTGGCGCTGCCCTCGCGCGGACGGTAGCGTGCGACGAGCGCGAGCGACACGACGGCGCCGATGAGCAGCGCGATGTCCGTGTGGCCGATGGTGCG
Organism: Chthoniobacteraceae bacterium; assembly: GCA_044221035.1. GTDB lineage: Bacteria > Verrucomicrobiota > Verrucomicrobiia > Chthoniobacterales > Chthoniobacteraceae > SXWH01. Next base: position 55,543 of record JBGAPU010000010.1, on the reverse strand, counting down.
GAAGACAGCGGCGAGCGTGGTCTTCTCGTCGCGGAAAATTTCCTGCAATCCGATGAGCACGAGCGGCAGCACGACTGGCAGGAGCGAGAGCAGCAGCGGCGGCAGCACGGGCTCCTTCATCGGGGACGGCTCCTCAAGTTCCTTTGGAAGCTCGAAATCCATCCGCCGGCAGACGATGCGCGCGAAGAAATACCCGCACAGAGCGGCGCCGAAGCCGATGATGATGCCGCCTGCGATCATCGAGCCCATTCCAACGCCGAGCTTCTGCGCGACGAGCGCCGGCCCGGGCGCGGGCGGCACGAGCGAATGCGTGATGGTTCCGCCGGCGATGATGCAGAGGATGTAGAGCAGGTAGTCGCGCCCGGTGCGTTTCGTCATCACCTTCGCCATCGGCAGCAGAAGGCAGAAGAGCGTCGCGAGGAAGACCGGGATGCCGAGGAAGAATGACGTGAGGAAGAAGGCCCACTGGGCGCGGCTCGCCCCCGTCCAGCGAAGAGCGGCGGCCGCGATGCTTTCCGCCGCGCCACTCACGAGCAGGCATTCGCCGATGATGCCCGCCATCGCGATGAGCAGCCCGATTTTCGCGCACGTCGAGCCGAACTCATCCGCGACGCGCTCCGCGGCGGTGGAGTTCGCAAATTTCTCCGCGCCCTTCGCCGTCAGGTCGCCCTTTGCCACGCGCACAGCGGCGGAGCGCTTGAGCGCATCGGCGGGCGTGAGCACGGCGACAAGGTAGCCCGCGGCGATCATCGCGAGGAAGGGATGCAGCTTCAGCTTCAGGATCCCGCCCACCACGACTGCCATGCCTAGGCCGAGCAGGATCAGCGCGGAATGATGCTCCCACATGTGGGTGAACGGGTTCATTGCACGGGGAGCGGGATGCGGGGCGCCTGGGAAAACACGCGCCGACAAGAACGCAGCGCGCGCCGGTTGAGAATCAGAATCTTCCCGTGCGCGAGTCTCCGCCGCGGCCAGCGGTGAAAAAGCGTGCTCCGCGGGATTTCCCGCCGGTAGTCTCGCGCACATGGCAAAGACCTACACCTCCACCTTTCAGATCCGCTGCTGGAAGCACCACAAGTGCGTCGGTTGCGGCGGCAGCTACGCGTATGAGTTTGTCCGCAAAGTCACCGGTGCCGGACGCACCGCCGACAAGGCGGCGGCGAAGGCCAAGGCGAACGCCGAGAAGGCGCTCGCGCGCGACACCGACCTGCACCCTTGCCCGACGTGCGGCCTTTTCCAGCCCGACATGATCGGCCAGCGCCGCGCGCGCACCGGCTGGCTCGTCTTCTGGCTCGCGCTCATCGCATTTGGCACGGCCCTCATCCTCGGCGCGGCGAATGTCATCCAGCACCACACGCTCACTTGGGTGCTCGTGGGCATCGCGGGAGCGGCGGCGGCGTGGCTGTGGAAGACCTCGCTCTGGAATCCGAACGCGAACCTCTCCGCGAACCGCACGCGTGCGGGCGGCAGCGTCACGGCGGGGAAAATCCGCCATCAGGCCGGCGACTCCTCTCAGGACGTGAGGCGCTGGGCGAATCCGCCGCGTTCGACCGCCATGCTTGTCGTGCTGCTGCTCATCGCCGGTGCCGTGCTCGCAGCCGCCGTCCCTGAGATTGTCCGCAGTTCGAAGAAATGGCCCGCGAACGACGGCGCGTATCCGCCCGTCGTCGGGCCCGGCGATCAGACCCGCATCTACATGGACGGCAAAATCGACAGCATCAAAGGCTACTGGCGCGGCCAGGCGTTGGCGCGGCTCCACGAGGGGAAGAGAATGCTCATCGCCAAGACCAGCGCGAACCAGAACGACTGGGGTTCGACCATCCACGCGAAGTCCAGCGAGAAGCACAGCAGCTCCCGGCCGTGGGTCGAAGTCGGCGTTCCAAAGGACGCGTCGATCGAGAACAAGACTGTCGGGTGCGACATCACCCTCAGCGTCCAGTTCCCGCGCCTGCAGGGGTCGAGCACGTTCATGACGGCCTCGGAGATGATGAAGCGCAGTGTGAACCTCGCCCTCGCCACCACTGGCGCGGGCGCGGCCTACGTCTCCACTTGGTGGGAATACACCCTCACCGCGATCGGCCTTATCCTTGCCGGCTCCATCGCGCTCGTCTTCATCGCGCGCGGCCTGCAGCGGCAGGCGAATCCCACGACCGTCTCCACGGCGGACAATCCCGGCGCCGCGCCGGCGGCCTGAGCGCGTCTCGGACGAAAAGGCTTCCGCGCCGCACTGCCTGTGGTGTGATGGCGCGATGAAGTCCCCGAAGATCACCCGCCGCGCCTTCGTCGCGCGCTCCTCCGCTGCTGTCGCTGGAAGCGTCGCCGCCTCACAGCTCACGGAATTCTCCACCGCTGCCGACGCCGTTGGCCCGTTTCAGGCCATGGGCACACGTGCCGGTGAAGTCACCGACACCACCGCGCTCGTCTGGACGCGCCTCACGCGCGACTCCGTCCGGAACAATGCCGGTGTCGTCATCCCCCCGCGCGAGAAGGCGAAGAAAGGCGAGCCGCAGCCGAAGCGCCTGCAGGTCACGGTGCCCGTCGAGAAGCTCGAGGGCGCGTGCCCCGGCGCGTCCGGCCGCGTCCGGCTCCGCTACGGCACCCGCGCGGACTTGAGCGACGCGAAAGTCACCGCGCCACTCGACGCCACCGAGGCGAACGACTTCATCTGCGAGTTCCGGCTCACTGGCCTCCAGCCCGGCACGCTCTATCACTATGCGAGCGAATCCGTCGGCGCGCCCGCGGGGAAGGGGTGCATCGTGCGCGGGAAATTCGAGACTGCACCGGCCGCAGACGCGCCGGGCAATCTCCGCTTCTGCGTGATGACCTGCCAGGGCTATCCCGACCGCGGCCACCCCGATGGACACGGCATCTACCCCGCCATGCTCGCCCTCGCCCCGCAGTTCACCTGCCTCACCGGCGACCTCGTCTATTACGACAACGACGAGCCCCGCGCGATCACGCCGGAACTCGCCCGCTATCACTGGCAGCGCATGTTCAGCCTCCCGCGCCTCGTCGAGTTCAACTCGAACACCGGCACCTACTGGCTCAAGGACGACCACGACACGCTCAGCAACGACGCATGGCCCGGCATGCACGCCGGCGAGTTCACCTTCACCGAGGGCCTGAAGATTTTCCGCCAGCAGGCACCGATGAACGACGACGGCCTGCCCTATCGCACCGTCCGCTGGGGACGCGACCTCCAGGTCTGGTTCACCGAGGGCCGCGATTTCCGCTCGCCGAACAAAATGCCCGACGGCCCCGACAAGACGATCTGGGGCGCGGCGCAGAAGGAATGGTTCAAGCGCACGGTGAAGGAAAGCGACGCCACGTGGAAAGTCCTCGTCTCCCCGACTCCACTCGTCGGCCCCGACCGCGGCAACAAGAACGACAACCATTCCAACTTCGGCTTCCACCATGAGGGCCAGGAACTCCGCGAGTGGATCAAGGCGAACGTCCCCGACAATTTCTTCGTCATCTGCGGCGACCGCCACTGGCAATACCACTCCATCCACCCATATACCGGCGTCCACGAATTCAGCGTCGGTGCCGCGAGCGATGAGCATGCCGGTGGCACTCCCGGCGAGGATCCGAAGTTTCACCAGTTCCACCGCGTCAAAGGCGGCTTCCTCTCCGTCACCCTCCGCCGCGAAGGCGCCGAAAGCCGCATCCATTTCGAGCACCGCGACGTCGCGGGCAAGGTAGTTTACGACTACGCCCGCACACGGCGCGTGGGATAGCGCGTCGATTTCCGCCCAAGGGATTTCGCCATCGCCCTGCGCTTCTGCGCCTGCGTGCGGCGTGGCTCCGAGTCCGCGCACGGCCTTTCCGGGAGCGTCATCCGCTAACGGAGGATGTGCTTGAGGAGTTTGCCGGTCACGCTTTCCGGCTCGCCTGCGGGTTCGGGGGCCGCGCCGTCGGTGCGGTATCCGGGGATCGATTGCGGCAGGCGGAATTCGCTCCCCACGCGCACGCTCACGCCCACCATGATCTGATCCGGCTTCACGTCGGTCGGGGCGACGCCGCTGGGCCGGTATTCGTAGGTGAACCAGTCCGCCGCGGCCTCAAGCAGCCGCTGTTCGTCGTCGCGCGGTGCAGGCGGCTCCGGCGTGTTCGCGGATGCGGGTGCGGCGGGTGCGGGTTCCGGCGCGGCTGCGGCAGGCGGAAGGTCGGAAGGGGTGGCGGGTGGAGGATTCACCGATGGGGTGGATGCCACGGGTGGCGGGACGGGCTTCGTTTCCGTGGCCGGCTGCTGCTGCCCCTCGAAGTGGAGAAGGATCGTGTCGCCGCGCATCTTCCATTCGCCGCGGTCCGTCCCGAAGGTCGCCCTGCGTTCGGAGTTCACCAGCGTCCAATACTCCGCGCGGGCGGTTCCGTCCCCGAAATACTTCACGAGGCCCAGCGTGGTGGCGGAGCCGTCGAGCGAGTGATCGACCTGATACCAAGTGCCGACGACGCTTTCGCGCACGCGCCCCGTGTCGCGCACGAGATCGAAACGCGCCTCATTCTGCTGCGCACCCGCGGGGCTCTTTGCCTCCGCCACCGGCGGGGCGGTCGCCTCGGGAGTGGACGCGGCGGGCTTCCCGCCCGGCCCGCGTTCCGCGGCAGATGGCTTGTCGCAGCCGGCGAGCAGGGTGAGGCACCACAGGAATGGCCACGGTTTCATGTGCGCAGCCGTATCGCCGCGGCAGGCAGCGCGCAAGCATTTCGCCGTCCGGTCCGCCGTGGAGTCTCCCGGCGCCTACCACGCGTTTTCCTGCAGGAAGAGCGGCCGCCACTCGTGTGCGGCGACGAGGCGGCCAAACGCCGCGTCGAACTTCACCCGGTCCATGATCCTCACCAGCCGGATTCCCACGCTCTCCATTCCCGTCGGCGCGATTCCCTCGGCCTCTCCGGCCTGCGTGAGCCATGCCTCGATGATGAGTTCCTCCTCCCGGAAATCCCGAGCCGTCCTCTGCGCGAGCCGCTCGGCGATGACGCCGGGTGCGGCGGGATGGAAGAGGATGAAATCCGCCGCGGCGATTTCCCTGCGCCGCACCATCGTCGGTCGTTCCCAGTCGAGGTTGAAGGTGAGGTGAAACGCGGGCGGAATCCCGTCCACTAGAGCGAAGCCATACGCGGCGTCCGCCAGCATGCTCTGCCGCGGTGTCTGCGCGATCCCATACACCCGCAGGTCGCGCCGGTTTGCCTTCGCAGCCTCGGCGGTGAGGTGGCGGCACATCGCGATCTCGGCCGCGTATTGCCCGGTGGCGAGGTTCACGCCCAGCGCCCGCTGAATCGCGGCGGGCGGATTCCGTGTGAGGTGGAGCGGAAGGATGAGGAGAAAGGGCGCGCAGCATGCCGCAGTGACGGACATCCGCGCACGCGGCGGGAAGCGCAGCACGGTCTTCACGGCGTCCGGCAGCAGCACGGCGATGAACACAAGCAGGAAAGGCTCGAAGTAGCGGAAGAGCGGCCCCGCCAGGAGCAGCCACCAGCACACCCCGGCGCAGAGCGCCGCGAGCGCCGCGGCGAACCGCACATGCTCCGGCTGGAGCCCGCCTCCGCCGCGCCGCAGCCGCCGGGCAAGCGCCACGATCCCCGCCACGATCGCGATCGCGAGCACCACCGCCCAGTGCCAGCCGATCGCGGTGTGCAGATCCCGCAGCACGATTTGTGGGATCACCCCCGCCACGCGGTCGCCGTAGATTTTCACCGCGCCGCGGAAATAGCGGAACGCGTCGTCGTTGAGATAAGCCGAGTGCAGGCATCGGAGCGCCACCGCTGCGCAGACCGCGGTGAAGAGCGGCACCGCTGCCAGCGCATAAACGCGGAGCCGGCGGCTCCCGCGCCATGCCGCCCGGAGCGGACCGTGCGCGGCCAGCGTCTCCGCGCCCCAGTGCCAGAGCACCAGCGGCATGAGGAAGAGACCGGCCGGCTTCACCAGCAGCATGAACGCCGACACCGCCGCGCCTGCAATGAACAGCGCCATGCTGAGCCTCCGCACGCTGATGACGATCAACACGACCGCCAGCACCGCGAGCGACGCCTCGAACGTGTCCACCAAACCCCAGAACGTCGGCGACTTCACATGGTCGGTCCGCTCCAGATGATGAAACAGCGGCAACCCCGCCACCGCGAGCACCGCGGCCAGGCACGCCCACGGGTGCTCCCGCAGCGCCGGGTCGCCGCGCAGCAGCGCCCACAGCGATGCTGCCACGATCACCAGCGGCACAAACACACTGCGGAAAAGGAACCCGCGGAAATCCGGCGAAAACCCGAACGGGTGCGACAGGAGCAGCGTCCCCGGCGGCCGCGTCACTGGCTCCACGTCCAGCAGGCTCTTTTCCCAGCCGCCTTTGATCGTCTGCCAGCAAGCCGCCGCTTTCTGGTGATACTCGCCTGCATCGACATGCGGCGGCATGATCGCCCGGGAAGCCTTCCGCCACATGCCCCGTCCCACGAGCGCCACCAGCAGCACGAGGAGCAGCGCCGCCAGCAATGCCGGATGCGGGAGGCGCCCCTTGGCCGGAGTGCCGGAACTGTTGCCTGCGTCAGGATGAATCACCGTTTCACGCTTACGGGAAGCGGGCGCGGAGTTCCTCGAGGAGGCGGGGGATGTATTCCTTGTAGCGCTTGTCGGGGGCGGCGCCGTCCTTGGGGAGCGCCTTGATTTTGGCGGCCAGGGTCTCGGGCTTTTCGATCCTCCCGGCCTTGTCGCCGAGGCCGGCGATGGCGTCGAGCGCGGCCATCGCGGTGAAGACGTCGTTCTTCGACCAGTCGCCGTGGGCGAGGAGGAGTTCCAGCGCCGCCTTCGCGTCAGCCTCGCCGCCGAATTCCGCCAGCGCCCGCGCCGCGGCGATGCGGACGGGGGCGGAGGGGTCTTTCAGCGCGGCGACGAGTGCGTCGGAGACCACATCCACCGCGCGCTTCCCGATCATTTGAATCCCGATTGCGCCCCAGTAACGAATCGCCGGTATGTCGTCAGTTAGCTCCGATCGCATCAAAGGAATATTCTCTTTCTCGAGCTTGGACGCGAAATCCGCTGCCTGAGCACCCAGCGCATAATCATGCTGGTCGCTTTGACCGAAATCATACGGAGAACTGTTTTTTCCCAATTCGAGCCGTTCTCCCTCGGGTATGAACCCCGCATCCCGAATCGCGAGCACGTGTCCAATTTGCGCCTTGCTGAGCTTCTCCTTGATCCCAACGTGCTCTTTCGAGTTTGCGAGATTCACCACCTCATCCGGATCGCTCTGCAGATCATACAGCTCCTCCGCCGGCTTCGGGTTCCAGAATTTGTCCTGCTCGGCGTTCAGCTTGCCCTCCTTGTGAAGCTGCTCCCACACGCGCGTGGTCGGCGTCTGCCACATGTAGTTGAGATGCTGGCCGTAGATGAGGTGCGGCATGTAGTTGCGCACATAGACGTAGCGGCCGTCGGTGACGCTGCGCACGAGGTCGAGGCGCTCGTCCATGCGGCCGCGGAAGCCGTGGAGGAACTTCTGCGGCTCGGTGGTGAATTTGCCGAGGAAGGCGTGGCCCTGCATCCAGTCCGGCGGCTGCACGCCGATGAGGCTGAGCATCGTGGGCGCGAGGTCCACGAAGCTGATGAGGCGGTCGGACTGTCCGCCGGCTTTGTATTCGGGCGGGCGCAGGTCTTTGAACTTCTCCGGGATATAGACGACGAACGGGACCTGCAGGCCGGAGTTGTAGGGCCAGCGCTTGTTGCGCGGCATGCCGGAGCCGTGGTCGGCGAAGTAGAAGACGATGGTGTCCTCGGTGAGGCCGGCGTCGTCGAGTTCCTTGAGGCGCTTGCCGGCATCGGCGTCGGCCTCGCTGACGACGTCGTAGTATTGCGCCCAGTCCTGCCGGACCTCGGGCGTGTCCGGGTGATACGCCGGGACGCGGACCTTCGCCGGGTCGAGCACCTGCTTGTGCGGGCGTGTGCGGATTTTGCTCTCGTGGCTCTTCTCGGAATTGAAGACGGCGAAGAAGTGCGTGCCGGCGGGGCGCTTGCTCCAGTGGGCCTGCTTGGACGATTCGTCCCACACCTGGCCGGGCTTCTCGATGTTGTAGTCCTCCTTCGCGTTGTTTGTGCAGTAGTAGCCGGCCTCGCGGAGGAACTGCGGGAACATCTTCTTGCCCTTCGGGAACGGCACCATGCTGCGCATGTGCTCCGCGCCGAGGCTCGTGGGATACATGCCGGTGATGATGGTTGTGCGGGCCGGCGCGCAGACGGGGGCATTCGACCACGCGTGCTTGTAGAGCATCCCGCGCTTCGCGAGGGCGTCCACGTTCGGGGTCACGGCGAGCTTGTCGCCGTAGCAGCCCATGTGCGGCCCGTGGTCCTCGCTGGTGATCCAGAGGATGTTCGGCCGCGCCTGGCCTTTGGCGTCGGCGGCATTCGCGGAAAATATGCACGCGAGCAGCGAGGCGGCGAGCCAAGCAGCGAGGCGCACGGCGGGGAAGGGAAGGGGTTTCATGGAGCGATGCGGATACACGCCGGGAACAGCGGACGCAATGCTGCTCGGGACGGGGAGTTTCGGCGCGTTCGGCGAACGCGCCCTACCTTGGTGGGGACGGCTCGCCGAGCCGTCCGTCGCCAGTCAGCGCGTCCACGCGTCCACCGCGGGGGCGATGCGTGCGGCGATGTCCACGGCGAGGAATGCGGCGAACACGCCTGCGAGGACATCGAGCGTGTAGTGGGCGCGCAGCACGAGGACGACGAGGATTTCCCCAATCGCCACGAGCACCGCGAGCGCGCCGATCCACAGCGGCGCGATGTGCGCGATGTGCAGCGCGCCGAGGACGGCGAGTGCGGTGTGGCCGGAGAAGAAGAGGTCATTCGCCACGCCGTAGGTGACGAGCAGCGAGGGGAAGCCGGGGTCGCGCCAGATGACCCCGCGCGGCGGCGGCAGCGAGCAGAGGCCCTGGCAGATTTGCCGCATGATGAAGAGGATGATGAGCGCGAGCGCGGGCGTGAACGTGGGGCCGAAGATGCCGGAGATGATGACCGTGAGGCCGAGCACGTCGATGAACAGCGAACTGATGATGAGCGCGGCGTTCGCGGCGCGGGCGTTTTCGGAAAAGTAGCGGTGCCAGCGCGCGGTGATGTTGTGGATGACGTCGCCGATGCCGTCCTTCGGCGTGGCCTTGCGGCCGATGAGCGCCTGCGTCCAAAACCATATCACGAGTCCGCCCGCGACGATCGCGGTGCGGATGCCGATGGTGGGCCAGTGCAGCGCGGCGAGGAGCGGGGTCATGCGATGGGTGAGGCGGGCTTGCGGCGGAGCGCCTTGGTTTCCTCGAGCATGGTTTCGAGCCGGCGCTTCAATTCATCCGCGAGCGGATCGCCGCCGGTGCCGCGCTCGCGCTCAGGCGATGCCTCGATGGCTTCGCCGATGGTCACGATTCCATGCAGCGTGCGATGCGGCCGCGCTTCATCGGTGAGATCCTCCTCGTAACGCTCGACGGTCTCCAGCAGGCGCTCCGGCGTGGGCGTGCCGTCGAGGTATTCGCCGGAATAGCAGTGGAGCTGCTGCGCGAAATAGAGGTCCGCGAGCTGCCGCCAGCGGCGCATCTTCTCCCGCTCGTCGAGGTCGCCCTGCACGAGCCCCGGCATGATCGCGGTGCGCAGGCGCTTGATGCGCGCCATCGTGTCGGGGTCGCCGCGGCCGGTGTTCCACTCACGCTCCAGCGGCTCAAAGACGCGCGCGAGCAGACGCGCGATGCGCTCGCCGAGCGGGCCGGACTGCGGCGCGCCGAGGTATTCGGATTCCTTCACCGCGAGCAGCGCGCTGCCGAGTTTCATGATGCGGTCGCGCAGTGGGAGGTGATCCTGCGGCTGCCACGAGAGGCGCGCCTCGATGTCGTTCAGCACCGGCGTGATCGTCGCGGAGGGATCGCCTTCCAGAAAATAGCGGATGAAGATCGGATGCACGACGACCTTGCCGGGCTTCGCCGCCGAGGCGCGCTGCTTCGCCGCCGAGCGCGCGATGAACGACACGCCGTCCATGAGGTTGATGAGCCGGTCGTTGTTCCGCGTGACGATTCCCTCGGGGAAAATGATGAGCGGCGATTGCGCCTCGGCGAGCACGCGGATGGCGCATTTCAGCGACTCGCGGTCCATGCCCTCGCGCCAGACGCTGAAGCCGCCGACGCGCTGGAGCAGGAAGCGCTGGATGCGGCTCTGCATGAAGAGGTGCCAGCTCGCCATCGCGTGGAAGGGGCGGTTCACCTCGCCGGACAAAAGGCCGAGCACCATCGGGTCGCATGGGCGGCAGTGGTTCGAGGCGAGCATCACGCCGTGGCCCGCGTCGAGCGACGCGCGCAGCCGGTCCACGTGCGCGTATTCCCAAGTCTTCACGCCATATTTTTTCCGGACATTGCCCGGCCACCACCAGCGGACGAGTCGCCAGACGAGCGCGCTGTGGCGCGGCGGCACGAATTGATAGGGCTGGGCGATGACGAGATTTTGCACGGCGGTCCTTTGGGCGGCTGCGGCGCAGGGATAGTGGTGAGTGTGCGCGGTGGAAAGGAAAAGGAGCGAGGCGGGGAATTGGTGCTTGGTCGTGCGAGCGGGTCGTTCAGTTCAGAGCGAGCAGAGTAAAGCGGCGGAGGAGATTTGTGGCATTTTGGGCCGTTGATGCGCCATTTTTGATGCCACTGTTTGCTCGCCGAAGCCCATTTCTCCGAAGGGCGGGTGAACGCGGCGCGCCACAAGATGCAGGGGTGCAAATTTTGCGGCACCACTCGTAATAGTGCTTGCGCGGGCCGCGCCGCCTTTTCATCCTCCGCTCCCACTCACCTCCCGTTCACGACTTCCACCATGTATCTCAAGAGCCTCGAAATCCTCGGTTTTAAGTCCTTCGCTCCGAAAACCGTCCTCAACTTCGACCCCGGCGTGACGTGCGTCGTCGGGCCGAACGGCTGCGGCAAATCCAACGTGCTCGACTCGATTCGCTGGGTGCTCGGCGAGCAGTCGGCCAAGGCGCTGCGCGGCGGTGAAATGACCGATGTGATTTTCTCCGGCACCGACTCGCGGCCCGCGCTGGGCATGGCGGAGGTGTCGATGACGTTCAGCGAATGCGAGGAGCAGCTCGGGCTGGACTGGCACGAGGTGAAGATCACGCGGCGTGTGTTCCGCGAGGGCGGCAGCGAGTATCTGCTGAACGGGACGCCGTGCCGGCTGAAGGACATCCAGACGCTTTTCATGGACACGGGCATCGGGCGCAGCGCCTATTCGATCATGGAGCAGGGGAAGATTGACCTGATCCTGTCGTCGCGGCCCGAGGATCGGCGCGCGATTTTCGAGGAGGCCGCGGGCATCACGAAATACAAGAGCCAGCGCAAGGAGGCGCTGCGCAAGCTGGAGGCGACGGAGGCGAACCTCGTGCGCCTCGCGGACATCATCAAGGAAGTGAAGCGGCAGATCGGCAGCGTGCAGCGGCAGGCGGCGAAGGCGCGCCGCTATCAGGGCATGCTGGAGGATCTGCGCACGCTGGAGACGCATCACGCGAAGCGGCAGTTCGACGAGCTGGACTCATCGCGCGCGGCGAACGTGGTGGAGCTGGAGGCGCTGTCGGTGCGGCACTACGAGTCCGAGGTCGCCGTGTCGGCGAAGGAGGAGGAGGCGAATGCGCAGCGCGCCGCGGTGGAGGAGATGGAGGTGCGGCTGAACGGCGCCCGGCAGAACGTGCAGGATCTGCGGCAGCGCATCGCGAACCACGAGAGCCGGCTGAGCTTCAACTCGGAGCGCGCGGCGGAATTTGCGGGGCTGATGGAGCGCTACCGCACGGACATCGCGGGCGCGGAGGAGAAATTCCGCATCGCCGAGACGCAGCTCCGCGACATGGACGGCGAGATGGAGCAGATCACCGAGCTGCTCGCATCGGAGCTCCGCCGCATGGAGGAAGTGCAGGCGCAGGCCGCGGGGATGAGCGCGCAGCGGCAGGAGGCCGACGCGCAGATCGCGGCGATGAACAACGAGGCGGCGCGCGCCGAGAGCCGGCTGGGCAGCCTGCGCGCGCAGATTGGCTCGGTGGTGCAGCAGCGCGAGGCAGCGGAGGCTCGCCTCGCCGCGCTCGCCGGTGAAATCGGCCAGCTTGAATTCGCCTTTGCCCGTGCCAACGAGGAGCTGACGAACACGCAGGCGGAACTGGGCCGCATGCTCCACGAGCTCGAGGAGCGCACCGCGGCGCTCACGGGCGCGGAGGCGCATCAGCGCGAGGCGCAGGCGAAGGTCGCCGCACTCGATGTCGAGCTGCGCGAAACGCTGCGCGTGCTCGCGGACCGCGAATCGCGCCTTCAGGTGCTGAAGCAGCTCAACGAGGGCGGTGAGGGCTTGAGCGAGGGCACGCAGGCCGTGCTCCGCGGGCTGGATCATGCGGAGTTTTTCAAGCCGGCAATCCACGGGGCGCTCGCGCAGTGCATGGAGGTCGCGCCGGAATTCATCCCCGCAGTGGAGGCGGTGCTCGGCTCGCAGATTCAGACGATCGTGATGAAGGACACGATGGTCGCCGAGTCGGTGATCCGCACGCTCACCGCGCAGAAGCTCGGCAAGGCGTCGCTCGCGCTGCGCGAGCTCGAGAGTGCCTTCCTGCACGTTCGCGATGAGTCGATGACGCTCCCCGAGGGCGCGCTCGACTGGCTCATCAACAAGATCAAACCGCAGCCCGAAGTGGCGCGCCTGATCGAGCGACTGGTGAATCACACCGTGCTCGTGCCCGACCTCGCGACGGCGCTGCGCGTCTTTCCGCAGATCCGCGGCTCCGCGGTCGTCACACTCACCGGCGAGGTCATCACCGGCCACGGAATCCTGCAGGGCGGCGCGACCGCCGGTGAGAACAATTCGATTCTCGTGCGGCGGAACCAAATCACAGCGCTGGAAGCGGAAATCACGGCCGTTCGCGAACAGCTCGCCGCGCAGCAGGCGAGCCACGAGGCGGCGACTCTGGAGGTGGAGATTTCCCGTCACTCGATTGATGAGGCACGGCTGGAAAAGGAGAACGCCACCGTGCGGGTCTCGACGCTGCGCAGCCAGGTGCAGATCCTCGAGCGCGAGCGCGGCGAGGGCGAGAAGAAGGTGATGACGCTCGACATCGAGAGGCAGAACGCCGAGGCGCGGCTCGAGGAGGCGAACCAGCGTATGGCGGAGCTGGAGGCCGAGATCAAGGCGTCCATGGATCAGTTTGAAGCGTGCATCGCACGGCGGGCCGAGGCGCAGCAGGCGATCGAGACGCTGCGCGCGCAGGAGAATGAGATCGTGACGGATTTGAACGAGCTGCGCGTGAAGGTGGCGACGGAGCGGCAGCGGCACACGCTTCTCCATCATCAGCGCCAGCCGATGGAGGCGCGCATCGAGGAACTCGGCCAGCTCATGCAGGAGCGCCGCAACGACATCCGCAACTACGAGGAGCGCGGCTTTGCGCTGGAAGCCGAGAACGCCGAGATCCAGGCGAACATGGAGCGCCTGCGCGGCAGCATCGGCGAGGCGGAGGCGGCAGTTTCGGCGCTGCAGGAGGAGCGCCAGGTGATCGCGGCCTCGGCGCAGGAAATCGCGGACGCCCTCCGCGAGCTGCGCCGTGAGCAGAGCCACTGCGTGGAGCAGCGCGGCGCGATCGAGGTCCGCGTGACCCAGCTCGAGCTGCGCGCCAATTCGATCCACGACCACATTTCCAAGCGCTACCAGGTGGACCTTCGCGAGTTCACTCCGGACAGCTACGCGCTGAACGCCTGCATGCGCGAGGTCGGCAAGCGGGTGCGGAAATTTGAAGTGCAGTCGGACGAATCTGCGCCGCAGGCGGTCGAGCCCGAGCCTGTCGCCGAAGTGGCGGCTGAAGAGGGCGGGGAGGCCGAAGTTCCGATCGCCGAGGAACTCGACTGGGGCCGCATTGAGACGATCGTGCGCGAACTCGACACGCGCCTCGCGAGCATGGGCCCGGTCAATCTCGACGCCATCGCGGAGTTTGAAGAGCTCGAGCAGCGCCACTCGTTCCTCGAGCAGCAGATCACCGACACGACGAACGCGAAGAACGAGCTGATCGACGTGATCAACAAGATCAACACGACGACGAAGACGCTCTTTGCCGACACGTTTGAGAAGATCCGCGTGAACTTCCAGGAGATGTTCAAGGAGCTGTTCGGCGGCGGCCAGGCGAACCTCGTGCTCTCGATGCAGGAGGACCCGCTGGAGAGCGGCATCGAGATTATCGCGAAGCCGCCCGGCAAGCAGCTCCAGAGCATCTCGCTGCTCTCGGGCGGTGAGAAGACGATGACCGCGGTCGCGCTGCTCTTCTCGATCTACATGGTGAAGCCGTCGCCGTTCTGCGTGCTGGACGAAATGGACGCGCCGCTCGACGAGTCGAACATCAGCCGCTTCATCAAGATTCTCGACCGCTTCGTGCAGCAGTCGCAGTTCGTGGTCATCAGCCACAACAAGCGCACCATCGCCCGCGCCGACGCGCTCTACGGCGTGACGATGGAGGAGCACGGTGTCTCGAAGCTCGTCGGCGTGAAGTTCCGCGGCCGCGAGGATGCGCACGGGAAGACGGACATTCTCGGAACTGAAAACGCAGCGCCCGTGCCGAGCGTCGCGGAGGCCTTCGGGAAGAGCGGCAACCTCCACAGCGAGGCCGCGGAGGATCTCGGCGCCTCCGCCTGAGCCCACCTGCGGAATGCGCGCGGGACTTGCCCCGCCTGCGGCATCCTGCCAAATGACTTAAAATGGATCTCACCGCCAAACTCCTCGCCACCATCCGCGACGTTCCGGACTTTCCGAAGCCGGGAATCGTCTTCAAGGACATCACGCCCGTCCTCGCCGACGGGCCGCTTTTTCGCAGCGTCATCGACCGCTTCGCGAGCGAACTGGATGGACTCGGCGTGACGAAGGTCATCGGCATTGATGCTCGCGGCTTCATTTTTGCGGGTGCCGTCGCCTGCAAGCTGGGCCTTGGCTTCATCCCGATTCGGAAAAAGGGCAAGCTCCCGTGGACGACGCGCTCGACGGCCTATTCGCTCGAATACGGCGAGTCCGTCGTGGAGATGCATGTGGATGCGGTAGCGCCGGGGGAGAAGGTGGCGCTGATCGATGACGTGCTCGCCACTGGAGGAACCGCCGCCGCGGCGATTAAGCTGGTCGGCATGTCCGGCGCGGAGGTGGTGCGGGCGGAGTTTTTGATGGAACTCGGGTTCCTCGGAGGGCGGGCAAATGTTGGGGGAACGCCGGTCGTGAGTCTGGTGACGTATTAGACGGACTATAAATTTAATAATTTGGCACATGGCTGGCTTTCTCTCAGGCAGCCATGCGACACCAGCCCAGTCAGTCCAGGAAAGCGCGCTTCAGAGGAGCGGTATCCGTCCCCGAGGATAAGGAACGAGTCATTTCGAGGGTCTCCAGCGTTGTGGCCTTCACCGCTCCGCTGCAGGGAGATGCAATCGCGGCAGCCCAAGGCGGCACTGACTCGATATTTACGGTGATTCTTGCGGTCTTGGCGGGAATTCTCGGGCTGTCAGCGGCGATCCTTTATCGCTGCATGCATCAGCGCGAAGAGGACCTCCGCATCCGGGCTGAGAACGCGGAGGCGGAACTCCGGGCGCTCCTGATGATGACCGATGAGGCGGTGCTCGTTCTGGCCCACGACGGCACCATCCGCGCGGCGAATCCGGCCTCGGAGGAACTCTTCGACCGTTCCGCGGATGACTTCATCGGCGAATCGCTCACCGACGTGATTGCCCAGCCGCTCGCGCTCAGCGAACTGACGAAGCACGGCCCGGTTAATTTTGAGACAACCGCCAAGCGCGGAGACAAGGGTTTTGCGCAGGTCGAAATGCTCCTTTCCCCGGTCGAAATGGCCGGTAACAATGGCTACCTCGCGCTGATTCACGACGCCCGCGCGGTGTTCCCAGGGGATTTGAGCAGGCCGAGGAATGTGGCGCGGAAGCCGGAGTTCCAGACAGCCATTGAGAAGTTCACCCACGACCTGAACAACCAGCTCACCTCCGTGCTCGGGAATCTCTCGCTCATCCTCATGGCGCGCCCCGGTGACCCGGCCACCCACGAGCGGGTGCTCACCGCAAAAAAGACCGCGATCCGCGCGCAGGTGCTCAGCCAGAAACTCCAGTCGCTTGCCAATTCGGAGGAGGATGCGGGCGCGGATGAGGAGACGGAGACCAATTGCACGATTGTGCCGATGCCGGCGATTACCCCGCCGGCGGCGCCCGCACCCGCGCCCCAAGGCCCCTCCCGCATCCTGATTCTCGACGACGAGGAGGCCATCTGCATGCTGGTTGCGAGCGTCCTCGATGCCTCCGGATTTGAGGTGGCGACGGCGACCTCGGTTGCCGAGGCGGTGCGTGCCTGCGACGAGGCAAAGCGCAGCGGCAGTCCCTTCTCCCTCGCGATTTGCGACCTGAGCCTGCCGGGCGACTCGGATGGCATTGAGGCTCTCCGGAAGCTGCGGGCCATCGACCCGAACATCAAGGCGATCGTCTCCAGCGGCTACGACAGCGACCCAGTGATGCGCGACTGCCGCGCCCATGGTTTCGACGCCTCGGTCGCGAAACCCTACGAAGTCTCGAAGCTCGTCCGTGCGGTGGGCGAGGTGCTCGCACGCGAAAAGACGGCCGCGCTGAAGACTGCATGATTCTTGCCCGAGGCCGGCAGTCGAAGGCCGGGGTTTCTTGGTGCAACTGACATTGGGCTGACAGTTGTATCGGGGGCTCCGCCTTCGACTCCCGGCCTCGGGCGTTGAACGGGAAGCTCAGGGGCACAGCGGAAGCGCGGTGCCTGCGGAGAACGCAGGGAGAAAGACGACGGTTGGAAACGAGAGCGGCGCCCCCGTTATTCGGTCTTCAGGACGATGTCTTTGAACTGCACCGTGAACGGCGCGCCCGCGTGAATCTGCAGGGCGAGCACGCCCTTTTTCGCGCCTTCGGCGGTCTCATCGGTCACGTCCACCGTCTGCTTGCCGTTGATGAAATGCTGCAGGTGGTTCCCCTTTGCGACCACGCGGTATTCGTTCCAGTCGGCCTGCTTGATACCCGCCTGAATCTCGTCCGATTTGCCGACTTCGCCGACCTTTTCAATCTTCGGCTTCTTCGCATCGTCGCCCTGCTTGATGACCACCTTCTCGCCGCGCTTCGCGAGAATTCCGCGGCCCTTCTCCTCGTAGAGGATGCCGCTGTAAGTCTTGCCGATTTCGAAATCCGCCTGGTAGCCCGCGACCACGTGGCCCTCGGGATTCACGACCTTGCTGCGATACTGGATGCCGCTGTTTCCAAAGCCGGCACCCTGTCCGTCCTTGTCCGTGATTTTGTATTTCAGCGTCAGCTCGAAGTCGCCGACCTCGCCTTCCCAAATGAGGAACGTGTTGCCCTTCAGCGTGGATTTGCCGGGGTTAGCCGCGTCGGGCTGCGTCTGGCCGGTGATGGCACCATCCTTCACGCTCCACAGTTCGGTGAAGCCCTTCCAGCCGGTGAGGTCCTTGCCGTTGAAGAGCTGCTTTTCACCAGCGAATGCCAGCGTGCCGAGGGAGAGGAGAGCGATGAAGGTTTTCATGGGAGCGGTGTGTGTGGCTGGCTTTATCCGGGAAGGCAAGCCGGCTTGGGCAAAATTCTCATCGGCTCCGGGAGGCGGCGCCATCTGCGGCGCGCGTCGGGTCGAGGATCGCGCCTAAACACCGGCGTTGCGGAAGATTGGAGAACCCGGCAACGAATGCTGCGTGTCCGTGTTTCCTCCGTCCCATTTTTTCCATGAAAATCCTCGCCCTCATTCTCGCCTCACTCCTCCCACTGGCGCACGCCGCCGACACCGCGGACACCAAGCCGCGCGCGAAACGCGGCGGCTTCCAGTATCCGCCGGTCTTCGACGGCGCGCAGATCGTGACCTACAAGACCGTCGGTGAGACGAAGCTCGCGCTGAACATCTTCAATCCCGCGGGGCACAATGCGTCGGACTCGCGGCCTGCGATTGTGTTCTTCTTCGGCGGCGGATGGACGAGCGGATCGCCGGGGCAGTTTGAGCAGCAGTGCCGCTACCTCGCATCGCGCGGCATGGTCGCCATCACGGCGGACTACCGCGTTGCATCCCGGCATCAGGTGAAAGCGGCGCAGTGTGTGGCGGATGCGAAGTCCGCCATCCGCTACGTGCGCGCCCACGCGAAGGAACTCGGCATCGATCCGAAGCGCATCGCGGCGGGCGGCGGTTCGGCGGGCGGTCACATCGCGGGATGCACGGGCACGCTGCCGGGGCTCGATGAGGCGGGCGAGGACAAGAGCGTCAGCTCGGTGCCCGACGCGATGGTCCTCTTCAATCCCGCGCTCACACTCGCGCCGGTGGACGGGAACGACTTTGGCGGATTCGGCGCGCGTGTCCCTGCCGAAAAACTCGGCGCGGAGCCGACCGCAATTTCGCCGACTCACAACGTGAAAGCCGGCACGCCGCCCACGATCATCTTCCACGGAAAGGCGGACTCCACCGTGCCCTTCGCGACTGTCGAAGTGTTTGCCGCCGCGATGAAAAAGGCGGGCAACCGCTGCGAGGTCGCGGGCTTCGATGGACAGCAGCACGGCTTCTTCAATTTCGGCCGTGGCGACAACTCCATGTTCCTCGCCACGCTCACGCAGGCGGACAAATTCCTCGCATCCCTCGGCTGGCTCAGCGGCGAACCCACGGTCGGCGCCTTTTTCCAAAAATGAAAACCCCGCGCATTCTCCCCGTCGTGCTCGCGCTGCTCTGCGCGGCACTTCTCATCACTCCGGTCCTCTCCACCGCCCGCGCGGCGGAGCGGCCAAACATCGTCGTCATCATCTCCGACGACCAGGCGTGGGGCGACTACAGCTTCATGGGCCATCCCGTGCTGAAGACGCCGAACCTCGACCGGCTCGCCGCGGAATCGCTCACCTTCCGGCGCGGCTACGTGCCCGCATCCCTCTGCTGCCCGAGCCTCGCGAGCATCGTCACAGGGCGGTATCCGCACCAGCACAGGGTCACGAGCAATGACCCGCCCATTCCCGCCGGCATGAAGCCGCGCGAATTCCAGGCATCGCCGCAATTCAAGGCCGGACGCGACACCATGAACGGCTACATGGACGCCGTCCCCACGCTCCCGCGCCTGCTCAGCTCGAACGGCTATCTCTCGCTCCAGACCGGCAAATGGTGGCAGGGCTCCTACACCCACGGCGGCTTCACCCACGGCATGACAAAGGGCGGACGCCACGGCGACCAGGGCCTCGACATCGGCCGCAAGACCATGCAGCCCATCTACGACTTCATCGCCGAGTCGCGCAGGGAAAAGAAACCCTTCTTCGTGTGGTATGCGCCCATGCTCCCGCACGACCCGCACAACGCGCCCGACCGCTACCTCGCGAAATACAAGGGCAGGGACCCCAGCGACCACGTCGCGAAATACTGGGCCAACGTCGATTGGTTCGACGACACCTGCGGCGAACTCCTCGGCTACCTCGACCGCGAGAAACTCTCCGAAAACACCATCGTCGTCTATGTCACCGACAACGGCTGGATCCAGGACCCGAACAGCCAGAGATACGCCCCGCGCTCCAAGCAGTCGCCCTACGACGGCGGCCTGCGCACCCCCATCATGGTCCGCTGGCCGGGGAAAATCCGCCCCGCCATGAACGACACCCCCGTCAGTTCGCTCGACATCCTGCCCACGCTGCTCGACGCCGCCGGCATCGCCCGCCCCGACGGCATCCCCGGCGTGAGCCTCACCGACCCCGCCGCCATCGCCGCGCGGCAGGCCGTCTTCGGCGAATGCTTCACCCACAACGCCGTGGACCTCGCCAAGCCCGAATCCAGCCTCCGCTGGCGCTGGATGATCGAAGGCGACTGGAAACTCATCGTCCCCGCCCCGCAGAACGAGCCCGATGGAAAAGTGGAGCTCTTCAATCTAAAGGCCGACCCCGCCGAGGCGAACAACCTCGCCGCCGCGGAAAAGGGGCGCGTGGAGAAAATGCGCACCGCCCTCGACGCTTGGTGGAAGGGGTAGGACTCGCCGGTGCGAGCGACACGTCTTCCGAGTAGAGCAGGCTGAAAAGGAGGATATCTTTGAAAGACTCTGGCAATGAGCCATCCCGCAAAAATCTTTCTTTCGGTGGCGCTACTTCTGTCGGCGGCGGCCGTAGCGTGGCTTTTTCGGGCTCATCGGACATCCGAAGCCCGCCGCTGTTTTGTGCTGATCGAGGGCGGGACGGAGCCGGAGCTTTATGACTTGATGGCCCGAACGAGAAGCGCGGGAGCCAAATGTCCCGATCCTGCTGCGTTGCGGGCGGCTCTCGCGGAGTTCGGATCTGTGAGTGTGGAGGAATTCCCGACCCATTCCGTCATCCGTGTCACGGCGGGGAGGGCAAAGGCGGCCTCTTTGGAGCGGCATATACGCATTGATTCATTCACTGGCTCGCCAGCCGCACTGCTTGCAAGGGTGGCGAAGGAGAGCGGAGTGGATGTAGGCACGCGGCGGTGGTATGCCGGCTCCATCATCCGGCTGATAGATACCGATGCGGCGACGCGGATCACCGTGCGGAGCTTTCGAGGCACGATCCGCCAGTTGCTCGCCGCGACTATACCAGCCTCCTACTCCACACTGGCATTGAGCGTGCGATGCGGGGAGGATGGAAGGATCGAGGTTTTTCATCTCGGACAGAATCAATTTGAAGGGGATCAATTCGCAATGGATCGGGGCGGCAAAACTCTTCCGGTTCCGGACTTGTTAACGCGCGATGAACAGGAAGCGGAGCGTCCTCTTGTCCGGCCTAGCTTGCCAGAACTCGAAGGAAAACACCTGGGAAAACTGCCGAGATTCACGACGGATGAGGGCCGGTAGCACCGATGATTTACTTCGCTCCTTTCCCCCCATGAAGTCGCAAGGTGCAAAACATCCCGCGATTGCATTTTTCCCGCTGAAATCAGGCCCGGATTTGGGCGGTTCGTGGTTTTCCAAACGGGAGGATCCGTTGGACGCTGGGAGCGGGGTGGTTCCGGCGCCCCGTCGGGGGCGCGTGGCATTCGGTGCGGGGATCCGGTGGTTTTGCTGCGCTTCACCACCGGCTACATTCTGGATGTCTCTCCGGGACTCGTGCGGGGAGTAGGCCGCAGGTGGCCGTCGTTCCTGACGCCAATCGAGAAGCGTTTGGGGTGCGGAAATACATCCGGTGGGCAAACAGGAGGCGTTTGGGGCCGGGGTTTTGGAGCACGGACTATTCGCAAACCCACATCCAGTGCTGTTCCCGGCCTGCCGCCACCCTCGCATCTGGCATCTCTCAGCTGGACAGCATGGCGTTAACAGGTGAGGAGCACGAGTCATGGAGACGCGGGCGAACCGCATTGGATGGGATGTTTCTGGTGAGAAGCTCCTTCAGCAGCAAGGAATCATCGTCCGCAGCAGCGTGGCGCCCGGCGCGAGCGGGTTCAGCGTGCGCTCACCAGCGGTGGTGGGGAGGAGGAAGAATGTGCCGCGCTCGAAGCGTTCGGCGCCGCTGAGGACGGTGAAGATGACGCCATTCCGGCTGTTGTCGGGTCGCGGGGCGTCGAGGCGCCAGTGCTCGATGCAAAATCCGGCGCAGGAGACGACGCCTTCGCTGCCGCGGGGCTGGAGCGCGGGTGCGTGGTCGGCGAAGTCGATCGAGGCGAGGGATTCAGCGAGGTGCAGGGCGCGTGGCGTGAAGGCAGGGAGGGTGTCAGCGCACCGTTTTCTTGATGATCATGCCGCCGGATTTCTCAACGAGGTCCGCCAGAGACTTTGCCGGGGGTTTGTCGATTGTGTGGAGGTAGAGCTTCACTTTGTTCGCCAGCACGGGCACCGCGATCTTTGCGACAGTCTTGTCAGAGACGCCGTCCTTGAAATCGGAGAACCAATAGATCGCGTCGTTCTTCATGAGGGTGACCATCGCGACGATGGCGGAGGCGGTGTCGCTCCGCGCATGGCGGATTTGCGCGATGAGTTCGCTTGAAATTGCCGGGCAATGGCGGTCCGGGGTGAAGGGGTTGATGCCGCTCACGGGCGACGCGTAGAACCAAGCCGCGTCGGCATTGCCGGAAACTGTGCAGCTCGGAACTTCGACGATGTTGCAGCCCGCGAAGTCCCGGTGAATCTCGGCCCTGAGCTTCGCCACGAAGCGGCTCATGCTCCCGCTGCTGTCGAGAATGACACCGAGGTTCCGCGCGCTCACATCGGAGCCGAAAATCTTCCCATGCATGGGTTCGCTGACCTGCGCGCCCTCGGGCTTCTCCTCCTTGTTTTTCGCGGCCCATACAGCGGCCGCTTCCACCTCCTTTGCGGCCACTTCCTTTCGGACGGCTTCGATATCGGCAAGAAGGGCATCGATGTGCCGTGCGGTGGCTTGGTGGGAGAATCTCCCGGACCACAGCTCTTTCCTCGTGGACTCATCCTTCGCGCTCAGCTTGCCGTGGAGATAGCGGAAGTTCAGCGGCACCGCGATGCCTGCGACCGATTGCACGAGCGCCGCCCGCTTCTCGAGGTCGGCCTTGGCCCACTCGATGAACGGCTTGGCGTTGTAGAGGAGCGCACTGGTCTTGGGGTCCGCCGCCGACGCGCGCGACGCCATGAACTCGACTGCCGGAAGCGAGAGGATGGCGTTTCGCAGAAAATGTCTTCTGTTCATGGGGAGGGTTATTTTTCCCCGGAGCGCCCGCCGCAAGGTCTTTCCCGCCATCCCCGGCGTGCCGGAGAAGAAGGATCAGCGGCCGCGGGCGTCTCAATGCCGACGCGGTTCAGGGCGCTCACCTTCCGGGCTTTCACACGCTTCCGCATGGTGAACACTGTGCGAGCCGAAGCTCTGAACGGCCCTGCGGAAAGCGTCCGCATTTCAGGAGAGCCGCGCTGCGAGTGGGTCGGCTGTTCTGTGTCCGGGGCTACAGCCTCGGCGGGGCGGGCTTGATGGGCGGGAGGAAAGCGGGGGCGCCTTTCACTTTCACCTTTCGCTTGAAGACCTTGTCGCCGCAGGTGGCGAAGAGGGTGGAGAAGTCGGGGCCGCCGAATTCGAGGTTGCTGATGCGGCCGTTGGGGGTGGGGATGATGCAGTTCACGCGGCCGGCCTGGTCGCAGACTTGGATGCCCATGCGGGTGGCGATGTAGAGGCGGCCGTCGGTGTCCACTTTCATGCCGTCGGCGCCGGCGTCGTCGGCGTTGTCGGGCTCGAAGAGGCGGTAGAAGCGCTGCCTGTGGCGGAGGGTGCCGTCGGGCTGGATCTGGTAGCTGTAAACCCAGTGGGAGCGGCTGTCGGCGACGTAGAGAAGGCTCTGGTCGGGTGAAAGGGCGATGCCGTTGGAGAATTTGAGGCCCTTGTCCACGACCTGCTTTTCGCCGCCGGGCTTGATGAGCCAGACGAGGCTGGGGTTTGTGCCGGCGCCGGGATGGGTGGCATAGACGTTGCCGTTGTGGGCGACGACGATGTCGTTGCCGACGATCTCGCTGGCGAAGATTTTGGCGACGCCGTTCGAGTCGTAGCTGACGAGCTGCGCCGTGGTGGTCGGGACTGCAAACAGCCTGCCGTTCGGGGCGAAGGCCTGGCCGTTCGCCTTCTGGGAGTCGGCGAGGAATTCCCTCACGCCGCCGTCGAGCGCGACCTTCCATGTCTTCGATGCCGGGATGTCGTTGAAGAAGACTTCGCCGCGCGCGTTCACGGCGGGGCCTTCGGTGAATTTGTAGCCCTCGCCCACAAGCTGCCAGCCTTCGCCGGGGATGAGGATTTCCTGCAACTGCCTCGAGCCGGCGCCAGCCTGCGGTTCCTTCGGCCAGTCTTTCCAGATCCAGCGGACGGCGTCGGGGAAGATCGCGGTGCTGTGGAAGTGGTTGTGCCCGCCGGTGCCCCACACGTGGTTCACCTCGTAGCCGGCGAAGGTGAGCGCGCGCTCCATGGTCTGGTTCGCCATCCACCAGTCGCCACCGTAGATGTTCAGGTCGCGGTCGCCGTCCTGCAGGAAGATGCGCAGCGGCTTTGGCTCCGTCTCGCGGATGAGGCCGGGATAGCGGTCGCCGCCGCGGATGTTCACATACGTGCCGACGGTGGAGAAGACGCGGCGGAATTCCGTGGGCCGCTCCCACGCGGCGGTGAATGCGCAGATGGCGCCCGAGGATGAGCCGCCGATGCAGCGGTCGTTTCCATTCTTGCTCAGCACGATCGCGCGGCCATCGCTGGTCTTCTGCTGCTCGACGAAGGGGAGCAGCTCATCGAGCACGAAGCGCGCGTAGTCGCCGCTGAGGCCGTCGTATTCAAAGCTGCGGTTGAAGCGGTCGAGCGCATTCGCCGGGTCGAGGGCTTTCAGCACGCCGGGCGATGCGGCGATGTAGATCGTCACGGGCATCTCGCCCTTCGCGATGAGGTTGTCGAAGACGACGGGCGCGTTGTTCTGCACGCCGTCCTGGTTCACCCACACGCACGCCGGCTTCGCGGGGTCGTATTGCTTCGGCACATACACGGTGACGGTGCGCGTGGTGCCGGGGAAGACCTTCGATTCTCCGAGCGTGAACTTCAGCAGTTCGCCCGTCGGCACGCCGTCGTGCGGCTTTGAATCCTCATGCACCGGGTAGTCGGCGGCGGTCTCCTGCTGTGCGGAAGCTGTGCCTGTGAATGCGATGGCGAGGGAAAATGCTGCGAGGATTTTCATACGGGCGGGGAGGCTCTGAAAGGGCGCCGGGCAACGCAATGCGGGATTGAACGCCGAGGGGATTCCGCCGCACACGTGCGAATGCTGGGAATCGCGGAAAAAGCAAAGCGGGCTCCCGTTTCCGGGAGCCCGCTGGAGAGGTCTTGATGCGAATTCAGATCACTTGGGATTCACGACTTCCACGTTCTCGCCGTCCAACCATGGCGATTCGGAGCTGCTGTCCTTTGTGAATGCATTGGACTCCGGTTTATCGGAACGACGGACGAACGCCCCGGTTTTGCCAGAGTTGTAGAGATTCGAAACTTGCTTTGAACTGCCGTCCACATAGACCACAACGGCATCCATGCCGCCCCACACTCCACCCTTTTGAGAGGTGTTTGGGACGTAGGTCGAATTGCCCCCATCTGCGAAGGCGGTCGCGAGGAGCGGGTATTGCGGATTGTCGGTCTCGGAGAGGCCGATCACGAAGCTCCAGTCGCAGTCCTTCTCCAACAGCTTGTGCTGGTTCGTGGTGTTGAGATTGGTGGACGGCTGGTTTTTGCACCAAGCAGAAGCCTTGTTCGCGAAGATTTCCTTGTTCGAGGAGTAGCGCGGCATGAGCGTCTGAAGAGCGTCATTGGCGGTGGTCGCCTTCGTCGGATTCGTCTCGTCGGGGTTGCTGTAATAGGGGAAGGCGCCCTCGTGGTCGCTCGCGAACATTTTCAGTGCGAGGGCGATGTTGTGGGCCTTGCTCACCGAGTCGCTGATGCGGCCGCGGCGCTGGGCGGAGGTGAGTGCGGGCATGGCGAAGCCGGCGATAATCGCGATGATGGAGATGACGACGAGCAGTTCGATGAGCGTGAAGCCCTGGCTGCGCGCGGCGCTCCGGAGGTGAGGGAGACGTTGGATTTTCATGGTTTTTGTTTTGAGGTTGTGAGCGGGCACCCGCGGGGTTGCGTTTGCCTGCTGGAGCATCAGAGCGGCTGCGTGTTACCGAAATGTTACCGCGCGGTTCGCTGTTGGTGATTTGTGCGGCGGCTTTCCGGGAATCGCCCGCGTGCGAAAGCCGTGTCTTGCTCTTTTCTCAAATCCGTCGCTTTATCCGCAGCCATGCCACGCTCCAATTTTCTCCGAAGCACCCTCACATTCACCGCGGCCGTCCTCGTGCTCGGCGCGTTCAGCGGCTGCGACAAGGGCGGGGGAGGGAACGAAATTGTCATCGGCGAGTTTGCGTCGCTCACGGGCAAGGAGGCGACTTTCGGGACGTCCTCGCACGAGGGGACGCTGCTGGCGGTCGAGGAACTGAATGCGGCGGGCGGCGTGCTCGGGAAGAAGATCAAGCTTTTGACTGAGGACAACCAGTCGAAGGCGGGCGAGTCGGCGACGGTCGTGAACAAGCTCATCTCGAAGGACGGCGCGGTGGCCGTTCTCGGCGAGGTCGCGAGTTCGCGTTCGCTTGAGGCGGCGCCGATTTGCCAGAGCAATGGCGTGCCGATGATCTCGCCCAGTTCGACGAATCCGAAGGTGACCGAGACGGGCAACTTCATCTTCCGCGTGTGCTTCATCGATCCGTTTCAGGGCACGGTGATGGCGAACTTCGCGACGAAGACGCTGAAGGCGAAGAAGGTCGCGGTCTTCACCGATGTGAAGAGCGACTACTCGAAGGGGCTCGCAAAATTCTTCAAGGAGGGCTTCACGAAGGCGGGCGGGCAGATCGTGGCGGAGCTCGATTTCAATGGCGGCGACAAGGACTTCAAGGGGCAGCTTACGACGATCAAGGGCGCGAATCCCGACGGCGTGTTTGTCCCGGGCTACTACACGGATGCGGCGCTGATCTGCATTCAGGCGAAGGAAATCGGCCTGAATGTGCCGCTTTTCGGCGGCGACGGGTGGGAGTCGGACACGCTGACGAAGCTCGGCAAGGAAGCGGTGGAGGGGAACTTTTTCTCGACGCACTACGCGCCGGATGTGGCGACGGACTTGAGCAAGAAGTTCGTCGCGGACTACCAGAAGCGCTTCAAGGGCAAGCTGCCCGACGCGATGGCGGCGCTCGGCTATGATTCCGCGATGCTCCTCGCCGACGCGATGAAGCGCGCGGGCACGACGGACGGCGCGAAGGTGCGTGAGGCGCTCGCGGCGACGAAGGATTTCCCGGCGGTGGCGGGCAACATCACGATCAATGAGAAACGCGATGCGGTGAAGTCGGCGGTCATCCTCAAAATCGAGGGCGGGAAGTTCAAATTCGTCGAGACGGTGAACCCGTAAGACCGCGTGGCCTGGCTGCAGCAGCTCACAAACGGACTCGCCCTCGGCAGCATCTACGCGCTGATCGCGCTCGGCTACACGATGGTGTATGGCGTGCTGCGGTTCATCAATTTTGCGCACAGCGATGTGCTGATGCTCGGGGCGTTCTCGGCGTTTTACGTTGCGCCGAAAATTGAGGCGGTGTTCGGCCCGCAGTCCGGTTTGGGCGCGATGGTGATCATTTTCATGGCGGCGGCGATTTGCGCGGCGATTGGCATTTTGATCGAGCTGCTCGCCTACCGTCCGCTGCGGAACCGGCCGAAGCTCACGGTGCTCATCACAGCGATCGGCGTGTCGCTCCTCATCGAGGCATGGTGCCAGCAGAAGCCGCCGCTCGGTTTTGGCGCGGACACCAAGTCGTTTCCGAAGTTGATCGCGGCGCGGCAGCTTTCGTTTGGCGGGCTCAACATCGGCAGCAACGATCTGCTCGTGCTCGTGCTCACCGCGGTGCTGCTCGTGGCGCTGTGGTTCATCGTGCAGCACACCAGGATGGGCATGGCGATCCGCGCGGTGTCGTTTAACGAGAAAGCCGCAGCGCTGATGGGCGTGAATGTGAACCGCGTGATTTCATTCACGTTCGGTCTCGGCTCCGCGCTCGCGGCGGTCGCCGGGATCTTTTACGCGATGCGCGCGCCGGGCATCGAGCCGCTCATGGGCGTGCAGCCGGGCGTGCGCGCGTTCATCGCCGCGGTGCTCGGCGGCATCGGCAATCTCCCCGGCGCCGCTCTCGGCGGACTGCTGCTCGGCGTGCTGGAGACGGTGGCCGGCGGCATCCCCGGCGTCTCGAATTACCGCGACGGCATCGCGTTTGCGATTCTGATTTTGATCCTGCTCTTCCGCCCTGCCGGGCTTCTTGGAAAGGCGACGGTGGAAAAGGTATGATGCACGTCGGAGCCAAGCGCAGCCTGCTCGGAGCCATCCTCGTCGCGGTGGTGGTGTCCCTGCTGTCTGCGCAGTTCAACCGCTATTACCGAGATGTGGCAATCGACGTGGCGATCAACATCGTTCTCGCCGTTTCGCTGAACCTCATCAACGGCCACACGGGCCAGTTTTCGCTTGGGCATGCGGGTTTCATGGCGGTCGGCGGATATATCGCCGCGAAAATCACGCTCGTCTGCGGAGCGACCGCGGCCGCGTGGTCGCAGCCGCTCATCTTCCTCGGCGCGCTCGCGGTGGGCGGAGTCGTCGCCGCGCTTGCCGGTCTGGCGGTTGGAGTGCCGTCGCTGCGATTGCGCGGCGACTACCTCGCGATCGTCACTCTCGGCTTCGGCGAAATCATCCGCGTGATTTTCCAGACGAGCGAGACCTTCGGTGCGGCGACAGGGCTCGTGGCGATTCCGAAATGGACGACGCTCGCGTGGGGCTTCGGTGCGGCGGCCATCACGGTGTATGTCGTGGGCTGCCTCGTGAATTCGACCTACGGCCGCGGCTTCCTCGCCGTGCATGACGACGAAATCGCCGCCGGCGCGATGGGCATCAACCCCGTGCGCTACAAAGTCACCGCGTTTGTCATCGGCGCATTTTTTGCAGGTGTCGCGGGCGGGCTCTACGCACACCACAAGACCACGCTCTCGCCGACGGGCTTCGACTTCATGAAGTCCATCGACATCGTCGTGATGGTCATCCTCGGCGGCATGGGCAACACCGCCGGTGTGATCGCCGCCGCCGTGCTCCTCACCGCCGTGCAGGAGCCGCTGCGCGCGCTCGGACCGCTGCGCTTGGTCGTCTTCGCGCTCATCATCATCGTGCTGATGATGCTGCGGCCTCAGGGGCTTTTCAGCTTCGGCAAGAAGAAGGGGGCAAAGGCGTGAGCACGCTGCTGGAACTCAAGGACGTGACGATCCGATTCGGAGGTCTGACGGCGATTTCAAAGTTCGACCTCCACATCGGCGAGTGCGAACTCGTCGGGCTCATCGGGCCAAACGGCGCGGGGAAGACGACGGCCTTCAATTTGATCACG
Source organism: Chthoniobacteraceae bacterium (assembly GCA_044221035.1). GTDB lineage: Bacteria > Verrucomicrobiota > Verrucomicrobiia > Chthoniobacterales > Chthoniobacteraceae > SXWH01. The sequence goes on along the minus strand of JBGAPU010000010.1, from coordinate 26,681 downwards.
GGCGTCTATCAGCCGACGGAGGGTCAGATTCATTTCGGCGGCCACACCACGCTCGGCCAGCGCCCGCACCAGCTTGCGAAGCGTGGCATCGCGCGCACTTTCCAAAACATCCGCCTCTTCGGCTCGATGAGTGTCTTCGACAACGTCCGCACCGCCGTGCAAATCCATCGTCCGCACGGCATACGCGATGCGCTCGTGCGGATGCGCGGCTTCCGTCACGGCGAGGCTGAAGTGGAGCGGACGGTGATGGAATTGCTCGAGATTTTCAGCCTGCAGAAGCTGCGTGACGAAAACGCGCGGAGCCTGCCCTACGGCGACCAGCGCCGCCTCGAAATTGTCCGCGCGCTCGCGACGAAGCCGAAGCTGCTGCTGCTCGACGAGCCCGCTGCCGGCATGAATCCAACGGAGAAGGTCGAGTTGATGCGGCTGATCCGCTTTGTGCAGGAAAAATTCGGCCTCGCCGTGCTGCTGGTGGAGCACGACATGAAGGTGGTCATGGGCATCTGCGAGCGCATTGCGGTGCTCGATTACGGGCAGAAAATCGGCGAGGGCACGCCCGCGGAGATTCAGAAAAACCCGAAGGTGATCGCCGCGTATCTCGGAAAGGAGGCATGACGTGCTCGAACTGACCAATCTCACCGTGACCTACGGCGGCATCACCGCGCTGCACGGCATCAGCCTGAAAGTGGAGCAGGGGAGCATCGTTACGCTCATCGGCGCAAATGGCGCAGGCAAGACGACGACGCTGCGCGCGATCAGCGGGCTCGTGAAGCCGAAGAGCGGGCGGATCGTCTTCGAGGGCGAGGACATCACCGGCCAGCCTGCGCATGAAATCGTCGCGCGCGGCCTCGCGCATTCGCCTGAGGGGCGGATGGTTTTTGCGAACCTCACCGTGGGTGAAAACCTCCGTATGGGCGCGTATCTCCGCAGCGACCACGCGAACTTCGCGAAGGATCTCGATTTCATCTTCACGCTTTTCCCGCGGCTGAAGGAGCGCCTCAAGCAGACAGCCGGCACGCTCAGCGGCGGCGAGCAGCAGATGCTCGCCATCGGCCGCGCACTGATGAGCAAGCCGAAGCTGCTGCTTCTCGACGAGCCCTCGCTCGGCATCGCGCCGCTGCTGACGAAGGCCATCTTTGAGCAAATCGTCGCCATCAACCGCGACCTCAAGCTGACCGTCCTCCTCATCGAGCAGAACGCGAACCTCGCGCTTGAGGTGAGCCACTACGGCTACGTGCTGGAGACAGGCCGCATCATCCTGCAGGACACCGCCGAGGCGCTCCGTGCAAATCCCAAGGTGCGCGAGGCATATCTCGGCGGCTGAGGCTGCTGCGCAACTTCCCCTTGCTCCACGCGCCGGCCACGCGCATAAGTCCCGCCCTTTTTCTATGGACCTCTGCATCATCGGATCCGGTTACGTCGGCCTCGTCACAGGCGCCTGCTTCGCGGAAGTGGGCCACCATGTCATCTGCGTGGACAACGACCAGCGCAAGGTGGACATGCTCCGCGCTGGAAAAATCCCGATTTACGAGCCGGGCCTCGAGGATCTCGTGCATCGCAATGTCGCGGCGAAGCGGCTCCGCTTCACGACTTCCACGCAGGAGGGCGTGGACAACAGCCAGATCATCTTCATCGCGGTGCCTACGCCGCCGCAGCCGGATGGCTCGGTGGACCTCACCTTCATCGAGAAAGTGGCGCGCGAAGTCTCCGCCGCGTTGAAGCCGGGGCAATACCGCGTGGTGGTGGACAAGAGCACCGTGCCCGTGAAGACCGGCGAGCGTGTCGCCGCGACGATCCGCCGCTACAATGCCGCCGCGGAATTCGATGTGGTTTCAAACCCTGAGTTTCTCCGCGAAGGTTGCGCGGTGCCGGATCTGATGAAGCCCGACCGCATCGTCATCGGTGCATCCAGCGAGCGGGCGACCGACCTGATGCGGCGCGTGTATGATCCATTCAAGGCCCCCGTGCTGGTCACCGACGTGAACAGCGCCGAGCTGATCAAGCACGCGGCGAATTCATTCCTTTCGCTCAAGATCAGCTATATCAACGCCCTCAGCGCGATCTGCGAGGCCAGCGGCGCGGATGTGGAGCTCGTTGCGGACGGCATTGGCATGGACAAGCGGATAGGCCGCTCATTCCTGAATGCCGGCCTCGGCTACGGAGGCTCGTGCTTCCCGAAGGACGTGAAGGCATTCATCGCGATCGCGGATGAACTCGGCGTGCCGTTCACGCTGCTGAAGGAGGTCGAACGCATCAATGCGAACCAGATGGAGCGCTTCCTGAAAAAGATGCGCGACGGGCTGTGGGTGCTGAAGGAGAAAAAAATCGCCGTGTGGGGGCTGACCTTCAAACCGGACACGGACGACGTCCGCAACTCGCTCGCCATCGACCTCGTGAACCGGTTGGTGGCTGAGGGCGCGACCGTCACAGCCTACGATCCGAAGGGTGCGGACAAGGCGCGCGAGTGGAAGCTCGTTCCAGATGGCGTGAAGCTCGCCGCGACGCCGATCGAGGCCGCGCAGGGCGCCGAGGCGCTCGTGCTTGCGACCGAATGGAAGGAGTTCGCCAATGTGGATCTTGCCGAAGTGAAGGCGGCGATGCACACCCCGCTGATTTTCGACGGACGCAATCTCTTCGACCCGGTGACTATGAAGGAACTCGGCTTTCACTACGCCGGCATCGGGCGGCAGGCGGTGAAGTAGGGAGGGGTGTCGTTGAAAAGCCGCCTCGCTGTGACGGTAGGACTGGGCACGGCGCTCCGGAGGCGGCGGCGTTTTTTCCATTTGCCTACCCGCGGACCGGTGCGGACAGTAGCAATCCCTTTTGGGAACCCATGCTCGGTTTTTTTGAACGCCAGCGCCTAGCCAAAAAAGGCATCACTCCGCAGAAGACACGCCGCCGCCTGACCCGGAGCGAGGTGGCGGAGACGCTCGAGCACGGCGCGCTCACACGCGGCATCCTCCTCACCGTCGCCGCGGCGCTGTTGGTGTGGGTGGTGAGTCTCGGCACGGGGCGCCTCCCCGTGGGCCAGTCCATCGTTGCTCTGCTGATTTTTTCCACGGCTGCGGGGCATCTCTGCCTGAACCGCCGCGAGATATGGGGGTGCAATTCGCGGCTGCTGCTCCTTTTCCTCATCATGGTCTCGCACCTCGGCCTTGCGAAGCTCTGCCTGCTGCAGGCAGATGCGGCCATCCATTCGCCGGGCGACGGGCAGTTCAGCGCACTCCAGCGGCACGACATGTGGCTGCTGGCGATTCCATTCGGCCTCGGGCCGGTGCTCGCGAGCGTGCTGCTCGGGCGGGCAATGGCGGTTTTCGTCTCCGTTTTTGGCACGCTGCTGACGCTTCCTGTCTTTGCGAGTGTGAGCGGCGACCTCGACTTCATCCTGCGGAACGTCACCGCGAGCCTCGTCTGCGGATTTGTCGCTATCTTCCTCACGGCGGAGGTGCGCAAGCGCGGAGATCTGCCGCGGGCGGGCCTGTTCATCGGCCTTGCGACTTGGGCGCTTGCGGTTGTTTTCCGGGAAATCAACATCCTCCACATGTGGGCCGAGGGGACCGCGCTGAACTACCACAGCCTCGCCATGCAGAGCTTGGTCGCAGTCGGTTCACCCTTCCTGATGACACTCATCATCGTCGGCGGCCTGCCGTGCATCGAGAGCCTCTTCAGCATCACGACACGCGTGCGCTGGCTTGAGCTCGCGGACCTCAATCACCCGCTCCTGCGCCGTATGACGAACGAGGCGCCGGGGACCTTTCAACACAGCCTTGCCGTTGCGAATCTCGCTGAGAATGCCTGCGAGGCAGTCGGGGCAAATGCTACGATGGCAAGAGTATGCAGCTATTTTCACGACGTCGGCAAACTCGTGAAACCGGAGTATTTCACCGAGAACATGCGGCACGACCGCAACCCGCACGATGATTTGGCGCCCACGATGAGCGCGCTCATCATCATCGCTCATGTGAAGGAGGGCATCTCCCTCGCCTTGGAGCACAAGCTCAACCAGGAGATCATCGACATCATCCGCGAGCATCACGGCACGTCGCTCGTCTATTTCTTCTACAAGAAGGCAATCGACCAGCAGGAGGCCGCGCGGAGCGGAGGAAAAATTGCCTCCATGCACGACGAGGAACTCCCGGAAGTCAGCGAAAGCAGCTTCCGCTATGGAGGTCCGAAGCCCCGCACCCGCGAGTCCGCCATCGTCAGCCTGGCCGATTCCATCGAAAGCGCAGCGAGGAGCCTCGACCGCGTCACACCCCAGAAAATCGAGCAACTCATCACCGACCTCATCCGGAAGCGCGTCGCTGAGGGGCAGCTCGACGACTGCGACCTGCGATTCTGCGATCTGGAAAAAATCGCCGAAAGTTTCCGCCATACGCTCAGCAGCATGATGCACTCCCGCGTGGCCTACCCGGACGACAGCCAGACGCGAACCAAGCGCGGCAGCACCGTCACCAGTGGCGTCCGCAGTCGGAACGACGCGTCTGCCGCCTAGTTGCGCAGGTCAGGGGATGAGGTCCTTGGGAATCGCGGGATATTTCATCCTCGCGTGGTCCCAGACCCCGATATCGCCGGCGAAATCCCAAACCACGAGCTTCCACTTGCCCTTTTCGAGCCGCAGCACCGCGCAGAGGTCGAGTGACAGGGCGTCGGCTGCCTCGCCTTTCGGAGGGATGCCGTCCGCCGGTTCGGCATCACCGCTGAAGGTGGCCCACTCACCGCTGATTTTCACCGTGCCGGTGAAGACGACGGGTTTGCCGATGCGCTTGGAAACCGGCGCCCGCATCGTATCCATGATCGCCTTGCGCTCGGGCGAGCCGGGCTTCACTTCGCGCACCTCGCCCGCGGGCAGGGTGGAGGTGATCAGGGCAAGCACGAGGACGACACGGAGAAGGATGGTTTGCATGGTTGTAAAACGCGCGCGCCTCGCTTGGCCGGGAACTATTCGCCGAGTTCGACGTTCCAATAGGCGAAATCCACGAAGTGCTTCCAGCTCTCGTGGTGTTCGGTGCCAAATGTCAGGTGCGCGAACGGGCGCCACTTCGGCCGCTCGGGCTTGCGGATGAGGTGCATTTTCGCCTCCGCCGGAGTGCGGTTGCCCTTGCGCGTGTTGCAGGGGATGCACGAGCAGACGATGTTTTCCCAGTTCATCTGGCCGCCGCGGTCGCGGGGAAAGACATGGTCGAGATTCAAGTCCCGGCGCTCGAAGGTGCGCCCGCAGTATTGGCACATGTTGCGGTCGCGCTCGAAGATGTTGTGGCGCGTGAATTTGATCTCCTTCCGCGGCATGCGGTCGAAGAGCAACAGCACGATCACCCGCGGCAGCCGGATCCGGTAGGCGACCGTCTGCACCATCTGCACATCCGGCTCGCGCTGCGACAGGCTGCGCCAACTGTCAAAGTCGTGCGTGGAAAAGCTGCCGTCCTCCGTGTGGACGACCTGCGCATGGCCTTGGCAGAGGAGGGAGAAGGCGCGCCGCGCGGAGCAGACGTGAATCGCCTGCCAGAGCCGGTTGAGCACGAGGACTGGTCGGTTGAGGAGCATGGCTGCCCCGAGGGCGCGCGGAAGCTAGCGGGCAGGTGGAGGGATGTCAACGGGCCGGGCGGTCGCGCCGCTTTCCGGCTGGGGCCGCATGAGTTCCCCGGTGCGCCCCGCTGTTGCTAACCGTAGCGCAGCGCCTCGATGGGCGGAATCAGGCTGGCTTTCCACGCGGGATAGATGCCGCTGAAAACGCCGATGGCGACCGCGAAGCCGAAGCTGAGGGCGACGCTCGCGGGCTCGATGACGGGCAGGCTGGCACCGTCGGTCGTGAACTGAATGAGGTGCGTCATCCCGACCGCGGCGACGAGACCGAGCAGTCCGCCGATCACGCCGACGACCGTGCTTTCGACCAAGATCTGGGTGAAGATGTGCCCCGCCTTCGCGCCGACGGCCCGGCGGACGCCGATTTCCCGGATCCGTTCCGTGATGCTCGCGAGCATGATGTTTGTGATGCCGATGCCTCCGACGATGAGGCTGATGCCGGCGATGAGGCCGCCCGTGAGCCGTGTCTGCCGCGCGCTCTTCTCGATGCTCTCGGCGAGTTCAAGGCGGGTATCGAAGGTGAAGTCCTCGACTCCGCGGTGGTTTTGCAGAAGGAGATTGTGGACTTCATCGACGGCGTCCTGGACATGCTCGGGGTCCCGGGCCTGAATGGTCAGGCCGTCGATTTTTGTGATGGGTCCCTGGTCCGTCTGGCCGACTACGTTTGCGGCGCGATACTCGTAGTAGAAGGTGTCGAACGGAATGAGGATCGTGGAGTTCTTCTGAAGGTAGGGATTGTAGGCCTTGCCGCTGCGGGTCCGGCGGGGCGGCGCCTTGCCCTTCAGGCGTGCGGCGCGGTTGTCCTCGTTCTCGTAGAACTGGAAGATGCCGATGATCTTGTAGGGCTTGCCGTTGATCTGGATGGTTTCGCCGAGGGGCTTGGAGTTCGGTTTCTCGGGCCAGAGCTGCTCGATGATGTGGGTGCCGACGACGCAGACAGCGCGGCTTTCATCGAGGTCCACCTGGGTGATGTTGCGACCGTATTCGACCACGTGGCGGTTGATAGGGACGTAGTCTGGCCAGACGCCGTAAATGTATGCGCGGATCCGCTCCCCTTTGCGCATGACGGGGACGTATTGGGTGTAGAGCGGTGTCACCATGCGGACATGCTTTGCGGACTGCTGGATCAGTTCCGCGTCGTCCACGGTGCGGCCCGGCGAGGTGTCCGCGAGGAGAACCTGCTCCTGCGGGACTTCCTGCGATATGACGTTCACACGCTCGACGCCGCCCATCTGTGTCATGTATTCGCGCGATGCCTTCGCCATCCCGTCGGTGAGTGCGAATGTGGAGAGAAGGCTGGCGACGCCGAGAATGACGCCGAGCATGGTGAGGACGCTGCGGAACTTGTGCGACCAGATCTCCCGCAGGCCCACGGCGAAGCTGTTCCAGAGGTTCATGGCGGCGGGGGCTGCTGCGGCGCAGGCCGGATGCCGCTCTGCAATCCGGGGGCGCGGGTGACGATCCTTCCGTCGCGGATTTCGATGCGCCGCGGTGCGTTGTCCGCGATCTCGTTGTCGTGGGTGACGAGGACAATCGTGCGGCCCTGCTCGCTCAGCTCGCGGAAGAGCTGGAGGATGTTCGCGCCGGTGTTCGAGTCCAAATTGCCAGTCGGCTCGTCGGCGAAGATGATCTTCGGGTCGTTCACGAGCGCCCGCGCGATCGCCACGCGCTGCATCTGGCCGCCGGAGAGCTGTAGCGGCGTGTTCTTCGCGCGGTTGCCGAGGCCGACGCGTTCGACGGCGGCGAGTGCGCGGCGGCGGCGTTCCTTTTTCGAGATGCCGGAATAGATCATCGGAAGCTCGACGTTCTCGAGCACGTTGAACTTCGCCAGAAGGTTGAACGCCTGGAAGACGAAGCCGATCTTTTCGTTGCGCATCTCCGCAAGGCGTCCGTCGCTCGCGCGGGAGACGTCCACGCCATCGATGACGACCTTGCCGGTCGTCGGCGTGTCGAGGCAGCCGAGGAGATGCATGAGGGTGCTTTTTCCGCTGCCGCTGGGGCCGATGATCGCGGCGTATTCGCCCCTGTCGATGGAAAGGTTGATGCCGTCGAGCGCGCGAATCTCCTGATCGCCCACCCGGTAGCGTTTTGTGACTTCGCTGAGCTCGATCAGAGCCATCTAGCCGCGCTTTTGTGCCCGCTCCGGTTCGTTGAGCAGGATCTCCTCGCCCTCGCGCACGCCCTGGAGAATCTGCGCATGCTCCGTGTTGGAGACGCCTACTTTGACGGAGCGGCGCTCCGTCTTGTCGCCCTTGCGCACATAGACGACGCGTGAGTTGCCGGAGCCCTTGAACACTGCCGAGATGGGCACAGCCACTGCGGCGCCGGCATGCGCGATGGGGATGGTCATCTGCACGGTCATGCCGGGGCGCATCCGCGCGGAAGCCTGCTGGATGGCCGCGCGGACGGTGAAGCCCTTGATGCCGTTCCGAATTGTCGCGACCGGCGCGATGAACATGATCTCGGCCTGCATCTCCTCGTCCTTGAGCGACTCCGCGAGCAGCTTCACCTGCTGCTTCATGATCAACTTGGAGACGTCCACCTGGTTCACGTGGGTCTCGACCATGAGCTTCGAGAGGTTCGCGATGCTCATCAGCGTCGTGCCGCTGTTCACGCTGGCCGCGGCGATGGCGACCTGCCCCTCGACGACCGGCACGGTGAGCACGGTGCCGTCCGTGGGCGCGAGCACTTTGGTCTTCGCGAGCTTGTCCTGCACGAGCTGCATCTTCTTCTCAGCCTTCGTGAGGCTGTTGCGCGAGAGGTCCAGCTCGGAGGAGAGATTGTCGTAGGCCTCCTGGCTGATGAGCTTCTGCTCGAAAAGATCCTTGGCGCGCTCGAAGTTCCGCTCCGACTTTGTCACGGCCAGATTCGCGCCTGCGATTTCGGTCTTCGCGCTGTCCAGTTCGGTCAGGATGTCCGTGTCGTCCACCTCCACCAGGACATCGCCGGCCTTCACCGTGTCGCCCGGTTCGACGTGGAGCGCCTTGATGCGTCCGCCGACCTCAGCTTTCACGTCGAGCTGCGTGTCCGGCATCACGTCACCGCTGACTTGGATCGAGAAATCGATGTCCTTCTTCTCCGCCAGCACGGTCTCGACCTCAGCGGCGACCTCCGGACGCTTCTCCTTAAACAAGCCGAACCACTCCCGCTTTTTCGCGTAAAGACCTCCACCTGCGAGGGCGGCGATGACTGCGAGTAACACGAGTTTCTTCATTTCCAAATGGGCTGCGCTGACAGGGTTTTCTACAGGGATTGTTTGCCTTGCGGCCACTGAGAAAGCGCAGCGGCGGTGCGTTCCTTAGCGGAAAAAGCCGCCGGCGCGCACTTTCCGGCTGGGCGGGATTTCAAGCCTGTGCCTCGATGAAAACCTCGGCAACCGTGTCGGCGAGCAGCTTTCCCCGGCGGGTGAGGCGCAGATGGCCGGACTCCTCCCGCAGCAGGCCGATGCGTTCAAATTCCTCAAGAGTCCCGCTCCACCGTGTGGTCTCGCTCCGCGGAATGCCCTCCGCCATGCGGATCCGGAATGCCGCGATCTCACCGGCCCGGGTAGCGGCGTTGAGTTCCTCCCGGAACCCAACGACCGATTCACCGGACTGGACGCCGCGCACATAGGCCGCGGTATCGCGCACATTTTCCCAGCGCGACAGGCCCACCGTGCTGAACGCGCCGGGACCAAACCCCAGCCAGTCGCTGCCGAGCCAGTAGGCGCGGTTGTGCTGCGACTCGTGGCCGGGCCGCGCGTAGTTCGAGATTTCGTATTGCGCGAAGCCGCCCGCCGCGAGCGTATCCATCGTCTCCTCGAAAAGCTGCGCGTCCCGCTCGTCGTCCTGCCGGAATTCGCCGCCTGCGAGCTTCTGGAAATAGGCCGTGTCCTCCTCATAGGTGAGGCAGTAGCTGGAAATGTGGTCGGGCTTCAGCGCGATGGTTTTCTCCAGCGTCGCGCGCCACTGCTCGGCCGACTGGCCGGGCACGGCGAACATCAGGTCGAGGTTCACCGCAGGAATGCCGCCCGCGCGAAGAACCTCGTAGGTTCGCTCCGCCTGCGCCGCAGTATGGACGCGCCCCAGCGTCTTGAGCAGTGCATCGTCCCACGACTGAACGCCGAGACTGACCCGCGTGACGCCCATTTCCCGGAGCAACCGGGCCTTTTCCGGGCGGACCGTTGCTGGGTTGGCCTCGACGGTCCATTCGCGCAGCGACGACAGATCGAGCCGTGCATGCAGGCCGCCGAGGAGGTGTTCAAGCTGGTCGAGCAGCAGGGAAGTCGGCGTGCCGCCGCCGAAGTAGATCGTCTCCGGTTGCAGCACGAATTTTTCCGCTGCTCGGTCCACTCCGAGCAGCAGTGCATCGAGGAAGTCGCGGTTCTTGTTCCTCGCGCCGATTTCAACGAAGAAGCTGCAATACGGGCACAGCTTCGGACAGAAGGGGATGTGGAAGTAGAGGTGCCGGATTGCGGTCACTTCTTGTTCCGGCGCACGATCTTTCCCTCGGAAATCATCTTCGCCAACGAGCCCAGTGACTCGGTGGACGGGCTGCATCCGTTCATGATCGAAACTTCGTCCTTTCGATTTTCATAAAAGCGCGGTGCAACCTGCGAGAAAAACTCGGGAGAGAGTTCCTTCAGTGCGAGGAGTCCGTAAACTTTCGCGGGAAGCGTCCCATCAGCGATCAGACGGAGCGCATCGTCAGTCGTCGGATTCTGCTGCATGAAAGCAGTGAAGACCTTTTCGTTGGCAGACTCGGCAGCGGCGACTCCCACCGGCCAGACGGAAAAATAGCCCGCCTTTTTCAGGGATTGGACGATTCGTTCCGCCGGGGTTTCGGCGACCGTAAACGAGACGAGCACCAGCAGGATGGCGGCTGCGCGAGTGAACAAACGCGAACGTGCCCGGGGCATGGCTGCTTACGGCTTCGGCTTCTCGCCGGTCACGCGCTTGGTGAGCGCGTGCTCCACCTTCGTCGCGTAGTCGCTCACGCTGGGATCGATCTCGCGGATCTTCTGGAAGAGCGCGCGGTTGTAGTTCGACAGCGCTTTCGCCGCGGCCGCCTCGTCCACCTCGCCATCGGCCTTGCTCTTCAAGTCGGCGATTTTCGCATCCTGAAGCGCCTTCGACTTCGCGTCCTTGAATTTCGTCGCGTCATCCACCGGTGTCGCCATCACTGCGGGCACGGGCTTCTTCACGCCGCCCTTCGTGGCTTTCGGCTTGCCGGTCGCTGTCGCTGCCTCTGGAGCTTCGGCGGGTTTCGGCGTCGCCTTCACCGCGGGCTTTGTGGTCGCCTCCACGGGCATGTCGTTCGGGGCGGGCTTCGCCTTCGGCTTTGGCCGGCGCTTCACTTCCGGTGCGGGTGCCGGAGTCGGAGTGGCCTTCGGCTTCGAGCCAAACATCCGCTGGAAAAGTGAGCGCGACTTTGCGGGCGACTCCGCCCCGGGCTTGTCAGGCTTGGCGGCCTTTTCGGCTTTCTCCGCCGCGGCCTTGGGCGCGGTGGTCTCGCCCGGCGACGCGATGGGGCGGGCCGAGTGGAGCGGCAGTGTGAGAGAAGTGAGGATCAGTGCGGCGGCGAGCTTGCGCATGGGTTTGGTTGGCAATGGAACGGAATTAGTGTTCTACGAACGGCTCTTGTCGAGTCTGTCTTCCAAGTCCTCCGATGTTGGCGCCCCCGCGACGCTGCGAAGCTGGGTCGAGGTGGACCTTGCCGCGATACGCCGCAACACCGCGGTGCTCGCATCGATCGTCGGGCCGGGGGTGGGCATCATGGCCGTCGTGAAGGCGAACGCATATGGGCACGGTGCAGCCGCCGTTTCGGGCGCGCTGGCCGGCAGCGTTGCGATGTTCGGCGTCGCAAACCTTGCCGAGGCGGAGGAAATTTTCCCCCGCGCGCGCGGCACGCCGATCGCCCTGCTCGGCGGAACCCTGCCATCCGAGCATGCGGCGATTGTCCGCCGCGGCTTCATCCCGGCGGTGTCGAGTCTCGACGAAGCGGCGCAGTATGCGCGGCATGCATCAGGCGGCCGTGTGAGAATCCACCTCGTGATCGACACAGGCATGGGCCGGCTCGGCGTGTGGGAGGACGATGCGGCGGACCTCGCCCGGCGCGTGATGGAACTGCCGGGACTCGAAATCACGGGCGTGTGCTCGCATCTACCGGTTGCGGATGAAGACCCTGCCTATACCCGGGAGCAGCTCGCGCGGTTCCAGTCGCTCGTCGGCAGCCTCCGAACGCTCGGACTCCGCGCCGCTGCCGTGCATGCTGAGAACAGCGCCGGGGTGCTCGCATTTCCGAATCTCGCCGCGTCACTCGTGCGCCCCGGCCTCGCGCTGTATGGCGAGTCGCCGCTTCCCGCATTCCAGCCGAAGTTCGCTCGGGCACTGACATGGAAAACGCGCGTGCTGCTGGTCCGCGAATTCGCGAAAGGACGCAGCGTGAGCTATGGCCGGACATTCATCACGCCAGGCCCGATGCGCGTCGCGACGCTCGCGGCGGGCTACGCGGACGGCTATCCCCGGCAGCTCTCGTGCAAAGGCGCCGCGGTGCTGGTTGGCGGAAAGCGGTGCGCGCTGCTCGGGCGCGTGACGATGGATCAAATCATGGTGGATGTGACGGGTGTGTCCGCGTCGCCCGGCGATGAGGCGGTGCTGCTCGGGGAGCAGGGTGGGGAGGCGGTCCGCGTGCAGGAAGTTGCCTCGCTCGCCGGGACGATCCCATGGGACATCTTCACCGGCATCGGCCCCCGGGTCGCGCGTCTGCATCACGATGGTGACGCTTCTGCTTCCAAAGTGAAGAATCCCGCGTAGGTATTTCCCGAGACGATGTATCAGATCATCTTCAACGAAATCAGCGCCGCCGAGATGGCCGCACTGCCAAGAGATCTCCAGCTCGACCTGCTCGAGGAGTTTGCCGGCCTGCCGGAAAACCTCGACGAACTCGATCCGGAGAAATTCGGCCGGCTCGAGCACAACGGAAAAACGCTGCACCGCTACCGTGCGAAGGAGCACCGCATTTACTTCGAGCGGCGGCCCGAGGGCATCACCGTTCACCGCGTGCTGCACAAGAACACTCTGCAGGATTTCCTCTTCCGCTCGAAGCTCTCATCCGCCGAGGACGAGCAGCTCAGCAAGAAGGACGGCTTCTGGAAGCTCATCGAGGACGGCGCCAAGGCTGGGAAGAAGCAATGAACGCGAAGCTCTGGGTGTGCGTGATCGTGGGTGTGCTGGTCGCGCACCTCTCGGTGCTTTTCATCTGGGATCACTTCCGCTCGCTGGGGAGGCCGCTGCCGAAGCCGCCCGAGGAGCCGAGCTTCATCGCGAGCACGACGATCTTCACGAATGAACGCGGGGAGAAGGTGAGGGAGACATATGAGTTCACCGTGCGGACCGAGATGGCGGATCCGAAGACGCTGGAGAAACTGCCCGCGCCGCCAAAGCCGGGCGCTGAACTGCAGGCGGGGGCTGCCGCGCCGGCGGCGGCGAACTGAGCATACATGCCGAATCTTTTCCCCGGCGAGTCCGAGCGGCAGCGGCTTTTTCCCGTCTGCAGGTCGAAGATTTTTCTCGCGCATGCCGCAGTCACCGCGCTGCCCGCGTGTGTCGCGGATGCCATGTGCGCGCATGTGCGCCAGTCGTGCGAGATGCCGCAGGAGTTTGGCGATGTGCTGCGCGACATCAAAGGCGCGCGGAAAGCCTGCGCGGAACTCATCGGTGCGGAGGCCGATGAGATCGCGCTGCTCGGCCCGACTTCGCTCGGCCTGAGCCTCTTTGCGAATGGCCTTCCGTGGCAGCCCGGCGACGAGGTCGTGTGCTACGCGGGGGATTATCCGGCGAATGTGTATCCGTGGCTCGAACTGCGTCGGCGCGGTGTGGTCATAAGGCTCCTTGAGCCCGAGCGCCCCGGCGAGATCACGCCCGAGATTGTCGCCGCCGCCCTCACGCCACGCACGAAGCTCGTCGCGCTGGCGAGCTGCCATTTTTTCAGCGGATACCGGATCGATGTGGACGCGATCGGCCGCCTCCTGCAGTCGCGCGGCGTGCTTTTTTCGCTCGATGCGATACAGACGCTCGGAGCGTTTCCTGTGAGCGTCGAGCATGTGGATTTCCTGAGCGCGGATGCGCACAAATGGATGCTCGGGCCATGCGCCGCCGGCATCGTGTATGTGAAGCGCAGGCACTTCGACCTGTGCCGCCCGACGTTGCTCGGGGCGTGGAATGTCCGCTGCCCGAATTTCAACGCGCTGGACGAGGTTTCATTTGTCTCCACCGCGCAGCGCTACGAGCCCGGGGTGCTGAACATCGCGGGCATCTACGGGATGAAGGCGGCGATTGAGATGTTCCTCGCCCACGGCGTTGAGCGGATCGCCGGGCGGATTCTCGAACTCACCGGCTACCTCGCGTCGCATCTGCGCGAGCGCGGCTACGATCTGCTGAGCCCTGCATCCGGCACGTCGGCAAGCGGGATTGTGACCTTCCGAAGCTCGGGCCGCAGCATGACAGAGCTTCATGGACGGCTCGATCGGGCGGGCGTGGTCAGTTCACTGCGACACGACCGGGAGGGGCGCGAGTATCTCCGGTTCAGCCCGCACTTTTACAATACGGAGGCCGAACTGGACAGCGCGCTCGCGCTGCTTTGAGCGGGTAGCGGGTGCCGCGTCAGCGGATGAGCCCGAAGTGCGACTCACGGTCTCGGAGGAACGGCCAGTAAACGAGAAAGCCCGGCCCCATCAGGTTTTGCTCCGGCACGGTTCCCCATCCGCGGCTGTCCCAACTGTTGTAGCTGTTGTCGCCGAGCGCGAAGTATCTCCCGGGCTCCACTTGGAACGTCTCGCCTGGTGAACGGAGATGCGCGCCGGTGGACTGGCGCAGGGCGTCGTCGCCGATCCTGTTGGAATAGCCGCGGTAAAAATCCTTCGGGTTTTCGAAGGTGCCGGTCATCACGCGCTTGAAGCCGGCCTCCTCGGCGAGCCTGCCATTGTGATACAGGTGCGGCGCATCGATTCGCAACTCGTCCCCCGGCACGCCGGCGAGGCGCTTGATGTAGAATTGCGAGGGCTTGCGCGGCGGCGCGCCGAGGTCGCCCATCGCTTCGATGCCGGCGGTGGTGAAGACAAACACCTCGCCGCGCGTAGGCTTCCGGAAGTGGTAGCTGAACTTGTCCACAAAGACGTGGTCGCCTGTGTCCGTGTAGCCGCGCGCGATCGGCTCACCCCGCTTGTAGGAGCGGCCGAGGCGCAGCTTGAACGTCTCAATCACCGGCTTGTCCGCCTCATTGATCCAGTAGGTGTTGCCCGCGTCCGTATCGACGCGTGTGTAGGTGAAAAGGCGTCGCAGGCCACCACGTTTCTCTTCGCCGATGCGGACGACGGTTTCATCCGCCTCGGCGACGACATTGTGCCACGTGCGCCCGTAAGTGGCCGTCTGCCAGGCACGCACAAGGAGATTCGGCGGTTCTTCCACGGTGGCCCGGCCCGTGATTCCGTTGAGCGTCGGGAACATTGAGGACGTGGGGATCGTGAACGGCTGGAGGAAATAGGTGCGGATACCGAGCGCCACGATGATTGCCACGAGGACCACTTCCACGTTGTCCGAAATCCAGGCGTTCGGCCCGAGCGGGCAGTGCATGCCGCAAAGTTTGTCGAGCGCCTCCTCGCTCTCCTTCATCCCGGCCGCGTCGCGGGCCTTCAGTCGGTCGGTCAGCCGCGCGATTTCGCTCTCAAATGCGCCAACCACTTCGGGAGTCCAGCGGTCGCGGTTGTAGGCGAGTCGCTTCTCGGCCTCCTTGATGTAGAGGCGGCCATGCTTGATGTATTTTGGCGTGAGGAAAAACATGCGGCGCGCCTCCGATAGGCGGCGGGCCGAGCGATGGCAAGCGCCAGTGCGGGACTTCGCCCAAAAGCCCGAATGGAAGGGGGAGCCAAGATTCCTCGAGCGCCCCGCCTTTGGTCAGTTCACCGCGGTGCGGATCTGCACAAACGCGATCATCTCCAGCAGGTCGTCCACATGGAACGGCTTCGAGAGCATCGTTCCATTCACCGTGCGGATGAAGTCGTTGACCTTAGGATTTCCGCGGTGGCCGGTCATGAAGATGAAGCGGTTGCAGAGATGCGGCCGCATCCGTTCCACGGCGCGGAAAAACATGTCGCCGGGGAGTGTCGGCATCATCATGTCGCAGAGAATGACCTCAAAGTCGTTTGCGAGAACCTCATGGACACCCTCCACGCCGTTTTGCACGCAGGCGACGCGGTAGCCGTGGCTGCTCAGGAAATCGTGCATGACTTCCTTGAATTGAGGGTCGTCCTCAAGGAGGAGGACGGAACCCTTCGGCTCGGAGTTGGAGAGTTCGGGAAGGGCCTCGGGGATGTCGAGAGTTGCGGCTTGGTCGGTGTAGCGTTGCATTGGAATTGGGGACTTGAATTCCTTTGAGCAGCCACCATGCCTCGCAATCTCGGGAAAAATGTCGTTTGACGGATGGGCGAGGAGCTATACCGTTTATCCCGTTAATCATCTCATTCCTATGCACGAACACCGCCAAGACCTAAAATCCTCCGCTGAACGCCTTGCTGACATTTTTATCGTTCTGCAGCGTTCATTCGTTCTTAACCTGTCCAAGGAACTCGTCCGGGGTCGTCTTTCATTTCCCCAGTTCCTCCTCCTCAGCTTTCTGGCTCAGGATGCGGAGCCGATGACGATGTCCAAGACGGCTGAACTCATGAAGCACACGACTGCAGCCGCAACCGGCCTCGTGGATCGCCTTGAGAAGCTCGGGCTCATCGTCCGCAAGCAGGGCAAGGATCGCCGTCAGGTGCTCGTCTGCATCACGGAGAAGGGCCACGCGATGGTTCAGGAAATCCGTCAGGACATGATTCAGAATCTCCTGCGCCTGATGAACTTTCTCGACGAATCCGAACAGGCCACTTGGCTGCGCATCTACGAGAAAATCTTCCCGCACTGCCAGAAGTGAGCAGGTGGGCGGCGATAGCCGCGGCGCTGCTTGCGCTGTCCGGCGCGGATTCTCTTGGCAGAGAGCGAAAGGCCTCAGGGCCGCCGCACCGGACAGTCTCGCTCCAGGGGGCCATTGCCCTCGCCTTGAAGCAGAACCCGGACATTCTCAAGTCGATCCACGAGATAGAGCGCACACGCGGACAAGTCATTGAGGTCCGCGCGCAGGCGCTGCCGCGGGTCGATGCCACGGGCACTTACACGCAGTATGATCCGGACTTGCTGACGGGGGGCAGTTCCACCTTCAGCGGCACCACGACGGGCTCCAGCACGTTCAGCGGCTTCACGGCGGACAAGTCGTGGCGCATCACGCTTCAGGTGAAGCAGACAATTTACTCCGGGGGCAAAGTGCGCGCCGCGATGAAAATCGCCGAACTCACCGAGGACACGAGCCACCAGTTGCTGCGGGAGACCGTGGCGACGGTGATCGCGCGGGTTCGCACGCAGTTTTACACTGCCCTTCTGAACCGCGAACTGATCACTGTCTCGGAGGAGAGCATCCAGCTTTTGAGCGACGAGCTTCAGGACCAGCAGAACCGATTCGCGGCTGGAACGGTCCCTCGCTTCAATGTCCTCCGCGCCGAAGTGGAGCTGGCAAATGCTCGCCCGGAACTCATCCGCTCCCGCAACAACTACCTCATCGCACGCCTCGAACTAGGCAAGACACTGGGCCTCGACGGCGATGAGAAGCTGGATGTAATCGGCGAACTCCGCATGCAGCCCCATGCGGTGAACCTGCAGAAGGGCATTGCCGCAGCGCGGAAAAACCGTGCGATTCTCAAGGCGCAGAAGGACACCATCGAAACTGAGGAGCATCAGATCACTGTCGCCAAATCCGGCTACAAGCCGCAGCTCAGCGCGAGCGGAGGCTATGAGTTCATGAACAACAGCAGCGTGCGCGACCTTTCGAATGTCTCGCACGGCTGGTATCTCGGTGTCACGGGGACGTGGGCCGTATTCGACGGTTTCGAAACCCGTGGCAAAGTGGATCAGGCCAGAGCGCGCCTGGCATCGGCGAAGGTGAACTATGCGGATTCCGTCCAGCAGGTGGAGCTGGAGGTTCAGAAGGCCTACGCGCAGGCGAAGGTGGCCCGCGAAGTCATCGGCAGCCAGGTGAAGGTCGTCGAACAGGCCGAGGAGGCGCTGCGCCTCGCGAAGGAGCGGCTCGCTGCCGGTGCCGGCACGCAGCTCGATGTCCTCGATGCGCGTGTGGCACTCACAAAGGCGAGGACGACGCAGAAGCAGGCGCTTTCGGAATACAACGTCGCGCTCGCCGAATACGATCGCGCCACCGGCGCGACGGCTGTTTACGACCCGACACTCCCAGGCCCGAAGCCGAGGGTGAACGTGGGAACGCTCCGCAAAGGCAGCGCCACGCTGCGGCCGGCGGACTGAGCTGGGATGCCAGTGTGCCCGTATGAGACATTCCCGGCGCTGTCGGCGCTGCCGGTCATCCATGCATTCACCGGCCGCGTTCCGGGGCTCGATGTGAAAATCGACCGAGCCGCGGCACTCGCGCGGCTTGCCGTCTATCACGAGGAAGTCCGCACGCACATAGGCGCCGGTTCTCGGCGATTCGTCACGGCTGAGCAGGTGCATGGCGCCACCGTTGCGCGTGTCACTGCGGCCGATGAAAAACCGATTCCTGGCGCTGATGGGCTAATCACCGATGATCCGGGAGTCTGCCTCGGCATTTACGTGGCCGACTGCGGCCCCGTGTGGCTCGTCGATCCGGTGCGCAGCGCCATCGGCTGCATCCACAGTGGACGGAAGGGAACGGAACTCGGCATTGTCTCCGCCGCAATCGACGCGATGGAGCGGGCCTTCGGCAGTGTGCGCGCGGATATTACCGCGCAGCTTGGCCCGTGCATCCGCCCGCCTCACTACGAGGTGGATTTCGCCTCCGACATTCTCCGCCAATGCCGCGAAGCCGGTCTCGTCTCCGTGCATGATTCCGGGCGCTGCACCGCCGCCGATCTGGAGCGCTGCTACAGCTACCGCCGCGAAATGGGAAGGACAGGCCGGATGCTGGCGCTCCTCGCACTGCGGGCAGCCTGACGGCTTCAAGTGCCGCTGCCACACGGCAACTCCAACCGTCGAACCTGCGGGAATGGCGGTCGGGTGAGTTGGCCGACTAGGGTTCGAACCTAGACTAGGGGAGTCAAAGTCCCCTGTGCTACCGTTACACCATCGGCCAGTGTCTGGAGAGCGGGCCGCGGAAAATACCGGGCGCCTCCCACAGCGCAAACGCAATCTACTGCTGCGGAGTGCGGCGCTTCAGCGTGATGCGCTTGATGCGCGCATCGTCCTGCGGGCTCCAAGTCGTGAGGTCGGGATCGTCCTTGAATGCGTTGTGCACGACACGGCGCTGGTAGCTGTTCATCGGCTCAAGCTGGTAGGGGCGGCCACTGGTGCGGACGATGTCCGCGACCTGCCGGATACGCTGGATGAGTGCGTCGTCCTGCATCTCCCGCCAATGCTCGATGTCCACGACGACGCGGGGTGCTTCGCGGTCCTGCGCGATGAGCACGCGGTTCAGCAGATACTGGATGTCCTCCAGGAGTTCACCGCGCCGGCCGAGCAGGCGGTCGCGTTCCGGGGAGTAGATTTGCAAGGTGAGGCAGCCGTCCTTTTCAAACTCCTTGATCTCGAAGGCGAAATCCAGATGGCCGAGCATCGTGTCGAGATACTCCTTCGGGTTTGGCTTCGCGGCTGGGTCGGGCATGGCGGTTTATGCAGACGTCGGGACAAGCTGCACGGCGTTCTGCCGCTTATTGATCTGCAATTGGACGATCGAAATCAAGTTTTGGATTGTCCAATACAGCGCGAGCGCCGAGGCAAACGTGTAGCACATGAAGATGAAGATGAGGGGCAGGAACATCATCAGCTTCCGCTGTGTTGGATCCCCGCCTTGGGGGCTCATCTTCATCTGGAGGATCATGGTGACCGCCATGATCAGGGGAAGCGGATTGACCGGAATCAATCCGGCGATTGTGAAAATGGTGTCGGGCTGCGAGAGATCCTTCACCCACCAGAAGCCGTGGTGGCGGAGTTCGACGGCTTTGCCGAGCATGTTGTAGAAGCCGATGAAGATCGGGATTTGGATGAAAATCGGCCAGCAGCCGCTGAGCGGATTCACGCCGGCCTTCTTCCAAATCTTGCCCATCTCCTGCTGGAACTTCACGGGCTCCTCCTTGTATTTCTCCTGCAGCCGCTTCATCTCCGGCTGGAGCGCGGCCATCTTCTTCATGTTCTTGTTCGCCTTGTTCTGGAGCGGCCAGAGCAACGCCTTCACGCAGATCGTGAGCAGGACGATCGCAATCGCGTAATTGCCGATCCAAGCGTAGATGCCGTTCATCGAATTCAGCAGCAGTCGGCTGAACGGTCCTGTGGGAATGCCAAGGAAGCTGCCGTAGTTCAGCACGTCGCTCTCGTGGTGGTCGAGGAGGCGGAGGCGGCGGTATTCGCGGGGGCCGGCGTAAATCTGGAAATTGCGCGTGACGCTCTGCCCTGGCGGAAGTGCGAACTCCGGCACCGCAAGCGCACCGTCCACATTGAAGAACGCGGTGTTGCCCGCGGCCTCGTGCCCGTTGGGGCGCCACTCGGTCTGTTTGCGCCATTCGTCCGCACTGATGGTGCGCCGCTTGGCCCAGGCGGTCACGCCGAGGAGCGGGCGCTGTTCCTCCTGCGATTTGCCCTCTGCGCCGAGGACGGTGAGCATCGTGGTGAAATATTGGTTCGTCACGGCGGCCCATCGCATCAGGTCCCCATCCTCACGCGAGACGGGGCGCTCGGGATGGCTCCAGAAAAGGATGCCACCCGCACCGAACCACGTCGCGTCCTTGAAGTGAGTGTCGCCATCCCGCCAGTAGTCGAACCCCTGATACATCACCGTCTCGTGGCGGTTGATCGGGGCTGCGCCGCCGACGTGCATGAAAAACTTCGGCACCCGCGTGGGCGTGGTCCCCACGTTTTCATACGTCACATCGAGACCCACGAGATACTCGCTGCGCAGCTTCACGCGGCGCCGGTCGTTTTCGTCGGGCTTGCGCGGCAGCGAGAAGCGTTTGGTGACCTTGATCTCCCCGAGCGGAACACCGTCCACATTGCCCGGCGTCGTGCGGGTGAAGCTGACGACGCGGTTCGCCTCGTCCACCGACATCGCCCACGGGGCCTTCGCCGCTGTCTCCTTTTCCGGGTCGAGCGAGAATGCGCCGATCGGGATCGACCCGAATTCGTTGAGCACGACTTTCGTGCCCTTGTCCTTGTCCTCGAAATGCTGTGTGAGCACGACGCGCGAGATACCGCCGCCGTGATTCGAGAAAACGTAGTCCACCGTTCCGACCTCGCTTGAGACACTCTTCCTCTCCTCGGGTGTGGACGGTTCCTCGGGCGCCGTCGCGGGCTTGGCTGGCTGAACGCCTCCAGCCGGGGGCGTCGTCGCTGTTCCGGTTTGATTCGATGCAGTAGCGTTCGCCTCGGCCTGCTTCTTCTTTTCCTCATCCTGCTTCTTCTTGAATTCCTCGTAGGCTTTCCGGTTTTTCTCCGCGCGCGGCGCATAGTAGCCGAAGTGCCAGCCAATCAGCAGGCCGGCGGTGATGAGGATGGTGAGGAGTGCTTTTCGGTCCATAGGTCAGCGGGAAATTTCTCGGGATTCGTGTGCGGCTTCGCGAACTGGGGGCACAGGATCATGGCCTGCGGCGCACCACGGATTGCACCGGCAGATGCGGCGCACACCGAGGGAGACGCCGCGGAGGACGCCGTGCTTCTCGACGGCTTCGGCAAGATATTCCGAGCAGCTTGGCACAAAGCGGCAGCCGGAGCCGGGGCCTGCAATCCAGTGAAGCAGGGGGGAAAGCGTCACCTTGTAGATGCGCTGGAGCAAGCGGATGAGGAACTTCATGGTGCGGCTGGCCGGCTTCGCAGGATGGCGCCGCGCCTCGCGAGTTGGGAGCACTCCTCGCCGAGCGCTGCGAATGAAGCCCTGGCCGCAGGTGGCTTGGCAATGACGACGAGCCACAGTCCGGGAATCAGCCGCGGCCGCATCACGCGAAAAACCTCCCGCAGCCGGCGGCGGACACGGTTGCGAACCACGGCTGAGCCGACCCTGCGGCTGGTGATGATTCCCACCCGGCCATCGGCTCCACCGCAGCCGGTGAGCACGCCGAATGTGATCATCTTCCCATGCACCGACCTGCCATCGGCGCGAACCCGCGCGAACTCCGCCGTCCGGACGAGCCGGGCAGCTTTTGGGAATCGCAGGCGCGACTTGCGCCCGCCTGTCCCCGCGCTCGCGGCGGCGTCGGGCACGTGGAAGGAAACTAGGCCTGCGTGTGGCGGGCGAAATGGATCTCAACGCCCTTCGGCAGAAGGCGCTTGCGGCCGCGCTGGCGGCGGCGGGAGAGGATGGCGCGGCCATTCTTCGTCTGCATCCGCTTGCGGAAGCCGAACTGCTGTTTGCGGGTGCGCTTGGATGGCTGATAGGTGCGTTTCATGATCGGAAAGTGTCGTAAAAAAGAGCGCGCAGAATAGCGGCGGACTACCCTCTGTCAACCGCTGGAAAGGAATTCTGCTGAGGGGACTTATTCGGCTCCGACTGTGTCCTTCGCTCCGGCGACCGCGTATTCGCGGTTCAGCTTCGCGATCACGGTCGCGGGGATTTCCGCGGGGCAGACGGCCTCGCACTCGTAGTAGTTCGAGCAGTTGCCGAATCCTTCCTTGTCCATCTGCGCGACCATCGCGAGCACGCGGCGCCGGCGCTCAGGCTGACCCTGCGGGAGTTCGGCAAGGTGCGTGACCTTGGCGCCGACGAAGAGCATCGCGCTGCCGTTCGGGCAGGCGCCGACGCACGCGCCGCAGCCGATGCACGCTGCGGCCTCCATCGCGAGGTCGGCGTTCGTTTTCGGCACGGGGATCGCATTTCCATCCACGGCGCTGCCAGCGCGCGCGGTGATGAATCCACCGGCCTGCTGGATGCGTTCAAACGCGGCACGATCCACGCACAGGTCCTTGAGGACCGGGAAGGCGCGCGCGCGGAAGGGCTCGATGAAGATGGTGTCGCCGTCCTTGAATTTCCGCATGTAGAGCTGGCAGGTCGTCGTCTCGCTCGGGCCGTGCGGGATGCCGTTGATGGAGAGCGAACACGTGCCGCAGATGCCTTCGCGGCAGTCGTGGTCAAACGCGATCGGCTCCTCGCCTTTGCGGGTGAGTTCGTCGTTCACGATGTCGAGCATTTCGAGGAACGATGCCTCGGCGGGGATGCCGTTTGCGGCGATGTCCACGAGGCGGCCCTCGCTGTTGCGGTCCTTCTGGCGCCAGACTTTGAGTTTCAGATTCATTGCGCGGTCGTTTGGTGAAAGTTCTCAGCGGTAGCTCCGCACGGCGGGCTTCACGACTTCGTAGAGGAGCGGCTCGGTGTGCCGGAGCGGCTTGGTGGTTTCGTTCGCGTATTCCCAGCAGGCGACGTGGCAGAAGTTTTCGTCGTCGCGCTTCACGTCGCCGGCGCAGACTTTGCCGCTCTGCACTTCGGGATCCTTATCGGTGTATTGGAACTCCTCGCGGAAGTGGCCGCCGCAGCTCTCGCGGCGCTCGAGCGCGTCGAGGCACATCAGCTCGCCGAACTCGAGGAAGTCGGCGACCCTGCCGGCTTTTTCGAGCGCGACATTGAGTGAGTCGGCGCTGCCGGGGACGTTCACATTTTCCCAGAACTCCGCGCGCAGCGTGGGGATGCGCGAGAGGGCGCGCGTGAGGGATTTTTCCGAGCGTGCCATGCCGCAGAGATCCCACATGAGAAGGCCGAGTTCGCGGTGAAAGTCATCCACGGTCTTCTTGCCTTTGATCGAAAGGAACTTCGCCGTGCGCGCGGTGGTCGCCTCCTCGGCGGCGCGGAACTCGGCATGGTCGGCCGTCGGGCGCTTGTCCGGCGCGACGGTCGCGAGGTAGTTGCCGATGGTCGAGGGCAGGATGAAGTAGCCGTCCGCGAGACCCTGCATGAGCGCGCTCGCGCCGAGTCGGTTCGCACCGTGGTCGGAGAAGTTCGCCTCACCCAGCACGAAGAGGCCGGGGACGTTCGACTGGAGGTTGTAGTCCACCCACAGGCCGCCCATCGTGTAGTGCACCGCCGGATATACGCGCATGGGCTGTTCGTAGCCACTCTCCGCAGTGATCTGGTGATACATGTCGAAGAGATTGCCGTAGAGCGCCTTCACTTTCTCCGTGCCGCGCGCGCGCGCCTCGGTCTCGGAAATGTCGGCGCCGCCGGGCGTGCTGCGCCCGTAGCGGAGAATGGCGTCGCGGAAATCGAGATACACGCCGAAGCCGCCGGGGCCGACGCCGCGGCCGTCGTCGCATTGCATCTTCGCGGCGCGCGAAGCGATGTCGCGTGGGGCGAGATTGCCGAACGCGGGATACATGCGCTCGAGATAGTAGTCGCGCTCGTCCTCAGGAATGTCCGCGGGTTTGCGCGTGTCGCCCTTCTTCCTCGGCGCCCAGCAACGTCCGTCGTTGCGCAGCGATTCGGACATGAGCGTGAGTTTGCTCTGATACGAGCCGGCAACCGGGATGCATGTCGGGTGAATCTGGGTGAAGCACGGGTTCGCCATGAGCGCGCCCTTCTTGTAAGCACGCCACGCGGCGGTGACGTTGCAGCCCTTCGCGTTCGTCGAGAGGTAGAAGACGTTGCCGTAGCCGCCGGTCGCGAGCACGACGGCGTCCGCGGAGTGCGACGAGATTTTTCCCGTCACCATGTCTCGCACGACGATGCCCTTCGCGTGGCCGTCCACGATGACAAGGTCGAGCATTTCCGTGCGCGGGAACATCTGCACGGCGCCTGCGCCGATCATGCGGTTCAGCGAGGAATACGCGCCGAGCAGGAGCTGCTGGCCCGTCTGGCCGCGCGCGTAGAAAGTGCGCGACACCTGCGTGCCGCCGAAGCTGCGGTTTGCGAGCAGCCCGCCGTATTCACGCGCGAACGGCACACCGAGCGCGACGCATTGATCGATGATGCTGACGCTGACCTCCGCGAGGCGGTGCACGTTCGCCTCACGCGCGCGGAAGTCGCCGCCCTTGATCGTGTCGTAAAAGAGCCGGTGCACCGAGTCGCCGTCGCCCTGGTAATTCTTCGCGGCATTGATCCCGCCCTGCGCCGCGATGCTGTGTGCGCGCCTCGGGGAATCCTGGTAGCAGAAGCACTTCACCGCGTAGCCGAGTTCCGCGAGCGTGGCCGCCGCGCTCGCGCCCGCAAGGCCGCTGCCGACGACGATCACGGAATACTTCCGCTTGTTCGCCGGATTGATGAGCTTGGACTCAAACTTGTGCTTCTCCCACTTCTGGTCGAGCGAGCCGGACGGGATTTTGGAATCAATTCTGCCGATCATATTACTTCGCTCCTTTCGTTGCCGGGGCTGCGCAGCACGACGGCTCGGACGCAGCGGCGATGTGCTTCTTGTCGTAGAACCCCGCGAGCACCGCGACCGGAATGCTCACGTAGCCCGCGCAAATCACCCACGCGAAAACCTGCGCACACAGCCCGAGGCGGCACGCCATTTTCCGCGTTCGCAGCCCGAGCGTCTGGAAAAGGCTCGCTGCACCGTGGCTGAGGTGCAGCGCGAGCAGCACCATCGCGACGATGTAGAAAATGGAGATGCCCACATTGCTGAAGCCCGCGACGATCATCCGATACACGTCGTGGTCCTCGCCATCCTTCCATCCGGCGAACGCCGGCGTGATATTGTGCGTCGTGAAGTGCAGCAGGTGAAAAACGATGTAGCTCAGCAGGATGATCCCGCTCAGCGCCATGAGCCGCGTCGCGATCTTCGCCTGCACGCTCGCCTTCCTCACGTAGCCCTGCCCCTTTGCCGCGCGGTTTTCCTTCACGAGCATCAGCGTCGTCGCGATGTGCAGCAGCACCGCGCCGAGCATCACGGCCCGGAAAATCCACAGCCCGCCGAACGGCAGATGCCGCAGCTTGGTGCCGTATTCATTGATGGCGCGGGGGCCGGCGAAAAACTGCAGATTGCCGGCGAGGTGCCCGATGACGAAGACGATGAGCATCACGCCGGTCACCGCGACGAGGAGCTTTTTCCCGATGGAGGATCTTAAAAATGAGCAACAGCTATTCACAGGTGATTTTCAAAAATGTGCGCCAACTCCACCAGCCTGCGCGCCGAAAACCGGAGGGGTCCGCGCCGCCGCGCCGCCCGCGTTGGCATGGGGCAGCAGGCAACTGATACGCGGAAATGTCGCCGGGATGCAACTGGCGCGACGGCAATTTTTTGCTTGAGGCACCAAAGCGGAAAAATTCCAGCACCCCACGCAATGCCGCCGCAAACAGTTCTCCGCTTCGCTGCTGGGGGGCGCAGAGGCAAAAAGGAAAGGGCGGAAGGCATGTGCCTCCCGCCCTTCTGATATCGCCTGGAGTTTCGGTTACTTGGCCTCCGGTTTCTTCTCGCCGGGCTTGTCGCCACCGCCGCGGCGCGGGCCGCCTTCGGGTCCGCCGGGACGGCGGTTCGCCATTTCGGTCTTCCATTTTTCCTTCTGCTCAGGGGTGAGGATCGCGCCGATTTCCTCCATCTGCTTCGTGATGAACTCGCGCATCTTTGTCTTGTCCTCCTCGGTCAGATTGTCGCGGCCCTTCTCGCGGAGCGCCTTCATTTCGTCGGTGCCCTTGGCGAAGATCGCCTTAATTTTGTCCTGCTGATCCTGCGTGAGGCCGAGGGCATCGGTCATGCGCTTGAGGCGCTCCTCGGGGCTGAAGCGTCCGCCGGGACCGCCAGGGCCCCCGGGTCCGCCGGGGCGGCGACCTTCGGGTTTCTTTTCGTCAGCGGCGAAGCTGAGAGTCGGGAGGGTGAGCAGCGCCGTGGCGGCGATGCCGAGTGTGAGTGTGAAGTGTTTCATACGGTGCGGGGAAACACATGTGCGCCGGAGGAGTTGCGCGGGTTTCGAAAATTTCTTGCGGCGTGTGTCCGGCGATTTGCCGCAAAAAGAAAACCCAGCCTTCGGGCTGGGTCTTCTGGTTGTTGGGAAATTTGCTCCGCGAAGCGCTTACTTGGTCGTCTTCTTCTCGATATACTCGATGACGTTGCCAACGGTCTGCAGCTTCTCGGCGTCCTC
>JBGAPU010000125.1:0-17657 GCA_044221035.1 Chthoniobacteraceae bacterium | reverse complement strand
CCGCTCTCCCTTCGGGAGCAGCCTTACAGGTAGATCCCGTCCACCGGCTTTGCCTTCACCAGCTCGCGGGGCTGGTTGAGGTGGTTGTAGACGATGGTCTCGGGGTCGATGCCGATGGAGTGGTAGACGCTGGCGAGGAGCTCGGTGGGGTGGACGGGCTTGTCCTTGGGGCTGGCGCCGGTGGCGTCGCTCTCGCCGTGGACGTAGCCGCGCTTTGTGCCGGCGCCGGCGACGACTGCGGTGTAGCAGTAGGGCCAGTGGTCGCGGCCGTCGGAGCTGTTGACGTTGCCGCTGGTGCTGACGCCTTTCTCGGGGCTGCGGCCGAATTCGCCGAGCATGACGATGAGGGTCTCATCGAGGAGGCCGCGGGACTCCATGTCTTGGATGAAGGCGGAGAAGCCCTTGTCGAGCATGGGGGCGGCCTGGTCCTTCATGCGGTTGGTGAGGCCGACGTGCATGTCCCATGAGTGGTTGTCGCTGTTGGCGACCTTGGGCCAGATGACTTCGACGACGCGGGTGCCGGCCTCGATGAGGCGGCGGGTGAGGAGGAGGCTCTGGCCGAAGGTGTTCATGCCGTAGCGGGCGCGCATTTTCTCGTCCTCGCGATCGACCTCGAAGGCCTCGCGGGCCTTGCCGTTGCTGATGAGGTTGAGGGCCTTGTCGTAATACTCGTCGAGGTTGTAGTTGGCGACGGCCTTCTCGATTTCGGGCATGGAGTCCTCGATGGCGGTGCGGAGGCGGGCGCGGCGCTGTAGGCGCTGGGCGAAGACGTCGGGGCGGAGCTTGAGGTCGTCCACCTTTACGCGGTTCATCTTCGTCATGTCGAGGTCGTCGCCGTCGGGGAAGAGGGTGTAGGGGTCGAAGCCCTTGCCGAGGAAGCCGGCGGTGCCGCCCTTGCCGACGACATTCGACTCCTGCAGCGGGCGCGGGAGCATGACGAAGGGGAGCACGGGCTCGGTCGGGGGCTTCAGGCGGATGATGTTGCTGCCGAAGTTCGGGTAGTCCTTCGGGCTGGGCGGCTCGAGCTGGCCGGAGGGGGAGACCTTGTCCGTCGTGTAGCCGGTCATGATCTGGTAGATGGCCGCCGTGTGGTTGAAGAGGCCGTTCGGCGTGTAGCTCATCGAGCGGATCATCGTGAACTTGTCGTTGAGCTGCGCGAGCTGCGGGATCACCTCGGAGAAATGGACGCCGGGGATGCGCGTGGGGATGCTCTTGAAGGGGCTGCGCATCTTCTCAGGCAGGTTCTCCTTTGGATCCCAAAGGTCGAGGTGAGAGGGGCCGCCCTGGAGGTAGATCATGACGACGTGCTTGGCCTTGCCGAAGCCCTTGCCGAAATTCGAGCCCGCGGCGCGCGCCTTGCCCTGCAGGGAGAAAATGGAGCCGAGCGTGAGGCCCATCAGCGCGCTGCCGCCGACGCGGAGCAGGTCGCGGCGGGTGACGCCGAGGTGGGAATCGCAGAGGTCGCGGCCGGGTTGTCCAGGAATGCGGAGCATGGGAGTGGTGTCGTTGAGGTTGTGGGGAAAAGACTTCGGGAGGCGGGCAACCTTAGCGGGCAATTTTGGGAATGCACGCTTGGTGTTCGGGTGGCCCGGAGCGCCCAAGGATGCCAAAATCCGGGCAAAGTGAGCCAAGCGCGGAGAAGGGCGCGGGGCGGGTTGCAGGTTTTAGTCCGTAGCGCGTCGCGGGGCGCACCGGCGGCGCGTCAGACACCCAAGCAATCCACTTATGAACCACGAACACCTCTTCCATCCTGAATCCTCGCAGTGCACGCCCGCGACCGGTGCGGCGATGCTCGAAAGCGCGCTGCAGACGCGGCGGCAGTTCCTCTCGCGCTTCGGCGGCGGCATGGGGGCGATCGGGCTCGCGACGCTGCTCGGCTCGGAGCTGACGCCAAACGCGCACGCTGGCGCGCTTTCGCCGCTGGCGCCGAAGAAGCCGCATTTCAAACCGAAGGCGAAGCGCGTGCTGCACATCTTCGCGCAGGGCGCGCCGTCGCACATCGACACGTTCGATCCGAAGCCGGAGCTGGCGAAGATGGATGGCCAGGTGATGAAGGAATTCGACGGGCTGGCGTTCGCGTCGCCGTTCAAGTTTTCCAAACACGGCAAGAGCGGGCTGGAAATCAGCGAGGTCTTCCCGCAGCTCGCGACGCACGCGGACCGCATGTGCGTGCTGCGCTCGATGTGGACGGATGCGCCGGACCATGTGATCTCGACATTCATGGTGAGCACGGGCCAGGGGCGCCTGCCGCGGCCGAGCATGGGCGCGTGGATCACCTACGGCCTCGGCTCGCTGAACCAGAACCTGCCCGGCTACATCGCGCTGTCGCCTGGCGGCATTCCGTTCGGAAACCAGAACCTGCGCTCCGCATTCCTCCCCGGAGCGTGCCAGGGAACGCTCATCAACACGAGCCAGCGCGACGTGGAGAAACTGATCGAAAACATCCGCAACCACTACGTGACCTCGAAGGAGCAGCGTGCGCAGCTCGACCTGATGTCGAAGTTGAACTCGCGGTTCAAAATTGACGACGGCATCGAGGCGCGCATCCAGTCGTTCGAGCTGGCGTTCCAGATGCAGGTCGAGGCGACGGATGCGTTCGACATTTCGCGCGAGCCGGAGGATGTGCGCGAACGCTACAAGGCCGACACCTCGATGGGCGTGCAGATGCTCATCGCGCGCCGCCTGCTCGAGCGTGGAGTGCGCGTGGTGCAGGTGTGGCATGGCGGCTGGGATCACCACGTGGACATCGCGAAGAACATGCGCACGAAGGCCGGCGAGTGCGATCAGCCGATCGCAGCGCTGCTCACGGATTTGAAGGAGCGCGGCCTGCTCGACGACACGCTCGTCGTGTGGGGCGGCGAATTCGGCCGCATGCCGCGCCGTCAGTTGCCCACCGGCAACATCAAGCTCGAGTCACCTCCCGGACGCGACCACAACGCGAAAGGCTTTGTGACGTGGCTCGCGGGCGGCGGTGTGAAGGGCGGCATGGCCTACGGCGCGACAGACGACTTCGGCTATCAGGCCGTGGATAACAAGGTGCACGTGCACGACCTGCACGCGACGATCCTGCACCTGCTCGGCTTCAATCACGAGCACCTCACCTACCGCTACAACGGCCGCGATTTCCGCCTCACCGACGTTTACGGCACCGTCGTGAAGGACATCTGCGCATAATCCCGCACGACAATGAAACAGGTCATCGCACTCTCGTTCATCTTCCCGTTCACGCTCGCGGCGGCGGAGCAGGCCAAGCCGCCGGTCGTGTCGAAGGAGCACGCGGATTTCTTCAACCAGAAGATCATGCCCGTGTTGAAAAGCCGCTGCTTCGAGTGCCATTCGCACGAGGCGGCGAAGATCAAGGGCGGCCTCGCCGTGGATTCGCGCGAGGGCCTGCTGAAGGGCGGCGACACCGGGCCGTCCATCGTTCCGAATGATCTCAAGAAGAGCCTCTTCATCACCTCGATCCGATGGGACGACCCGGACTTCCAGATGCCGCCAAAGAAGAAGCTGCCCGACGCGGAGATCAAACTCTTCGAGGACTGGGTGAAGATGGGCGCGCCCGATCCGCGCACGGGCACCGCGGGTGCGGGCACACCGACGACGATCGCCGCGAAGGCGCAGGAGCACTGGGCTTTCAAGCCGGTGAGGTCGCCGGTCATTCCGAACCCGAAGGACAAATCGCTGGCCGCGTGGATCAAGAATCCCATAGACGCATTCCTCCTCGCGAAGATGGAGGAAAAGGGCCTGCGTCCGTCGCCACCCGCGGACAAATCCACGCTGCTGCGCCGCGCGAGCTACGACCTGCTCGGCCTGCCGCCGAGTCCCGAGGAGACGCAGCGTTTTCTGAACGACAAATCGCCGGACGCATTCGCGAAGCTCGTGGATCGCCTGCTCGCCTCGCCGCAATACGGCGAACGCTGGGCGCGCCACTGGCTCGACGTCGCGCGCTACGCGGACACGACCGGCGACGCGGGCGTCGGCGGCAAGGACAACCGCTACATCTACGGCTGGACGTATCGCGACTACGTCGTGAGCGCGATGAACGAGGACAAGCCGTTCGACCGCTTCATCACCGAGCAGCTCGCGGCAGATTTCCTCGTCGCGAAAAAGCAGGCCGACCCGAAGACGCTCGCCGCGCTCGGCTTCATCACCATCGGCAAGCGCTTCACGAATCCCGACGACGAAATCGACGACCGCATCGACGCGACGGGCCGCGCATTCATGGGCCTCACCGTCTCATGCGGCCGCTGCCACGACCACAAGTTCGATCCCATCCCACAGGAGGACTACTACGCGTGGCACGGCATCTTCACGAGCACGCGTGAGACCGAGACACCGCCGCTGCTCGCCGAACCCGCGAAGACCGCGGACTACGAGGACTTCGAGAAGAAGATCGCCGAGGCGCAGGCCAAAGTGGATCAACTCGAGGACGAATCGTGGGAGGCGCACTACGACGAGCAGTTCGCAAAATTCGGCGCGTATCTCGTCGCAATTCACGACGCAAAGAAAGGAATGGGCGGATTGTCCGTCGGCTCGTTCTACCGTGGGCGCGGGCTCACACAGGGCATCGCGCAGCGGTGGGATGCGTATTTCAAAGGCGCCGCCGCACGCGGCAAAGCCGCGACGGTGAAGACCACGCAGGCGCCCGCGTTCGATCCGATCTTCGCGCCGTGGATGGCGCTCGAGGCGATCCCAGACGAGGAGTTTGCCGCGAAGTCGCCCGCGGTGCTCGCGAAGTTCGCGCCCGGCGGCGAGAGCGCGGCGAAGCTGAATCCGCTCGTCGCAAAATTCTTCGCCGGCGATGCGCCGAAGACGCTGAAGGA
Organism: Chthoniobacteraceae bacterium; assembly: GCA_044221035.1. Lineage (GTDB taxonomy): Bacteria > Verrucomicrobiota > Verrucomicrobiia > Chthoniobacterales > Chthoniobacteraceae > SXWH01. Next base: position 12,834 of record JBGAPU010000125.1, on the reverse strand, counting down.
CGTGGCCGACCGCTACGGCGCGCTGTTCGCGGACATCCAGAAGCAGCACAAGGAAAAGCGCGCCGCGCTGCTGAAGGCCGCGGGCAAATGGGAGCGCCCGACGGTGAAGTTCGACGACGCAAACGCCGAAGCCGTGCATGCGCTTATTCAGAGCACCGAGGCTCCAGCCGGACGCACCGCGCTGAACTTCCGCGGTGAAGTGGGCGTCGCCGTGGCCGGCCAGCTCTTCCGCCTGCAGGCGAAGGTGAACGACGTGCGCCTCGAACATCCCGGTTCGCCCGCGCGCGCGATGGCCGTGGAGGACATCCCGAAGCCGCGCAACTCGCGCGTCTATATCCGCGGCGATCGCGCCAAGCTCGGCGCCGAGGTGCCGCACCGCTTCCTCACGATCCTCGGCGGCACAAAGCCCTACACCGACGGAAGCGGGCGCCTCGAACTCGCGCAGAACATCGCGAGCAAGGACAACCCGCTCACGGCCCGCGTGATCGCGAACCGCCTCTGGCTCGATCATTTCGGCCGCGGCCTCGTCGTCACGCCGAGCGACTTCGGCCTGCGCGGCGAGCCGCCGTCGCATCCCGAACTGCTCGACTGGATGGCGCGCTACCTCATGGACAACAACTGGTCGCTGAAAAGGCTGCACCGCGTGATCCTGCTCAGCAGCGCGTGGCAGCAGCGCAGCGACGACAATCCGCGATACCGCGACATCGATCCGTCGAACATCCTCGTCTGGAAAATGAACCGCCGCCGCCTCGACGTGGAGGCGATGCGCGACTCCATCCTTGCCGCAGCAGGCACGCTCGACCTGAAGCTCGGAGGCAAGCCCATCGAGATTCTCGGCAGCGTCCCGCGCCGCACGATCTACGCGAGCATCAACCGCGAGAACGTTCCCGGCTTCCTCGCGAACTTCGACTTCGCGCTGCCCGAGCTGAGCAGCCCGCAGCGGTTCGACAGCATCGTGCCCACGCAGGCGCTCTTTTTGATGAACAGTCCGTTCGTCATCGAGCAGGCGCAGAAGCTCGCCGCGCAGCCCGCACTCGCGAAGCTCGGAGACGAGCAGCGCATCCAGCAGATCTACCGCCGCGTGTATCAGCGCCCGCCTGCGAAGGACGACGTCGCCGACGGCCTCGCATTCATCCGCGATCAGGCAAGCTACAAGCCCGAGCCGCCGCCGAAGACCGACTGGCAATACGGCATGTCCACGCAGGGCTCGGACAAAGTGTGGCGCTTCACCGAGACAAAGCGCTGGCAGAACCGGGAGTGGCAGTCATTCGACAAAAAGGCGCTCGTGAAAGTCACCGAGATTGGCGGCACGACGGGCAACACCGCCGCGAGCACACGCCGCTGGGTCGCGCCCGCGGATGGGTTCGTGGACATCGAGGGCAGCATCGCTGCGACGACAAAAGCCTCCAACGCCGGAGTGCGCGCCCGCGCCGAACTCCAGCGGAAAGGCACGCCGCCGCGCGAACTCGGCACGTGGATCGCGAAGCGCACCGCCGTCGCAACGAACGCCACGCGCGTCGAGGTGAAGAAGGGCGACACGATTGACTTCTCCGTGCTGCCCGGAGGCGGCGCGCAGGAGAGCTACACGTGGACGCCATTCCTCCGCCTCACCGATGCCGAGGGCGGGCTCCCCGCGAAGCACGACTGGAATGCGCAGTCGGAATTTGCCGGCCCGCCGCCCGCACCGCCGAAGGGCATGACGCCGTGGGAAAAATACGCGCAGACGCTGCTGCTCACGAACGAGTTCGTCTATGTGAACTGAGCGCGCTTTCGCGCTGACACATGCGCACGCGCTGTCTATCCCGCGCGCATGCAAACGCTCACGCTCGGCACTTCCACCCTCACCTGCACACGCCTCGCCTACGGCTGCTGGCGCCTCGCCGGCAGCGAGGGCGGCGCGAAGCGCACCGACGAGGAGGGTGTCGCCGCAGTGCGGGCTGCCTACGACGCGGGCTACACGCTCTTCGACAACGCGGACATCTACGGCCGCGGCGAATGCGAGCGCATCTTCGGCAAGGCGATGCGCGACATTCCCGGCATGCGCCAGCGCATCGTGCTCGCGACCAAGTGCGGCATCCGCCCTCCGTGGGACGGCGCCACGCACTGCTACGACTCGTCGGCCGCGCACATCACCGCCTCCGTCGAGGGCTCGCTGAAGCGCCTCGGGGTGGACTTCGTGGACCTGCTCATGATCCACCGCCCGGACTTCCTCGGCGACCCCGCGGAGATTGCGGGCGCGTTCACGCACCTGCGCGCGGCGGGGAAAGTGCGCGAGTTTGGCGTGAGCAACTTCAAGCCGACGCAGCTCGCCGCGCTGCAGAAGCACTGCCCGATGCCGCTCATCGTGAACCAGGTCGAGGCGAGCCTCTCCGCGCTCTTCACGCTCGACGACGGCACGCTCGACCAGTGTCTCGCCGAACGCATCACCCCGATGGCGTGGAGCCCTCTTGCGAAGGGCCTGCTGCTCGGCGCACCGAAAGATGCGCGTGCGGAAAAGCTGCAGGCGCTGCTTTCCAAAATCGCCGCGGAGAAAAACGCATCCGTCGCCGCCGTCGCGCTCGCGTGGCTGCTGAAACACCCGTCGCGCATGCAGCCGATCATCGGCAGCGTGAACCCCGGGCGCATCCGCGACGCCGTCCGCGCCGACGCGATCGAGCTGTCGCGCGGCGAGTGGTATTCGCTCCTCACCGCCGCGCGCGGCACGCCGCTGCCGTAGCGTCGCTCGTCGCAGGCGCGCTACTGAGCGTTGCCCGCCGGCTTCGCGGGTGCAGTGCGCAGCTCCTTTGCGAGCTCCGCCGCCTCGATGTCGTCGGCGCAGATGGCCTCCGCCTTCGCGAGTTCGGCGAGCGCCTCGTCGCGCCGGTTCTGGTCCGCGAGCGAGCGGGCCGTCTGCACCCGCGCGCGGGCGCGCTCGATGGCCGCCTCCACGACTGCGCGGAACTGCTTCAGGTCTCCGCGCCCGGAATCCGAGGCGAGGCCGATATCGACGGCGCCGAGAGCCGCGAGGAGGCGCTTCGCGTCGAAGTTCGCGCGCGCGCGCGCCAGCGCATCGCTTGCGGCGTTGATGCGCCGCGCCACCTCCGCGCGGTCGAACTCCTCCGCCTCTGAAACCTGCGGCTCCGACGGCAGCTCCCTCCGCGCAAACGACGCGACCGCATCCCACAGCGGCAGGCCCACCGACGGGGCGCCGCCCTTGATGAGCGATTTCGCATGGCTCCGCGCGGATTGGACGGCACTCGACAGCCGCCCCGCCGCGGACGACACGGCCCCCTCGGCCCTGGCGCGGAGCGCGGCGGCCCTGGAGCGGATCTCGCCTGCACGGAGCTGGTTCGACTTGTCGCCGGGGATCAGCGGCGGCCGGTCGGCCACCTCCGCATTGCGCGTGAGCCGCGCGACCTCCGCGAGGTCGCCCTGGAGCGCCTGGCGGGCGGATGCGAGATCCTCCGCCGATTTCCGCAGCGTCTCGCAGTGCAGCGCGAGCTTCACGGCTGCGTCGTCCACCTGCACGCCGGTCGAGGCCCGCACGAAACGCGCCCGCGCGCCGGGGAGGTCGCCCTGCTGCATCGCGTTCAGGCCCTCCTTCACGAGCGCCCACGTGTCCTTCGGCGCGGGCTCAATCGCGGAGTCGGGGCAGTGGAGCGCGAACGGCTTTCCGTCGCCGTCGAACGCCAGCAGATACACGCGGCCCGCCGCGCGGTCGTAGCGCATGACCCTGAACGTCTCGCCGGCCTTCCCCGGGCGGAAGACGGCATCCTTGAAATGAAGCGGTTCGTCTCGGCGCAGGCGCACCTCGTCGTCCTGCGCAAACTGCGCGAACAGCGCCGTCGCCGCGCAGCCTTGCAGGGCAGCCGCGAGCAGCACGGATCGAAGGGACGCCAGACGGAACATCGCGCGGGAACTTGCGGCATGAGACGCGACACCGCACGCACGAAAAATCCGAGGCGCGCTTGCGCGGAATCCGCCGTGTGCGTAGGCGTGCGGCATGAAATTGACGGCCTGTTTTCTGTTCATCGCAAGTTGTGCATTTGCCGCGGACGCGGAGCTCGCGGTGGCCATCCGCTACCTGAAGCCCGAGGGCGTGAGCCACTCGCACGTGTATCTCTACCGCGAGGACGGAAAGCTCCTGCGCCAGCTCACGAAGGACGACAGCGGGCAGGACCGCGATCCGTTCTTCGCACCGGACGGCAGCACGATCGTCTTCACGCGCGAGTTGAAGAAGGGCAGCGAAATCTGGAGCGTGGAGCCGCTCGGGAAAAATCTGCGCAAGCTCGCCGCCGCGCCGGAGTGGTATGCGAAGGCGAAGAGCGCCGCGTATTTCCGCTATCCGGAATACGTGGAGCAGAAGGAGGGCGAGGCGAGGCCCTCGGATGATCCGAAGACCGCGCCGCGCTTCACCACGCCCGACGGGCTGAACGAGCTGGTCCTGCGCACGGTGAAGGGCGAAGAGGACGACGAGTTCAACGGCCCCGGCCACGGCAAGCACTACCTCCTGCGCGACGTGAAGGCGGGGAAGGAGTCGGAGATGGGCAAGCTGCCGGGCTTCGTGGGGCTCGTGGAGCTGCTGCAACTCGGAGCGGGTGCAAAGGCGCGCTTCCTCATCCAGCCGCCGATGCGCCTCGCGTTCTTCGGCCTGCATCTCGGCAGCACGGACGGCGACACCGTCTTCGCCGTCGATTTGAACAATGCGCGCATCGTGAACCTCTCGCCGAACTGGGCCGCGCCGTTCCCACTCGAGGGCGAGCCCGCCTTCCTCACGTTCACCTTCGTGCGCTACGTGCCGATTCCCGGCAGCAAGAAGACGGCGAACTGCTCCTATCTCGAACGCTGGGACGCGGACTTGAAGAAGGTGCGCTACGCCGCCGAGGGCTCCGCGGCCATCCTTTATGGCGCGTCGATGTATCGGCCGAACGGCAAACCGTCCGTCATCTGCATCCAGAAGGATCCGGGCGGCGCCGAGTAGCGCGGCGGAACCGCGATCCGCTAGGCGCGCCTGAGGATGCAGAACATCTGCGACGTTTTCGCGAAAGGGCTGCGCAGGAAATCGAACCCGGCAAACAGGATGAGCAGCAGCCGGTAGAGCGGATGCATGAATGACGGACGCGCGGCGTCAATGCGCACCCATCCCCGTTTGTGCAGCGCAGCCATGACGCTGATCGTCCAGAACGGCGCGCCCTGCGTGTATTTGAACTGATGCGGCGCGAGCCCCGCGCGCGCGGCGACGGCGAGGAAGCTCTCCCGATTGAACAGCACCCAGTGCCGCGGGCAGTGGAAGCCGCCCCAGTTGCGCTGCCGGAACCATCGCGCATCGAGGCTGTCGATGTTCGGCGTCTTGATGATCACCATGCCCTCGGGCGTGAGGCAGTCTTTGATCTTCGCGAGGACCTCGAACGGATTCGCGACGTGCTCGATGAGGTTCAGCGCAAGGATGAGGTCGAAGCGCGTCGTCGGCGCGTAGTCCTCGATGCGCCCGTGAAAATACGAGTGCCCCTTTGCCTCCGCGATCGCCCGCGCCTGCGAGTCCAGATCCACCACCGTCGTCTGCGCGATGCGGCGGTCGAGGCTGCGGATCAGATCGAGCTGCAGGCCGGTGCCGCCGCCGACATCCATCACCGCGAGCGGGCGTTCCGGCAGTTGGCGCAGGCACGAGCGGAAGAGCCGCCTGTCGAGCGCGTCCTTCACGCGGCTGCCGAGCGTTTTTCCCGCGGCCTGGAACGAGTAGTAGTTCGGCGGATAGATCTTCGAGAGCTGGTCCACCGGCGGGTTCGCGAGCGTCACCGCACCGCAGTCCGCGCAGCGCACGTAGGAGAAGTCGGCGTCGCTCGTGAAGTATTCCACGTCGCGCACGGTCGCGTGGAGCGCGGTGCTGCGGCTTCCGCATGCGCCGCATGGAAACCCACCGGCCCCGGCCTGCGAAGTCGCGCCGCTCATTTGCCCCCGCGCTTCAGGAAATGCCAGATGGTGCGCACGTAGGTCGTCTGCCGCTGGCGGAAAAGCGGCGCGCACTCGCAGTCGAGGACGAAGCGCTCCAAGTCCGCCAGCCGCGTGTAGGAGACCTGCGGCTCCCAGTGGTGCAGCAGGTGGCGGTTGAAGCCCGCGCCGCCGAAGGTCCACGCGAGCGGGCCGTCGCCGAAGAGCCGGTTCACGCGCCCGTGCGGCACCTCGCGGTAGTTCATCGCGGCCGTCGCGTTCTCGTCGCGGTGCTCGATCAAATTGCGCAGCGCATTGAGGAAGGGAAACACGCTCAGCACCCCGACGGACCACGCCACGCTGATCGTCCAGTAGCCGGCGAAGAACGAGCCGAGCACAATCGCCGCGTTCAGCGCGAGGCCGCGCAGCAGCGCGATGCGCGACGCACGCTCCGAGTCCCTGTCCTCCGGCGCGGTGGACACCACGGCCTTCCGGCTGCGCGCGACTTCAAACGCGCGGATGCCCAGCAGCCCCGCGGCGAGGAAGCGCATGTTCAGCGGATCAAAGTAGGAGTTCTCCGTGTCCATCACCGTGCCGTGGTGCTGGTGGTGTCCGAAATGCACGACGCGGTAGGCCGCGATGGACTGCCCCGCAAAAATCCCGATGAGCCAGTCGGCGAGCCGGTCGTTCCACCGCTTGCTGGCGGCGAGGTTCCAGTGCGCGGCCTCGTGGAAGAAGAGGTTCAAATACGCGAACGCAAAGCCGAGCAGGAACGCCGCGCACGGCACCGACACGCACCAGCTCCACGCCCACGTGCGCTGCAGCCAGACGAGCGCGGCGAGAATGGCCGCGATCGCCGCGTGCCCGAGCAGGATGTCGCGCCACACGATGAAGTATCGCGGACGCAGCCCGCGCTTGAACTCCGTGTATGCGACACCGCCGGAAGAGCGCAGTTCGCTCTTGGGCAGTTTGTAAATCTGTTCGTCGATCGAGACGCTCATGAAGCTTCGCCGTGGCGGATGCGGATGACGTTCGCCCGCGTTCTGCGTGTCAATTGAGAAAGCCGCGCGCCGCTTGAAATGAACCAACGCGCTGCAGCATCGGAGCGCGCCCCCGCGCCCGGCGGAGAAATGCCTTGCCGCTGCGGGACGCGCTTTTTAAGACGGCGGACGAATGCCCGACACGGTTCAGCTCTCGCTGGTCATCCCGTGCTTCAATGAGCAGGATGCGCTGCCCCATTTGCTCGAAGCACTGCTTCCCGTCCTCGAACGGGAGGTCGGCCCGTGCTGGGAATTGATCCTCGTGGACGACGGCTCCGGCGACCGCACCCTCGAGCTCATCGCGCAGGCCAACGTGAGGGACCCGCGCATCAAGGGCGTCTCCCTCAGCCGCAACTTCGGCCACCAGCCCGCCGTCGCGTGCGGCCTCGCCTTCGCATCGGGCGAGGCCGTCGGGCTCATGGACAGCGACCTGCAGGATTCCCCGGACGTCCTCGCGCAGCTCTACCACAAGGTCCGCGACGAGGGCTTCGACGTCGCCTACGCCGTCCGCGAGAAGCGCGACGCCTCCTTCGTGAAGAACTTCTTCTACCGGAATTTCTACCGCATCATGCGCGGCGTGTCGGAGCACGAATGGTCCGAGGACGCCGGCGACTTCTCCGTCTTCCACCGCCGCGTCCACCGCACGATCCTCGGCCTGCCGGAATCCGTCCGCGTCCTGCGCGGCCTGCGCTCATGGGTCGGCTTCAGGCAGTGCGCCGTCCCCGTCGCGCGGCCGGCGCGCGAGCATGGGAAGACGAAATACAGCTTCACCCGCCTCGTCTCGCTCGGCCTCAGTTCGATCACCGGCTTCAGCTACGTCCCCCTCCGCATCGCCAGCATCATCGGCATCGGCATGGCCTTCGTCAGCCTGCTCCTCGGCGGCCTCTTCATCCTGAACCGCCTCTTCCCCAAGTTCACCCTCTTGAACTACTACATCGGCGCCAGCCCCGGCATCACGACGATGATCGTCCTGCTCCTCGGCGTCGCCTCCATGCTCTTCCTCTGCCTCGGCGTCATCGGGGAATACCTCATCGTCATGCTCAAAGAACTCAAACGCAGGCCCACCGCCATCGCCCGCTCGATCATCGGCGACCTCCAGCCCACCGCATCGGACACCGTCCTCTCCGTCCCCGAAATCGCCGCCCCCACCGCCCCCATCGCCACGCAGCCCGGAAAGCCCCAGCCGTGAGGCCCGAGATCAAATACCTCTGCCAGCCCGAGGGCGTCAGCATGGGCGACGCGTGGTTCACCATCGCCTCCCCCGAGCACTTCTGGGTGCGCCGCCGCTTCCAGGTGCTCAAAAAACTCGCCGGCGACTTCCCCTGGCGCACCTCGAAGCTCGCCGAAATCGGCTGCGGCTCCGGCCTCGTCCAGCGCCAGATCGAGGACGCCTACGGCACCACCGTCGATGGCTTCGACCTCAACGAATACGCCCTCAAGCAGTCCGTCTGCCGCACCAGCCAGCGCCACTGCTACAACATCCACGCCCGCGACGCCTCCCTCCGCGCCGCCTACGACGGCCTCATCCTCTTCGACGTCATCGAGCACCTCGACGACCACCGCGGCTTCCTCGAGTCCGCCCTCTTCCACGTGAAGCCCGGCGGCCGCATCTTCATCAACGTCCCCGCCGACATGAAGCTCATGTCCGAATACGACACCGCCGCCGGCCACGTCCGCCGCTACGACGCCGGGGAACTCATCGCCCTCTGCGAATCCTGCAGCCTCCGCGTCGAGAAATGGACCTACTGGGGCCGCCCCCTGCGCCCCCTCCTCAGCATCCGGCAGAGGAAGCTGCGCAAGATGACCGACCCCTCCGAAATCCTCCGCAACGGCTTCAAGCCCCCCGGCGCCATCGCCAACGCCATGCTCATGCTCCTCAGCCAGCTTGAGCGCATCCCCCAGCACCGCGCCGGCTCCTCCCTCCTGCTCGTCGCCGCCCTGCCGTAGCCTCCGACGACCGAGCCGCCGCCATCATCGGGCGGGGCAAGTGCGCGGGTTGCCGCGCTGACTGGGCGCAGCCACGGCATTCGATGGGTGTCCGAGTGTCAGCATCCGAGAGTCAGCGCTTGTCCGTGCCGAACACGAAGGGCTTCGATTTCTGGATCCGGCCGGCATATCGCCATGGAGAGAGAAAAAGATCTTCCGGAAGTCCTCCCAGTTCCTACTTCAACTCAAGATGGGACGCTGCTGGGGAATGGCCTCCGAGACCGTGTGGATGGCGTCGGTCGCGGAAGGGGCGGCCTTCACGGGCATGGTCTGCGCCGCAGGGGAACTGTCTCCGCGGCACGGAGGCTGCTTGAGATGAGGGTTTTTTTAGGAATTTGGGTTGACGGTGTTTCTTGAACCGTGAACAACCGGTGCCCGTGCCCAACCACCACCACAGCCCGGCGGCAGAAAGTCACAGCATCCCGCAGCGCAGCAGAGGCGCGCTGAGGGAAGGGAATTAGCCACCCCGCGTCCTGAATCTCCCGGGGAGCATCGCAGCCCAGTCCCACCCGTTATTTCACCCACCACTCACACTCAGTTTAACCCAACGAATCACACCACCATGAAAACCACCAAGACGAACGCCATCGCCATCCGCATCACCCGCAAGAACCGCAAGTCCTCGCTGCGGCGCGGCATCCTCGCGACTTCCGCCGCGGCACTGCTCGCGTTGTGCGGGGCGCCGCAGGGTGCGCACGGTGCGGCGGACAACTACACCGGCGCCACCAGCGCGGTGTGGAATCTCGCGGGCAACTGGAGCGCGGGCATCCCGATCAGCAGCAGCCAGGTGGCCTTCCCGGGTGTGGTGCCCGGCACGGGCGCCAGCATCACTGTGGCCCCCGGCATGGTGGCGGACACGCTGAGCTTTGCGAACACCTACAACCTCGTTGGCGGAAACCTGACGCTGACGACGGGCACGGTGGATGTCTCGGGCGCCTTCACCGCCACCATCGGCACGACGCTCCAAGGCGGTGCGGTGCTCACCAAGACGGGGACGGGCACGCTCGCCCTCACGAATCCGAACACGATCAGCGGCGGCGTGGTCATCAATGGCGGCACGCTGAGCACCACCGCGTCGGGCCAGCTCGGCACGGGGAACCTCACGGTGAACAGCGGCGGCACCTTCCTCGGGGCGGGCTCGCAGACGCTCTCGAACCCCACCATCACTCTCAACAGCGGCTCCACCATCGCGGCGGCGGCGGGCACGACGCTGACCGTTTCGCCCACCACGCTGAACGTCGGTTCCGGCGGGGGCACGGTGAGTTTCGGCAGCGCCGGGAACACGGGCAACATCGTCATCGCGCAGGCGCTGGACCCGAATGCCAGCGTGGCCATTAACTCGGGAACCCTCACCGCCAGCGGCGGGCTGACGATCTCGGGGACGAACCTGATCACCGGCCTAGGCACGCTCGATGGCAGCCTCACCATCACCAGCACGGCCGGCCAGACCTTCAACGGCGTGATCGCGGGTGCGGCCAGTCAGGTGCAGGCCGGCCCTGCGGCGGGCCTCATACTCTTGGGCGGCAACAACACTTACGGCGGGGTGACCACGGTCAATGGTGGTTTTGTCGTCGCCGACGTGGCGAATGCCCTCGGCTCGAGCGCGGGGGGCACGGTGGTCAATGCAGGAGGGTCGCTGGGGCTGCAAAATTTCACAAACTACACCTCGGGCGAGGCGGTGACCATCAACGGGGCGGGCAATGCGGTTTTTGCGGGTCAGTCCAACGCCGCCCTCGTCGGTAGCACCAATTCCTCCTTCAATGGAGCTGTCACCCTCGGCAGCGATGCGACGATCGGGGTCATCGACGGGACTTTCACGCTTTCCGGCGGCATCGTGAAGGACGGCAAGGTGCTGACGTTCATCTCGACGTCAGGCAATCTAGCCAAGATCGTCATCAACACGGCGGGCATCAGTGGTGCATCGGCCAATTCGGATGTGGTCGTGAGTGGCGTGACCATCGACTACGACGCGGCAAACACCTACAACGGCCCGACTTTCATCCGCAGCACGGGCTTCGCCGGAAGTGGCATCCTGAATGTGGGCGTCGCGGGCGGGCTCCCCACGGCCACGCGCACGGCGGTCACGATGGATGATTCCGGACTCGGCAGCTCTGTGCTGAACATCGGCGGCACCGCCGCCAATCCCGCGGGTGCGAACCAGGCGGTTGCCTCGCTCACGGGTGCGGCGACATCGCTCGTCACGCTCGGTGCGAACACGCTGACCATCGGCTCGGCAGCGGGCAGCACGACGTTTGCGGGAACGGTTTCGGGCGTGGGCAACATCGTCAAGGATGGTGCCAGCACGCAGCAGTTCAGCGGCGTGAACACCTACACGGGCACGACGGTGGTCAGCGGCGGGACGCTGCTCGTGAGTGCGAGCACGGCGGCTGGAAACTCGGCGCTGGGCTTTGGCGACAACACCGCGGGCACCGGCACGCAGGTGAATTCCGGTGCTGTCCTCCAGCTTGCGGCGGGGACGAACATCACGACGGAGTTTCTCACGCTGAACAGCGGGGGCAAGCTGCTGGGCACGGCGGGCGGGACGTCCTCCTGGACGGGCAACATCGCGATCGTCGGCGGCCCGGGCAGCCTGGACGCCTTGGGCGGGACGCTGAACGTGGGCTCGGTGGACAAGTCGAACGTGGTGCTGTCGCTGGTGAACACCGGCGGAGCGGCGGGCATCATCAATGTCAATGGCGCCATCACCAGCCTGACCGCGGGGGTGGGCACGTTCAACTCGGACCTCGTGGCCAATGGCGCGAACAACCTGACGGTGAACCTCAACGCGGCGAACAGCTACGTGGGCCCGACATGGCTGACGAATGGCGTGACGGTCAATCTCAACTTGGCGAACGCGCTGCCGAACTCGAACCCGAACAACTTCGGGGGCCGCACGACGCTGGAGTTTGACTCCGCGGCGACGCCCACGGTCCTCGCGGCCAGCACCGGCGGCTCGACGCTGAATGTGAATGTGGCAACGGCACCGATCCTTGGGAACAACCCCAATCTCGCGGCGCAGTGGATCGACGGCGGCATCGCCGGGAGCACGATCAACCTGAACGGGAACACGCTGACGATCGGCACGAACACGCTGCCGAACGGCACGGTGGCCCCGCCCTCGGGCACGACGCCGAACTTCGCCGGGGTGATCGCGGATGGCACGGGCGCGGCAAACACTTCCGCCCTTTTCAAGGACGGTGCGAACGTCCAGATCCTGAGCGGCGCGAACACCTACACGGGCTTCACCGTCGTTGGAGACTGGCAGGCGCTCGGCACCTCGGGCGGCACGCTCCGCGCGGGGGTGGCGACGGTGGACACGGGGGCGAACTTGGTGAACTTCAACATCCAGTCCGGCGCGTTCGGCAGGAATGCCATCGCAGCCGTGGGTGCCAACTCGACGCTGGACCTCAATGGCTTCAGCAATTTCGTGGCGGGCGTCGCTGATCTCTTTAATCCAGGAAACGGCGGCATCATCAATGGCAACACGAACGGTGCGGCGGGGCTCGTGCGTCTCACGGATGGCCTCAATGCCGGTTCATCAGCCGACTTTGGCACATTCACCGGCGTCATCCAGGACGGCGGCGTGGCGGGCTCGGCGTTGCGATTCGTGAAGACGGGAAGTGGCACGCAGTTCCTTGCCGGGAACAGCACCTACACGGGCGGGACGATCGTGGCGAACGGCACGCTGATCCTCACGAATGCGAACAACACGCTGAGCAGTGCGGCGGCGTCGAATGTGGGTGGCGGTGCGGTGAACTTCGTGCAGATCAACGACGTGACGGGCATCGGCACGGCGAGCCTGGCGATCGGGAACGGCGGTGCGACCACGCAGCAGCTGGGCAACGGGCTGACGTTCATCTCTGCGGACACCGGGACGGTGGGGAGCGGCTCGTCGGTGGTG
>JBGAPU010000124.1:0-17732 GCA_044221035.1 Chthoniobacteraceae bacterium | reverse complement strand
CAACGGTCGCCCAGCCGGCCGGAACGGGCGGGCGGGCGGGTGTGAGCGCAAGCGCGCTGGCTGCGAGCGATGCCAGCGGCAGGATGGAAAGACGGAGGAAATTGCGGAGCAGGTTCATGGCAGGCGGAGTTGGCTGCGGGGATGATCCGCGATCCCGCACGGCACGCAATTTCCGATTCGCGCGCGGCGCGATCAGGGCTTCTTCATGAAGTCCGCATGCTGCTGGAAATGCTTCAGCCAAGCGCTCATCACCGCGGCTTCGATCCTTGTGCCCTTCTCCGTCTCGTATTCCGCGATCGTGCGGCCCCAGTAGAAGCTGACGTGACCCGCGGTCCGCGGTTTCGAGCGCCGGAGGAAGTCATCCATCTCCGAGACATCGCATTCGAGCGGGAACGTCTCCTCGATCAGCAGGGGCTTGCCGATTTCATACACGCCCATCGCGGTGAGCGCCTTCTCCACGCCGCCTTTCTTCGGATAGAGGTGGATGCTCGCGAAATCGAGCGCCGGGCTGACCTCCGGCGAGCAGAAGACTGGCTTTGCGCCCGGCCACACGTGCGCCCACGGGATCGCACCGACGGTAATCATGTGCGCGGGATCCTCCGCACGGATGGCGGCAGTGAGCGTGTCCACCCATGCCTTCGCGATTTCGACCGCTGTCCGCTTGCCCGGTTCCAGCGTTAGACGCTGCACGAAGCTCTTCCCACCGAGATCCCCCGCGACCCAGCCCGCGTCGTTCCTCCCGTCGAAGACAGGCTCGTTCATCAGGTCGTAGCAGAACACCGCGTTCGAGCCGCGGCATGTCTTCGCCACAGCAGACCAGAACCGCGCCTGCGCGTCCCAGCGCGAGCGCTCGCCCATCGCGTCATACCACTTCGGCGTGTCGGCCTTGTGGTAGCAGGCGAGGCCGGTGATATCCAAATAAAGCCCGGTCTCCTCGGCGAGCGCGAGCAGGCGGCGCAACTGCGCGAGCGACTTCTCGTCCGGCGTGACGGCGTCACGCATGAACTTCCCGAACTGCAGATGCACGCGCACCACGTTTGCGCCGAGCGCCCTCATTTCGCGAAAGTCTTCGCACACCGTGTCCCACTCCCTCTCCCAATAGTCCTCGATCAACCGCCCCTTGCCGACGCTGTCGTGGTCGTAGTTCACGCCCCACACACGGAACGGCGTGCCGCTCTCCGCGAGCACGAACGACTTCCCGTCCTTGCCGACGCGCACGGGCTCCAGCGCCGAGGCCTGCGCGCAAAGCGCGAGCAGTGCGGGGAAAAAGAGCGGGGAGAACGCTTTCACGGTGCAGCTACTTTGCCGCAGGTTTCTGAAAACACCACGACCGATAGGACAGCTCGCCCTTCTCGATCGCGACATAGATGCGCGAGCCGGGCACGCCTGCGAAGTCGCGCCCGAGCGCGTGCATGAACTTCGGCAGCCGCTCGAAGATGAGCTTGAGGTTGCGCTCGCCATTGCGGTCCATGCCCTTGAGCACGTTCCCGCCAATGTCGCGCGTCTGCACGATCTCCAGCGGTGCGGCGGCGATGTCCTTCTCCCACTTTGCAATCTCCCCGCTGAAGCGGAAATCCGTGTAGAGAAAGTGCCCGCCGGGCCGCAGCACGCGCGCGACCTCCGCGAGGAAGCGCGGAAAATCCGGGTAGCAGTGCGACGCCTCCACATTGATCACCGCATCAACGGAGCCGTCCTTCAACGGCAGCTTCTGCGCGTCGCCCTGCATGAATTTCAGCCCCGGCACCGCCGCGTGCCGATGCTGGCAGAAGCGCACGCCGGTCGGATTAAGGTCGAGCCCGGTGTATCCCGCGGGCTGCATCGTCCGCGTGATCCACGACGCACCTCCACCGTGCCCGCAGCTCACCTCGAGCACTTCCTTCCCGCGAAGGTCCACCTGCGAAGCGACGTGATGATACAGCTGGATGCAGGCCCGGTTCGGCTCGTCTTCAGGCGAAAGCGGGAGACCGACGGGCGGCTCGCTCTCAAACGCATAGTTCAGGAAAAGCACTTCGTCGCCGCGCAGCCGGCGCGTGACGAACGGATACCACAGCCGCCAGATGAGTTTGCGGATCGGGCCGATGGTGAGAAGTCGCTCGATGAAGGACATGGTGATGCGGTTGGAGAATTTGGACGGTCTCTCTCTTACTTGTTGTCTCGCTCCTGCTCCCGCGCGACACCCGCCGCCGCGGGAGCAGGAGCATGGGCAAGGCTCAATTCCAAATCGAGCCGGCGGATGCCACGAACACGAAAACCCAAGGCCCGGCGGATCACTTTTTGACGGTTGCTTTCACCGCGGCGTCGAGCTGCGCCAGTCCCTTCTCAAAATCCCCGCCGACCATCTTGTCACAGTCCATGAAGAGGCTGATCGCCTTGCCGATGAAATTGTTCTTCCCCGTCATCACCCATGTCACCTCGGTCTGCCCGTCCTTCTCCGTGAAGGTGAACTCCGCATTGCTCGTGGCCTTGAACGGCCTCTCAAAGTCGAGGCGAAACACAACCTTCTCGTTCGGACGGCTCTCGAGAATCGTCATTTTCCCCTCACCCACCTCGCTGTTCCCGGACCACAGGAATGCAGCGCCAACACCGGAGGCCGGCCCCTCGTAGCTGTTCTTCGCGTTCGGATCCCGCTTCGCCCACGGGGACCAATCCTGCCATTTGTGCAGGTCGTTCACCTGCGCAAAGACAGCGCCAGCCGGGGCGGCGATGGTCGCCGAGCGCGCCACGCGAAAATCCGCCGGCCGCATCGAGATGACGACACAGAGGATGACGATGACCGCAGCGAGGATGATGAGGATCTTTTTGAGCATGCAGGCGCATTTTGCGAAATGCGGACCGCCTTGCTACGGCCATGCACAGCGGCTTGCAAGGCATTCGACGTCATCCACCGTATGGCGCGCATCGACTGCCTGGACTGTCTGCTAGCAAATCAGCTCCTTGAGCACGCGCCCATGCACGTCGGTGAGGCGAAAATCGCGTCCCGAGTAACGGTAGGTGAGGCGCTCGTGGGCGAGCCCCAGTTGATGGAGGATCGTCGCGTGGATGTCGTGGATGTCAGTCGGGCTGGAGACCACGCGGTTTCCAAATTCGTCCGTCTCGCCAAATGCGATGCCGCCTTTGAATCCCCCGCCCGCCATGAAGATCGAGTAGCCGTTCACATGATGGTCGCGCCCGGAGGCTTCGCTGATTTTCGGAGTGTGAGGGGTGCGGCCCATCTCTCCCGCCCAGAGCACGATGGTCTCTTCGAGCAGGCCACGCTGTTCGAGGTCCACGATGAGCGCGGCGACGCTTTGGTCGGTGATGCGCGCATTCTTCTCGTGGTTCCTCTTCAAGAGGCCGTGCTGGTCCCATGGCGAGTTGTTGCCGTCGAAGCTCGGGCACGTGATTTCGACGAAACGCACACCCGCCTCTACGAGTCGCCGCGCGCGCAGAGCCTGCATAGCGTAGAAGCGCTGGTGCTCGTCGTCCGAGTCCACACCGTAGAGCCGCCGAATGTGCTCCGGCTCGGCGCCGATGTCGGCAATCGCGGGGACGGTGCTCTGCATCCGGAAGGCGGTTTCGTAATTCGCGATCGCGGCCTCGACCGTGGCGGGGTCGGATGCCTGCACAGCGAATCCAGCATCCTGTTCAGCGAGGAGCGTGAGCTTGCGGCGTTGAATTGTGGCGGGGTCGGCGGCCGCGACGTTGTCCACCGGCACGCCTTTTGCGCGGACCATCGTGGCCTGATGACTCGCGGGCAGGAACGAGCTGCCGAAATTTTCCAGCCCGCCGTTCGGCACCCAGTCGTTGTTGAGCACGACGTAGCCGGGCAGGTTTCTGTTTTCCGTCCCGAGCCCATAGGACACCCACGCACCGAGGCTCGGCGTCTGGCCGAGGATGCGACCGGTGTGCAGCAGGAGATTTTGCTGACCATGCAGCGGCAGCTCTCCGACCATTGAGCGCACGACGCACAACTTGTCCGCGACCTGCGCGATGTGCGGAAACAGTTCGCTCACCCACAGCCCGCTCTGTCCGCGCTGCTTGAACTCCCACGGACTGCCGAACCACACACGCTTCGCATTCGACTGCGCGCGCTTCGACACCGCGCTCTCGCCGATTGGCTGGCCCTCGCGTGCCTTGAGCAGCGGCTTCGGGTCGAAGGTGTCCACATGGCTCGGACCGCCGTCCATGAAGCAGAAAATCACGTTTCGCGCGCGCGGCGGCAGGTGCGGCAGCGGCGCAGCGGGGAGCAAGCCGCGCAACGCGAGCCAGCCAAACCCGGCGGAGGCTTGCCGCAGAAATGCGCGTCGCGTCGGAAGGCAGTCGTGGGAGAAATGGGGCGGACGTTTCATGCAGCTCAGCGGTAGTAGATGAATTCCTTCGTGTTGAAAATCGCGTGCGCGACCTGCGCCCACGCGGCCTCGTCGCGCATCAGCGAGGTCTCCGGCGCCGTCGCGAATTCGCGCACCGCCGCGGCCCATCGTTGCATTTCCTCCGCAGTCGGCCCGCGCCCATACGCACGCTCGAACATCGCGGCGATGCGCTCCTGCTCCGAGGCGTGCGGCATCCTCACGAGTTGCGCCGCCCAGTGCTTCGCCATCGCGCTGGTGAACGGGTCGTTCAGCAGCAGCAGCGCCTGCGTCGGCACATTCGACACATCGCGGCGGCCCGTCGGGAGCTTGAGGTCGGGCAGGTTGAACGTCGTGAGAAACTTCGGCGGCTCCATGATGGACATGCGCAGGTAGAGCGAGCGGCGGCCGCCGCCATCGAGCGGGCCGGAGAAGAGACGCTTCTTGTCGTCCTCCGCGGCGCGCGGCGGGTCAATCGGACGACCGTAGAGCCGGGCATCGAGCCGGCCCGACACCGCGAGCAGCGCATCGCGCACCGCCTCCGCCTCGACGCGACGCGTCGGGTAATGGTGCATCAGCCTGTTGTCGGCGTCGGCTTCGCGCGCAGCGTCGCTCACCGCGCCGGATTGTCGGAAGGCCTCGCTCAGCACGATCCGGCGCACGAGCTTCTTCGTGGACCAACCGTCGCGGATGAACTCGCGCGCAAGCCAGTCGAGCAGCTCGGGATTCGACGGCTTCGCACCGAGGCGGCCGAAATCATCGGGTGTCGCGACGAGTCCCGTGCCGAAGAGCCATTGCCACACGCGGTTCACATACACGCGGGCGGTGAGCGGGTGCTCGGGATGAACGAGCGATTCCGCGAGTGCGAGCCGGTCGGCGACTCGCTCGCCGTGCAGCATTTTCAAAGACCCTGGCTGCACGAGTGTGCCGGGCGAGTCCACGTTGCCGCGGACGTTGAGCGGGTAGTTCGCGGGCGCCACCCCGCGTTCGTCCATGCTGTTCACCGTGCGGGGAAAAGGAATACCAGCCTCGACGCGGCGATACTCGGCGAGGAGCGCGGCAAGCTTCGAGCCTGCGGGCGCTGTGTTTGGCAGGAGTTTCTTCGCGAGCAGCCAGTCGAGCACCGCACGGTCGCCCAGCGCGACTTTACCGTCGCACCACCGCTGCACCGCGCCCGCAAACCACGCGCACACGCGAGTCCACGGCTCGCCACCGCCTCCGTCATAGAGCGAGGCGAATGCATCGAGTTCATCCTGCGGTGTGCCTGCGGTGTCGTACGACACGATGCCGGTGATGCTCAGCCAGCTTCGCTTGTCGTAGCCGTAGTCGGAATTTTTCAGCCCCTTCGCAAGTCCGGTGCGGGGCGGGAAGTTCGGATTCAGCGACGCCGTGCAAAACTCGACCGTCACCTGCTGCACACCGTTCTTCAGCTCGGCATCGGCGAAGGTCTTCCACTGCGGCTCGGCGCCCGTGAGGAAGCTGACCGTCTCATTTTGAAACGCGTGGTCGTCCACGACGAGCGCACCGCTGAATTCGCCGCCGGCGAGGTCGAGACTGACAAACTTTCCCGGCACTGTGTGCTCCGGCGGCATTCGCAGCGCGCCGGGCAGCTTGGAAGACAGCGCATGCGTGTGCCATCCGCGCGGCAGCAGTCGCGCGACGACCGCATCGCCCTCGATCGAAATGAGCGGTGTCGCGTCCTCGACAAAACCGCGTTTCATACCGTCGCCCTCCGTCACCCATCCACTCGGAAGCGCACCGTCGGCGAGCGACTTGAATGCGGCGTTCGTCCTCCGCCGCTGCTCGCGCGTCTCTTGCCACTCTGCCCTCGCGTCGCCCCACGCAGTGCCCTGGGCGAATCGCACGAGCGGATACGCGACCTCGTGAGTTTGCGGCTTCAACTTCGTCGCATCTCCGAGCGCGGCCTTCACCGCTTCGGGGGTGAAGGTCCTCCCTTTCCACAACACTGCCAGCTCATTGCGAATCGAAGCGCGAAGCTTCGACAGCCTCTCAATTGCCGCGTCATTCCTCCCCGGTGCATCAATGACACGCGAGGTCCATCGCGGCGTCGTGAACATCGCCGCCAGCGCGTAGTAGTCGCGCTGCGAGACCGCCTCGAGCTTGTGGTCGTGGCAGCGCGCACACGCGACCGTCGTGGCGAGGAACGCCTTCGAGAACGCATCGATTTTGTTGTTCACCATTTCCTGGTGGATGCCGTTGAACATGAGGCTGCTCCCGTGGCGGTGCTCGCCCATGTGGTAGAACATCGGGCCGATGAGGCTCTCGTTCACGCCGTCCCTCACGCGCGGATGCGGGAGTAGGTCGCCCGCGAGTTGTTCACGCACCAGTTGGTCGAAGGGAACGTCGTTGTTGAAGGCGCGAATGAGGTAGTCCCGGTATTCGTGCGAGCCCTTCGCGGGATTGTCCCACTCGTAGCCGTAGGTATCGGTGTAGCGCACCACGTCCATCCAGTGGCGGGCAAAGTGTTCGCCAAAATGCGGCGACGCGAGGAGCCGGTCCACGAGCGCCTCATGGGGCTTGTGCGATTCCGTCGGCGGCAATCCGGTGAGCACGAAGGACAATCGCCGCGCGATCACTGCTGGCTCCGCACGCGGCGCCGGGGCGAGCTTTGCGGAATCGAGCGCGGCTTTGATGAAGCGGTCCACCGGATCGCGCGACCACGCGGCGTCCTGCACGACCGGCGGCTCACCGCGGCGCATCGGCTTGAGGCTCCACCAGTCGAGCCGTTTTTGAAACTCCGCCTCCCATGAATCGTCCACCGCAAGTTCGGACGCCGGACTCGCGGCGCTAGTGCGAGGGTCGGGCGCGCCTCGCCGCACCCAATCGGTCAGCAGCGCGATTTCATCCGCCGCCAGCATCCTCTTCGGCGGCATCTTGAGGTCCTTCTCGACGTAGCTCACCGCCCTGATGAGCAGACTGTCCTCCGGCTTGCCCGGCACAACCGCCGGCCCCGTATCGCCGCCCTTCTCCCAGCCGGAACGCGAGTCAAGTGCGAGTCCCCCTTTAATCTTCTTCTCGTGCGAGTGGCACTCGTAGCAGTGCTGCTTGAGCAGCGGCTCGACTTTCGACGAGAACAAATCCTCGCCACGCGCGGATGCGCTGTAGCTAGTTAAGACGAGGCCGATGGCGATGATTTTCTTCATTTTGCCTCCTCAGGGGCGATTGGAAACGGTCCTCCCTGTTCAAGATAGAATCTGCTTCACCACATGCCCGTGCACATCGGTGAGGCGGCGATCGACACCGTTGGTGCGGACGGTGAGTTTTTCGTGATCAATGCCGAGTAGATGCAGGATGGTGGCGTGGAGGTCGTAACCGGTTGTGGTGTCTTGCGCGGCCTGGTAGCCGATGTCGTCGCTGACGCCGTGGGTGATGCCGCCTTTGATTCCCGCGCCCCAGAGCCAACTCACGAAGCTGCCGCAGTTATGATCGCGGCCGAGCGAGCCTTGTGAAAAAGGCGTGCGGCCAAACTCGGTGGCCCACACGACGAGGGTGTCCTCGGCGAGGCCGCGCTGGCGCAGATCCTGGAGTAGCGCGGCGATGGGCTGGTCGATGCTGCGGGCCATCGGCGGAAGTTGCGTGGGGATGTTACCGTGGTTGTCCCAATTGTTCACCGCGCCCTCGGGACCGCTCCAGACCTGCACAAAACGCACGCCGCGTTCGATGAGACGGGTGGCGAGGAGGCAGCGTTTGCCGAAGTCGGCGGTGGCCTTGTCCGGGCTGTCGATGCCGTAGGCTTTGCGGGCGGACTCGGGCTCGCGCATGACATCGAAGGCTTCGGGGGCGCTGAGCTGCATCTTCGCTGCGAGTTCGTATCCGGCGACGCGGGCGGCGAGTCGGGAGTCGCCGGGATGCTGCGCGGCGTGGGCGCGGTTCATCTGGTTCAATAGCGCGAGTCCATCAGCGTCGGCGCTGCGAGAGGCATAGGCGAACTTTTCGGAAGCAAACAGGTCGGCGATGGGCTGCGGGCTGTCGGCCTTGATGACGGTGCCCTGATGCACGGCGGGCAGGAAACCGGAGCTGAAGCAGCCGCGCCCGTTGTAAGGCAGTCCACGCGCATCCGGCAGCACGATGAAGCCGGGCAGGTTGTCGCTGAGACTGCCGAGCGCATACGAGATCCACGCGCCCATGCAGGGGAAGCCGGGCAGGAGGAAGCCGTTGTTGAGCAAGTAGGCGTTCTGACCGTGGACGTTTGAGCGACCGGTCATTGCCTGCAAAAATGCCATCTCATCGACGAGCTTCGCCTGCTCGGGGAAGACGCTGCTGACCCACTTGCCGCACTGTCCATGCTGCTGGAACTCGAAAGGGCTTTTCATCAGCGCACCTTGCATCCCGGTTGCGCCTTCGATCTTGGTTTTGGAGCCGAGTTTCTGCCCGTCGAGCTTGGTGAGCGCGGGTTTGTGGTCCCAGGTGTCCATGGGGCTGGCACCGCCATTCATGAAGAGCTGAATGACGCGTTTCACCTTGGCGCGGTGATGAATGCCTCCGTTCAACTCAGGGCGCGGCCTGGGGATGTCCGCCGCAGCTTCACGGGCCAGCAGATGACTAAGTGCGAGGCCTGCGAAGCCGCCGCCGAGGCTATGGAGGAAATCGCGGCGCAGGATGGGATGGGGCGTGGTCATGACATGAAGGCGGTAGAGTTCAGCGCAGCACCTCGCCTTTCAGCGGGTCGGCGGGGGTGTCGAGAATCTGCACCTGGCAGACGGTCTTGAAGCGGGCGTGGTCGGCGAACTCCCACACGACCTTCTTGTCCGGCGTGACCTCGAAGAGCATGGGCTGCTTGCCCGTGAAGCCGTGGCCGATGTAGTTGCCGAAGACGGTATTGCCATTCGGCAGGCGATGGATGCCCATGGGGATGCGCAGCGGGTTTCCGGGCAGTTCGCTTTCGCCGATGCGCCATACTGGCTTCAGGTCCGCGTCCAGCTCGATGATTTCGGTTTTGTCCCACACGCTGATGAGCAGGTGCCCGTTCGGCAGCTTCACGATCTCACCCGGATGACCGTCCAAGAGAATCTCCCGCAACTGACTGCCATCCACATCCAGCTCCACGACCTTCTTTTCATCCATGAGGCAGACCCAAAAGTGGCCATCCATGCTCCGGCGCACACCGCGAAACTGGTGGCTCATCACCTTCGGCGTGGATTTCACCGGCAGCTCCTTCACTACTTTGCCATCGCGCCCGACAATGACGAGCCGGCTCATGAAGCACTCGGCCACGAGCACCGTGCCATCCGGCAGAGGCTGGCAGGAGTGAACCTTCGCCTGCGGAGGCGCGGTGTATTGCCAGACGATCTTCCTGTCGCGGGCGATCTCCACCGCGCCGGTGATCTGGCTGAAAAGCACGTTGCCATTCGCCAGCAGCCAGCAATCCTGCGGCGTGGAAGCGGGATGCTCCCACTCGATCTCTCCCGAGGCGGAGAGGATGCACACGCGGTTGCCACCGTAGTCGGTGACGAGCAGGCGATGGGAGACTACGGCGTCCGCGGCTTGAAGAACCGCGAATGAGACGAGCCAAAGAGCTGCAAGGAAGGAGCGTGTCATGATGAAAGGGCTTCAATTCACAAACAGGAACTCGTTGCTGTTGAGCAGCACACGGCAGAGCGCGGCGAGCCCGTTCTTCCTGGCAAAGGCGGTGAAATCCGCCAGCTCGGCCTCTGTCGGCTCGCGGAGCAGAATGCGGCGGACGGCTTCGGCAGGTGAGTGGAATTCTTCTCCCATCTCACCACTGAAATGCAGCACGAAGCGGTTGTTGTAGAGTGCCAGTGATTGCAGCGCGGAGGCGGAGAAGCCACGCGACGGGGCCAACATGCCGAGGTCGGGGAAGTCGAGCGTTTCCATGAAGGGATCGGGCACGCCGCGCCAGACAAAGCGGTAGATGCTGCGGCGGTGCTTCGGCAGCGCGGACCAGTCATAGGCGTCGTAGTTCAGCGTGGGCGTGAGCTGCACCGGCGGGCCGGTTACGAACTGCCGCACGCTCGGGCCACCCATCGTGAGTTCGAGCTGCCCGGCGGTGGCGACGACAAAGTCGCGGTAGCTGTCCGCATCGAGCCGCAGGCGGTTCATGCGCCAGAGCAGACGGTTGTCGCCATCGATTTTCGCGGCGTCCTCGCGGTGCTCACTGCTTTGTCGGTAAGTCGCACTGGTCACGATGAGCCGATGAAGATGCTTCAACGAGCCGCCGTGATCGCGAAGCTCGCAGGCGAGCCAGTCGAGCAGCTCGGGATGCGATGGTGTGCCTCCCATGCGGCCAAAGTCGTTCGGTGTGTCGCAGAGGCCGCGCCCGAAATGATAGTGCCACACGCGGTTCGCGATGCTGCGCCAGGTGAGCGGGTTCTTTTCATCCGCGAGCCAGTTTGCCAGCGCGGCACGTCGCGCGGCTTCATCGGTGCTCGCATGAGCTTCGGTGAAGCGAGCGGGCAGCGCCTTCACCGCGCTCAAGGCACCGCTCACAGCTTCATTCATCGGTTTGTCGAACTCACCGCGCTTCAGCACCCGCACGGTTTTCGCCTTCGCGTAAACGGTGGGAGTGCCCTTGCCCACGGCGAGTAGCACATCCGCCTTTTTGCCCGCAGCATAGACTTCAGCAGGCGCGGGCAGCTTCGCCATTTCCTCACTCGCGATCTGGCGCAATGCATGGCCGGCCAAAGTGATGCGCTGGGCCTCGCTGCGTTTTTCCACAGGCAGCTTCAGCGCTTCCTGTGCGAGCGCTGGCATGGCAGTGGCACGAGCTGCGGGCTCGTCGGTGGCGGAGAGCTTGAACAAGCCGATGAGGTGTGATTTTCCTGACAGCTGCTTGAGCGAGATCGCCAGCTTTGCGCCTGCCTTTACTGTGAGCTGCTGGGCCAGCTCAAACACCGCGTGATGCGAAGCGCCCACTGCCGGATGAATGCCCCAGCCCGTCGCCGCATTGCCATCAATCGCCATCGCCGAGGTCCAGCCCTGCTGATCGAAATCCGCCGTGGCGCGGGAGAACTTCAGCTTCACCGGCTGCGTGGCACCGGGATCGAAAAGCTGCGCCTCGATCTCGCTGAGCGTGAGATTGCCATTGTCCTGACGCCCCGGACCTTTTTGCGGCAGCGAATCATGCGAGAGCGCATCGAGTCGCAATGCGGTGATCTTCGTCAGCGGCGTGCTGGCCGTGATGATGTAGGTGTCCTTGTCCGGTTTCGCGCCCGATGACGAAATCGCCTCGCCATCGCGTTTCAAAGTCGAGCCGTCGGTGCTGATGAAGCTCTCATAGGCCAGCGGCATCCACGTCACCGCCGGACCCTGTTTCTTCTCCCACTCACTCACGAGAGCGGCGTTATCAGCGGCGAGCAGCACGGCCTTGTCTTTCGACTCAGCTGCCGCGAGCAGCGATTGCAAGCGCTTCCGCGTCTGTGCGATCCGCTTGTCCTCATCAAACGCCACATTGCCCTCGATCACACCCGCGAAGACAGCTTGCAGCGCGTAGTAGTCCTCCTGCGTGATGGGGTCAAACTTGTGCGCGTGGCAGCGGGCGCAGTTCGCCGTGGTGCTGGTGAAAGCGCCCATCGTCTGCGTCACGAGATCGTCGCGATCGAGGTAATCAAAGTTCGTCGGCGCGGTCTGATAGGCACTGTGATCAAAGACACCCGCCCCGAGAAAGCCGAGTGCCGGGACGAATTGCGGCTCCTCGGGAAACAACGCATCGGCCGCGATCTGCTCGCGAATGAAACGCGACCACGGTTTGTCCGCGTTCAGCGAGGCGATGACATAATCCCGATAACGCCAAGCATGATCACGTGGCAGATCATGCCCGCAGCCATGCGTCTCAGCAAAATGGATCGTGTCCAGCCAGTGCCGCGCCCAGCGCTCACCATAGCGCACCGACTCCAGCAAGCGGTCCACCCGCTTTTCATAAGCCTTCGGGTCCGCATCCTTCGCAAAGGCCTCCACCTCCGCAGCCGATGGCGGCAGCCCATGCAGGTCAAAATAGACTCTCCTGATCAACGTGCGACGATCCGCCTCCGTCGAGGGCGCGAGCTTGCGCTCCGCCAGTCGGGCGCGGATGAATCGATCTACCGGATGCTCGACACCCGGGACCACCGGGAGCTTGGGCGACGACAGCGGCTTCAGCGACCACCAGTCCAGCTCGCTCGGGTGTTTCTTCTCCTGCACGCGCGGATCGAGCGCTCCGCGCTTCACCCACTCTTCCAGCATCGCGATCTCAGCGGAGGGCAGCTTCTCCTTCGGCGGCATCTGATGCTCCTCATCGCTCCAGTGCACCATCTTGATGAGCAAACTCTCGTCCGGCTTTCCCGGCACCACTGCGGGTCCCGAATCACCGCCCTGCTCCCAGCCGCTCTTCGCGTCGAGCGTCAGCCCTCCCTTCATCTTCTTCTCATGCGAGTGGCATTCGTAGCAGCGCTGCTTCAGCAGCGGCTCGATTTTCGTGTTGAAGAACTCGTCGGCACCTGCGGACGCGACGCCGCAGGTGAGGAGGAGGCCGATGGTGATGATGTGCTTCATTACTTCTCCACCCCGAGCCATTGGATGCCGACGATACGCTGCTCGATATTGCCCGTCTTCGGCTCCAGCGAGCCGGGTTTCCTGCCGGCGAAGGCCTCGGCGCCGAGCTTCCACACGACCTTCTTGTCACGCGTGACCTCAAAGAGCTGCACCGCCGTCTCCTTCGCGTCGTGATAGTGCCAGTCGGAGTTGGCGATGAGCGTGTGGCCGTTTTCAAAGCGGTGAAAGCCGCCGAAAATCACCACGGGAAAGTCTTTGATGTCCTGAGGCTTCAGCTCCCACACGATCTCGTGCTGCGGAGTCACTTCCAGCAGCCCGCCGCGCCAGGCCATGAGCGTGTGGCCGTTGGGTAGCCGTTCCGCCACCGTCGGCAGGTCCGGCACCGAATGACGCCATAGCTCCTTGCCAGTCTCGTCGATTTCGATGAACGCCTTCTCCCCACGCATCGCCAGCAGGAATGTTCCCGTAGGCGTGCGGCGGAGGAGGTTGTAGCGCACATGAATGCCGGTCTTCGGATCAGTCGGCACGGGAATCCGCCGGGTGATCCGTTTGCCCTGATCGGTGAGTTCGATCAGTTCCATCCGCTCCCCGTCCACGCTCATGACGTTGCCGTTTGGCAGGGGCACGCAGGTCTTCAGCTCACAGGGCTTCTGCACCCGGTATTCCCAGACGATCTCGCCGCCGGGGGCGATCTCTCGGACCCATTCATGCGCGGAGCAAAGGTAGTTCCCCGACGGGAGGCGGCAGCCGTCGTAGATAATATCGCTCCAGGCAAGCGGCAACGGCACGCCGTCCTTGAGCGACGTGACGAAGTTCCCGAAGCCCATCTTCCCTTCTCGGTCGAAAACGCTCACGCCCTCCGCCGAGGCGAGCAGGAACGAACCTGGCTCAACCGCAGCCGCGCGCAGCGTAACGATGGCAGCTGCACACACGGCGGCGCGAATGAGCGAGGTCGTCTGTCGTGAAGGGCGGAAACGCATGTCGAGAGCACAACCCGGTTGCGCGCGATCTTTCTGTGTCGATGTCGCCAAAAACTAGTAACATCCCGCCATCGCTCAACCCTCCGAATTCCAAGCTGCTTTTCTCAGCCGCGTCGCCGATCTACGCGAGATTCTCGATGTCCTCGACCGCGTGCCGGGCGCGATGTTCATGATCAAGGATACCGACTCGCGCTACATCTACATGAGCCGAGCGCTTCGCGAGACCATCCATCTGCCCCTCGGGTTCGACGTCACGGGCAAGACGGACTTCGACCTCTTCCCGAGGATCATCGCCCAGAGCTTCCGGGAAAACGACCAGCAGGTCTTCAAGCACGACAAGCCGCTCATCAACGAAGTCCATGCTGTCGGGTTCTTCGCGCACGCGATGAAATGGGCTTATTCCACCAAGTTCCCGCTGCATGACCGGCGCAGAAAAGTGATCG
This sequence comes from Chthoniobacteraceae bacterium, assembly GCA_044221035.1. GTDB lineage: Bacteria > Verrucomicrobiota > Verrucomicrobiia > Chthoniobacterales > Chthoniobacteraceae > SXWH01. Next base: position 3,476 of record JBGAPU010000124.1, on the reverse strand, counting down.
GTCTCATCACCGTGAACGAGGCCTACGACAAGGTGATGGGTCGCGATGCCGAGATGAACCGCCTGCTTCCCGCGATCGAGCACGTGAACCGGCATTTTGCCGGCGCGATCACCGTCGCCGAACTCGCGCGGCGATGCAGCTACTCCGAAACGCACTTCATGCGTGTCTTCAAAAGGCACCTCAAGATGACGCCCTACGCATTCGTCGAGCAGGTGCGGATTTTTCACGCCATCGACGCCATCCGCCACAGCAACCGCACCATCGCCGAGATCGCGAATGCGTGCGGCTTCTACGATCACAGCGCTTTCGTGAAGCGGTTCAAAAAGTTCTCCGGAACCACGCCGCTCCGGCACCGCCGCGAACACCAGAAGCAGATGGACTCGCAGCACCCGATTGCCCTGCCCACCGGCGTCAGCGCGCTGGTTTCAGATGCTTCTCGAAATACTCGAGGAGCGCCTTCTCGGCCCTCTCGGCATCGGCACCCTTGAAGCCGTGGCCCGCTCCCTCGATGGTGAGCAACTCTGCCTCCACCGCACTGGCCTTCAGCCTTTCCAAAACCCAGCCCGCCTGCTCGTAAGCGACGTATTTGTCCTCAGTGCCGTGGATAAGCAGAGTGGGCGCGGCAAACGGCGTGACCCAATAGAGGGGGCTGCCGACGATGTGCTCGCGGCGCTTGGTGGAGAGATCGCCACCAAAAAAGAGCGGCAGCACCTCGTGCGCGTCCACGCTCCTGCCGTAGGATTTCGTGAGGTCGCTCGGACCGTAGTAGTTTACGACGCACGTCACGGCACTCGACTGGTCGAGATGCTCTCCCTTCTCAAACTCGTGCACACCGGCCGTCACGCCGAGAAACTGCGCGAGATGCCCGCCAGCAGAACCGCCCGTGACGCCGATGCGCGCCGGGTCCACTCGATACCTCGCAGCATTTGCGCGCAGCCAGCGCACAGCCGCCTTGCAGTCCTCGACCGCAGCGGGAAATGGATATGCGGGCGCCAGGCGATAGGTGACGGTAATCGCGACGTATCCGTGCGACGCCAGCGTGAGGCACAGTTTGTCGTAGCTCTCGCGCTTGCCCGCACGGAAACCGCCGCCGTGGATGCAAACGACCGCAGGCCGCAGCCGGTCACCGGCTTTCGGCTGCGCAAGGTTCACCTGCAGATGCTGGTTGTCTGGATTCGAAAACTCCAGATCGCGCTCAAACACTACGCCTTCGGGAATCACCAGATCCGCCGCCCGAGCCCCACAAAGCAAGGCAAGCGCGAGAAACGCACGGAAGAATTCACGGGACAGCGTGCAGAGGATGCGGGCGGGTTTCATGGATGTCGGCCAGCTTCCTACCCGCTTCCGAGGAAAGCGACACGTTCTTTGGAAGCGCCTCCGCACGCCGATGAGCGCACGCAAACCCACCCTTTCGCCAAACCCCTTGCCTTCGGCGCTCTGCACCGCTAAATCGACAGACAATCAGGGGCGCTCGAAGCGCTCAGCACGACAAACCACAAATCAGACACCATGCGCTCCCTCCCTTCGCCCTCGAAATTCCGCCCGCTTCGCGTCACGGCCCTCCTCCTCGCCGCCTCCCTGTGGCTCGCCCCCGCCATGCGGACGTTCGCGGCGGACGCCATCACCACATCTTCGACGACGACCACGCGCACCAGCCTTCTCAGTTCACTCCTCGGCCTCTCGAGCAGTTCGTCCAGCAGTTCCACGAGCAACTCTCTATCGGACCGCCTCAATCGCAGCATTCTCGGCCTTCCGATTGGGCTGGCAAAAACGCTCGGCACCACAGCTGTCAAGGCGGCAAAGGACGCCGTTTCCAAGCACGTCAGCTCCAACTGAAGCGCGGCCCGCGCTCTTGCGTTTGCGGGGTCGGATTGCGAACGCCGGAGAATCGGAGCGGCCTACCGGGCTGTGACTCCGATCGTGATCTCCTTCGCATCGCTGCGCAGCACCTCGATGCCGCACAGCACGGGCTGATGCGCGGCATCGGCATCTTCCGGCGCAGTCAGGACGAGCGTGAGATCATCAGCGACGTGAATATCGCGGAATTCCACCATCGCTGCGCGCTTGGTGCCGCCGGCTTTCACGACGGGATCAAAGCCCTTCGCGACGGTGTTGCCCTGCAACTGGATGTCGAAGACGCGCTGGCCGGGCTGGTCGTTTTCGAGAGCGGCGAAGTAGAGGCGAACCGTGTAGCTAGCTGCGGGCTGGCCTTTACCGATGAGCGGAATGTCGGCGCGGTTGAGGCCGCGGACGCCCGAGGTGAAGACCCACGGGGTGTCGGTGCCTTCGACTTTGTAGGAGTCCGCATTGAAGCTGAACCAGTCGCCGCCCTTCGCAAACTTCACCTTGAAGTCGAGCGGCAGGTCGATGCCGCTGCGCGATGACGGCCGCGGATAGCTGAGCCAGAGCTTGCCGTGCGCGTCACGACGATCCCCAGGCGCGCCGAGGTTCAGCGCCATGTGCTGCACGGGGAGCGTCACGCCGGTCGCGCCATAAACGCCCCACTCCATGCGGTGGTCGCGCGGCTCGAAGACAATCGTCGCGGCGATGGAGAAGAGGCACACACAGCCCGCGCTGGCCTCGGGGATCATCACGAGCCCGTTGGCGGGGATGGTGTTGATCCAGCAGCCGAGGCGCTGCCCGGCGAAGTGCTCGGTGCCCTGATCCTCGTCGAGATTGTAGAACGCGGTGCTCTTCGAGCGGAAGAACATCATGTTCGGCGTCGTCTGTTCGCCAGTCAGCGGATGCGTGCGCGTCTTCTGCGCGCCGGTGTAGAGGTCGTAGCTCCACGGCTCCGCGATGACTTCGTTGCCGATGACGATGGGACGATGGCGGTAGTTCGCGTCCTTCGCCCAAATCTTCTCTCCCGTCTGCCCGCTAAGGACGACGAGTCGGCGGCGGGAAAATTCACCTGCGAGGAACTGCTGCCAGTAATGACCATTCGCGTTCGCGCCACCGAGGACGAGGTGACCGTTGTGATACATCATCGTCAGCGCGCCGCCTCCGATTCCGATCTCGCTGCAATCGGTCACGTCCACCGGCTTCGCCCATTCCTGCTTCCCGGTCTTCGCGTCGAGTGAGACCGCGAGGCGCAGGTCGGCCTTCTTGATGCGGTCCTCGGCGATCTTCTGCTCCTTGCCCGTGAGCTTCGCGAGTTCGCTGTTGTCCTGCCGCAGCAATTCCTCGCGCTGCTCCTGCGTAAGCGACGCATCAATGAAGAACACGTGCCCGTCGCCAATCGCAATCGCGACATGCGAAATGTGCTGGCCCTGATACATCCACGCGAGCGCACCGCTCTTCGTATCGAAGGCAAAGATGCTGTCGGTGTTGATCGCTACATTCTTCCCGCGCCGCGCATTTTCCGCAGCCTTGTCCACGCGCTTCGTCGCGGTGCCGTAGAGCAACCCGTCCTGATACGCGATGTAGCCCCACTGGAGTTCCTTGTCCTTGTCCGCGCCGGGCACGGTGAAAGTGCG
>JBGAPU010000123.1:0-17632 GCA_044221035.1 Chthoniobacteraceae bacterium | reverse complement strand
GGATTCCGCACTGACTCCCACGATGCACCTCTAACTCCCAACCTCCATCTCCAAACCCGCGAAAAAAGCTCGCCCGCTCACTTCGACCCTTGACGAACCTTCATAGGCGCTGCAGCGCATGGTTAGGCCCGTTTGGGGGTATAGAGTGGAGATGCTTGGTCATGCTGTTGCAGCCAGTCAGAATAGCCGTCGAGGGCGGAGCCAGCGACGTTTAGTGTGTATTCGACACCGAAAACGGCGAGACAAAAGTAAAGCTCTCCATGCTCCGTGCCAAAGAAGTCGAACTCGTTGAGACACTGGAACGTCTGGCCAGTCTCATCGGTGTGTTTGTGGTTCACGTCGTAGATGACACGCTGATGAAAAAGCCAATGTTGGCCGGAGGAGCCACGGCGCGCCCAATCGCGGAGAGGGTCGAGTTGTGGCTCGTCAATCATGGGCTCGATTGGATGGTTGGCGGTAAGGAGGCGGAGAGCCATCGCCTCTAAAGCAACCTTCGCGAGGAACCGACTCATCAAGTGATTGTCAGGGCGTGGACCGTCGGTAGGAAACATCAACTCGCCTGCGCCCATACTGGACACCGCGTCCCAATGCTCAGTCGGCACCCGGACAACAGTAGAGCCGTCCTCCTCGCGGACCAACTCTACAATAACATTGGGTCGGAGTATCGCCTTCTGGGGTGGAACGGCGCCCTTCTTGTTTGGTATCGCCTGCTGGAAGCGGAGAGAACGGAAGTGACCAGAGTCTAAAACCGGCTTTTCGAGCTTCCGTGCGAAGTAGTTGTTGCATCCGTCACAAACAATTCCGGGCGGCAGGGTATGACTACGGTTACCGAGAGATTCCGGCAGAATATGCTCAGTGCTGCGTGAATCGTCCGAAGACTGTTTGCAGAAAATGCAGCGCATCTCAGGAAGGGCCTAACTACTTATTATACGACACGCCCTTTCGTCGTGTCGTATAGCTGGGGAGGCGGGAGGGCGGGTTCATCCCTGTTGGAGGGCGGAAATGCAGGAGGGCCGCTTGCATGGGTGTCGTGTAGCAGGAAGGTGTTTTCTGTCCAGAATCCTTTTTCCGGTGTTCGAAATATTTTTCTGTCGTGTAGCTGGCGCACCCGCTACACGACAGGAAAACGATGAAAGCCCCCGAAGTCCTCCAGGTTCTCTCTGACAAATGCCGCCGCATGCACCTCAGCTACGCGACAGACCGCGTAAAATGGCTCCGCCGCGGACTGCGCGGCGGAACCATCACGCGGCGGGGCGCCTAAGTGGTGCCTCCCGTGCGTTCCGGCTGCCAAAGCTGCACCCATGTTTTACGTCTATCTGCTGCAATCGGAAGTCGACGAGGGGCTGTATGTCGGTTTCACGGGTGACTTGAAGCGGCGGCTGGCCGAGCACCAGGAGGGGAAGTCGTTCTCGACGGCCTATCGCAGGCCTTGGCGGCTGATTTACTACGAGGCATATCTGGAGGAGGCCGATGCGGTGGGCAGGGAGCGTTTTCTCAAGAGTGGGGCGGGCAGACGATTCCTCGCCAAACAACTCGCCTCCCACTTTGCCCGGTTTCCATTGCCGGCGCCGCGCCAGCCGGGTGAAGGCTCCTCCGAGGGCTGAGCGTTTCGCGCGGCCTCCGCGCTTCGCTTTCTCCAGCCCCCGCCGCGTGAAGCTGTCCGTCAGGGCAGCTTTTTACGCGGGAGACCACCATGCTCTATCTGAAGCCGTCCTTTGGCATCCAGAGCCCGCTGGATGCGCTGGCGGCGGGATAGGAGGGCGATGCGGTTGGGCGCGCGTGCGGGGGAAAGAGGAGGAAAAGCCGGGCTTTTTGGGCTTGGGGTGCGGGTGGGTTTGGAAAGACGCGGGAGGAAAAGCCGGGCTTTTTGGGCTTGGGGTGCGGGTGGGTTTGGAAAGACGCGGGTTTGGCGGCGATTGGCCGCAGTTTGGTGGGTTCATGCCGTGGTGGATTCCCGTCAAACCACGGTTTGGCCGGGCCATGCCGCGGTTTGGTGGCGCCAAGTCGTGGTTTGGCGGCGCCGTGCCGTGGTTTGGCGGGAGCAAACCGCGGTTTGGTGGCGCCGTGCCACGGTTTGGTGGGAGCAAACTGCGGTTTGGTGGAGCCATGCCAGGGTTTGGCGGCTCCAGATCGTGGTTTGGTGGGACCAAACCACGATTTGGTGGAACGATGCCGCGGTTTGACGGGACCATTCCGCGGTCTGGCGGGGATCCGCCGGGGCAGGATGAAAGCCTGCCTTGGCTTGGTGGGTTTGCGCTGCGGCTTGGTGGCGATTAGCCGCAGCTTCGAGAAAGGATCCCACGGCTTGGAGAAAGGATGCCAGGGCTCGGGGGAAAAAGCCGCGGACTTACTGCGCGCAGCCGCGGATGGCACGGTCCATGCCGCGGAAAGGTGGATTTTGGCCACAGCTTTTTCATTTGCAGCCGGGGTGCCGGGGCCGACGTTTTCCCCAAGCATCACCCGCCCCTAGCAAACCCTATGAGCACCCCGGTGCACAAAGCGCATGGCTAACGGCATCATCCGCCTGGATGAGGGCTGGCGACTGGACGAGGGGCACCGGTTTGACCAGCCTCCCAATGTGCCGCAGCCTGCGCCCGCGCCGGTGCTCCCCAAGACAAAGAAAGGAAAAGCCATGGACTATGTGCCGACCAAACGGGACAGCCGCTATGTGTGGCTGAAGAACCTGAGTGACAACATCACCGCGGAGGCGGTGAAATTCGGGGCGCCCTCCGGGGACGCCACCATCGTGAAGAACGCTGCGGACGACCTGCTGGCCAAGATGGACGCGACCAATGCGGCCGACGCCGCCCTGAAGGGGGCGCGCGCCGCGGAGGCCACCGCACTGGCGGCAGACATGGCGGTGCTCCGCGCCAAGGTGCGCAACTTCAAGACGCTGCCGCTGTGGGCGTCCTCGGGCAGCGAGGGCGTGCTGCAGGTGAAGGGCACCGAGCCCCCGCCGGCGCCGGGCATCTACAAGCCGGTCCTCACCGTGAAGATCGAGGGCGGCCATCCCGTGGTGGACTTTGACAAGCTCGGGGTGGACGCGATGGCGATCTACAGCCGGCTCCACAGCACGGACCCCTTCGTGCGGCTGGCGATCGACACGGAGGCGCCCTATGTGGACACGCGCCCGCTCGCGCAGGCCGGCGTGGCCGAGGTGCGCGAATACATGGGCCGCGGCATGGTCGGCGACGAGGAAGTCGGGCAGGACAGCGACATCGTGCGCATCGCCTTTGCCGGCTAGCACCGGGAAAGGCCGCCATCCGCGGGGAGGAGGCGCCGGGGCGCAGCTCCGCCCTCCTCCCCCGATGCCTGCGGGCGGTCGCGGTTCACCTGCCGGGCCCGCCTCTCCGGGAGCCCCGGGGTTTCCCGGGCCACCGGTCTTCCGGCCAGAAACCAAGACTAACCCAACCAACCGAGATTATGCCTTACGATTCCAACTTCCCGGCCAGCCATGCGGAGCTGACCTCCGACGCCTTCCGCGGGCAGTTCAACGGGCTCAAGGAACTCCTCGACGCCGGAGCGCTCAGCGGCGTCGTCATCGACAATGTGACCACGCTCCCGCCCGGCGAGGCGGCCACCGTGAATGCGAGCATCGCCGCCGGGGTGCTGCATCTGAGTTTCGGCATCCCGCAGGGTCCGGCGGGCACGGATGGGACCAATGGCGCCGACGGCCCGCAGGGTCCGCAAGGCCCGATGGGCGCGGTGACGCCGCAGAACCTCGACGATGCGATCTCGGGGACGAGCCCGAACACGAACGGCGTCGCGACGCTGGATGCGGCGTTCACGAACGACCCGCTCTCACTCGCCGAGGGGGAGCTGCTGCGCGCGAAGCTGAATGAGCTGATCCTCAATGGGCGGCGGTAGGGAGGGGGGCAGGGAGCGGATGCAGCGCAGCTCTCCCGAGCTGCGCAAAGAGGGCAGATCCATGATCGGGCATTGCCCAAACGGGACCGGGATGCGATCCTCGGAGCATTAGACTGTCATGCGAGACCTCCGGAACCCACGAACGAGAAGGCGCCGCTTCAGCGGTATCATGGCGCTGGCCGGGGCGGTGATTTGCCTAACGGGGCCGCACCGAAGTGTGGCGCAGACACCGGTCCCGGTTGAGCCGTTGTCGCCGGAACAGAAGCGGGAGCAGGGGAAGGGGGCTTTTCCCGAACAATCGATCTCGAGGCCTCAGCCGGAGAATGATCAAGTCGGCAGCTTGGTGGAACGATTGAGGGCGAAGATTCCATGGAAGGTGGGTCAGCCGCGGTTGCCGGCGCGCACCAGTTTTGAGGGATTCATGCTGGATGATGCCGAATTGGAGCGGGACGTCTGGAAGGCAATGCGCGCCAATGCGCTGCTGGCCCGGCAACTTCCGCCGCTAAGGCGCGAATGGGAGGCCGCAAGGAGGCGGGTGGTCGCAATGCCGCCGATCGACTACACCAAGCCATTTCGGACGGGGATCCGGACCGAAGCTGATGCTATCGGGGAGAGAATGGCGGGGCCAGGAAAAGCGGAGCGGAGCGTGGCCCTCCTGCTGGGCACCATGCAAGCGGCGAATGACGTGAGGACGGCCCGGGTGCTTGCATTCATCCTTTGGGAGCCGGGTGAAGATCGCTATTTTGACGATTATCGAGAATCATGCTTGCGAAGCACGGTGGTGGACAATTTCCACGAGCTGGTTCTGAACGGCGCCCTGGTGGCCGATGAGACGAACCTTCGAAATGATGCCCAGTGGCGCGAGTGGTGGCTGAAGAACCGGGAGAAGTGGGGTTGGAGCTATGAGATCGACCCATTGGTGGACACGAAGGTGCTTCCCGAGCCGGAATTGAAACCGATTCTGGCCACGCCGTCCCCCACATCACCCCCGCCTCCGCCAGCGACTCCGAAACCATAATCTGCGACACGAAGCGCAAGGACGAACGGGGTCGCGACGCTGGATGCGGCGTTCACGAACGACCCGCTCTCACTCGCCGAGGGGGAGCTGCTGCGCGCGAAGCTGAATGAGCTGATCGTGAACGGGCGGCGGTAGGCGAATCGCGAATGGCGAATTCCCGAATGGCGAATTCCCGAATGACGGGCGCTGAGTGAGGGGCCTCGGGAGGGGAGGCTCGGGCGCCGGGAGCTTCGCATGGATCGGGGAGCACAGGCCGCTGGCCCGTGGTTCCCGGCGGCTCGCCGGGAACTTCGTGCGCCGTTTCCCCTGGTCCGACGTCCGCGTGCTGCGACGTCCAATGCATCCGGCGGGTCGTCGGATGCGACAGGCCGGCGGCCTGTGCTCCCCGATGCGAGGGGAGGCGCGTCCGCAGGCCGCTTCCGCGTCCGCCCCGGGGCCTCGGGGAGTCTGCGGCGTTGCGGGTGGCGGGGTGGGCTACAGGACTTTGTCGGCTTCGTCGCCGAGGAAGACGCGGAAGCGGTTTTTGTCGATGGCCTTCATGTAGGCTTCGACGGGGCTGACCATGCCCTGCTGCATGACTTTCCAGATGGCGTCGTCCATGAACTGCATGCCTTCGCTCTTTCCGCCGACGAGGACGTCCTGGAGCTTCTGGGTGGAGCCTTCGCGGATGATGGAGGCGGCGGCGGTGTTGACGACGAGGATTTCGTTGACGGCGAGGCGGCCGCCGGTGTCGCAGCGCTTGAGGAGGAGCTGTGCGACGACGCCGCGGAGGGAGTTGGCGAGCATGGTGCGGACCTGGGCCTGCTGGTCGGCGGGGAAGACGTCCACGAGGCGGTCCACGGTTTTGCGGGCGTTGTTGGTGTGGAGGGTGCCGAAGACGAGGAGGCCGGTCTCGGCGGCGGTGAGGGCGAGGGAGATGGTCTCGAGGTCGCGCATTTCGCCGACGAGGACGATGTCGGCATCCTCACGGAGGGAGGCCTTGAGGCCCTGTGCGAAGGAGGGGGCGTGCTCGGGGACTTCGCGCTGGGTGATGATGCTCTTCTTGTTCGAGTGGACGAATTCGATCGGCTCCTCGATGGTGATGATGTGGCGGGTGTAGTTGGAATTGATGTAGTCGATGAGGGCGGCGAGGGTCGTGGACTTGCCGGAGCCGGTGGGGCCGGTGACGAGGACCATGCCGCCGCGGAGGTCGGCGAAGCTTTTCACGACGGGGGGGATGCCGAGCTGGTCGAGGGACATGATCTTCGTCGGGATGAGACGGAAGACGCAGCCGAGGCCGTTGCTCTGCTTGAGGAAGTTGCAGCGGAAGCGGGAGTCGGCGTTCATCTCGTAGGCGAAGTCGAGGTCGCCGCTCTCGACGAAGCGTGCCCAGCGCTCGGGGCCGGAGATTTCGCTCATCATGTAGGCCATCTCCTCGCGGGTGAGGACTTCGTTGCGGATGGGGAGGATCTGGCCGTGCTGGCGGATTTTCGGCGGGGAGCCCTCGCCGAGGTGGAGGTCGGAGGCGCCGGCTTGGACGAGGACTTCGAAGAATTGGTCGATGTAGGCCATGCGGGGAAAGTTGAGAGTTGAGTGTTGAGAGTTGAGAGGCGGGCGCGGTGGTTCGGCTACTCGTTCAGGAGGTAGGAGCGGAGGCCGCTGAGCATGCGGCTGAGTTCGGTGGCGCCGGCGTAGAGGCGGTCGAAATCTTCTGCTGGGAGAAAACCCTGGTTGCGGGAGATGAGGGACTGCGACACGATTTCGAAGACGGAGCCGGCGGCGATTTCCACAAAGCGCGCATAGTCCACGCGCGAGGCGCGTGAGGTTGCCTCGGCGATATTCGAGGAGATGGAGACCGCTGCCCGCCGCATCTGATTGGTGAGGCCGAAGCGTTCTTCACTGGGGAAGTTGCGCGTGAGGCGATAAATCTCGTCCGCGAACGCGATGGCCTTCTGCCAGGTGTCGAGTTTCTCGAAGTTGAACATGGTGTTGTCGTGGTGTGGCGGTTGGCGGTCGGGTTTTCCCCCTCGACTCTCAACCCTCAACTCTCAACTTGCGTCAGCAAGGTGCTGGCGCATGACGGCTTTCTGCTCGCAGCGCTGGTAGCATTCCTCCTTGCTGATGAGGCCCTCGTGGTAGAGCTCGAGGAGGGAGTCGTCCATGAGGCGCATGCCGAGCTTGCCGCCGGTCTGCATGACGCCGGGGAGCATGAAGGTCTTGCCGTCGCGGATGCATGCGGCGACGGCTTCGGTGCGCATGAGGACTTCGAGGGCGAGGACGCGGCCGCGGCCGTCGGCGCGCGGGACGAGCTGCTGGGAGATGATGCCGCGGAGGGATTCGGAGACCATGACGCGGATCTGGTCGCGCTGGTCGGTGGGGAAGACGTCGAGCACGCGGTCGAGCGTGCGTGCGGCGCTGCCGGTGTGGAGGGTGGCGAGGACGAGGTGGCCGGTCTCGGAGGCGGTGATGGCGAGCTGGATGGTCTCGAGGTCGCGCATTTCGCCGACCATGATGACGTCTGGGTCCTCGCGGAGGGCGCCGCGGAGGGCGTTGGAGAATCCCTTGGTGTGGGTGTGGACTTCGCGCTGGGTGACGTGGCAGTTTTTCGAGGGGATGACGTATTCGATGGGATCCTCGAGGGTGATGATGTGGTCGTGGCGTGTCTCGTTCACGTAGTCCACCATGGCGCTGAGGGTGGTGCTTTTTCCGGAGCCGACGGAGCCGGTGACGAGGATGAGGCCGTTGTGATACTGGGTGAGCATCTTCAGGCTGCTGGAGAGCCCGAGGTCGTCCATGGTGCGCAGCTTGGTGTTGATGATGCGGAAGACCATGTCGATGCCGAGGCGGTGGCGGACGACGGAGGCGCGGAAGCGGCCGAACTTGGTCGCGTAGGCGAAGTCCACGTCGCCGCGCTCGTTGAGGAGCTTCTTCTGGTGGTCGTCGAGGAAGCCCATCGCGAGGCGCTCGGTGTCGGCGGCGGCGAGGAGCGGTGCCTGGAGCCAGATGGGCTCGAGGACGCCGTAGCGGCGCCACGTGGGCTGGCAGTTCGTGGGGAGGTGGACGTCCGAGGCGTCGGACTGCTGGCCCTTGCGGAGGTAGTCGTCCACGTGCTCGAGGGTCTGCGCGGGGACATCCGCGGCGACGGCGATGGCGACTGCGGGCTGGGCGACGGCCTTGGCGACCGGAACGGGCACCGCCTTTGGCACGTGCTCCTGGGGTTGGTTCGGATCCATTTGTTCGGGAAAAAAGAGGCGAGACAGCTATGTAGCGCCGGATCGAAAGCAACTCAATCTTTGCGTCGGTGGGCGGCTTTGTGCTCCGGCTCCGCGGGCTGGGGGGGCTTCGGCTGGCGGCGGAAGCGGCTGAGGAGCTCGCCGAGGCCGCCGCCGGCGAAGTCGGAGAGGAGCGGCTTTGCGATGTTGAGGGCGAATTTCGCGGCGGAGAAAATCGCGCCGACCCTGCCCGCGGCCCCGAGCACCCTGCCGGTGGTCTGCTCGACGAAGACGGTCTTCTTCCGCGCGGGGAGTTTCGAGAGCACGAAGCCGAGGATGGCCGCGCCGCCGAGCCACGCGGGCTTGTGGCGCCTGAAGCTCTCCTTTGCGCGCGCGGGCACATCGAGGCTGCGGCGCAGCGCGTCGCCGGTCGCGGAGAGCCGCGCGCGGGCGGCGGCGAGTTCGGCTACGATTGCCTGTTTGTCGTGTTCTGCTGGTCCAGCCATTCCTGATCTTTCTTGAGCTCCGCGGTGGTGATGGGGAAGAGGGTCGCCCCGATCCGCGACTTCAGCATCCGCGCGAGCGCGAACACCCCGGCGAAATGCAGGGCGGCCATCACGAGCGCCGCCCACACCCAGCCGTTCGCGCCACCAAAGGCCTTCGCGAGCAGGAACACGGCGGCGAGGCACGCGAAGAGCCAGCCGAACGCGCCGAGCACCACGGCGGCGCCGGCGATGAGCAGCAGCTTGAAGCCATGCGCCGCGGCGTCGCGCCCCTCCAGCGAGGCGAGCCGCAGTCGCGCCGAGGCGTATTGCGCGCATGCCGCGAGAAATGAGCGAGCCCTGCCCGCCACGCCCGTGGATTCGCCGCCGGACGATGGCTCCGTTTCATTCATGAGTGCCTGCCGCTAGCGGCGGAAAATCAACCCGATCACGAAGCCCACGCCCACGGCGGCGAGGACGCTCTTGGTCGGGTTCTCCCGGACGTAGTTTTCGATCTCCCTGTGGACGTTCTGCGCCTTCTCCTTCCACTCGCCCGCGATGCCGCTGGCGCGCTCGTGGAATTCCCGCGCGGCCTCGGCGGCAGCGTCGCGCATCTCCTCCGCAGCGGCGCGCGCGTGGGCCTTCGATGCTTCAAAGTGATCCTGGTTGCCGTTGTCTGGATTGGGAGTGTTCATTGTGCGCGGAAGATGATGCGGGCTTTGGAAAGATCATAGGGCGACATTTCGAGCTCCACCCTGTCGCCGGGGACGATGCGGATGAAGTTCTTCCGCATCTTGCCTGAGATGTGCGCGAGCAGCACGTGGCCATTCGCAAGCTCGACCCGGAACATGGTGCCGGGGAGCACGTCCTTCACGATTGCTTCGGTGCGGATGCTGTCTTCTTTCGACATGGAAAGCGGGGAAACATCTGGATGGGGCTCCTTCAAAAATCAACAACGGATTGGCAGGATGCCGAATGCGCGCACGGGACGGCGGATGCGTGCTTTGATTTTTTTCCTTTCCGCGCTGCCGTTCCGCGGGGACAAGCAGCCATGCGTTTCACATTCCTCGCCGCCATTGCCTGCCTGCTCCTGAACATCGCCCCGGTGAACGCCGGGGAGGCCTTCCCCGTCACCGTGGGCGGGGTGAAGTTCTCGATTCCCGTGCCGGAGCAGTTTGCCGAGGTGGGCGAGCGCAAGAGTGCTTTCCCGGAGGGCACGGGCAACCGCCTGCTCGCGTGGTTCGTCCCGGCGGCGGATCTCAAGGAGGGCAAGGCTTCGCGCCGCTGGCTGCAGGTGCAGTCGCTCAAGCAACTGGAGGGGCACGCCCTGACTGCGGCGGAGTTCGCGCAGTTGAAGGACATCACGGACAAGCAGCAGGAGCAGCTTTACGCGGCGGCAAAACAGGAGCTGGACGGGGTGCTGAAGAAGGCGTCGTCCGGCGAGGGCGTGCAGTTGAAGATGGGGCAGGTGAAGCCGATGGGGATTTTCATGAAGGGCGATGCTGCCTTCGGCATGCTGATGCTGATGGGCATGGAGGCGAAGGCTGCGGACGGGAAGAGCGTGTCGGACACCGTGTATTGCGCGGCGAATTTCCTCCGGGTGAATGACCGCCTCCTCTATGCGTATGCATACTGCAGCGCGCAGGAGAAGGATGCGATGGACTGGGTGAAGGCGACGTCCGAGCGCTGGGTGAAGGAAATCCAGGCGGCGAACGCAAAGTAGCCGGCGTCTGCAATCCCGGCTCGGGAGGCCGAAAATCGGAGGGACACGCGGCTTGACAGTCCCGCCGGGGACGGTAGTTTGCCCGCCCCTTTTCCCCGCAATAGGTGGCCGCATGTGCGTCTCCCCGGGGCGAGGGGGCAATCCGGCAACCGTGGTTTGAAACATCCGTATTCACATGATCGAAATGAAGGAACTGCTCGCGAAGCATAAGGCGCTCCGCGATTTCAAAGAGGGAAGCATCGTCAAGGGGACCATCCTCGAAATCCGTCCGCGCGAAGTGCTCGTGGACATCGGCTACAAGAGCGAGGGCGCCATCGCGGCGCACGAGTTCGATGACATCAACGAACTGCAGGTCGGCGACGAGGTCGAGGTGCTCATCTGCCGCCTTGAGAACGACGAGGGCATGGTGATCCTCTCGAAGGAGCGTGCCGCCGCGAAACAGAACTGGGAGAAGATCGCGAAGGTGTTCGAGGACGGCGGGCTCATCAAGGGCAAGGTCAAGGCCGTCGTGAAGGGCGGTCTGCTCGTCAACGTCGGCGTCGAGGCATTCCTGCCCGGCTCGCAGATCGACGTCATCCCGCCGAAGGATCTCACGCCTTTCGTCGGCAACACCTATGATTTCAAAATCGTGAAGCTGAACGACGACCGCAAGAACGTCGTCCTCAGCCGCCGCGAGATCATCGAGGCCGAGCGCAGCGAGAAGCGCAATGCGTTCATGGGCTCGAAGAAGCCGGGCGACGTCGTGAAGGGCGTGGTCAAGAACATCACCGACTTCGGTGCGTTCGTGGACCTCGACGGCATGGACGGCCTGCTGCACATCACCGACATCACGTGGGGCCGCCTGAACCACCCGAGCGAAGTGCTCAAGGTCGGACAGGAACTCGACGTGGTCGTGCTCGAAATCAACAAGGACAAGGAGCGCGTTTCGCTCGGCCTCAAGCAGACCCAGAAGAATCCGTGGGACAAGATCGAGGAGCGCTTCGCCGTCGGCGCGAAGGTCAGGGGCAAGGTCACGAACCTCATGCCCTACGGTGCGTTCATCGAGCTCGAAGAGGGCGTCGAGGGACTCATCCACGTCTCCGAACTCTCGTGGACGAAGCGCATCGCCCGCCCGAGCGACGTGCTGACGCTCGGCCAGGAGGTCGAGGCAGTCGTGCTCGGCGTGAACAAGGATGAGCAGAAGATCTCGCTCGGCGTCCGCCAGCTCGATGCGAACCCATGGGACGAGATGGAGCACAAGTATCCGATCGGCAAGACCGTGAAGGGCACCGTGCGCAACATGACCGCCTACGGTGCATTCGTGGAGCTCGAGGAAGGTGTGGACGGCATGGTCCACGTCTCCGACATGAGCTGGACGCGCAAGGTGAACCACCCGTCCGAAGTCCTGAAGAAGGGCGACGAGGTCGAGGCGGTCGTCATCGACATCGACAAGAACGCGCAGCGCATCAGCCTCGGCATCAAGCAGCTCGAGGACGATCCGTGGAAGGACATCGAGACCCGCTTCAAGATCGGCGACAAGGTCCACGGCAAGGTCAGCAAGATCGCCCAGTTCGGCGCCTTCGTGGAGCTGGACGGCGGCATCGACGGCCTCGTGCACATCTCGCAGATCAGCGAGGAGCGCGTGGAGAAGGTGAAGGACGTGCTGAAGGTCGGCCAGGAGCTCGAAGCCCGCGTCATCAAGGTGGACAAGGGCGAGCGACGCATTGGTCTCTCGATCAAAGCCGCGAACTACAACGAGGAGGACATCCGCAAGGAAGCCGCCGCGTTCGAGAGCGCCATCAAGCCCGGCGAGGATCTCGTCGGCCTCGACAAGGCGTTTGCCTCCGCGCTCGAGGACTACCGTCCCGGCCAGGGCAAGAAGTAGCCTTCGCTTCGCGAAACCGCGAAACAATCACAGCCGCGGATGCCGCCGAGTGTGGCATCCGCGGTTTGTTTTTTCCCGCCACGCATTCTGATTTCTGTCTGCGCAAAGATCGCGCTTGCAGACGGCGGCACCGCGGCAATCATTCGCAGCACTATGGACAAACCGACGATCACCGCTTGGATGAAACCCCACTGTGGCTGGAGCAACGGCGTGCGCGCCGTCCTCCGGAAGTATGACCTGCCCTTCGAGGACAAGGACATCATCAACAATCCGGCCTTCCGCTGGGAGATGGAGCAGAAGAGCGGGCAGTCCCTGCAGCCCACGCTCGAAATCAACGGCAAGATTCTGGCCGACATTTCCGGCGAGGAACTGGAGAAGTGGCTGCTAGAGAGCGGCACTGTCCAGCCAAACGCCGGGACGACGGATGTTCCGCTCAACAGCGCCTGCACGGACGAGCAGCATGCTGCGATGCGCGCGGGGCAGCCGGTGTCGTTCAAGAGCTGATTCGCGGCGGCACCCATCCGCGACGAGTTAAAAACAAAAGCCGCGCCCGTGTGTGGGCGCGGCTTTTTGTCTGAAACTGGCTGCCGGCTTCTGAAAGGCGGCCCGCTTTGGGCGGGTGACTACTGGCGCGGTGCGAGGCGGAAGATCGTCTCGCCGGGCTTCATGTAGCCGGGGCTCACAGCGTCGCGTGCGAAGATGCTGAGGTATTCGCTGTCGTTGCGCAGCAGAGTCACCTCCCGGGTGAGGCGGCTGTTGATCATGCGCGCCTCATCCAGTTCCGCCTCCGCCGCTGCGAGCTGCTTGTCCTGCGCGGCCTTCTCACTCACGCCCGGCAATGCACGGTAGGTGAGCGGGATCACCGCCGCCGCGACGATGAGGGCGACGAGGATCTTGTTGAGCCGGGTGAGAAATCGTTCCGGCGGTGCTTGTCGGAGGTGTGAGGAAGAGTCCTTCACTAAGCGCGCATCTTGCCGCCATAAATGGCGTTGTCACCCAAAATCTCTTCGATCCGCAGCAATTGGTTGTATTTCGCGATGCGATCCGTGCGCGACATCGAGCCGGTTTTGATCTGTCCGGCGTTCGTCGCGACGGCGATGTCGGCGATGGTCGAGTCCTCGGTTTCGCCGGAGCGGTGGCTGATGACCGCCGTGTAGCGGTTCTCCTTGGCGAGTTCGACGGCGTCGAGCGTCTCGGTGAGGGAGCCGATTTGGTTCACCTTCACGAGGATGGAGTTTGCCGTTCCGGTCTCGATGCCCTTGCGGAGGAACTCGACGTTCGTGACGAACAGATCGTCGCCGACGAGCTGCACCTTGTCGCCGAGCGCGTCGGTGAGCTTCTTCCAGCCGGCCCAGTCGTTCTCCGCGCAGCCGTCCTCGATGCTGATGATCGGGAATTTCGCGCAGAGCTTCTTGTAGAATGCCACCAACTCATCGGCGCTGAAGCGCTCCCCGCTGCTCTTCTTGAAGACGTATTCCTTCTTCGCCTTGTCGTAAAACTCCGAGCTGGCGACATCGAGCGCGACGAACACGTCCTTGCCGAACTTGTAGCCCGCCTTCTTCACCGCCTCGGCGATGGTCTCGAGCGCGTCGTCGGCGCTCTTGAGGTTCGGCGCGAAGCCGCCCTCGTCACCGACGGCCGTGCTCAGGCCGCGGCCTTTGAGCACGGACTTCAGCGCGTGGAAAATCTCCGCGCCGCAGCGCAGCGCCTCGCTGAATGAGCGCGCGCCCTTCGGCATCACCATGAACTCCTGGAAGTCGATCGGAGCATCGCTGTGCGCGCCGCCGTTGATGATGTTCATCATCGGCACGGGCAGCACCTTCGCGTTCGGGCCGCCGATGTATTTGAAAAGGGGCATTCCGAGCTGCGACGCCGCCGCGTGTGCCGTGGCCATCGAGACGGCGAGAATCGCGTTTGCGCCGAGCTTCGCCTTATTGTGCGTTCCGTCGAGTTCCAGCATCGCGCGGTCCACGGTGACCTGCTCCGTCGCGTCGAGGCCCTCGAGTGTGTCGGCGATGGACTTGTTGATGTTCGCAACTGCCTTCAGCACGCCCTTGCCGAGCCAGCGGTCCTTCACGCCGTCGCGCAGCTCCCAAGCCTCATGCTCACCCGTGCTCGCCCCGCTCGGCACCGCGGCGCGGCCGACTGCACCGCCGGCGAGATAGACCTCGGCCTCGACGGTGGGATTGCCGCGGCTGTCAACGATCTGGCGGCCTGCGATTGCGGTGATGATGGTGGATGCGGACATGTTTTTTCGGAGCGTGATTTGATGAATGGTTCGAGCGCATCCTTGCGCGCGAATGAAGGGCGGGGAGATAGACGCCAAGCGCCAGGCTTGCAAACCATATCACGCGGAAATTGTGTCCGGCGCCGGAGGCTGCCGGAATCCGAGTCCCGCCGCTGAAAAAGTTCGGCTTGTCATTGCGCGCGGCCCGCGCATGTTCCGCCCCTTTTTCCGCAGGAGGAAAACACCATGCAACATCTCCTCTCTCTCGAATCCGCCAGCCGCGAGGACATCCTCGCGGTGCTCGATCTCGCAGTGAAGATGAAGGCAACGCGTGGCCGCCACGAAGCGCATCCTCTGCGCCACCAGTGCTGGGCGCTCATGTTTTCCAAGTCTTCGACGCGCACGCGCGTGAGCTTCGAGGTCGGCATCCGCGAACTGGGCGGCGACGTGATTTTCCTCGCGGCCGACGACATCCAGCTCGGCCGCGGCGAGCCGATTGAGGACACCGCGCGAGTCATCGGCCGCATGTGCCACGGCGCGGTCATCCGCACGTTCGGGCAGGATGAAGTGGAGAACTTCGCGAAGTTCAGCGGCATCCCGACGATCAACGCCCTCACCGACGACGAGCATCCGTGCCAGATTCTCGCGGACCTGCAGACCATCGAGGAGAAGCTCGGCTCGATTTCCGGGAAGGTGGTCACCTTCATCGGCGACGGCGCCTGCAACGTCCCGCGCTCGTGGCTCTGGGCCGCATCAAAGCTCGGGTTCGAGCTGCGCATCGCCGCGCCCGAGCAGTATCAGCCCGACCCTGCACTGGTCGCGCGTGCCTTTCCTCCCGGAAAGACCGGCGGCGGCAAACTCGTCGTCACCGATCAAATCGAGGCGGCTTCGCGCGGTGCAGACGTGCTCTACACCGATGTGTGGGTGAGCATGGGCAAGGAGGAGGAGGCCGCCTTCCGCATCGCGCAGCTCGCCTCGTTCCAAATCAACGACACGCTCGTGGGGCTCGCCAAGCCCGGTGCGCTCGTCATGCACTGCCTGCCGGCCTATCGCGGCAAGGAGATCACCGCGGAAGTCTTTGAGCGGCACGCGGAGACGATCTTCACGCAGGCCGAGAACCGGCTCCACGCGCAGAAGGCGGTCCTCTCGCTGCTCGCCGGAGCGCGAAAGTAGGCATCAGATTTTCCCTGCGATTTCGACGAGTCCGGCCTTGTAAGAAGACCTCAAACTCCGCTAACTCCGCCGCCCCTAGTTCCTCCCTGCATTTTGATTATGGCACTGAACCACGCGACCATCGCAACCCTCATCGACAACGGCATCCCGATTTCGCTCGGCTGCGCGGCGCTCGGCCTCGTCTTTGCGCTGTGGCTGATCAAGTCGCTGCTCTCGATCTCGCCGGGCACGGAAAAGATGCAGTTCATCGCGAACGCCATCGAGCAGGGAGCAAAAGCGTATCTCGGCCGGCAGCTCGCCGCCATCTCGCTCATCGGCGCCATCATCGCCGCGCTGCTTTTCTGGAAGAAGGACGCGCCCACTGCCATCGGCTTCATCGTCGGTGCCGTATGCTCGCTCGCGGCTGGCTTCATCGGCATGCGCATTGCGGTGAAGGCCAACGTGCGAACCGCGGAAGGCGCGCGCACGAGCCCGAAGAAGGCGCTGCAGGCGGCGTTCAGCGGCGGCGCGGTCACGGGATTGCTCGTTGTTGCACTCGCGCTTCTCTCCACGGGCGGCTTCTACCTCATCGTTGAAAAGATGATGCCCGGAAAAGCCGTCGGCAGCCTCATCGGCCTCGCGCTCGGCGCGTCGCTCATCTCCGTGTTCGCGCGACTGGGCGGTGGCATTTACACGAAGGCCGCGGATGTCGGCGCTGACCTCGTGGGCAAGGTGGAGCAAAACCTCGACGAAGATGATCCACGCAACCCGGCGACCATCGCCGACAACGTCGGTGACAACGTCGGCGACTGCGCGGGGATGGCTGCGGACGTCTTTGAAACCTACGCCGTCTCCCTCATCGGCGCGGTGCTTGTAGGGGCGCTCACTGCTGCGACCGGCGCGAGCGCCGCTGCGATCGTTTACCCCTTCCTCATCGGCGGCGTTTCGATTCTCGCGAGCATTGTCGGCGTGCTCTACGTGAACATCACGGGCGGCAAGGCCGACAGGGCGCTCATGGGCGGCGTGCTCATCAGCAGCGTGCTGGCTGCGGCGGCATTCTGGCCGCTGACAAACATGATTTTCCCGGACGGACTCGCGCTGAAGGAAGGCGCGCCGATCAGTGCGAACAACCTCTTCTTCTCAGCCATCGTCGGGCTCGCGATGACGGGCGTCGCGGTCGTGATCACCAACTATTACACGAGCACCGCCTACGCGCCCGTGCGCAAAATCGCGAAGGCCAGCGAGACCGGCCACGCCACAAACATCATCGCCGGCCTCGCCATCGGCCAGCGCGCCACCGCGCTGCCGGTCATCTTCATTGGTGCGGCGATCTGGCTGAGCTACAATTTCGGCGGAGTCTATGGCATCGCGATCGCGGTCATGGCAATGCTCGCGCTCGCTGGCATCATCATCTCGCTCGATGCGTTCGGCCCGATCACCGACAATGCCGGCGGCATCGCCGTGATGAGCGGCCTCGATCCCGCCGTGCGCAAGACGACCGACGAACTCGACGCCGTCGGCAACACGATGAAGGCCGTGACAAAAGGCTACGCGATCGCGAGTGCCGGCCTCGCCGCAGTCGTGCTTTTCAGCAGCTACTTCGTGGATTTGAAGGAGCACCTGCTCCACGCCGGCCAGAGCGCCGCGCAGGTCGCCACGGAGCTTTCGTTTTCGCTCAACGACCCAAAGGTGATCATTGGCCTCTTCATCGGCGGGTTGCTCCCGTATCTGTTTAGCGCGTTTTCGATGGATGCGGTGGGCAAGGCCGCGGGTGCCGTCGTCACGGAGGTGCGCCGGCAGATCGGCGAGAAGCCGGGCATATTGAAAGGCACCGACACCCCCGACTACGGCGCCTGCGTGGACATCGTCACGAAGGCCGCGCTCAAGGAGATGATCGTCCCCGCTCTGCTGCCGGTTCTCGCGGTAGTCCTCGTCGCCGCGATTCCCGCGCTCGGCAAAGTCGTGCTCGGCGGCGTGCTCGTCGGCAGCATTGTCACCGGCCTGTTCATGGGCATCTCCATGACGAGCAGCGGCGGCGCGTGGGACAACGCGAAGAAATACATCGAGGAAGGCAACCACGGCGGGAAGCACAGCGAGGCCCACAAGGC
>JBGAPU010000122.1:0-17882 GCA_044221035.1 Chthoniobacteraceae bacterium | reverse complement strand
CCCCGACGGACGTTCCCCCACGCTGCGAGGGACGTTCCCTCGCCGCCCGACGGATGTTCCATCGCCCCGCAATGGATGCATCCTCACGCCCCCACCGATGCTCCCTCCCGCCGCAAAGGATGTTCCGCCGCACCCCGATGGATATTCCCTCGCCCCCTCACCGATGCTCCCCCGCGCCTCGAGTAACCATCCCTCGCGCGCATCGGGATGTTCCCCCGCGACAACTTCAAAGGGGGCATCGCAGCGCAATCATGACCTCCCGCGCGCCGGGTCGCTGAGCTTGGTGCCTTAGGCTTCAACACCATGCCCATCGCCACCATCAATGCCGTCCTGACTGTGACTCCCCACGACGAACTCCAGATCGTGCGTGGCAAAGATGATCATGAGTTCGTCAATGATCGGACACCGTTCATGGTTCGAGTCTCCCACATCTTGCGAGAGGATGATGCGATCATCGGCGTGATAGGCCCAGTCATTGGTGGGCCGAGCCGTTACTCGGGCATGACCGCGACCTTATTGACGCGCTTGGAGGGTTCACGATGGGAGACAGACATGCACACGCAGGCGAACTTCAGAATCGGACCGACGCCGGCCCGGCGCATCACTGACCATCCCCATTACCATCCCGACGGCACGGTGATTGACAGTTATCCTCAAATGATTAGATTCGGAGGCGTTGACGCTAATGCCTGAACATGCGCTGCAGCAAACCCGGCGGGGGCACCGCGGTGGCCATCGTCGCCTCCCGTTCCCCGGGTCGCTGAGCTTAAGGTGCTAGACCGCAACATGGATACTGAGACCACAACGCCCCCTGCTTCGCCTGAGGTTCCGGCTCACGGCAGGTGGCAACGTTGGCTCGCCATCAGTCTCGGCGTGCATCTCGGGTCGTTCCTCTTATACCCAGCATTGATTTGCGGTTGCCACTTTCATCCGATTGCCGTTCCCGTCAGCCTAGTTCCGGTCGTGTGGGGCGGCTTCACTCTTGCCGCCTGTCATGCGACCGGCGAGCGCATCCTCGGTTACATCAATGCGGCACTGGCGTCCGCTTGGCTTTACTTCGCATGGGACTCGAACCTGCAGTTCGCATTTAGATGATGCGGCCGAACCATGAACTGCAACACCCCCGGCGGGGGCACCGCGGTGGCCATCGTTGCCTCCCATCCACCGGCATGCCGCCGGAACGCCAACGGCTTTCCATCCATCAGCCCGGGGGAGGCGGAGGGATAAGGATATGAACCCACCTGATGACGATCTCCCCCGTGAGGGAATGCCGCCCGAGGAGGGCCCGGTGATGGATCGGCGAATCGGATACCAGGGAGTCAGGCCCTTTACATCAGCATCGAAACCACGCAAACAAGCCTAGCAACCCCACACGACCCAACCATGAACACAACATCCACCACACACTCCCCTGGGAATCATTCCACCGCCGATCCCGCATCCGACCAATCAGGGGGGCACCCGACACACCGGGGACGGCGGGTCCCGATGATCCGGCGGCTCACACGCGGTTGGTGGGGGGCTGCGTTCGGACTTCTTCTGCTGCTGGCGGGCAGCGGGTCCGGCGCGAACGATCCGAATGCCATTGTGAGAACCGGCATCTCCATCGACTACAACGGCAACGTAGTCAAAACCTACTATAATAGAGCCGGCGGGGCCGCGCGAACCGAGACCCTCGGGAACATCAACCAGCCCGGCGGATACCACGGCCCGCTCCCTCCGGGATACACCGGCAGCAAAGGACAGGGCGGCAATACGACCCGCAAGAAGGCCACTCCGACGCCGGCTCCGCGCACGACGGTCGCTCCGAAGAACCGGGTGGTTTCCACGATTAAGATCGTGACGCTCTGGGCCAAACCGGTGCGCCGCACCCGGAATGGAGTCGCCTACTGGGACTGGGAACGGGGCGCGAACGGCAAGGTCAACGCCATCCGGAAGGTCGGTTATCGCTTTGTGTTTGCCGACGGTGGTTCCGGGGTGAGCGGCGTGCAGGGAAAAGGCGATCCGGAAATGGTCAGCCGGGGCTACCGGATGATCGACTACAGCGTCTCCAACTGAGGGCGGGGGCCAAACCCGCGAACGCTCTGCCCCTCATGGATACTGCATCTCAAAGCCGCTCACCGCAGTCCCGCCGGAATGCCTACCTCCTCACCGCGCTGGCGCTCCTGCCAGCGCTGGCTTTTTGGCTGTTCGCGCGTGTGATGCTTTGGCCGCGGCTCGAGCGGGTGTGGACCACCACCGGCTATGCCCAATACACGGGACTCAGCGGAGAAGCTCCAACCCCCTGCGCTCCCGAAACCATGATTACTGCGGTGCGCGCGCTCATGATGCGTGCCCCACTGGTTCTTCTCCTGCTGTTCGTGGTTATTGCCGCCGCAGAGTTCAGCATTCCGGCATGGCCCCGATTTCGGAGACTCGCACTGAGCGGGGTTGTGCTCATTTGCACCGTCGCGGTGTTCATCCTTTTCACCCTCATGTGCATCTCCGCGATTTCCCTTGCTCCGGTCGCGCGATGAAGTTGCCGAGCCCCTGATTTGCCAGCGTCCTCCGGCCTGCCCTGCGGGCTGCGGGCAGGGGCCGGGCTAACCGGGTGATTAGCCGAACAATCCCATGACGGGCTTGCCCGAGGTGAAGGGCGGGCGGATGATGCCGGTGTTGCGGGGGGCTTCGGGTTCGGGGGCGCCGAGGGCGTGGAGGATGGTGGCGTGGAGGTCCTGCGGGGTGACGGGGTTGCTGATGGGGGCCATGCCTTTCTTGTCCGATTCGCCCCAGATGGCGCCGCCGCGGATGCCGCAGCCGGCGACGATGGCGGAGAAGCACTGGGGCCAGTGCTGGCGGCCGGGCGGGCCCTGCGTGAGGATGACGGGGGTGCGGCCGAATTCGCCGACGGCGACGACGAGGGTGTCGTCGAGCATGCCGCGGTCCTTCAAGTCGGTGAGGAGGGCGGAGAGTGCCTGGTCGAGGCGCGGGAGGCAGAAGTTCATGCCGTAGGAGCCGGTGCCGAAGGCGTTGCCCATGCCCATGTTGCCGCCGTGCATGTCCCAGCTCGAGCTGGGCGGGCCGCCTTTCTCCTCGTTCGGCGCGGGGCCGACCCAGCCGTTCACGGTGATGAAGCGGACGCCGGCCTCGACCATGCGGCGGGCGAGGAGGAGGTTCTGCCCGAGGGGATGCATGCCGTAGCGCTCGCGGACTGCGAGGGGCTCGCGGCTCAAATCAAACGCGGCCCTTCCCTCCGAGCGGGTCATGGCGTCGTAGGCCTGCTCGCGGAGCTCGCCCCAGTCTTTCCCGGGCTCGGTGGCGGAGAGGCGGTCGGACTCGATGGCGCCGAGGAGCGTGCGGCGCTCGCGCTGGCGGGCGGGGTCGCCCATGTCGTAGATGGACGGCGGCTTGAAGCCCGGCATGGCGGGGTGGTTGTCCGCCGAGCCGACGAAGACGGGCGCGTAGGCGGAGCCGAGGTAGCCGCCGGAGCCGATATTGGGCGCGCAGAAGACGGGCTGGCCGACGCAGCGGATGAGCCATGCGTTCGAGACGAGGTTGCGCTCGCTGGGCATGAGCTTTGCCACGACGGAGCCGAGATACGGCATGTCGTCGGCGACGCCCTGCTGGACGCGCTCGACGACATGGCCGCTGAGCATGTTGTGCATGGCGTCGAAGTGGTTCGCGATCGGCGCCGGGTGGTGCATCGAGCGGATGAGGCAGAACTGGTCGGTCACTTTCGCGAGCATGGGGTGCAGCTCGCTGAGGTGCATGCCGGGGACCTTGGTGCGGATGGGCTTGTAGGGGCCGCGGATCTCGGAGGGGGCGTCGGGCTTCAGGTCCCAGGTGTCCACGTGGCTCGGGCCGCCGCAGAGGAGGAGGAAGATGCAGCATTTCTTCGAGCGGACGGCCTTGCCGGATGGGTCGAACTTGTCCTTGCCGACGACGAGGCCGGGGACGGCGAAGTTCAGGAGGCCGACGCCACCGGCCTGGAGGAAACTGCGGCGGGAAGTCTTGGGGAGGTTCATGCGCGGGATGCGTTGCGGGGATGAGCCTGCCGGAGCGCGGGGCTTAGCAAAGATTATTCGGCGCCGGAGTTCGACAGCGCACCGGCAGCACCGCAGACTCGCGGCATGAAGAGCAAACTGCGCGTCGGCATCATCGGCTCCACGAAGCGCGGCGGCTACGGCCACGGGATGGACACGGCATTCAAGGACGCGGAGCTGTTTGAGGTCGTCGCGGTCGCTGATGACGACCCCGACGGACTCGCGGCGACGGGGAAGCGGCTGGGCATCACGCGCCTCTACGCCGACTACCGCGAGATGCTCGCGAAGGAGAAGCTGGACATCGTGGGCATCGGCCCGCGCTGGCTCACGGACCGCGTGGCAATGGTCACCGCGGCGGCGAAGGCGGGCTGCCACATTTTCCTGGAGAAGCCGCTCGCCGCCACGCTGCGCGACGCGGACGCGATGCTCGCGGCGTGCGGGCGCGCGAAGGTGAAGTGCTGCCTCGCGCATCAGCTCCGCGCCCTGCCGCCGGTGCGCGCTGCATTTGCGGATGTGCACGCGGGGAAGTTCGGAAAAGTGCTGCGCATGACGGGACGCCCGACGGACGACGCGCGCGGCGGCGGCGAGGAGTTGATCGTCCACGGCACGCATTTCTTCGATCTCATGATCTCGCTCGCCGGCCCGCCGCGCTGGGTGAGCGCGCACCTCGCCACCGGCGACCGCGACGCGACGCTCGCGGACAGGCACGAGGGCCGCGAGCCCATCGGCCCCATCGCGGGTGATTCGGCAGAGGTGATGATCGGGTTCGACCACGGCGTGCGGGGCTTCTGGCATTCCACGGCGAACCTCAACAAGAGCGGCGTCATCTACGGCCTCACCATCGAGTGCGAGCGCGCAACGGTGTGCGTGAGGACGCGCAGCGACGTCTTCGTGTATCCCGGCCCGGCCACCGAGCCGGAGAACGACAAGCGCGTGTGGGAAAAGGTGTGGGTGGAAGACTGGCACTTCACCGCGGAACACAAGCCGGCGCCGCTGAATGACTACATCCTGCGCGGGAATCACACGCTCGCACGCGAGCTGGCAGCAGCCATTGAACACGACACTGAACCGACCGCGAGCCTGCGCGACGCGGTGCTCGTCACGGAGATCATCCAGGGCGCATACGCGTCGCATTTCGCCGGGGGAAAGCGCCTCGCCATCCCGCTGGCCGACCGGCGCCATCCGCTGGAGAGCGCGTAACACGGAACCGCGAGAAGCGGGTTGTTGCGCGCGCGGGCGTTCACGTAGTGTCGCGGCATGACTCAGACGCTCCTCGGAAAAAACGCGCTCATCACCGGCGCCAGCAAGGGACTCGGCAAGGCCATCGCACTCGCACTCGCGCAGGCCGGCGCGCGCATCGCGCTCGTGTCGCGCGACGCGGCGAAGCTCGCCGACGTGGCCCGGGAGATCCGGCATCGCGGCGGCGGTGCGGAGGTGTTTGCGGCGGATGTGGCGGATGAGGCGCAGGTGGAGGCAGCGCGCGCGGCAGTGTCGGAGAATTTCGGCGGCGCGCTGCACATCCTCGTGAACAACGCGGGCATCAACATCCGAAAGCCGCTCACGGAGTTCACCCTCGCCGAATGGCGCAGCGTGCTGGACACAAACCTCACGAGCGTCTTCCTCATGTGCCGTGCCTTTGTGCCGCTGATGAAGGGCCGCGGCTACGGGCGCGTGATCAACCTCACCTCGATGATGTCGCACATCTCGCTACCCGGCCGCACCGCGTATTCCGCGAGCAAGACGGCGCTCCTCGGCCTGAACCGTGCGCTCGCGCTCGAACTCGCGCCGGAGAAGATCACCGTGAACGGAATCAGCCCCGGCGTGTGCGACACGGAGATCAACACGCCGCTGATGAACAACCCGGAGCTGAAGGCGCAGTTTCTCTCGAAGATCCCCGTCGGCCGCTTCGGCGAGCCGTCGGAGATCGCGAAGCTCGCGCTCTACCTGTGCTCGGAGGATGCGGGCTTCATCACCGGGACGGACGTGCTGATCGACGGCGGATGGACGGCGCAGTGAGCCGGTGACCGGACCCGCCGCGGGCACGCATTTTTTGCCGGACAAAGGAAATGCCGGCGCTAGCGTCCGCCCATGAACCTCAAGCACCTCCTCCTTCCCGCCACCGCACTCATCGCCACCGCCGCGTTCGCCGCAGCGCCAAAAATCACCGACGTGAACGAAGCGCTCGGCAAGGCGCAGAGTGAAAACAAGATGCTCTTCCTGCAGTATGGCCGCGAGGCGTGCGGCAACTGCCAGGCGCTGAAGGGAATGATCAAGACCGGCAAGGTGCGCGTTTCGCCGAGCAAGTTCGTGTATGCCGACGTGAACTGCGACGACGCGGCGACGAGCAAGGCGTTCTCGGAGAAGTTCAAGGTGAGCGGCAACACGCTGCCCTTCGTGGTCATCGCCGCGCCGGACGGCCGCCAGCTCGCCGCGCGCGCAGGCTACGGCTCGCCTCAGGATTTCGAGAAGCTGATCAAGGACGCCGAGAAGGCGCTGAAGAAGTAGCCGGCGTCCGCCGCTCAGTGGCGGCGCTTGTTGAAGTCCGACATCGCGCGGTCGCTCTCGCGCTTCGCGGCCTTGGTCTTGATATCCTCGCGCTTGTCGTGGGCGAGCTTTCCCTTGCCCACGCCGAGTTCCACCTTCACGCGCGCCTGCTTCCAGTAAAGCCGCAGCGCCACAAGTGAGTGCCCGGCGATCTGCACCTTGCCGAAGAGCTTGTCGATTTCCCGGCGGTGCAGCAGCAGCTTGCGGCGCCGCTTCGGCACGTGCTGCTCGTGGCTCGCCTTCTCGTAGGGCTGGATGTCGAGGTCGTAGAGCCACGCCTCGCCATTCTCGATGCGCGCGAATGCAGCACCGACGTTGGCCAGACCCGCACGGATGGATTTCACTTCCGTGCCCTTCAGCGAGATGCCCGCCTCGAAGCGGTCGAGAATGTGATAGTCCCGGAGCGCCTTGCGGTTGACCGAGATGTCAGCGCTCATCTGTTTCTTCACCCGCGGTGCGGGCCGACGCTATTCCTTCTCCTCGTCCTTCTGCTTCAGCTCGTAGCTCAGCTTGCCGTCGATGATTTCCTGGAGCGCGATGTCGGCGAAACCCATGCGCGGCGACGGGTCGATCATCGGGCGGTGCCCCGCGGAAAGCTGGCGGACGCGTTTGGAAACAACGTTCACGAGCAGCGGCACGCTCGGGATTTTCTTGGAAGCTTCCTCGACTAGATGGCTCATCATGGTGTGGGTTGAAAACGGTAAGGCGGTTCTCCTGTGGAAAAGGAACGCGGAACGTGGTGGGTCGCCGTATTCTTGTCAAACGGATGTTTTGTCGCATTTGAGTTCCCGCCTAGCCTCACCGGCCGATGCGCCCGCCTCCCGCGCCGGCGGCGAGGGACTCGATGTCGGCGGCGGTGCAGCGGTTCCAGTCACCGTGGATGGTGTGCTTCCATGCGGCGGTGGCGGCGGCGAATTCGATGGCGCGCGCGCAGTCGTCGCCGCGCAGCAATGCGTGGATGAGGCCGCCGGTGAAGCTGTCGCCGGCACCGACCCGGTCCACGACGGTGATTTCGTGGCGGCGGGAAAATGCGGACGTGCCCGCGTGATGGAGCATCGCTCGAAACGTCGTGTGCGTGGCGCTGTCGCCCGCTCGGCAGCTCATGCCGACGGTCGCAAAGCCGTGCATTTCCGAAAGGGCGCGGGCGATGGCGGGCAGGCGCGAATCCTCTTCGCCGGTCTGCGGCGGCGCGCCGAGAACCTCGATGGCCTCGGTCTCGCCGGTGACGCAGACATCCACATGCCGCATCAGCGGGCGCAACGCGGCAGCGGCGGCTTCGCGGCTCCAGAGCTTCGATCGGTAATTCACGTCGAAGCTCACGGTGAGGCCGCGCTCCTTCGCGGCCTCGCAACCCTCGGCGCACAGCGCGGCGCATCCGGCGCCGAGCGCCGGCGTGATGCCGCTCCAGTGGAACCACTTCGCGCCCGCGAGCAGCGCGTCCCAATCCACCATGCCCGGCCGCATTTCGCTCACGGCGGAGCCGGCGCGGTCGTAGGTCACTTTGCCC
Organism: Chthoniobacteraceae bacterium; assembly: GCA_044221035.1. Lineage (GTDB taxonomy): Bacteria > Verrucomicrobiota > Verrucomicrobiia > Chthoniobacterales > Chthoniobacteraceae > SXWH01. The sequence goes on along the minus strand of JBGAPU010000122.1, from coordinate 9,809 downwards.
GGGCGCTGTCCGACGCCGGGCTCGAGAAAATAGACGCCCATGCGCGCGCCTCCACGCAGCACGGTGCCGGCCTCCACGCCGCGACCACGCAGTTCCTCGATGCAGCGGTCGCCGACTCCGTTCTCCGGCAGGCGCGAGAGGAATGCGGCGCTGCGGCCGAACTGCGCGAGCTGCACGGCGGTGTTTGCCTCCGCGCCGCCGAACGTGATGTCGAGCGACATCGCATCCGCGAGCGTGGAATGATGGAGGGTGGTCAGGCGAAGCATGACTTCGCCGAAGCAGACGATTTCGGCCATGCGCGAGGATGGAAACGCCGCGCGGAAAAATGAAGCGCAATCCCGCCGCCCACACGCCAGGTGCCGGGCGCTAAATCAGATTCAGTGGCGCAACCGTTTCCGGAATGATGCCGTGCTTCGCGAGCAGCGAGCGGTAAAGCAGCAGCGCCTCGCGCCCGCGCGGGCCGATGCCGAAGCGCAGCCATTCGGTGAGATAGCGGCGGCGCGTTTCCTCATCCGCGAAATCCTCGTGCACGATCAGCTCGGGGATGCGCGCCACGCCCGCGTGCTTCAGCGCGCGGAAGGCATCTGCCGCAGCCCGGGGCTCCGGTGTTCCCCCACGCATCGCCCACACGGCGAAGACGAATGGCAGGCCAGTGCAGCGCTTCCACTCCGCGCCGAGATCGAGAAAGCGCCAGTCCGACTTCCCCTCCTCCGCGCGGCGGAAATCGATCGCCTGGTTTCCGATGAGCAGCTTCGCATCGCCGCTCGCACCATATGCGGGCCGCAGACCGTGGAACTCCGCGAGCAGGACCTTCAGCAAATTCGCCGAGGTGAGCGATGCGGGATCGAGTTCGACCGAGCGCACGTCGCACAGTTCGCCGCGATGCGCGAGGAACACGCTGAAGACCGGGCCGTCGCACGCCACAGCGACATCATCCACCAGCAGGTAATCCGGATCGCGCAGCGCCTCGAAGGCAGGCACGAGCGCCGCATCCAGCTCACTCGCCGACAGCATCCGCGCGAGCGCCGAGGGATGCTCGAAAACCACCGGGCCGTCATACGCGCAGATGAGCGGGCGCGAGTTCAGATACTTCACGCAGCCGATGCGCAGGCCATGCAGCGCACGCCACGGTGCGCCGGTGCCATGAGCCTCTCCGCCGCTCAAGCGCACGCTCGTTCCGCCTTCTGCTCCGCGCCCGACGCGTGCACGTTCTTCCATGTGTTCCCGATTCGCCGATACGTCGTGTCGCGCTGAACGGGAATGCGGCCCGCCTCGGCGATCGCCTTCTCCAGCGCGAGCACGGTCTGCTGCTGGGGCGTCGTCGCGCCCGCCATGTGGAAGATCTTCTCCTCCATGATCGTGCCGTGCAGGTCGTCCACGCCGTAGTTCATCGCGAGCGACGCCATCGGCAGCCCGAGGCTCACCCAGTAGCCGGTGATGTGGTCAAAGTTGTCCAAATAGATGCGGCTCACCGCGAGGTTGCGCAGTTCCTCGAATGCTGTCGCATGAGAAATATGCCGCAGTTCCGGCCGCGCATTGCCACTCTCGAACGCAAACGGAATGAAGCCTGTGAAGCCGCCCGTCGCGTCCTGCAGTTCGCGCAGCCGGCGCAGATGATCCACGCGGTGAGCATGCGTCTCGACATGGCCGAAGAGCATCGTCGCCGTGCTGCGCATCCCCATCCCGTGCCACGTGCGGTGGACTTCCGCCCACTCCTCGGCGGTCTCCTTCCCGCGGCAGATCTGATCGCGCACCGCAGGATCGAAAATCTCCGCGCCGCCGCCCGTGATCGCGCCCAGCCCCGCATCGCGCAGCCGCATGAGCACGTCGCGCACGCTGGTCTTGAAGACACGCTCCGCGAGATGACGCACCTCGACGGCCGTGAAGGCCTTGATGAACAGGGCCGGATCCAGCGCGCGCAGCCGCGTGATCAATTCGAGATACCACTCGGGCTTCAGCGACGGATGCAGCCCGCCGACCATGTGGATCTCCGTCACGCCCATCTCCAGTCCGCGCCGCACGCGCTGCTCGATGTCCTCGATGCTCATCTCGAACGCGTGCGGCTCCGTCTTGCGCGCACCGAACGCGCAGAACTGGCAGCGCAGGATGCAGTGGTTCGAGTAGTTGACGTAGAGGTTGTGGATGTAGGTGCCAATGTTCCCGTTCTTCCGCTCGCGGATGATGTTCGCGATCATGCCGAGCGCATTCAGGTCGTCGCAGCGGTAAAGCGCGAGGCACTCCGCGTCGGTGATGCGCCGTCCGTCGCGCACCTTTTCAAAGACCGGCCGCAGCGGCTGCGGGATCAGTTTTTCGGCAATCGTGGCCATTCGCACCACATCATCCACAGGGCGCTCGGTGCCGCAAACGGATTTCCCGCCCCCGGTGGCGAATTTCGCCACGGGTCGAGCCTTTTGCGCTTTTGAAGGGAAGCGGCTGTCGTGGAGGCGGCATCACCATCCGTGAAACCAAACTCCCACAACAACAGTGGCAGCGAAGTGCGCAGCGGTGCGCTCCCCCCGGCCGGCGAAGGCCGCGGCGCAACCCGCAGCGACGACCACAGCGCGACGAACCGGTGGATTCTGGGCAGCGCCCTAGCCGCCATCCTCGCGGTGACGGCGATTCTCTACGGCCACACGCTCCCGTTTCCCTTCGCCTTCGACGACTGGGTCTATCTCGTCGAAAACCCGCTGGTGGACCAGCTTCCCGAGATGCAGTTCTGGATCGAGCCGCGCGTCTTTGCCGCCCTGCCGGGAAGGATGGACCTCGATCCGGACCTGGCCACGAACATCATGCTTCGGCCGTTCGCCTACTTCACCTTCTACGTGAACAGCGTCGCGGGCGGAGACGAGCCCGCGGGCTACCGCCTCGTGAACATCCTCCTCCACGGCGCGAACGGCTGCCTCGTCTTCCTCATCCTCCGCCACATCATGCTGGCCGCCTCCGCACCCGCGCCCAGGAAGCCGGGGTCCACGGTCTTCATCCCGCTCGTCTCGGCCCTCGTCTTCGTCGCGCACCCGCTCCAGACCGAGTCGGTCACCTACATCATCCAGCGGTTCACCTCGATGGCGTGCTTCTTCTTCCTGCTCACCATCTGGCTGCACCTCCGCGCCACGGCGTCCGGCTCGGCGGCGGCCCGCAGAGTCCTCCGCTGCGCCTCAGTGCTCGCGGCGATCCTCGGCATGCTCACGAAGGAACTCGTGTTCATGGCGCCCCTGATGATCGTGCTCATTGAGTGGCTGCTCCTTGGCCGCGGATTCAAGGCGGCCGTCCGGCAGTCGCTTCCGCTGCTCTGCTGCATGGCGATCGTGCCGATGCTGGTGCTCTTCACCGCGTGGGCGCAGAGCGACGGAAACCTGACACTGAACGGCGCAATCCACGTGGCTTACCCACGCGGCCAGGAAGCCCACCTGCCATACCTCGCCAATGAGTTCCGCGTGATCCTCATGTATCTCGGGCTGCTGATCCTCCCGAAAGGCCAGACGATCGACCCGGACGTCCGCATGCTGCCCAACCTTTTCGACTTCCAGATCGTCCTCAGCGGGATCGGCATCGCGGTGATCATCGTGCATGCGTGGCTCGTGCGCAGGAGGAAGCCCGGCGACCTGCGTGCCGCGATGATCTTCGTGTTCACGATCTGGTTCTTCGCGGTCGTCTTCATCTCCTCGGGCCTCGTGCCGCTTCCCGACCTCATGGCCGAGCACCGCGCCTACCTCCCCGCGGTCGGCGCCATCGTCGCGATTGTCTGCCTGCTCGACCTGCTGCGGACACGCCTCGCGGAGACCAACGGCTGGAGGCATGCCGTCCCCTGCACCGTCGTCGCATGGGTCGTCATCCTCGGATGCGCCACGCTGAACCGAAACCAAGTCTGGCAATCGAGGCGCTCACTCTGGATGGACGCCGTCGCCAAGGCTCCGAACAAGGCCCGCCCGCATGCCAACCTCGGCGCGTGCTATGGCGAACGCGGCCGCATGGGTGAGGCTGAGAAGTGCTTCCGCCGCGTGCTCGAACTGGAACCCACGCACCTGCCGACGATCGAGAATCTCGCGACCGTCCAAATCGCCCGCCAGCGGTTCGGCGACGCGCTCCACACCTGCACCACCGCGCTCGCCGCCGGGGTGGACAGTTGCAAGATCCGCTACAACCTCGGCATCGCCCTGGCAAACCGGGGACGGCCCAGCGAGGGCATTGCCGCGCTGAAACTCGCGCTGGAGCGAAACCCGGGATTCCGCCCCGCTCACATCGCGCTCGGGCAGGTCTTCCGCCACCAGAAGAAGTTCAGGCAGGCCATCACCCACTTCCGCAAGGCTGGGGAACTGGGCGCAGATCAGGAGAAAATCGACGCCATTGTCGGTGAACTCGAACACATGATCACCTCCGCCGCGAGGCAATGAGCCGGGCTGCGGCTGCCGGTTGCCGCGGTTCGACACCGCCTGTCCGCCACAGGGTCCGACCAAATTTTCGCAAGCGGTCCATTTTACAACCGCGACAGCACCGCGGCCCGTTTCACCCCACACCAGTGGCGAATCCCACCACACCCCGTGCATTTTGCCGTTTCAGGGAAAAGCGTCTGTCGTGTCAGCAGCATTTTCTCCTCTTGAAATCGAATCCCCACAACGAATCCACGGACGCCGCAGGCAAAACCTCCACCCTGCGGAAGTCGGCCACTCACCGCTGGATCACCGGCTCCGCCATCGCGGCCATCCTGGCCCTCACGTTCATCCTCTACGGCCACACGCTCTCCTTCCCCTTCGTCTTCGACGACTGGGTTTACCTCGTGGACAACCCCTTCGTGGATGAGTTCCCCGCGCTGCAGTTCTGGCGCGAGCCGCGCGTGTTCGCCGCCCTCCCGTCAACGATGGGCCTCGATCCCGATCTCACGACGAACATCATGCTCCGCCCGTTCTCCTACTTCACGTTCTACGTGAACAGCGCGCTCGGCGGCCATGATCCGAGCGGCTACCGCCTCGTGAACATCCTCCTCCACGGCGCGAACGGCTGCCTCGTCTTCCTCGTCCTCCGCCACATCATGCTGGCCGCCTCCGCACCCGCGCCCAAGAGGCCGAGGTCCACGGTCTTCATCCCGCTCGTGTCCGCGCTCGTATTCGTCGCGCACCCGCTCCAGACGGAATCGGTCACCTACGTCATCCAGCGGTTCACCTCGATGGCGTGCTTCTTCTTCCTGCTCACCATCTGGCTCCACTACCGCGCCGGGGAGGAGACGGGCGCATCGCGGAAGATCCTCCTCTGCGCCTCGCTGCTCTCCGCCGTCGTCGGCATGCTCACAAAGGAGACCGTTTTCATGGCTCCGCCGATGATCGTGCTCATCGACTGGCTCGTGCTGGGCCGCGGCCTGAAGTCCTCCCTGCGGCGAACCGCCCCCCTTCTCGGCACCATGATCATCGTCCCCGCCCTCGTGCTGTTCGTCGCGTGGGCGCAGGGCGACGGCAATCTGACCCTCGCGGGCGCCATCCACGTCTCCCACACCCGCGGGGCTTCGGACGCGCACCTCCCCTACCTCGTCAATGAGTTCCGCGTGATCCTCATGTATCTCGGCATGCTCCTCGCCCCGAAAGGCCAGACGATCGACCCGGATGTCCGCATGCTCGACAACCTGTTCGACGCACGAAACGTCCTCAGCGGCCTCGGCATCGCACTCCTCGTCGCGCTCGCCTGGTTCGTCCGGAGGAAAAGGACCACGGACCTCCGGGCGGCGATGGTCTTCATGTTCGCCCTCTGGTTCTTCTCGGTCATCTTCATCTCCTCGGGCCTCGTGCCGCTTCCCGACCTCATGGCCGAGCACCGCATCTACACTCCGTCCATCGGCGCGATCGTCGTCGTCGTCTGCCTGCTCGACCTGCTGAGGGACCGCCTCGCCGCGAACGCCACCTGGAAATTCGCCGTCCCGGCCGCCGCCGCCGTGTGGATCGCGGTTCTCGGAGTCGCGACGCTGAACAGGAACCACGTCTGGCGGTCGCGCCTCTCGCTCTGGGAGGACGCCGTCGCCAAGACCCCGCAGAAGGCGCGCCCCTTTGCGAACCTCGGCGCCTGCCATGGCGAGGAGGAGCGCTTCGACGAGGCGGAGAAGTGCTTCCTCCGCGCGCTGGAACTCGACCCCACACATCTCCCGACGCTCGAGAATCTCTCCACGATCCATGTCGCCCGGAGCCGTTATGCGGAGGCGGCAAAGGTGTGCCGCCGCGCCCTCGCCTCGGGTGTCGATAGCTGCAAGATCCGCTACAACCTCGGCGTCTCACTCGTGAACCGTGGCCGTGTCGGAGAGGGCGTCACAGCCATTCAACTCGCGCTCGAGCGCAACCCGAATTTCCGCCCAGCCTACTTCGCGCTCGGGCAGGTTTACCGGCACGAGAGGAAATTTGATCAGGCCGTGCTGTGTTTCCGCAGGGCCGGGGAACTCGGGGCCGACCCCGCCAAAATCCGCGAGGCAGTCGGTGAAACCGAGCGCATGAGCACCGCCGCGAACACGCGGTGACTCGATCCGCACCGTGCATGGATGACAACGAATACCACCGCATGCACGAGGCCGAGGAGCGCCACTGGTGGTATGTCGCGCTCCACGATCTCGTCCTGCATTTCGCCCGCGGCGAAAGGCGGCGCCTCGATCGGCCGCTCGCGATGCTCGATGCCGGGTGCGGCACCGGCGGGCTCGGCGAACTGCTCGCCCCGCTCGGCGAAGTCACCGCCTGCGACATCCACCCCTTCGCGCTCGTCGCGACCCGCGCACGCGGCGTCCCGCACGTCCTCCGCCGCGATGTCGCCCTCGACGACTTCGGCGAGGAGCAGTTCGACCTCATCACCATGATGGACGTGCTCTATCACCGCTCCGTCACCTCCGAGTCGCTCGCCCTCCGCAACATGCGCCGCGCCCTCCGCCCCGGCGGCCTCCTCCTCATCCAGGTCCCCGCATTCAAGTGCCTCTACGGCTCGCACGACACCACCGTCCACACCCGCCGCCGCTACCGCCGCCGCGAAGTCCGCCGCATGCTCCACGGCGCCGGCTTCCACAGCGTCTCCGCCACCTGCCGCCACTCCGCGCTCTTCCCGCTCGCCTTCGCCTGGCGCGGCATCTCGCGCGTCACCACCGGCCTCTTCCGCAAGGCCGAGCCCGCGTCGGACCTCGACGTCCGCTTCCCCCGCATGATCAACCGCCTCCTCCTCGGCTGTGCCCGCGCCGAGAACCGCCTCGTCGCCGCGGGATTCCGCCTCCCCTTTGGCACATCCATCTTCGCGACGGCGAGGAAGTGAAGCGCCCGCGGCGGCCCGACTGGGCACACAGCCGCCGCGGGCGAAAGGGCGTCCATCCCCGCGCGGCAATTTTCTGTTCAAGCCCGCGCCCACCTCCCACACTCCGCCCTTCATGAAAGTCATCGCCGTGGCGAACCAGAAGGGCGGCGTCGGAAAGACGACCACCTCGCTCAATCTCAGCACCTGCCTTGCGGAGCTGGGCCAGCGCACCCTGCTCGTGGACCTCGACCCGCAGGCCAACGCCACCAGCGGCCTCGGCATCGAGCCCGTCGAGGAATTCTCCGTCGCCGGCCCCATGCTCGGCGCCACACCCATCACCGACGTCGTCGTCCCCACCCGCTTCGCGAACCTCTGGCTCATCCCCGCCAACATCGACCTCGCCGGCATCGAAGTCGAAGCCATCCGCGCCGGCGACCACCTCACCCGCCTCCGCGACGCACTCGCGCCCCTCCGCGCCGACCAGCCGTTCGACTTCGTCGTCCTCGACTGCCCGCCCTCCCTCGGCGTCCTCATGACAAACGCCCTCAGCGCCGCCGACGAAATCCTCATCCCCCTCCAGTGCGAATACTACAGCATGGAGGGCCTCGCCAAAATCATCGGCGTCTGCGAGCAGCTCCGCGACGCCGGCGCGAACCCCGGCCTCCAGCTCTGCGGCATCCTCATGACCATGTATCTCCGCACGAACCACGCGAACCAGGTCATCGCCGAAATCCAGAAGCACTACGGCGACATCATCTTCAAAACCGTCACGAACCACGCGAACCAGGTCATCGCCGAAATCCAGAAGCACTACGGCGACATCATCTTCAAAACCGTCATCCCCCGCACCATCCGCCTCGCCGAAGCCCCCAGCCACGGCCAGCCCATCATCCAGTATGAAACCGGCGGCCTCGGCGCCGCCGCCTACCGCGCCCTCGCCAAAGAATTCCTCGCCCGCGAAGGCATCACACCCACGCCGCTGGCGGACTGACGGGCCGCTCCTCTCCCTCACCTTCGCCGTCTGGAAAACCATTCAGTCGCCAGACGAATGACCCTCCTCGGCGCGTATTTGATCGACGTGAACACGAGCGCGGCAAACCCAAACCGGCGCAGAAACGCAACTTCCCGGAACTGCGCCATCTTTCGCTCCACCCCATGCGGGCCGATGGTGTAGTTCGCATGATACAAAGCCATCCCGCGCGGCGGTGGCCAGCCATGGGTGCGGGCGTAGTAGCGGAAGGAGAAATATCCCCATCGGAGTCCATGGGCCTCCTCCTGAAGCAGCTTGTTGATGACACCCTGTTCGTTCGTCCTCGGGCCACTGTGAAACACATCCCGCACCCGCCCGAAGAATGCCCTGACAGCCTCGTTGCACCGGCACGCAAAAAAGCCCGTGTTCACATCCGCCGTGTTGCGCCCCTCGTGTTGAAACACGATGTCACAGTCACCCAGCTCCTCCAGCACCCCCGCCGGGCGCAGATCAAAGAACTGGATGTCCACATCGGCCCAGATCACCACCTCCCCGCGATTCGCCTCCAAGCTCTCCAAAATCAAATCAATCTTCCGGGAGATGCTTTTGACAAACTCCGGGCTCATGAAATCTCCGCTCCCGGCAATCTCGATCTCCGTCGCGGCCACGGAAAACGCCTCCGGAACCGAGGGAAGAAAGCACTCCTTATAGAGGCCCTCGAAGGCAGGCGTGTAGCAGCAGAAAATTTTCATCGGTTCGGCGATGCAGTCCCTCCTAAATACGATTCAACGAAGGCGGCCGCTTATCTTTCCCACGCATTTCCGAGTCAATTCCAACCAAAGCCCACGGCGCAGACCGCCTCCGGCAGCGCCTTCCCCAAGCGTCTCCCCCGGCTCGGGGCGGAGGCGTTTGCGCTTTCTTGGCGTTCTCCGACTCGCGCCGCCTGGCGTTAAATTCAGAGTCGAGTTTGAACCGTTCAAAGTGAAACCTGCTGACAGCCTCGCGGTGATCGGAAGTGCCGAGCGCCTTGCGGATGTTTTTGGTCTTTCCGTAAGACGGTTGCACGTCTTTGAGAACACGAACGTTGAGGCAGTAGCGCCCATCTCGGAGAAGCAAACCGTGAGGACGAGACATGAGATCGGGGCAATGTGTGACGTTGAGGTGTGACATAGCGGTGTGTCTTTACCCACTGATTGCCTCGGAAGGACAGTATTGCCTCTGCTCCGAATGGAGCATGGCGGAAGGGGTGGGATTCGAACCCACGAGGCCTTTTACAGCCCGCTCGATTTCGAGTCGAGTGCCTTAAACCACTCAGCCACCCTTCCGATCGGCGTTGCGATGGCGGCCAGTATGGGAGCGGGCGGGCGGCTGGCAAGGAGATTTGGCGGAGCGAGAGTGGGAGACTCGGCGACTTCGAGACTCGGCGACGAAGAGCGAGGCGCGGATCGTGAGCACCGAGCACTGCGCACCGAGCACTGACCACTTTTCCCTGCCGCTCCGCGCTACAGGCGGGAGATGAGGAGTTCGCGCTGGAAGATGAATTCCTTGGGCAGGCGGTCGTGCAGCTTCAGGAAAAATTCGGCGTGCCAGAGGAGCT
>JBGAPU010000121.1:0-17989 GCA_044221035.1 Chthoniobacteraceae bacterium | reverse complement strand
GAGTCACCTGACGGAGGTATTCGGGGAATACATTACCCTCCGAGTGGGTGTTCGTTGGTGTGTCTATTGGTTGACCCTGAGTTTGTCCATCGTCCGCCGCAAATGCAGTAAAATGCACGCAATGGAGCCCGGTTCTCCGCAGAGAGAGCGCATCTCGTCCTCTTATGTCCCCGTCGCCGCATTGAACCCGCCCTGACGTGGTCTCGGCAACGGTTCTGACCGACCGAACCGCCCTCATGCACACCTCGGAATCAGAAAAAGTGGAGGCGAGGGGAGTTGAACCCCTGTCCTGAGAACTGTTGCCACAAGCTTCTACACGCTTAGCCTCGCCTTTGGTTTAAGCCTCGCGCTGCGGGCGGGCGCGCCACGCAAGGCCGGTCGTCCACGGATGAAGTCTCGCTCACCGGCGCGGTCGCTCCGCTGATGAGCCAGCCTGCTAGGTGTCGCTCCCGAGGCCTAGCAGGCGTCAGTTCGGGAACGTCACAGCACTTTAGGCTGCGAGGGCCAGTTCTTCGTTTTTGGCGTTTGTGTTGTTTGCCCGGGTTGATAACGCGGCCAACCAGGCTTCCGCGGCATGCCGCCTGTGCCTCGAGCTTTCAGTCGAAACCAGTGCGCCCCCGTTATTTTTTGGGAGGCCGCGAAGCTACTCATGCCGCCCGGCTTTGCAACGGGCGTTTCTTTGTCCATTGGCGGACGAAGAGTGCAAAGGGCCGCAGAAGCGGCCGGGAATTGGCGGTTGCAACGCGGCTCGAACAGATGAACGTCCGGGCGGTCTAAACCCGCAACGCAATCACCCGTATGATTCCATTCACAAAAATCCACACTGTCCTCATCGCCCTCGTCGCGCTGGTGCTCGGCACGCCAGCGGCCCGCGCGGCAGCGGGCGGCATTCAGGACGGCGGCGCATTTTTCTCCGAGCAGGCCAAGGCGGAGGCGACGCGCGTCATCGGCGACGTCCAGCGCACGGTGAAGAAGGACATCGTCATCGAGACGTTCGCGGAGATTCCGCCTGCGATGAAGCTCGGCTCCGATCTCTCGGACAAGGCCGCGGCGAACCGGTTCTTCGTCCAGTGGGCGGAGAAGCAGGCGAGGCTCCAGTCCGTGAACGGCGTCTATGTCCTCCTCGTGAAGCAACCGGCGCACCTGCAGGTCGTCGTCGGAAACCAGACGCTGAAGCAGCTCTTCACCGCCACGGACCGCGAGGCGCTCGTGGGCACGATGCTCACAAAGCTGCGCGCCAAGCAGAACGATGCGGCGTTGCTCGACGGTGTGCAGTTCGTGGCGTCCACGATGCGCGCCCACGCGGGGCCGAGCGCCGTGTCGAGCTCCGCGTCAAACACCGCGCCTGTGCCCGCGAATCGGAGCGCCGCGCAGCCGGCGTCCGGGAAGGAATCTTCATCGAGCTGGATCTGGACGGCGATCATCATCGCGCTGGTCGTGTGGGTCGGCTTCGGGCTGCTGCGGTCACTTTTCGGAGGCGGGGCCGCCGGCGGGGGCATGGCCCAGGGCGCCGGCGGAGGCGGACTGTTCCGCACTCTGCTCGGCAGCATGTTCGGAGCAGCCGCGGGGATGTGGATGTATGATCACTTCTTCGGCTCGCACAGCAATGCATCGACGATGAACGACCGGCACGACGCGACGGGTGCCGGTGACAGCAGCGCCGCCGGCCAGGCCCAGGACACGGACTACTCGAGTTCCGGCGGTGACTTCGGCAGCGACTCCGGTGGCTCCTTCGGCGGCAGCGATTCCAGTGGTGGAGATTTCGGCGGCGGGGATTTTGGCGGCGGCGACTCCGGTGGCGGAGACTTCTGATTTGCCAACCCGCGAAAATCCGCGCGGCGAGGCGTCCTTGGCATCGCCGCCATTCCCTGCCTACTCTCGTTCCGTGAAAATCCTCCTCGTCAGCATCCTCGCCATCGTGTGCTCGTCGCTCTCCGGCTGCGCGAGCAAGAAGCAGAAGTCCGGCTACCGGACCTACGAAGGCGACAGCAGCCCGGGCATCAAGATGTTCGAGGAAAAGCCCGGCTATCCGCTGAACTCGCGCTGAACTGCGCCCCGCAGACGCCGACGGAAGGAGGCGGGCAAACTACCGCGCAGAAAATTGGCTGCCAACTCCACTGCGCGCCCTATCGTCACCGCGTGCCCGACCTTTTCGATCTCAACGACGCAAAGCCCGCAGCGGCAGACACCGCCGCCTCCGCCGCGCCGCTCGCCGAGCGCATGCGGCCGCGCACGCTCGATGAATACTCCGGGCAGCAGCACATCCTCGGCCCCGGGAAACTGCTGCGGCGCGCCATCGAGGCGGACCGCATCGCGAGCATCATCCTCTTCGGCCCGCCGGGCACGGGGAAGACCACGCTCGCGCAGATCATCGCGCACGCGACGCAGTGCCGCTTCGAGCGCCTGAGCGGCGTCGAGAGCAGCATCGCCGACCTCCGCAAGGTCGTCGCGTCCGCCGCGAACCGCCTCGCGAACACCGGCCAGAAGACCATCCTCTTCGTCGACGAAATCCACCGCTGGAACAAGGCCCAGCAGGACGTCCTCCTTCCCGACGTCGAGCGCGGCACCGTGCGGCTCATCGGCGCGACGACGGAGAACCCGTTCTTCTACGTGAACAGCGCGCTCGTCTCGCGCTCGCAGGTCTTCCAACTCGAACCGCTCGCGCCCGCCGACATCGAGGCCGTGCTGCGCCGCGCGCTCGCGGACACCGAGCGCGGCCTCGGCGCGCACCGGCCGGTCGCCGACGACGACGCCCTCACCTTCCTCGCCACCATCGCCGACGGCGACGCGCGCAAGGCCCTCAACGCCCTCGAGGTCGCCGTCCTCACCACGCCGCCCGGCGCGGACGGGAGCGTCCGCATCACCCGCGCCATCGCCGAGGAGAGCATCCAGAAAAAAGCCGTCGTCTATGACGCCACCGGCGACGGCCACTACGACACCATCTCCGCCTTCATCAAAAGCGTCCGCGGCTCGGACCCCGACGCCGCGCTCTACTGGCTCGCGAAGATGCTCTACGCCGGCGAGGACATCCGCTTCATCGCGCGCCGGCTCGTCATCCTCGCGAGCGAAGACATCGGCATGGCCGACCCGCAGGGCCTGCCCATCGCCGTCGCCGCGCAGCAGGCCGTGCAATTCATCGGCATGCCCGAGGCGCGCATCACCCTCGCGCACGCGACCGTCTATCTCGCCACCGCGCCGAAATCCAACCGCGCCTACGTCGGCATCGACAAGGCGATGGAAGAGGTGAAAAGCGGCGTCACCCTCGCCGTCCCGCGCCACCTCCGCAGCACCGGCAGCAAGCGCGCCGCGAAGACCCTCGGCCACACCGGCTACCAGTATTCACACGAAGGCGAAGGCGCCTACATCCCGCAGGCCTACCTCCCCGAAGGCCGCCGCTACTACGACCCGTCGGAAAATGGCTACGAGAAGCGCGTGAAGGAACGCCTCGACTACTGGCGCGCCCTCTTCGAGCAGTCGCAGGAAAAGTAGCCTCAGCCTCCCGCGACAATCCGCTCCATCTGCTTGCGATGGATGCGCTGGTGCATCGCCGCCAGCGCGTGCCACTGCCGCGCGGTGATCGCGCCGAACCACGGATGCACATGCCGCGTGCGCGACGCGCGGTCGCCCGTTTCACCCGCGATCTTCCGCGCAAACTCCCCGAGGAACGCCCGGTATTCCGCCACGATCCCCTCGCCCCGCCCGCCCGCCGGTTTCACCGCCGCGGTGCTCACCACCATCTCCGGCTGGCGCCCGTGGCTCAGGGCCACCGTCAGGTCCGCCATGCCCCAGCCGGTGATCATCAGGTGTTCGAGCACCATCGCCGGCGACCAGTTGCGCGAACTGTCCTCGATTCCCGTCACCCGGCGGATGAGCACGGGGCGCTGCAGCACATCCGCCGGCAGCAGCTCCGCGAGCGCGAGCAGCCGCGCGCCCTCCTTTTGGAAAAGCGCCGCGGCCCCGTCCCACGAGATCAGGCGCGAGGCTAGGGGGAACACGATGTGGCGCGAAACCCACGCCTCGATGCGCGGCAGTCCCGCTCCCGGCGGCGCGAGCCGGGGTCCGTTGCTTTGGTCAGTCATGCGCGACGGTGGCGCAAGTCCGCACCACCTGCAAACCGCCGCGCCCCGCGCGCCGTTTTTCAAATTGCCTCTTCCCCGCGCCGCGCGCACACCGCACCCCGCCATGCGCCTCCTCATTCCCCTGCTCCTCGCACTCACCCAATTCGCCGTCGCCCAGCAGCCGCCCTACGACGTCTTCCCGCCGGCTGAGCCGCCTTACTACCGCGTGCGCTACGAAGCCCCGGCGGCCCCGAAGCCCGGCGAGCTCGCCTTCCCCGTCAACTACACCATCTGGCTCCCGCCCGGCGTGAAGGAGCTCCGCGGCGTCATCGTCCACCAGCACGGCTGCGGCGAGGGCTCGTGCAAATCCGGCCTCACCGGCGCCTTCGATCTTCACTGGCAGGCGCTCGCGAAAAAGCACGCCTGCGCGCTCCTCGCGCCTTCCTATGAGCAGCCGGAAAAGGCCGACTGCCAGCTCTGGTGCGACCCGCGCAACGGCTCCGGCGCCGCCTTTCAGCGCGGCCTCGCCGACCTCGGCAAAAAGTCCGGCCATCCCGAACTCGCCCGCGTCCCGTGGGCGCTGTGGGGACACAGCGGCGGCGGACACTGGGCCGGCGGCATGGTGCTCACGCATCCCGACCGCGTCGCCGCCGCATGGCTCCGCTCCGGCGTGCCGCTCCTCACCGAAGACCCGAAGCGCACCACCATCAAGTCCCACACCATCCCCGACGCCGCGCTGCGCGTGCCCGTGATGTGCAACCCCGGCACCAAGGAAGGCGTCACCGTGAAGGAAGGCCGCTTCGCCGGCGTGTGGCCCGCGAACGACGCCTTCTTCACCGCCATGCGCGGAAAAGGCGCGCTTATCGGCGTCGCCGTCGATCCCCTCACCGCCCACGAGTGCGGCAACGCACGCTACCTCGCCATCCCGTGGCTCGACGCCTGCCTCGCCGCCCGCCTCCCCGCGAAGGCCGGCGACCCGCTCCAGCCCATGCCTGCCGCCACCGCGTTTGTCGCCCGGATCTACCTCGGCACTGGCGACATCCCCGCGCCCGTTCCCGCCGTAATGTTCATCGGCACGCGGGAAAAATCCGTCTGGCTCCCCGGCGAATCCGTCGCCAAGGCCTGGGCGCAATACGTGAAGGACACCGCCATCGCCGACACCACCCCGCCCCCCGCCCCGACCAACCTCCGCGTGAACGGCGCCGACCTCGCGTGGGACTGCGAAGCCGACCTCGAGAGCGGCCTCGCCGGCTTCATCATCGAGCGCGACGGCAAGGAAATCGCCAAGCTCCCCGAGCAGCCCAAGAACCCCTTCGGCCGCCCCATCTTCCAAAACCTCCAATACAGCGACACCCCCACCCAGCCCCTCGTCCCCATGCGCTTCACCGACCCCGCCGCCGACGGCAAGCCCCACCAATACCGCGTCATCGCCGTGAACACGGCGGGGCTGAAGTCGAAGTAGCCTCCGCTCGCGCGGAGAAGGGACCCACTCCGCGCTCGCATTCGCGGCTCCCGCCCGCTACATCCGCGCGCCATGCCCGCCCCGAAGACCGAGGTCCTCATCACTGTTGATGGCAAGGAGCACGCGCGCCACGTCCTCACGCCGGGCAACTACACCATCGGGCGCAATTCCGACTGCCCCATCTGCGTCGAGGCCGACCTCGTCTCCCGCACCCACGCCCGGCTAATCCTGAACTACGACCACGCCCTCATCGAGGACCTCGGCTCCTCGAACGGCACCCTCGTCCCGTCTCCGGCACGACGCCACCGACCTCTCCCTCGCGCCCGCCGCCGCACTCGTGAAGCGCGCCCTCCCCGAGGAGTTCCTGCGCGAGAAAAAATACGACATCGGCAAGGTCGTCGCGCAGGGCGGCATGGGCGCCATCCTCGATGCGCGCGAAGCCACCACCGAGCGCACCATCGCCATGAAGGTGATGCTCGACAGCGCCGACGCCGACGCACTCGTGCGCTTCCTCAACGAGGCGAAAGTCACCGCCCAGCTCGAGCACCCGAACATCGTCCCCGTCCACGAGCTGAGCGTGGATGAAAACGGCCAGCCCTACTACACCATGAAGATGGTGCGCGGCATCACGCTGAAGAAGGTGCTCGAACTCCTCGCCGACGGCGTCGAGGCCACTGCCAACAAGTATCCCCTCTCCGCACGGCTCACCATCTTCCAGAAAGTCTGCGACGCCATCGCCTTCGCCCACAGCAAGGGCATCCTCCACCGCGACCTGAAGCCCGAGAACATCATGCTCGGCGACTACGGCGAAGCGCTCGTCATGGACTGGGGATTGGCAAAGCGAATGACGAATGACGAACGCCGGATGACGAACGCCGCCACCCGCACGTCTGACCCCGTCAGCGCGGACATCCGGCATTCGTCATCCGGCATTCGTCATTCCATCGTGCCGGAGGCCACGATGGCCGGCACCGTGATGGGCACGCCGCAGTTCATGTCGCCCGAGCAGGCACGCGGCGAGGTGGACTCGCTTGATGCGCGCAGCGACATCTACTCGCTCGGCGCCATCCTCTACCAGATTCTCAGCCTCCGCGTCCCAGTCACCGGCAAGGACGCGTGGGAAGTCGTCGGCAAAGTCGGCCGCGGCGAGATCGAGAACCTCCCCAAAGCAGGCTACCCCGACTCCCTCGTCGCAGTGATCCGGAAGGCCATGGCCTTCGACCGCGCCGCGCGCTACGCCAGCGTCGCTGACCTCCAGGCCGACATCGCCGCGTATCAGGGCGGCTTTGCCACCGTCGCCGAGCGCGCCGGCCTCGCGCGGCACCTCTTCCTTGCCATCATGCGGCACAAGGCCGTCACCGCCGCCGCGCTCATCACTCTCATCACCGGCGCGGCCTTCGGGACCAGAGCCTTCTTTGAAGGCCGCCGCGCCGAGCGCACGCTTGTCGAACTGCGCGGCACCGCGCCGACGTTCTTCGCCGCGGCCAAGAGCAAGCTCGACGAAGGCCTCTTCACCGAGGCGCTCGAGAAAATCGGCTACGCAATCAAGCTCGATGGCAACAGCGCCGACTACCGGCTCTTCAGGGCCAACCTGCTCGAGGCCATGCAGCGCCTCCCCGAGGCGGCGGACGAATACCGCCGGACTCTCGGGCTGCGCCCGGCGGATCACGCGGCGAAGCTCAACTTGGATTTGTGCACAAGCCTTCTCGCGGACAACGGAGGCGCCCCGGAACTGCGCAAGGACATCAGACGGAGGCTCCTCGATTCGCTCCGGGAACAGGAGCGCCTCGTCGAGGCGGGACCGCTCAGCGAGTTCTTCGAGCCGGACATCGCCATCGCCGAGGCCACCCTCCGCGCAAGGCTGCAGCCGTATCGCAAGCAAACCGGTTGGAACGACAAGCGCATCTCCCGTCAAGCCGACGGCACCTTCAAAGTCGATCTCGGCTTTCTTGCCATCGGCGATTTGTCCGTCCTCCGCGGTCTTCCAGTCAGCATCCTGAACCTCCATCAAAACTGGTTCGACAGCAATGGCATGACCGATCTCGGCAAGATCGCCGGCCTGCCGCTGAGGGAGCTGGACATCTCGGACTCAAAGGTCGCCGACCTCTCGCCGCTGCGCGGCATGCCCTTGGAAAAGCTCGACATCTCCCGCACCCCTGTCTCCGATCTCACCCCGCTCGCGGGGATGAAGCTGAGGCGCTTCATCGCGGCTTACCCGCAGTTGAAGGGCGGCCCCATTTCCGACCTCCGGCCCCTGGCAGCCATGCCGCTGGATCACGTCGATTTGGACAATGCCGTGGATGTCGTGGACATTTCTCCCCTTCAAGGCGCCCCGCTCACATTCCTCCGAATCAGCCGCACAAGGGTCAGCGATCTCTCGCCGCTGAAGGGTGCCCCGCTGCAGAACCTCGACGTTGCCGAAACCAACGTTGGCGATCTCTCCCCTCTTTCCGAATGCCGCACCCTGCAAACGCTGAGGCTCTATGCCAACAAGCGCATCACCGATCTCTCCCCTCTCGCCAAGCTCAGGCTCGTGCGCATTCACTGCGACTGGACCGGAGTGAAAAACCTCGGGCCGCTTCGAGGCCACCCGCTCAAATACTGCAAGCTCGACGGCTTCTCCATCACCGACGTCAGCCCGCTCCTCGACTGCCCGACGCTCGAGGAGATCATGCTTCCGACCAGGGTGGCCAACGTCGAAATCCTGCGAAACATGCCCAACCTGCGGATCATCCAGGACACAGGGCCGCCGCGCTCCGCAGAGCAATTCTGGAAGGATTACGACACCAAGAAGCCCGAGGCGCAGCCGAAGTAAGCCGCGGCGCATCGGCGGGCTAACAGCCTTTTCACCGGGAAAGTGGGGGCGGGCGTGTAACAAAACGCCGCGGGAGGCGTAACCGGGATCAAACAACCCTTGATCCCATGAACAAGCTCCCTGCACCCATCCCCACGAACCCCGGCTATGCCTATGCGGACCTCGTCTGCTCGGGCTTCCGCCGCGCGCTCGCCTGCCCGGAGGGCGGCGGCCCCATCCCGCATGCGGTGCTCTGCCGCCGTGCAAAGGTCACGCCACAGCAGCTCCTCGACGCCATCGGCAGCGTGCACATCCCCGTCCTGCACACCTGGGTGCGCTTCAGCTATGGCGCGGGGACCGGCGTCCTCATCAATAGTGTCACCACGCTTCCGCCCGGCGAGGCGGCGACCGTGAGCGCGAGCATCGCCGCCGGGGTGCTGCACCTGAGCTTCGGCCTCCCGCAGGGTGCGGCAGGCACGAATGGGACCAACGGCGCCGACGGACCGCAGGGCCCGCAAGGCCCGATGGGTGCCGTGACGCCGCAGAACCTCGACGACGCCATCGTGACCACCGCGCGGAACCCGAATGCGCTCCCGCCCTTCTCCGGCACCTTCAGCGACCCGCCCACGCAGGCGGAGATGGAGGCCTTTGCCGCGCACGTGGAGGCGCTGCGCGCGGCGCTCGTGCGCTGAGGGAGGGCGAAGGCCGGATGGATGCGGAGTGATCCGCGGCGCAGCGCTCAGGCGAAGAGCCGCGCGATTTCGTCCTGCATGGCCTGCGCGGCGGCGCGGGGGTCGGCGGCCTTGCGGATGGGGCGGCCGACGACGATGTGGTCGGCGCCGGCGAGGAAGGCCTCCTCGAGCGACATGGTGCGCTTTTGATCATCGCCGCCGCGCTCGTTCGCGGCGCGGATGCCGGGGGTGATGATGAGAGGGCCGGGGCCGAGTTCGCGGCGGAGGCGGGTGGCTTCGAGGCCGGAGCAGATGAGGCCGTCGATGCCGGACTCGATGGCCTTGCGGGCGCGGAGGGAGACGAGGTCATCCACTGGACCGGGCCAGCCCATTTCCGCGACGTCCTCGGGGCCGCAGCTCGTGAGGACGGTGACAGCGAGGAGCTTCATGGAGCCGCGCACTTTCACCACCTCGCGATAGACGCCGCTGGTGCCGTGCAGGGTGCAGCAATAGGCGCCGCGGCCGGAGAGGTTCGCGACGGCGCCGCTGACGGTGGCGGGAACGTCGGAGAACTTGAGGTCGGCGAAGACTTTCTTGCCGGCGGCGACGAGCGTTTCGAGCACCTCGAAGTATTGGCCGCTCATGCAGAACTCGAGGCCGAGCTTGTAGAAGGTGACGGCGTCGCCGAGGCGGTCGATCCACGCGAGGGCGTCGGCCTTCGTGGGCACGTCGAGCGCGAAGATGAGGCGGTCGGAGGGCGCGATGGGCTTGGTGGAGAGCAGGGAGCGGTCGGGCATGGCGCGAGCGAAATGCCGGATGCCCGTGCGGGGCGCAATCGGTTTCCGCTGTTTCGGGATTTCACTACGAAGGGCACGAAGAACACAAAGCCGGAGGGGACGGTTCGCCAGTCCATGTCCTGCAAATACAAACCAAGTTCCTCGAAATCCAAACCGCCTCCGCACAGAGAACCGATTCCCCGTTTTCTTCACGCTTCATCCTGCCATCGCCTTCGTGTCCTTCGTGCCCTTGGTAGTTTCTCTCCAACCGGTTTCCGCCTTGCGACACGGGGCAACGCCGCTACTCTCCGCGGCCCCAAGGGAGTCCTTGGGTCTGACACACAACGCAAAGACACACCCAACATGGCCAACACCATCCTCGTCGGCGCCCAATGGGGCGACGAAGGCAAAGGCAAGATCATCGATTTCCTCACCGAGACCGCGCACGTCGTCATCCGCTCGCAGGGCGGCAACAACGCGGGACACACCGTCATCGTCGGCGGGAAAAAATACGTGCTGCATTTGATCCCGAGCGGGATTCTGCGGCCCGGGAAAATGTGCGTGATCGGAAACGGCGTGGTGATTGATGCCGTGTCGCTCGCGGGGGAAATCGAGGGCCTGCGCAAGCAGGGCATCCGCGTGACGCCGAAGAACCTGATGATTTCCGACAGCGCGCATCTCACGCTGCCGTCGCACCGCGCGCTGGACAAGGCGAAGGAAGCGGCGAAGGGCAAGGGCAAGATCGGCACGACGGGCCGCGGCATCGGGCCGACGTATTCCGAGAAGGCCGCGCGCACCGGACTGCGCACAGGCGAGCTTTTGAATCCGGCGCGCTTCGCCGCGCGGCTGCGCGAGCGGCTCACCGAGGCCAACGCGCAGCTCAAGGCCATGGGCGCCGAGCCGCTGAACATCGCCGCGGAATCGAAGGCGTATCTCGCCGCGGCGAAAGTGATCGCGCCCTTCCTCGGCAACACCGTCGTCTTTCTCCACGAGATGCTCGACAGCAAGACCGACGCGCTCTTCGAGGGCGCGCAGGGCACCTTCCTCGACATCGACCACGGCACGTATCCCTACGTCACGTCGAGCAACACCACCGCCGGCGGCGCATGCACCGGCAGCGGCGTCGGGCCGAACCGCATCGACAAGGTGCTCGGCACGATCAAGGCCTACACGACGCGCGTCGGCGAAGGGCCGTTCCCGACGGAGAACGAAATGCTCGGCGACTTCCTCCACGGCCTCGGCCGCGAGTTCGGCGCGACGACCGGACGCGCGCGGCGCTGCGGGTGGTTCGACGCCGTGTGCGTCCGCTACGCCGGCATCGTGAACGGCATCGACGAACTCGCCGTGACGAACGTGGACGGCCTCGACACGATGGAGACGATCCAGGTCTGCGTCGCCTACAAGCTCGGCAACAAGCGCATCGACCACCCGCCCACCGACCTCGACGCGCTCGCGCAGTGCAAGCCCGTTTACCAGACCTTCCCCGGCTGGAAGAAGGACACGACCGCCGCGAAGAAGTGGAGCGACCTCCCGCCAAAATGCCGCGCGTATCTGCAGGCCATTGCGAAGCTGAGCGGCGCCAGGCTTTCCATCGTGAGCGTCGGCCCCGGTCGCGAGCAGACGATCCTGCTCTAGGATAGCTGCGGGCCGATGAGCGACGAACCCACAGCCACTAAGAAGCGTGAGAAAGGCGCGGCCTCGCTGAAGGCTCCCCGCCACATCGCGATCATCATGGATGGCAACGGGCGCTGGGCGCGCGAGCACGGGTTGCCGCGGCTGAAGGGCCACGAGCGCGGCGCTGCGACGGTGCGCGCGGTGACCGAGGAGTGCGTTGCGCAGGGCGTGGAATTCCTCACGCTCTACGCCTTCTCGACGGAGAACTGGAAGCGCCCCACGGAGGAAGTCAGCGGCCTCTGGGTGCTGCTGGAGCATTTCCTCGAAATGGAGCTGCCGACGATGATGAAGAACGGCGTGCGCCTGCGCACCATCGGCCGCACGGATGAGCTGCCCGAAACCACGCGGCGCAAGCTCGCCGACACCATCGCGCAGACCGCGGGCAACCCCGCGACCACGCTCATCCTGGCGCTGAACTACTCATCGCGCGCGGAGCTGACGGACGCCGTCCGCTCCCTCTGCACGGATGCGGCGGCGGGCCGGCTCGATCCCGCGTCCGTCACGCCGGAGACGATCCATTCCCGCCTCTACACCGCGGACATTCCCGACCCCGACCTGCTCATCCGCACCTCCGGCGAGATGCGCCTTTCGAACTTCCTCCTGTGGCAGCTCAGCTATGCGGAGTTTTACATCACGCCGAAGCTGTGGCCCGACTTCGGAAAACAGGACTTGCGCGCCGCCATCGCCGAGTTTCACAAACGCGAACGCCGCTTCGGCGGAATCCAATAAATGCCAAAAGGCCAGACAGTCCTCGTCGTTGATCCTGACAGTGATTTCCTCAAGTGGGCGGTGAAGCAGCTCACCGCCTCTGAGCTCAACGTCCTCTCCGCAAACCGCGCGGACGAGGCGCTCGCCACATTCACCCGCGAATCGCCCGACCTCGTCATCGCGGACACGCACCTCGAGCCCTACACCGGGCAGGAGCTGCTCACGCGCATCCGCGAGCGCGACTCAAACGCATTCGTCCTCCTCATCAGCCAATACGGCACCACACAGGCCGTCATCGAGGCGATGAAGCTCGGCGCATTCGACTTCCTGCGGAAGGAGAGCCTGCCGTTCAATTTCCGCGCAGTCGTCGAGACGACGCTCAAGGAGCAGCAGGCCACGCGGGCCGCGCGCGCCAGCCGCCCGCAGCTCACCGTCGAGCAGCACCAGGACAGCATTGTCGGCCAGAGCGAGGCGATGCAGCAGGTCTTCAAGCTCGTCGGCCGCGTCGCGCACTCCGATGCGCCCGTGATGATCACCGGCGAGAGCGGCACGGGCAAGGAGCTCGTCGCCCGCGCCATCCACCACTATTCCGCGCGCAGCACGAAGGGCTTCGTGGCGATCAACTGCGCCGCAATCCCCGAACAGCTCCTCGAGAGCGAGCTCTTCGGTCACGAGAAGGGCGCGTTCACCGGCGCCACCAGCCAGCGCATCGGCCGCTTCGAGCAGAGCAACGGCGCGACGCTTTTCCTCGACGAAATCGGCGACATGCCGCTCACGCTGCAGGGGAAAATCCTGCGCGTCCTCCAGGATGGCGAGCTGTCGCGCGTCGGCGGCAACGACATCATCAAGACCAACGTCCGCATCATCACCGCGACGAACAAGAACCTCGAGGCCGAGGTCTCCGCGAAGCACTTCCGCGAGGATCTGTTTTACCGGCTGAACGTCGTCCGCGTGCAGCTCCCGCCGCTGCGCCAGCGCGTCGAGGACATCCGGCTGCTCGCCGAGTATTTCGTGCAGCGCGTCTCCGAGGAGAAGCACCTGCCGCGGCTGAAGCTGAGCGAGGAGGCCGTGCGCGTGCTGGAGGCGCATTCCTGGCCCGGCAACGTGCGCGAGCTGGAGAACACCATCCAGCGAGCCTGCGTGCTCGCGACCGGCGACATCCTGCTCCCGAAGGACATCCCGCTCGGCGCCGCGAGTGGCGGCGAAGCCGTGGTCGCGGGATCGATTCAAAAGGAGGAGGCCATCGAGGCGCTGCTGCGGTTTGCGCAGAGCGACCCGAACGTCGAGCTGCTGCCGTGGCTGGAGCGCGAGTTCACCGTCCACGCCATGCGCCAGACGCGCGGCAACCAGGTGCAGGCCGCGAAGCTCCTCGGCATCACGCGCGCCACGCTCCGCAAGCGGCTGGAGAGGTTTGGCATCACGCGCGAGCTCGTCGTGCAGTGAACGCGTGGCTCTGGAACGGCAGCGCATTCGAGCCTGCCGCCGGCGTCCCGCTTTCCGACCGCGGCTTCCGCTTCGGCATGTCGCTCTTCGAGAGCATGTGCGTGCGCGGCGGCGCGGTTGAATTCTGGCCGCAGCACCGGCAGCGCATCCTCACCGCATGCGCCGAGCGCGACTTCCCGATGCCCGACACCGCGCTCGCCGCGGTCGAGGCGCATTTTCAAAGCCGGAGCGCCTCCGGCTTCGCGCGCATCTACATCACCGCCGGCGACGGCGGCCCCGCGTCGCCCGTGGACGCGGCACGCGTCTTCCTGCTCATCGAGCCGCGCGAATTCGAGCGCGAGGACTCGTGGACGCTCCGCTTTCACGACGAGGAGTTCCGCCCGATGTTCCGCGGGCTGAAGACCGCGAACTACTGGCAGAATGCCGACGCGCTCGCACAGGCGCGGGAACGGAAATGCGACGAGGCACTGCTCACGAACGACCACGGCGAGCTCGTCTCCGCATGCTGCGCCAATGTCTTCCTCGTGAAGGACGACCGCGTCCTCACACCGTCGCGCGCGAGCGGCTGCCGCGCGGGCGTCGTGCGCGAATGGGTGATCAATCGCCGCAAAGTCGAGGAACGGCGCCTTCGCCACGAGGACGCCGTGGACGCCGACGAGATCTTCCTCACCAACTCATGGATCGGCGTGATGCCCATCGCCACCCTCGAAGGCCGCCCCCTCGGCCCGCGCAGGGTGGGCGACAAACTCGCCGCCGAATTCCAGCAGCGGCGCGAAGGTGCGATCTCGTAGCGCTACGACGCGAGCACTTCTTCCCGCGACACCTCGCGTTCCTCGCGGGTGGCGAGGGTCTTCACCTTCACGCGCGGCCACTCGTCGCCGATGACGACGGCGGTGCGCGCGCCGAGGTGCTCGGCAGCTTGGAACTGCTTGCCGACCTTCGCGGCCGTCAGCGGAAAATCCACGCGCTTTCCGGCATCGCGGAGCTCCTGCACGAGCGCGAGCGCCTGCGGGCGGAGTTCCTCCTTCGCGATGACGACGTAGATGTCGCACGCGTGCTGCGCGGCGCACCATGCGTCCATCTTCGCCTTCGCGGCGGGCGTCTCCTCGATGAGATTCGCGAGCACCACGTCGCCCATGCCAAAGCCGAGCGCGGGCAGGTCCACCTTGCCGTCGCTCATCAGCGCGAGCAGGCGGTCGTAGCGTCCGCCGCCGGCGAGGGCGCGCTCGTTCTTCGCGCGATCGAAGACCTCGAAGACGACGCCGGTGTAGTAGGCGAGGCCGCGGACGATGGCGTAGTCCACCTCCACGAATGCGCCGAGTCCACGCGACTGCAGGTCGGCGAGAATCGGAGAGAGTTCAGCCGTGGGTTCCTTGCTGCGCATGAATGCCAGCAGCGCATCGGCTGTCATGCCGAACTTCGCGAGCGCCGCGGCGGTCTTCTCCTGCGGCGCGCGCTCGGCCTTGTCCACGATTTGGAAGAACTCGTATTCGTCGTCCGCGGTGAGCGCGGCTCCGTCCGCGCGCTTTGCGTTGGCTTGGAAGTAATTCTGCCACGCCGTGCGGCTCGAGAGACGCACGACGAAGTCCTTCTCCGAAAACCCGCACGCGCGCATCATGTCGATCTGCACCGCGAGCAGCTCCGAGTCCGCGGCGGGCGATGCCTCTCCGATGATGTCGCAGTTGAGCTGGAGAAACTCGCGCAGCCGCCCGCGCTGCTGGCGCTCATGGCGGAAGAAGTTCGGCACGCAAAACCACTTCATCGGCTTTTTGAAATCGCGCTCCCGCGCCGCCACCATGCGGGCGAGCGTGGGCGTCATTTCGGGGCGCAACGCGCCTTTCACCGCACCGGGCTCGGCAGTCACGCCGACGGTAAAGAGCTGGCCGACGAGTTCGCCGCCGCTCTTCTTTTCATACAGCTCCATGCTCTCGACAACCGGGCCGTCCCATTCGACGAAGCCGTAGCGGCGGGCGACCGAGCGCCACATCTCGATGATGTAGTTTTTGCGCGCGCAGTCCGCAGGATAGAAATCACGAAAGCCTGGCAGTTTGTCCATGAGCGTGGGCGGCGGAGGCTAGGCGGCGCGGGGGTGCGTGCAAGGGCGAAGGCAAGTTTGCGCTCCCCTGCGCGGCGTCGTTTGTGCAGAGGATGCGGCAATGCTCGGCCGCCTCACACTCCGCCACTTCCGCTGCTTCGCGCAGTTTGAGACGGAGTTTGCACCGGGGACGAATTTCATCGTCGGGCCGAACGCGCGCGGGAAGACGTCGCTGCTGGAGGCCGCGTGCATTTTGCTCCGCCTGCAGTCGCCGCGCGTCACGCAGCTCGCGCGCGTGGTCCAGCACGGGCGGCGCGGCTTCGTGACCGACGGCTGGTTCGGCGCGAGGCACATGCAGTTTTACTTCAGCCCCGATCGGAAGAAGCTCGCGCTCGACAGCGTGGAGCAGACGAACGCGAAGGAGTGGCTGCAAATCGGGCGCGCGGTGTGGTTCGGCAACGACGACATCGAGCTCGTGCGCGCAGGAGCGGAAAAGCGGCGGCGCTTCCTCGACTTCGTGGCGATGCAGCGCGACGCGGGCTACCGCGCGGAGCTGCGGTCATTCGAGCACGCGCTGCGCTCGCGGAACCATCTGCTCAAGCAGCCGTCGCAGCGCTGGCGGGAGGTTGCGGCGTTCGACAGGCCGCTCATCGAGCACGGCGGCTATGTGAGCGCGGCGCGGAGGAATCTCCTCGTGGAACTGCAGGCGGAGGGCGACGCGGCGCACGGCGCCATCAGCAGTGCCCGCGAAGCGCTGCGGCTCGAATACGCGGCGGGCGACGGCGGAGACTTCACGGCCACGCTCGCGGCGGCACAGCGCGAGGATGCGCGGCTGCGGCAGACGACCATCGGCCCGCACCGGGATGACGTGCGCTTTTTCCTGAACGAGCGGAGCGCGGACGATGCGAGCGAGGGCCAGCAGCGCACGCTGGTGCTCTCGCTGAAGCTCGGTGCGGCGCGGCTGCTGGAGCGGCACTTCGGGGCGCCGCCGCTGCTGCTGCTCGACGACATCTTCGGCGAGCTCGATCCTCAGCGCCGCAACGCGCTGCTGGCCGCGCTGCCCGCGGCTTCGCAGCGCATCATCACGACGACGCACCTCGACTGGATGCCGGATGCACGCGATGCGCGCGTGCTGCGGCTGGACTCGTAGCGGGCTCGACACCGCGGAGCGCGCGCTGTTTAACCGCGCCATGATCCTCCGCATCCTCCTCCTCGCCACCATGCTCGCCGCCACACTTCCCTGCACCGCCGCCGAAAAGGACACGCGCTGCTTTGAGATGCGCACCTACTACGCGGCGCCGGGCAAGCTCGACGCGCTGCTCGCGCGCTTCCGCGACCACACGGTGAAGCTTTTTGAAAAGCACGGCATCACGAACATCGGCTACTGGGTGCCCATCGAGAACACGGACAACAAGCTCGTGTATGTGATCGCGTTCCCGAGCCGCGAGGAGCGGGAGAAGCGGTGGAAGGAATTCGGCGCCGATCCCGACTGGCAGGCGGCGCGCAAGGCGTCGGAGGAAAACGGGAAGCTGCTGACGAAGGTGGAGGCGGTGTTCCTCGACGCCACGGATTTCTCGCCGGCGATCCAGCCGTCGGTCGCCGCGCCGCGGGTGTTTGAGCTGCGAACTTATACGACAACACCCGGCAATCTCGGGCGGCTGCAGGCGCGCTTCCGCAACCACACCGTCGCGCTGTTTGCGAAGCACGGCATGACAAACCTCTTCTACTGGACGCCGATGGCCGACCAGAAGGGCGCGGACAACACGCTCGTGTATCTGCTCGCGCACAAGGATGTGGACGCGGCGAAGGCTTCCTTCGCGGGATTCCGCGCGGACCCGGTGTGGGTCGCAGCGCGCGATGCGAGCGAGAAGGAGGCGGGCGGCTCGCTCACAGTGGACAAGGGCGTGAAGTCGGAGTTCATGAAGGCGGCGGACTTCTCGCCGACGCGGTAGGCGCGTTTGCGCCGCTGCCAACGCGGTCTTACGCTGAGCCAGAATCCTGTGAACACCCAGCGCCCGAAGCTGACCCCGGACGACCAGCGCAAGCTGGACGAGCTGCACGCGCGGTTCAGCCGGCTGCGGCGCTACTACGTCGGGTATCCGTGCAACGAGGACTTCGACTTCTCGGAGCTGCTGAGGTTCTTCGAGTTTGCGATCAACAACGTCGGCGATCCGTTCGGCGGGTCGAACATTCCGCTGAACACCCACGAACTCGAGCGCGAGGTGCTGGCGGACTTCGCGGAGTTCACCCACGCGCCGAAGGACGGCTGGTGGGGCTACGTGACGAGCGGCGGGACCGAAGGCAACATGTATGGCCTCTACGTCGCGCGGGAGCTTTTCCCCGACGGCATCTGCTACTTTTCCGAGGA
>JBGAPU010000120.1:0-17722 GCA_044221035.1 Chthoniobacteraceae bacterium | reverse complement strand
CTCGGCGCCCCCGTCGCGACGCCGCTCGATCCGCGTCACCGGCTCGTGACCACGAAATACAACCCCGCGCGCACGTGGACGCCGCAGAATGCTGTCGGCATCGGCGGCGCCTACATGTGCATCTACGGCATGGAGGGGCCGGGCGGTTATCAGTTCGTCGGCCGCACCGTGCAGGTCTGGAACACCTACCGCACGACGCGCGACTTCGAGGCAGGCAAGCCGTGGCTACTGCGCTTCTTCGACCAGGTGCGTTTTTATCCCGTGAGCGCCGACGAACTGCTGCGGCACCGTGAGGATTTTCCTAGTGGGAAATTCCAAATCCGCACTGAGCAAACGACTTTCCGGCTGAAAGATTACCAGGCGTTCCTCGCGCAGAATGCGGAGGCGATTGAAGGTTTCCGCGCCTGCCAGCGCCGCGCATTTGCCGAAGAGCGAGAGCGCTGGGCGGCAGCTGGACAAAAAGTCGTGGAAGCCGAGTCGGAAGCCGCAGCACCGTTGGGTGAAATTGCGCTGCCGCCGGGTGGCAGGCTCGTTGCGGCGCATCTGCCGGGCAGCGTGTGGCAGGTCGTCGTGAAGGAGCGCGCGAGCGTGGCCGAGGGCGACAAGCTGGTCATTCTCGAATCGATGAAAATGGAGACCGCCATCACCGCGCCGTGCGCCGGAAAAATCGAACGCATCCTCGTCGCACCCGGCAGGACGGTGGATGCCGGACAGGCGCTTGTCGTCCTCGTGGAAGACTGAATCGTATGCCCGAAAACATCCTGCTCGCTGTGAACGGCACGCTCATGCGCGGCCTCGAACTGAACCCGAACATGCTCGCCGTCGGTGCGACGTTTGTCCGCGAGGACGCGACGGTGCCCGCCTATCGCCTCTATGCGATCAACGACCGCCACCCCGGCATGGTTCGCGTCGCGAGCGGCGGCATCCCGGTCGCCGTCGAGGTGTGGAGCGTGCCGCCGGACGGGCTCGCGTCCATTCTGCTGAAGGAACCGCCCGGCCTGAGCATCGGCAAAGTGAGCCTGCTCAGCGGCGCCGAGACGCTGGGCGTGCTCGCAGAGCCGATCCTTTGCGAGGGTCAGCTTGAGATTTCAAAATTCGGCGGCTGGCGCGCGTATATCGCGTCGAAGTGATGCCGCGCCCGTGCTGCGGAATACAGGGCGTGCGCAGCGGGGAAATCGGGTGGTGCGGTTTGCGCGGCTGTTGTAGATGCGGTGAAAATTTTCCGCCCGATGAGCAAGGCATTCACCAAGGAAGACAACGCGCAGCCGGAGCGTTCGCTGCGCACGCGCTCCACGTCCGGCTTGCCGCCGGGCGCGGTGAATTACATGACGGCGGCCGGAGCACGACGACTGCGGGAGGAGCTTGCGGGGCTGGACGGCGCCAGCGAGCGGGCGGGCGAGATTCGGGAAGCTCTCGAAGCTGCGACGATCGTGGAGCCGCCAGCGGAGCCGCCGCATTGCGTCGTGTTTGGCGCGAAGGTGACGCTGCGCGCTGCGGAGGGAGGCACGGAAATATTCCGCATCGTCGGTGTGGATGAAGTGGGATTTGAGCCGCGCGCGGTGAGCTGGGTTTCGCCCGCGGGCAGGAGCCTGCTCGGGTTCGAGCCCGGCGAGCGGGTTGTTTTGAATGTGAATGGCGAGAGCCGGAAGTTCACCGTGGCGGGCATCGAGTGGTGAATGGCGATGCGGACCGGTGTCAGCTCACTGGGCTGAGTGGCGAGAATTCGTTCGCATTCCGCCGCCGGTTCGTCATTTTAGAAGCCCCAGACGCGTGAAAGTTCTCCTAATCGAAGACGAAGCAAAGATCGCATCCTATGTGACGAAGGCGCTTACCGGCGCGCGGCATGAAGTGACGGCGATTCAGGACGGCCAGGAAGGTTTCATCCGGGCGACGAGCGAGCCGTTCGACATGATCGTGCTCGACCTCGGGCTGCCGGGGCGGGACGGGTTGGAGATTCTCGCGGCAATCCGCGAGCGGAGCATCAGCACGCCCGTGCTCATCCTCACGGCGCGCGGCGATGTGAAGGACCGCATCGAGGGTCTCAACCGCGGTGCGGACGACTATCTCGCGAAGCCGTTTTCAATGGAGGAGCTGGTCGCGCGCGTGAACGTGCTCACTCGGCGCAAGGGCGAGGACGCCTCGCCGCTGCTGCGCGTGGGTGATTTGGTGCTGAACGAGACGACGAAGACCGTCACGCGCGACGGCAAGTCGATCCATCTATCGCAGCGCGAGTATGAGGTGCTGCATTTCCTCATGCAGAACGCGGGGCGCACGGTGACACGCACGGAGATTTGCGAGCAGGTGTGGAAGAGCGCGCTCGCCAACGACACGAACGCGGTGGACGTCTATATCCAGAGGCTGCGGACGAAGGTGGACGATGACACTGAAACGAAGCTCATTCAGACCGTGCGCGGCGCCGGTTATGCGATGGGCGCGGCGAAGCCATGAAGCGGATGCCGCTCTCAGCGAAGGTGGCCCTGTGGTCATGCCTGCTGGCGGCAATCACGATGGGCATCTCGGTGTATGTGACCGAGTATGTGCTGGAGACGGAGCTGATGTCGTTTGTCGAGCAGCGCATGGAGCGCATGGCGAAGGACATCTTTTACGAGCTGGATCACCGCCCGGAGGGGACGCCGGAGAAGCTGACGAAGATCACCAAGGACATGCTGCCGCGGTCGGCCGCGTCGGCGATGATGGAGATTTTCGGCCCCGGGGAAAAGCTGCTCTACCGGGCCCCGTCGCTGAAGGACCGGACGCTGCGTGACGAGAGCGGCGCCGCGCACAAGGTCGTGGTGAGCAAGCAGAACTTCTGGTCGGTGCCCTACCAGCAGCGCGGGCTGATGCTGGTGCTGGCCTATCCGCTGAAGCAGAATGAAGTCACCATGGAGCGCGTGCGTGCTGCGAGCCTCGTTGCGCTGCCGGTGGCGGTGGTGCTGAGCCTCGTGGGCGGCTACTGGCTCGCTGGGCGCGCGCTGAAGCCGGTGCGGAAAATCGCGGAGGCCGCGGCGCGCATCACGGCGGAGGATTTGCACCAGCGGCTGCCGGTGCCGCCCGCGCGCGACGAGATCCGCCGGCTGACGAACGTGCTCAACGAGACTTTCGAGCGGCTGGAGCGCAGCTACCTGCAGGCGGTGCGCTTTGCCTCCGATGCGTCGCATCAGCTCAAGACACCGGTGACCGTGATGCGCGCCGCCATCGAGGCATTGCTGGCCGATGCGACCCTGCGTCCGGCGCAGGCCGCCGTGCTGAATGACCTCCTCGACCAGACGCGCCGGCTTTCCTCGCTTACCGAGGGTCTCCTGCTGCTCGCCCGCGCGGATGCCGGCGGAATTGCGACGCAGGCCGGTGACGTGGATCTCGCGCCGATCCTGGAGCGCTGCATCGAGGACGCCGAGGTGCTGGGGTCGAACCAGGAAATCCGCATCGAGCACGAGCTGCCGGCGAGCCTGCGGGCGTTCGCCGATCCGCAGCGGACCGAGCAGATTCTGCTGAACCTTTTGGAGAATGCCGTGAAATACAACCGGCACGGCGGCTTGATCCGTGTCGTGGCGGATGAGCGCCGCGACGGAGTCTACGTCAGCGTGTCGAATACCGGCATTCCGATTCCGCCGGACCGTATGCCGTGGATTTTCGACCGATTTGCCCGCGGCGGACGCGACGAGTCGCGCGCCGGCCACGGCCTCGGGCTGAGCATCGCGCGGGAACTCGCGAACGCGCAGGGGGGCGACGTGCGGCTGGTGCGCTCGGATTCGGAGGCGACGGAGTTTGAGCTTCGGCTCCAACCGGCGCATCCGCGCCGGGAGGCTGGAGCGGAGCGCCCCCAGCTCGCGCCGCCGGAGAGGCCCGAGGTGCTGCGAATTCCCGGTTGACACTCCCGGCTCGTGGATTAGCTTGCGCGCCCTTTTTCCAGCGCACCGTGCAATCCCGCACACCGCCGGAAGAGGGGCAAAACAAACACCAAACGCAGGAGGGCGGAAGCCCGATAAGACTGCAAAACACACATGGCTCAACACCGTTCAAAACGTTATCGCGCCGCTGCGGACAAGCGCGACACCAAGAAAGTCTATCCGCTCGCCGAGGCCATCGCGACTCTCAAGGCGATGCCCTCCACCAAGTTCGACCAGACCGTGACGCTCGCGTTCCGGCTCGGCGTGGACCCCAAGCAGTCCGACCAGATGGTCCGCGGCACCTGCCCTCTCCCGCATGGCTCGGGCAAGACCGTCCGCGTGCTCGTCTTCGCCGAAGGCTCCGCCGCGCAGGCTGCGAAGGACGCAGGCGCTGAGCACGTCGGCTACAAGGACATGATCGAGAAGTGCAACGGTGGCTTCCAGGATTTCGATGTCGCGATTGCGACGCCCGCGGCGATGGCCGAGGTGCGCAAGCTCGGCAAGGTGCTCGGACCGCGCGGCCTCATGCCGAACCCGAAGACCGGCACCGTCACCGACGACACGGCGAAGGCCGTGAAGGAGGTGAAGGCGGGCCGCGTCGAGTTCAAACTCGACAAGAACGCGAACATCGCGGTGCCCGTCGGCAAGTTCAGCTTTTCGCCCGAACAGCTCGTCGAGAACGGCTCGGCCGTCATCGACGCCGTCGTGAAGGCGCGCCCGGCGACCGCCAAGGGCCGCTTCGTGGACAACATCACGCTCAGCGCGACGATGACGCCCGGCGTCACCGTGGACGCGGCACCCTTCCTGAAGACCGCCTAACCGGAGGACACCACAATGCATCCCGCAAAAGCATCCATCGTCACAGACCTCAACAAGCGGCTCAACGAATCGCCGTTCCTCTTCGTCACCGACTACACAGGGCTCGACGTCACGCAGTTCTCCGAGCTGCGCACGCGCCTCGACAAGGCCGGCGCCCGCTGCACCGTCGTGAAGAACAGCTACCTCCGCCTCGCGGTGAAGGAAGCCGGCCTCCCCGACCTCGGCGAGCTGAAGGGCCAGACGGCCATCGTCACGGGTGAAAAGGACGTCGCCGCCGCGGCGAAGGTCCTCAAAAACTTCACCTCTGAATTCAAGAAGCCGACCGTCCGCGCCGGCGTCGTGGACCGCCTCGTGGTCACCACCGAGCAGATTCAGGCCATCGCCGACCTCCCGTCGCGCGAAGCCCTGCTCGCACAGCTCCTCGGCGTCCTCCAGGCGCCCGCGAGCCAGCTCGTCCGCCTGCTCAACGAACCCGCGAGCCAGCTCGCGCGCGTCCTTCAGGCGAAGGCCGACAAGGGTGCTTGATCCGCGCCCGCGAAACACGAAACTCACGTCACACTTTAGAAAAACATGGCATCCACAGAATCCATCTCCGCCCTCCGCCTGCACGAGAAAGACACCGGCAGCGCGGACGTGCAGATTGCCGTTTTGACCGAGCGCATCAATCACCTCACCGAGCACCTCAAGGGGCACGTGAAGGATCACTCCTCGCGCCGCGGCCTCCTGCAGCTCGTCGCACGCCGCCGCAGCCTGCTTGATTACCTCAAGCGCACGGCCCCGCAGCGCTATCAGGCTGCGCTCGACAAGCTGAACCTGCGCAAGTAGGGCGGCACATCTGAAATTCGCGTCGCCCCGGTCTCGCACCGGGGCGAATGCTTTTCCCGGTCAGACAAAAAATCGCGTTGTCGCCGCCGAAACCGGGCGGCCGGCGGACAGCGCAAACCAAAAATAAGCCGGACGGTTCGCCCGAATCGCTCTCTGGTCTTCACCCCGAGACGCCACTCCCGCTCTTAACTCGACTCTTATTCTTAATCTTAATCCCTCTGCGGCCAGACCGTGCGCGAGGGGGTTAAGATTAGGATTAAGAGGACGATTAAGAGGGAGATGGCAGCTCCGGGACCGAGGCTGGCAGATGCGGCACGACGGCGGGCCGGAAGGCACTCCTCACACATGAGCATCCACAATGTGACTGCCCAAATCGGCAGCACCTCCATCACCATCGAAACCGGCAAGCTCGCAAAGCTCGCCGACGGAGCCGTCACCGTCCGCTGCGGCGAAACCATCGTCCTCGTCACCGCAGTGTCGGCGACGAAGATCAAGGACGGGCAGGACTGGTTCCCGCTGAGCGTCGAATATCGCGAAAAGGCGGCTGCGGTGGGCAAATTTCCCGGCGGCTATTTCAAGCGTGAGGGTCGGCCCACCGAGAAAGAGGTCCTCACCGCGCGCATGACCGACCGTCCGCTGCGCCCGCTGTTCCCGAAGGGCTACCTCTACGACACGCAGATCGTCGGCACGCTGATGAGCGCGGACGGACAAAATGATCCCGACATGCTTTCCATCAACGGTGCGAGCGCCGCGCTCATGGTCAGCGACATCCCGTTCGCGGGCCCCGTCGGTGCCGTGCGCGTGGGCCGCATCGGTGGCCAGTTCGTCGCGAACCCCACGTGGTCGCAGCGCGCTGAAAGCGACCTCGACCTCGTCTATGTCGGCACCGAGAACGACATCATCATGATCGAGGGTGAGGGCAGCGAGATTCCCGAGGAGGAGTTTATCAAGGCGCTCGAGTTCGGCCACAGCGAGGCTGTGAAAATCATCGCCGCGCAAAAGGAGCTCGCCGCGAAGGCTGGCAAGCCGAAGCGCGAGATGCAGCTCTTCACCGTGAAGGATGAGATCATGGAGGTCGCCTACGAAGTCGCGGGCAGCCGCATCGAGGCCGCGCTTTACACCCCGAGCAAGGTCGCCCGCAGCAAGGCGGTCAACGCGCTCAAGGACGAGGTCACCGCAGCCATCAAGGCGAAGTTTCCCGAGGCCACGCCCTTCGAGGTCAGCCAGGCATTCGACTACCTGCAGAAGAAGGCTTTCCGCGTCGCCATCCTCGACCGCAAGCAGCGCTGCGACGGCCGCGGCTTCAACGACATCCGCCCGCTCAGCGCCGAGACCGGCCTGCTCCCGCGCTCGCACGGCAGCGCCCTCTTCGCCCGCGGCGAGACACAGGCGCTCTGCCTCGCCACCCTCGCGACCACCGAGGAGGCGCAGGATCTCGACGGCTATACCGGCGGCGAGACCACCAAGAGCTTCATCCTGCACTACAACTTCCCGCCCTTCTCGGTCGGTGAGACTGGCCGAATGGGCGGCATGAACCGCCGCGAAATCGGCCACGGCGCCCTCGCCGAGCGCTCCATCGCACCCGTCATCCCGTCGAAGGAAGATTTCCCCTACGCCATCCGCATCAGCTCCGAGGTCTGCGAGTCCAACGGCTCCACCTCCATGGCCAGCGTCTGCGGCGGCGTCCTCGCCCTCATGGACGCCGGCGTGCCCATCAAGACCCCCGTCGCCGGCATCAGCGTCGGCCTCGTCACCGAGTTCGACGGCCCGAACCTCAAGCGCTACACCACCCTCGCCGACATCATCGGCAGCGAGGACCACTTCGGCGACATGGACTTCAAGCTCTGCGGCACCCGCGAGGGCGTCACCGGCTTCCAACTCGACCTGAAGCTCCCCGGCCTCTCGCACAAGATCATGTTCGAGGCCATCCGCCAGGCCCGCGAGCTGCGCATGAAGGTCCTTGACGTGATGAACGCCGCGCTCGCCGCCCCGCGCACCGAGCTCTCCCCCTACGCCCCGCGCATCGAGACCATCAAGATCAACCCCGACAAGATCGGCCTCCTCATCGGACCCGGTGGCAAGACCATCAAGGGCATCGTCGCCGAGACCGGCTGCGAGATTAACATCGAGGACGACGGCAGCGTCCACATCTACTCGAACAACCCCGACGGCATGGCCCGCGCCCGCCAGATCATCAACGGCATGACCAAGGAAGTCACCGTCGGCGAGACCTACCACGCCCCCGTCGTCACGATTAAGGAATTCGGCTGCTTCGTCGAAATCCTGCCCGGCAAGGACGGCATGTGCCACATCAGCGAGCTCGCCGACTTCCGCGTGAAGCGCGTCGAGGACATCGTCAAAGTCGGCGACATGATCTGGGTGAAGTGCATCGGCGTGGACGAACGCGGAAAGATCAAGCTCTCGCGCAAAGCCGCGATGAAGGAGCGCGATGAAGCCGCCGGCAATGGTGGCGCCCCCGCCGCGCCCGAGACCGCACCAAGCGGCGGCATGAACTAAGCAGCCGCACAGAGCAAGCATCCGAACCCCGGGGCCTTCAGTGGCCCCGGGGTTTTTCTTTGTGACCGGAATCATTGGCCCCCATGCGCGCCGGAAGGCCGGGCTGGCCACGCAACCGCCGGTGTGCGGAGCGGGTGCTGCTTCATCAAATTTTCACGGTTGTTTCGCGCAACCCGCATCAAGGTTTCATTCGGCGTTGCGAGATTGCCGGCATGAAACACGCCACCTGCATTCTCGCCGTCGTCGCTGCCGCCGCCTGTGCGGACTCGCCACCAGAGCCACCCGCTTGCGCGGAACTGGGGCGCGCATTCGTGACCATTCCATACTCGGAGCTGCGCGCCCTTTGGGAAGCCGGCCATCGGAGGGTTGAACTGCCTGCCCCGCCGGAGGAGGCGCCCGTCCCCTTCATCCTGCACCGCGCGGAAGTGCGGATCGCCCTCGGGGAGTCGGCCAGCAGGATCGACGCGGATTTTGAAGTCGAGGCACTGGAGAAGAAATGGCAGCGCATCCCTTTGCTCGGGGGAGACGTCCGGCTGGACAAGACGGACGCGGGCGAGCGCTCCATCGTCTGGGAGGATGGCTACGCGCTGCTGACGAAGGCCGCCGGGAGGGCGCCAGTCGCACTTCAACTCGCAACACGCGGAACCCGGCAACTCACGGTGCCGCTCAAGCTGAAGCTCGGCAGCGCCGCGGTGAAACGGCTCACGGTGTCCGGCATCCCCGGGGGCATGGAGGTGCGTGTGAACGGCCAGGGCACCGCTTCCATCGACGGCGCTTCCGTATTCCTTCTCCCCGCCGAGGCAGGCGAGATCAGCCTCGAACTCGGGGCTCCGCAAATGGAGGAAGCCCCGAAGCCGCCTCCGCCCGTCGCACCGAGCCACTGGCAGACACAGTCGCAGGTGCTGGTCCGCCATGCCGAAGGGCGCCTGAAATTTGCCGCGCGCGTCTTTGCGCGCGCGGATGATGGCTCCGGTCTGGAGATGACGCTTGCGCTTCCGCCCGGCGCAAGTGCCATCGGTTTGGCAGGTGATGACATCGCCGATTGGTCGCACACGCGTGCCGAGGACGGGCGCCGAATGCTGCGGGTCTCGTGGAAAACACGCGATGTGCTGGATCGTGAATTGTCGCTGACCTACGCGGTTCCGCAGTCCGCCCTCGATGAACAATGGACGCTCCTGGCACCTGCGTCGCCCGACGACAAGAATGCCCGCCATCTTTATGCAATCATTCCCGCCGAGGGTCTCGAGCTGAAGGGAGGCGCACTGCGGGCGGCAGTCGAGTCGCGCCGCCTGCCTGAGTGGATGCGCACGGAGATTGGAGGCGCGACTTTTGTCACTGCGGAAGCAGCGGCGCCCCTCGTCCTGCAGACGCACTGGCTCCCGGCCATCGCGACCGCGGAGGCGATCATCACCGAATCGAAGGCTGCATTGCGGCTTGTCGCCGACGGTGCAACGCAGAGCGAGGTGTCTTACACGATCAAGCATCAGGCACCGCTCGCCTTGCGGCTGGAGCTTCCGGAGAAGGTGGAACTGCTCTCGTGCTTGGTGGATGGCGCTGCCGTGAGACCGATTCAAAGGGAGAACGGGGTGATTGAGGTCGGGCTGCCGGCGCCCGGCGAGAAGGCGGCCACGGTCACGCTCGTTTACACGGCGAAGCTGAAGCCGCTCGACCCTGTGTCCGGCGAGGTCGCGCTGGAGCTGCCGCGCACGCCCCTGTTCATCGAGCGTCTCGACTGGTCGATCGCGGTGCCGTCGGTCTTCGACATCACGGCCATCGACGGCAACCTGACGGTCGCGGAAGGCGCAAAGGAGGCCGCCCGCGGCGACCGCGCCGTCGTGCTGCGCAAAGACTTCTGCCGCGCCGAGCGGCCCGCCGCATCCCTCTTCTATCAGCGCCGCAGTCTCGAAAAGTAACCCAACTCCAACTTGAACAAAATCATGACCACCAAACGCCTCCTCGCCATCTGTCTCATCGTTGGCTGCACATCCATCGCGTGGTTCCTCCTCGGTGGAGCCCTGCAGTTCCGGTCCGACGAAACCGCCGGACGCCTCGGACCCGAAGTCGTCAAGAATTGGGGGCCGCTTCTCACACAGGACCACCCGTCGCTCTTCTATGAGGCGCCGACCGTCGGCAACGCACGCCGTGAGATACAGCCCGAGCGGAGCGATGTCTCCGTGACGCTGACCTACGATCCCAAACAGAAGGGCCTCCTCTGGTATCGGACCTACAAGGCGGAGTTTTCCGGAAAATACATCGTGAAGAATCCGACGCCGATTCCGCAGACGATCTATGCGTCGTTCAAGTTCCCCGCTGCGGACGCCCGCTACGATGCGTTCTCCCTGGTCTTCGGCGACAAGCTCACTGACAAGGCGCCGGTCAACGGGGAGATTCGCGAGTCACTCCTGGTCGCGCCGGGAGCCGAAGTGCCGCTCACCGTGGCTTACCGTGCGACCGGGCTGAACCAGTGGGTCTATTCGCTCGCGAGTGCGAAGCGCCTGAAAAACCTCCATCTCGTGATGACCACCAATTTCGCCGAGATCAACATCCCGCCATTCGCGGAGTCGCCCACCTCGCGGGCGGTGAAGGGGGATGGGCGCGAGCTGCAGTGGGAATACGCCGACGTGATCGGCGCGAACGCCATCGCCATGGACATGCCCGCTGTCACAAACCCAGGCCACGTCGCTGGGCGCATGACGTTCTTCGCGCCGGTGTCGCTGCTCTTCTTCTTTGCTGTGCTGGTCATCGCCGGCATCGGCGGGCGCGTGGCGCTGCATCCGATGAACTATTTCTTCCTCGCCGCCGGCTGCTTCGCCTTTCAGCTCCTTTTTGCGTATCTCGTCGATCTGCTGCCGCTGATGCTCTCCTTCCTGATTGCCGCGGCAGTGTCGCTGGTGCTCGTCACCGGCTACCTCTGGCGCGCGACGACCGGGAAATTCGCGGCCATCTCCGCGGCCGCGCAGTTCTCCTACATGGTGCTTTTCAGCTACAGCTTCTTCTTCGAGGGGCTGACGGGCATCACGCTCACCGTCGGCGCGATCGTCACGCTTGCGCTGCTCATGGGCTTCACGGCGCGGATCAACTGGGACGACGCGCTGACCTCCCGCCAGGCATCCCCGCCTCCGTTGCCGACCTCCGTGGCTTGATTGCAGGATTGCGCCCGCACACCCTCGCCGAATGAAGCCGCGCATCCTCGTCGTTGAAGATGAGCCGTCCATCTTGGACAACATCACCTACACGCTCGAGACGGAGGGCTTCGAGCCCCATGGCTGCGCGACGGGCGGCGAGGCTCAGGCCGCACTCCTGCGGGGTTCGTGGGCGCTCGTGGTCCTCGATGTCAGCCTGCCGGACATGGTCGGCTTCGACCTCTGCCGGGAGATACGCCGGTCCTCGAACATGCCGATCATCTTCCTCACCGCGCGGGCCAGCGAGGTGGACCGCGTGGTCGGGCTCGAGATTGGCGGCGATGATTACATGGTGAAGCCGTTCAGCCCGCGGGAACTCAGCGCACGGGTGAAGGCGGTCCTCCGCCGCTTCTCCCAGGCGCCGCCGCCTGCGGAGGGCGCGCCGGCGGGGAATGGCGTGTTCCGAATCGATGAGGAGCGTGCCCAGATTCACTTCCAAGGGGTGAGGCTGAATCTTTCGGGGACCGAATTCCGCCTGCTGCGCGCGCTCTGCGCGAAGCCGGGGCGGGTTTTCTCCCGCGCCCAGCTCATGGACATCGCGTGGGATGATCCGGGTGCGGCTCTCGAGCGAACCGTGGATGCGCACATCAAGAGCCTGCGAGCAAAGTTCAAGGAGGTGTGTTCGGACACCGATCCGATCGAGACGCACCGCGGCTTCGGGTATTCGCTGCGCGAGGGCTTGTGAGCACGACCTCGCGCATCCTCATCGGCTTCCTGGTCCTCCTCGCCATGGGCCTCTTCGCGTTCGACGACAGTCTGTCGAGGCGCGTCGAGCGCCAGTATCTGGAGGCTGCGGAGGAATCCATGGTGGATGTCGCGCAACTCTATGCGGCGCGCATTGAGAGCTCGGGCTTTGACATCGCCGTGCTGCGGCGGGAGTGGGATGCGGCCCGGAAGCGGGAATTCTCGGCCAAGATTTATGGATTCACGAAGACGACGATGGACATGAACGCCTACGTCACGGATGCGCGGGGCGTCGTGGTGTTTGATTCGGACGGGGGCCGCGCCGAAGGGCAGGATTTCCGCGGCAAACGCGATGTCGCGATCACGCTGGCCGGTGGATATGGCGCACGCTCCACACACATCGATCCGGAAGACGAAGACAGCTCCGTGATGTTCATCGGCGCCCCGATTCGGCGCGACGGGCAGATCGTCGGGGCGGTCAGCGTCTCGAAGCCGCAGCGGAGCCTCTTCAATTTCCGGGACAGCACACGGATTTGGATTCGCTCCGTGGGGCTCGTCTATTTCGCGGCTGTCGCCGCCGGGGCTTACCTTGTCATCACGCTTTTTTCGCGCCCCATCCGCCGGCTGACGGAATATGCGCACGCCGTTGCTCGCGGTGAGCGCGCCGTGCTCCCCCAGGGCGGCTCGCCGGAGGCGGCGACGCTGGCGCGCGCATTCGAGGGGATGCGTGATGCGCTCGAAAACAGGTCTTACGTGGAGAACTACGTCCAGACCCTGACTCATGAAATGAAGAGCCCCGTGGCCGCGATTCGCGGCGCAGCGGAACTGCTCCACGAGGAGCTTCCCGCTGAACGCCGTGGAAAGTTTGTCGAGAACATCCAAGCCGAGGCGCGACGGCTTCAAAACATCATCGACCGTCTCCTTGCTCTCGCCTCCCTCGAGAGCCGCAAGAAGCTCGAACACGCGGCGCCCATCCCCCTGGCGGAACTCGCCCGCTCGGTCTGTGCCGAGTTGCAGCCTTCGGCCGAGGCCCGCGGGCTGCGTGTGGAGATTGAGTGCGAGGCTCGCCCCGAGGTGCTCGGCGAGGCATTTCTGCTGGAGAGTGCGCTCAACAACCTCCTTCAGAACGCGGTCGACTTTTCACCCGAGGGTGGGAAAATCCGCGTCCGTGTTGGTTGCGATGCTTCGGGACTGGGCGCGACGGTCACTGTTGAGGATGAGGGAACCGGGATTCCGGACTATGCGCTTCCGCGGCTGTTTGAGCGCTTCTACTCACTGCAGCGCCCCGGCACTGGCCGGAAGAGCTCCGGCCTCGGCCTCTGTTTTGTCCGTGAAGCCGTCGCGTTGCATGGGGGCACCGTCCAAGTGGAGAACCGTGTGGATGGACGCGGAGCGATTGCGAAGCTGCAAATCCCGATTTGCGATGAGCAGTCAACCGCTCGTCAAACCGCAGCGGGGCGCTCGCCGGCCTCCGGCTGAGGTTCATCGGCGTGGTTCGATCCGGGGCTGTGGAGAAGCGGATGAATTCCGTCTCTACCGTCGCTCTTCCCGCACTGAGAATGCGACGGACAGTTCGACCGGCTTGCGTTCGGCTGGTTGCTCATCGAGGGGCCAGTTGTCGTTGGTGTTCCGATAGGGTTGCGCGGGTTTCTCGAGCTGCTTGGAGAGCAGGGGCTTCACGATCCATTTCGCCGAGTAGTCGCCGGGCGGCAGCTTGCCGAGGTTGATGGCGTGGACTTCGTAGCCGGTGAAGGACTTGAAGTAGCGGCCTTTCCAGACCGCCTCGCTCATGGTGACGGTGAACTCGTTGCCGCGCCGCTCGATCTTTTCCACCCAGACGCGGTCGTTGTCGTCGAGCTGGCGGGAGCGGAAGAGGAGCCAGTGGTCGTCGCCGGGCGTGGCCGGGGATTTTTTGTCCGCGTTTTTCTCCGCGAGTTGTTCCGCCCAGTTGTCGAGCGAGAGGCCCTGCGGTTTGCGTTCAATGGGTGGCACGTGCTGAAGCGTGGCCGTGTCGTTCCACTTGCCGGTGTCGCCGCGGACCAGTTCGCGACGGTCGCTGAGTGTGCCGCGTGCGGAGCGGTCCTTCAGCGTGCGGAGCACGGCGGGCTGCGGTGGCTCGAGGGCGGTGAGGGCGGTGGCGAGGCAGACCGCTGCGAGCGCGAGAATGGCGGGAAGTTTCATGGCTGGGAGTCCCATGTTGAGGTCTTGCTGATTCGGTTGCCCGGCAAAGTGGTGTTGAAAATAGCCCAGCGCTTTAGCGCTGGGAAAACCGGGCCCAAAGGAAACAAAGTCCCGGCGGAACGAAAGAACCGTTCCTGCCGTCCCTGACGGGACTTTGCGCGTTTTGCATCCGTCAACCCAGCACTGAAGTGCTGGGCTATTGTCGCCGTCGCATCAGCCCCGCTTTGCCAGACACTCGGACGAGCAGGGATCATTTTTTGTGAGAAGCAGCCGCCTTGTCCTGCAGGCGGAAGAGCGACGAGTAGGTGCGGATGAAGAGGCTGCCGCGCGCGATGGCGGGCGTGGCCCAGGCGACGTCGCCGAGGGAGTTCTTGCGCACGAGCTTGTAGGCGGGGCCGTCCTCGATCACCCAGGTGTCGCCGTTCTCGTTCAGCATGAAGATGCGGCCATTGTAGGCCCACGGCGATGCGTAGAAGCGTCCGCCGAAGGTGTTCAGCCGCTGGCGCGGGATGATTTCCTCACCGGTCTTTGCATTGAAGCATGCGAGCAGCCCCGCGTCGTAGCAGACGAAGAGCCGGTCGCCGCTGATGAGGTAGCACGGGTGGATGCTCGAGCCGCGCTTCTGCGACCACGCGATCCATTGGTTGCTCGTCGCTTCCAAATCGAGCGTGATGTCGCCTTTCGCGCCGGGACGGATCGCATAGAGCGGGCCGTAGTGGTAGCCCGCGCCGGCGTAGAGCAGGCCGTGCTTCGAGAGCGGCATCTGGCTCACGAGGCCGGCCGTGCCGCTCAGCTCCCACAGCACGCTGCCGTTCTCCGGCGCATAGGAGCGAATTTTGTTCAGGCCGATGGTGACCAGTTCCGTGCGCGCGCCGCTTTCCCACACATAGGGCGTGGACCAAGTGCTCTTCTCCTCGCGCGCGACGCGCCAGAGCGTCTTCCCGGTGCGCTTGTCGAGCGTTTCGAGGAAGGACTCCTGATCGTTGTCGTTCTGGATGAAGATGCGGTCGCCGTGCAGCACGGGCGAGGTGCCGGTGTTCCAGCCGTCGCGCATCGGGTAGCTCGGCCAGCGGCGCTCCCACAGTTTTTTGCCGTCCATGTCGCAGCAGAAGAGGCCGATGTTTGCAAAATACGCATACACCCGCTCGCCGTCGGTCACCGGCGTCTCGGACGCGAAGGAATTGCGCGGGTGGCGCATCTGCGGCGGGATGCCCTTGTGCGCCTCGAACTCCCACAGGATTTTCCCCGTGTCGAAGTCGAGGCAGTAAAGCATCCACCGGTGCGGATCCTCCGCGCCGACGTGGCCGCCGGGGTAGCCGCCCACTTTCGGCGTCGGCAGAGGGTTCTCGCTCACTGCCGAGGTCACAAAAATCTTCCCGCCCCACACGATCGGCGACGACCAGCCCCAACCAGGGACGCTCACTTTCCACACGACATTCTCCGTCGCGCTCCAAGTCTCCGGCAGCGTCGCGCCCTCGCCGAGTCCGTCGGATTTTGCGCCGCGATACTGCGGCCAGTTTTCCGTGTCGGCGGATGCGATGGGGCCAGACAGCAGCATGAGCAGCAGGGGAAGCGTTTTCATGGTGAATCGCGGTGTGTCGGGAACGTTCCCGATTGGGCGCGCATCGTCTGCCTCGCGGCAGGCGGTGTAAATGCAGGAATGTTGCGTGGCCTTTCCGCCTCCGCGCGGTCGCGATGCGCGGGTGGGGGCAGCGGGTGTCGCAGTTCCTGCCGGGCGCGCTATTCATCTGAGAGCACGGCGGCCAATGCGGTGCTTGTTCACCCCCGCCAGCCCCAACACTCTCGCCCCATGAAAACGCCCTCCGCTTTCACCCAGTTCGCAGTCGTGCTTGCACTCATCCCTCTCCCCGCGATCGCGCAGGAGCCCGCGCCGAATCTCACCCCGAATCCGGCGATTCTCCGCACGGAGGAAATCCAGTCGGATTTCCCCGCGCTCGCGCTCGACGCGAAGGGCGCCCCGTGGGTCGTATTCGTCGCGTGGGACGGGAAGCAGGATGTGCTGAAACTTGCGAAGAATGACGACGGGAAGCTCACGGAAGCGCTCGCGGTCGGGCAGCCGGGCATCATCCATCAACCGGCGCTCGCGACGGATGGCAGCGGTGCGATGCACGTGATCTGGTCGCAGGTGAACGCGAAGGATCTCGTGGAGTTGCGCACGCAGATCGTGCGCGATGGAAAGGCGGAGGGCGCGGTGGTCACGCTCGCATCGTCGGACAAGGGAGGGAATGCATTTGCGAAAGCGGCGACGGATCGCGCGGGGCGCGTGTGGGTCGCGTGGCAGGGTATGCGCGGCGGGCTGTCGGACATTTTCTGCCGCGTTTTCGATCCTGCGACGAGCGTCTGGGGGCCTGAGATTCAGGTGACGACGGATCCGGCCGGCGACTGGGAGCCGTGCGTGGCGTTCGACGAACACGACGGCGCGTGGGTCGTATTCGACAGCTCGCGCGGGAATGAATTCAACATCTACGCGGCGCGCGTGGGGCTCGACGGGAAAGTCGGCGAGACGAAGACGCTGATCAAAACCGACCGCTACGAAGGCCGCGTGAGCGCAATCGGCACTCCGGACGGGAAAGGAATCTGGCTGGCATGCGAGCGCGGCAATCAACAGTGGGGACTCCAGATGCGCGCACACGGGCATCCGCAGGGGCTCAATGGGCGCAAGGACAGCGTGCTCGCGTATTGGGATCTCGCGAGCGGGAAGATCGAAGAGATGCCGCCGCTCGATCCGCTGCTCGACGAACTCCCCGGCCCGCAGCCGCTGCCCGCTCGCACGAACAATCCCGCTGCACAGCCGAAGGCCGCGCAGCGCCAGAAA
Organism: Chthoniobacteraceae bacterium; assembly: GCA_044221035.1. Classification (GTDB taxonomy): domain Bacteria; phylum Verrucomicrobiota; class Verrucomicrobiia; order Chthoniobacterales; family Chthoniobacteraceae; genus SXWH01. Next base: position 791 of record JBGAPU010000120.1, on the reverse strand, counting down.
GCCCGCGCGGCCCAGCAAGCCGCCGCACAGAATCGGAATCCAGCGGAAGTGCAGCCCAACACCGAGCAACCCGCAGCGCCGAAGGCAGGCCAGGCGAAAGGCGCGAACGACAAGGCCGTGAATCTCCCGCACGTGATGCTCGACGCGAAGGGCGACCCGTGGGTGACGGTGCGCTATTTCAAGCAATACTGCTGGCGTGTCGCGCTCGCGCGCTTCGACCGCACGGCGAAGCAGTGGACGAAGCCATTTGCGATCCCCGGCAGCGTTTACACGGAGGATCGTCAGACAGTGAGCGCGCTCGCGAAGGACGGAAGCCTTTGGATTGCGTGGCCAACGGATCTCCGTGGATCGAAGCTCCAGAAAACTTCCGGCATTCATCTCGCGAAAGTCGCGACGAATGCCGACGTGCCGCTCGCCGGGCCAACGAAGCCAATCGAGCGCGAGCCTTTCCCCGAATACATCGTCGCGCCGTCGCCCGAGCGCGCGCGCGACGACCGCCACACGTGGACGCACAACGGCGTGACTTACAAACTCTACTGGGGCGACTACCACCGGCACACGGACATCTCGAACTGCATCACCGCGAACGATGGCTGCGTGCTCGAGCAGTTCCGCTACGCATGGGACATGGGCAAGCTCGACACGCTCGGCACGAGCGACCACACGGACATCGCGAAGATTTACCATCCCTACGAGTGGTGGCTGAACCAGAAGATGGTGGATGTGTTCTACTCGCCCGGCTTTTTCACGAGCATGTATGCGTATGAGCGCGAGCAGAAGTGGCCGTATGG
>JBGAPU010000119.1:0-18052 GCA_044221035.1 Chthoniobacteraceae bacterium | reverse complement strand
GATGATGAGCCGCTGGCGGCGCTGCGGCAGCGGTGCGCCCGTGAGCGAGGGCAGGCCCGCGAGGAACGGCAGCGCGGCGGCGGAGACTCCGAGGTTGCGGAGGAATTGGCGGCGGTTGAGGTGCATCATGGCTGTGTGTGTGAATCTTGGTTGCTGGCGCAGCTTAGCGCGAGGCTGGAGTGTTCTCCGCGACTTTCACCGGCGGGACGGTGGCGGCGTGCAGCGCGGCAAGCGTCGCGATGTCGCCGAGCAGCTTCTGGATGTTGAAGCCGTCTTTTTCAAACTGCTCGCGCAGATCGTCGAGCGCGTGCTCGCCGAAGGCGAGCGGGTTCTGCTTCACGACATTGAAGAAGAGCTGGCGCACAAATGCGCGGTGCGCGTTCGGGCTGCCCACGCAGTAGTCGGCGATGTCTTTCGGGCCGGTGAGCTTCACCGTGTGGCCGTCGTCGGTGTCGAACTGCGCGATGGTGTTCACCGGCTTGTGGTTGTCCTGGGTGCGCCAGCGGCCGACGGCATCGAAATTTTCGAGGCTGAAACCGAATGGGTTGATCGTCGTATGGCACACGTTGCAGTTCGCCGTCTTCGTGAGTTGCTCCACTTTTTCGCGCATCGTGAGCGAGGGGTCGAACTTCTGGTTGTCGAACGATGCAGCGACCGACGGATTTTTCAGCGTGAGGCCGACGACGTTGCGGCTCAGGAAAACGCCGCGGTGCACCGGCGACGTCTGCCGCGTGTAGCTGTGCAGCGTGAGCAGATACGGATGCGTAATGATGCCGTAGCGCTCCTTGCCGAAGCTCACGCGCTGGAACTCCGCGCCCTTCACATCCTTGCCGTAGTATTTTCCGAGGCGCTCATTCATCCACAGGTAGTCCGCGGTGATCAGCTTGCGGTAGTCCGACGATTCGCTCCACACCACTTCCTCGAGGAAACGCCACAGCGACTCGCGCAGGTCGGGCATGATCGTCGCATCGAAACCGGGGAACACCTTCGGATCCTTCTGCGAGTTCTCCGCGCGCTCGAGTTCCAGCCAGTGCTGGAAAAAGCCGCGCAGCTTTGCCTTCGCGCGCGGGTCGGCGACCATGCGGCGCGCGGCGGACGCGATCTGATCCTTCGTGTGCAGCTTGCCCTCCGCTGCGGCGCGCGAGAGCTGCTGGTCGGGCAGCGAATCCCAGAGCGTGAGCGCGAGTTCGGCTGCGGCGGCGAAGTCATCTGTCTTCCCATCGTTCGCCAGTTCGGGATACAGGAAGCGCGGCGACTTCATCGCGAGCAGCACCGCGCGCTTCACCGCATTCTCCGGTGACTTCGCGCTCTCAAAGTGGCGGTCCACGAAAAACTTCCGCTGCTCCTCATCGAGCGTCCGGCGGAACGCGGCTTCCACGAAGCGCTTCGCGAAATCCTTCAGCTTCGCCACGCGGTCCGGCGCGCCGGCTTTCGTCCAAGCGACGCTGTCGAGATTCGCGATGACATACGACATCACCTCAATCGCCCCCTGCGTCGTCGCCTGCTCCCATTCTTTCGAGATCGTCGTGCCGCGCTCGTAGCCGTCGCTGCGGTCATCTGCGGGGAAACTCGTCGTCACGACCATCGTCGCCGCGCGGCCCTGCGGCTCGAGCATTTCCGAGGGAACCAGCTCCTGCCGGCCGTGCGGCGGCTTCCAGTGCAGCTCCACCGACGCGCTCTTGTCGTTGAACTTCAGATGCTCAAGCGCAATCGGATACGCCCGCCCGCCGAGCAGGAAAATGCTCTTCTTCTCCTCGCGCACCGTCGGCCCCGGCGTCACCCACGCGTCGATGAGCGGCTCGCGCGGATTGTTCACGAAAAGGCGCACGCCGTTCTCCGTCTTCACGATGAACTCATACATGCCCGTCTCCGGCGCGAAGATGGAGCCGTCCCAGCGCGTGTTGAAATCATCCGGCCGCAGCCGGTTCGTGTCCGGGCTGTTCGCGCCCCAGTGGAATGAAATCACCGCATCCGTCTGGTCGTAGCTTGTGCGCTCCTTGCGATTCCGCTCCGCGCGCTCCGCGTCGCTGCGCGGTTTCAAAATCGGCCCGATGTGCACCGGGAACCGCCCCGAGTAGCGCCCTTTCAATCCGTGTGTTTTTCCAAAAGGACGATCGAACCCGCCCTGAAAACGCCCTATCAAGTCGGCGACGGAATTCTGATACTGCTCCACCGTGAGACGCGACAGATCCTCGCGCACCGGGCTGTTCCGAAGCTGCGCTGCCGGCGAGTAGAACGCATCGAAAATATACGCCGCCACATCGTCCGCATCCTTGCCAACGATCGTGCCCTCCTTGTCCTCCGGCATGGACTTCGAGATGTATTTCGCGAGCGCCGGCACATTGCGCCGCCCGGCGAGCGGCTCCTCGTGCTTCCCCGCCACGCCCTCGCCCTTCTTGCCGTGGCAACTCGCGCACTCCTTCCGATAAATGACCGCGCCGGGATGCTCCTTCGCAGTCTCCGAGCGGACCTCGCCGTCTCCTGCAAACAGCAGCGTCGCTGTGAACACCGCCACCGATTGAGAGAGAGCCGCAATTTTCAAATTTGGTTTCATAAGGTCCACGCACGGCCAACCGCGCGCTCAAAATAAATCTTAGGGCTAAACCACTCGCCTGCCGCGGAACGTCAAGGCCGGTTTCGCCGCGTCACAATCGACGGCGAGATTCACCCAAGAAATGAGGACATCGCGTTCGAATCAGCGCGGCCAGCTGATCATGATTCGCCGCGTCCACCACACGCCTGCCACTTTCGCATTCGCAGCCCTCATCGAGGGGTTGGCAGAGGCGAAATTACGCGGATCTTCGACGCATCACGATTCGCTGGACGAGGATCGTGCCAGCGCTCGCGCGGCGTGGGGGCTTTGGCGTCGAGCCATGTGCCGAGGCGCTGGCGCAGCTTGGTGAGTGTGCGGTGGACTTCGGGGCCGTAGAGCGAATCGCCGGCATCGGCTTCGGACTTCTTTTTCATCGCGGCGCGCAGGCCGGGCTCGGCGAGGACGGCGGCGCCGACGGCTTCCCGATCTTCGCCGGAGAGCGCGCGGAACATCGTGAGGTATTCAGTGAGCTGCTGTCCGGCGCGGAAGGATTTCAGGCGCAGGCTCGGCATCGGGCCTTCGGGCGTGGGGTAGAAAAGAGAGAGGTCGTCGGGCTTCATCCACGCGTCTGCTTTGCCGATCGTCTGCCACGGCACGACACCGTCCGCGCCGAGCGCCCAAGTCTCCACGCACCACGCGGCGGGCATCACGCTTGGCGTGCCGATGCGGTTCGGCGAGCCATACATGTAGACGAGGTTGTCGAGGCGGCGTGCGCGATCGATGACGCGGTCGCGGTAGGTGCGCAGGACCCCGCTCATGATTTCCGCGCTCGTCACGCCGTCGAGAAGGTCGCGCTGCCACTCGGGCCGCGAGATGTCGGCGCGGAAGGCAAAGTGCGCGCCGCCTTTTCCACTGCCCTCAGCGACGCCGCGCCAGAACTCGGTGCCGAATTTTCTCAGCGCCCAAAAGTCCTGCGTGTTCACCGGCTCGTCGAAAATCCACGGTGCGCTGCATGCGTCCCATCGGTTCCCGCGGTCGCGTTTGAAATACACTTTGTTGTTCAGGTAGAACTCGAATATCGGCTCGGTCCATCCCTTCCCCGCGAAGTGCCGCGCAAATTGCGCCGAGGCCGCGCGGAACTCGCGCCAGTAGGCGTCGTCGTAGGCGCTCTCGATCCAGTAACCGCCGCGGAAATGCCGCTCGTGATCCATCGGCCAGTTTTCGTTCAGCGGAAGGTAAAATGCCTCGATCGGCACTGCGCCGCGCCGTGTGCCGGCAAACGCCGAGCCGTCGAGCAGCGGGCCAAACTGCGCGTCCCACTCGCGCCAGTCCCACGAGCCGTCGGCGTTCACGCGCGGCGCGGCCTTCACCTTGCCGGTCCAACCGTAGGGCAGCCAGTTCAGCGTGGTGCGGTGCTCGTGCGCGAGGCGGTAGTATTCGCGCTCGTGGCCGGGCAGTCCGTAGCAGTTCATCTGCGGGATGAATGAAAGGCGGTCGGCCAGCGTGAAATTCCACACATTCACGACGAGGGCGACGCGTTTGCCGCCGACCTTGAGCACGACCTCATGCGGACCGGTCTGCGCATCACGTGGCACGTAGAGTTCGATGAAGGTTCCCGCGTCCTCCGACTCGGGCGCGCCCTTTGCGCCGAACGGCACGAGCGGATCAAAGTGTCCGCCGACTTTGCGCATCGAAAAAAATGCGATGCTGAGTCCCACGGCGTTATCGACAGTGCTGCCTGCGGACGGCGCATCGAGCGAGAAGCCGATCGTCTCATTGCGCGCCGCGGAGAATTCGAGCGACGCGAGTGGCTCGCCAAAATCATCGCGCGCTATGAAGGGCGGAATGCGTGGCGAACTCTTCGGCGCGGAAATCTCCGGCAGCTTCACACTCCGGGCGTTTTTTTGCTGTGATGAACTTTCCACCGCACGCGGCACGGGGCCATCGTCGAGCCACAGCGTGAAATACGGCGCGGTCTTCGGCTTGTCGTCGCGGCTCGACACATAGCGGTTCAGGAACTGGCGGTAGTCGATCGTGTTGCCGTTGCGCGTGTATTCGCTGCCCACGTCGTCCATCACGCAAAAGCCGTGGCTGCGCCCGTCGAGCCGGGCCTGCACCACCTCGGGTGCGACGGGGATGATCTGCCAGCCGTTCGCGTCGCGCGGCGTTGGATCACCAAAGCCCCACACCGAGCCGCCGTTGCCGAGAATCGAGCCGGTGATGTCCGCATCGCGCCAGCGCTGCTCTTCCGTCCGCGCCCACGCAAAGCTGCTCGCTCCCGGCACACGCGCGTAGCCCGTGCCTTTTCCCTCGACCCACTCCTCCGCGACGCTCGACACCGTGATGCGCCCGAGCGATTCCGAGCCCTCCCCGTGCACATGGAGTTGCGCGCGCACCACACGCTTCCCGCGCAGCGGCGCCGGATCGAAATCCACGAGAAAGAATTCCTGGATGCCCTTGAGCTTCAGCTTGGGCGAGCCGCCATTGTTGCCATCGCGTTCCTTCACGTAGGAGGAAATCCACAAGTCGCGTGAGACCTCGACGCGCTGTTGCACGGGCGCAGCGTGCGCGGCAATGCCGCATAGGATCAGAAAAAATTGTGGGGGGATTCTCATGGCGCAGAGTGGAGCCGCGCGGCCAACCACCCGCAATCCCGGAGCAATTCAGGATTTCAGCACACCATGCCTTGAGAACCACTCGCGGATTTGCCTGAAAATCTCCTCGCGCTTCGTCTGGTCAATCGGATGGCTCTCGTTCTCGAACACACGGCGTTCGTTCGGCACTTTGTTGTGGTCGAGGATTTGCTTCAGCGACTCGGACTGCGCCGGTCGCACCGTGTTGTCGGCGCTGCCGTGGAGGATGAGAAATGGCGTGCGGATTTTTTCCGCTGCGGCGGCGGATGGTGCAGGATAGCCGTCCTGCGGTGCGACACCGCTGCCAGTGATCGCGGCAGCTTTGATCAGCTCCGGCGCGGATGCCGTGAAGCCGATAGTGACGAAGCCGCCCATGCTGTGCCCGTAGGCGGCAATACGCTTGCCGTCCACGTCTGCCATGCCGAGCATAATGTCCACGCATGTTTTCGCACGGCGGATGTTCTCCGCGCTCGCGCCCGCATCACGCGGCGGCGGGTATCCGCGCTGCGCGCCGGACTGCACGGCGTGCGTGTAGTTTGGCGCGATGCAGATGCAGTTCCACCTCACCATCTCGCGTGCCTTCTGCATGCCGAAGCTCTGCGCGTTGCCGCCGTAGCCGTGGCTGATAAGCACCGCGGGGAACGGCCCTTTGCCCTCAGGCTTCAACAGAATGCCATCCATCGCGAAGTCACCATCGCGGTAAGTCCAGCGCTCGCCTTCGAGGTGAAATCCCTTCACCGCCGCACGCTGATGCACGGATGTGCCAGACTTCGGTGCCGCTGCGCCGGATTGCGGAACTGGCGCGGGCTGCGATCCGGGCGACTCACGACGCGCACCCGGCGCACGTGACAGAAATGCCTCGTGCTCCTCGCGCGTGATGAAGCCATCGTGATTCGTGTCAATGAGCTCGAAAAGCTGCTTCGGCCCGCTGAATTCCTCCCGGCTCACCTTGCCGTCGCGATCTTTGTCATTTCGCCCGACAACCGCTTCCCACGGAATACCGCGGCGCTGCGCAGCCGACGTGCGGGGCGCGGGCGCATCCGGACGAGCAGGCACATTTGCGCGGGGCTCGCGCGCAAGCGCCGCTGCGTCGGCCGTGCCCTCAGTCGTAAGCGCTTCGATCTTCTTCGAGCCGTTCTTCAGTCGCTCGTCGAAGAACGCCGCGACCATGTCGTCGATGTTCCTCCCCGAGAAGCCCGGCCCGCCGTGGCCCGCGCCATGGATGGTGTGAAAGCGCGCACTCACGCCGGATTTTTTCAGCGCATCGAAGAGGAGTTGGCTCTGGTTGATCGGCACGGTCGGATCCTTGTCGCCATGCACGATGAGGAACGGTGGGTCATCGCCGCTCGCGTAGGTGATCGGGTTCACGCGCGCGGCCTTGTCCTTGTTGTCCGCGACTTTTCCGCCGAGCAGGCGCGACTCTGGCGAGCCCTCGGCTGCGTGGCTCTCGTAGCCGGGCGTGGTGGTGAAGACGTTGAAGTCCGTCGGCCCGTAGTAGTCGCACACCGCCTGCACGCGGCTCGACTGGTCGAGGTTTGCACCGACGTCGAACGGCTTCACGTCGCTGCTCGTGCCGACGAGGGCGACAAGATGTCCGCCCGCCGAACTGCCCCACACTCCAAATCTCCGCGGGTCAAGGTTGTGCTCCTTCGCGTGCGCGCGCAGCCAGCGGATCGCCGCCTTGCAGTCCTCGATCTGCGCGGGAAAAGCCGCGTGCCCGCTGAGCCGGTAGCCGATGCTCGCGACCGCGTAGCCACGCTCGATGAATCCGCCGCGCAGCGGCGGGCAGCCGTCCTTGCTGCCCGCAGCCCAGCCGCCACCGTGAATCCAGATGATGAGCGGCATCGGCGCGCCAGATTTTTCCGGCACGTAGAGATCGAGCTTCTGCCGCTCATGGCCGTTCTCGACGTAGGCAACATCGCGCAGCGCCTTCACGCCATCCGGCACGCGGGGCGGCAGCTGTGCGTATGTGGCGGTGATAATGGCGAGTGACGCGATAAGGAGTGTGGGGATTCCGTTCATGGGTTTCGATAGTGCGTTGTGGAAGTGATTAAGCCTTTGCAGTTGCGCGACGGGTTGGAGAGGCACGGCGCTTCGAGCGAGCGCCCCGCTCGTGGACACGAAGGTTTTCAAGCACGTGGCCGAGCAGACGCTGCAGTTCGGAAACTTCGGATGTGCTTAGCCCGCGCTGAAGGACCGCCATCGCACTCCGATGACGCGCCCGGAGACGCGACTCCATCGCCCGGGCTTTTGCAGTCAACCGCACGCGCTGGGCGCGCCCATCCTTCGGGCATTGCCAGCGTTCGATCCACTTCAACCGCTCCATGCGGGCGACGAGTCCGGACAATGTTCCCTTCGGCATCCGGAGCCGCTCCGTGAGATCGCGCATGATGCACTCCCCGCTCTCGCACATTGCAAAAAGGATACTGCCCATTCCCACAGCGACATCGTCGCGCAGCCCCGATTTGAACTTCAGCCGTCGAATAAGGGAGTGAAAGCCCAACGAGACGCCAACGATGAGAAAGGGCAAGTCGGTCAGGCGTGAGAGGGGAGCAGCGCGCATTGGTTCGATGTCGAACTAAAACTGCACGGCAGCGGTGAAGTTGCGGCTTTCTTGATGGCCCGACGCAGCGCGAGATTTTCCGCCCGTCAGTTGCGAGCGCTTTTCCCCTCGGCTTGACGCATGCAAAACTTCTGCCGCCTCGGTGCTCAGCCCTCGAACTTCGCCGCGACAAAAATGATCGCATCTGGCACGAAATCTCACTCTGAAAAATCCAAAATCTCCCTCGTAAATTCCGCGATTTTCCACTTGTCGCTCTCCGGGGACACGCATATCACCGCGCGCGTATGGCTACCAAATCCAAAAAATCCACCCGCAAACCGAACGCTGCATTCATGAAGCCCGTCACCCCTGACGCACAAGAAGGTGAAGACCCAGATCAACGCCGACGACGCGCTGAAAGCCGTGTTCGGTGGCAAGTCGAAGGTCTCGATGTTCGAGATGACGAAGCTCGTCTCGAAGCACGTCAAGGCCTAGCCTGACCGACGGTGGCCACGGAGGGGCGGATCAATTATCGATCCGCTCCTCCGGTCAGCCACTTGGTCGGCGTGATTGCGCACGGAGACTGCTGAAAATTCGGTCTCACCGCGACTCGCTGACCGGGAACATTCCCTTCCTCAAAACAGGGGCCCCCAGGCTTCGTTCCTTCCCTCACGTCAGCTCCCCGATTGCCTCGCTTCTGGAGAGTGCATCTTTTCTGGAGCCGTCCGCTTGCCATCATCGAAGCGGATCGTCGTCATTGGCATGCAGCATACTGGGTGCAGCTTTGTGGGTTCTTCTGCCGTCGAACTGCCAAGAAGTAGGCGACCGTAAAGCAGCGTGTAGCCTCTCGGTGGTTGTGTTGACTGAATGAGGGCGCGCGACCCACGATGGTGGCGCCTCATTCTGCTGGTCTTTTCCCTATTCGACCACCACTCCAGGCTTTGAATAGCCGACGCGTTGGCCGTTGCGCATGATCTCCACCGCCTCCGCGTCCCGGAGCTCGATGAAGTAGCGACCTTTCGGCAGTCGCAGAGGCTTTGCGGAGGGATAGAGGTAATCTTCAAAAAGCGCCTGCCCACCCGGACCGGTGCGAATGACAACCCAAGTCTTTCGCTTCGGCTCGAGCACTGTTGTGTCCGGATCATTCGCCAGCGCGCTGCCCTCCTCCTCGGAGACCAGCGCCGGAACGGGAACGGGTGCGGGCGTGACGCCGCGGGAAATCACACGCGGCTTTGGTGGACTGAGGTCGGCGAGGACGTCCGAATCCGACGCGGCAAGTCTTGCAACGGGCGAAATCGGACGTGCGCGCGGAATCTCGCCATCAACTGGGCCAGCCGGAGCCGCCGCGGCTCCATTTTCCGGCATCGAAATGATCGCCGGTCGGGGCGGCGGAGGCTCGACCGGCGGGGCTGGAGGTTGTGGAACTGGAGCGGTGGGCGCCGCCTTTGAGGGCTGAGCGACAGGCTCCACCAACACAGGAGCCGCAGTCTGCGGAGGATTTTTTTCCGGACTGGACGACTTTCCGTCTCCCAGCCGGTTCAGATTGTTCCAGATGACGAAGACGACGAGCCCGATGATGATCGTGCCGCCAAGAACAAGCAGCGGCAGCCAGGAACCGGATGATTGCGGCGCTGGCGCCATGCTGAACTCGGCCTCCGGCTCCTGTTTCGTCTTCCGCGGCTCGGTGGCGCGGTTGGTGAGATACTGGTAGCCCTCGACCTTCATCTGCGTGGTCGTGTCGATCTGCGCAGCGACTCCTTTCAAATCCACGCCGAGGAAACGCCCATACATCAGCAGGAAACTCTTCGCGTAGGCGGCGTTCGGAAACTTCGTCAGATCACTGCTCTCAAGCGCGCGGATGAATGTCGCGCGGATGCGCACTGCTGCAGCCGCCTGCTCGACGCTCAGGCCGCGGTCACTTCGCGCCTTCTGCAGATGCTTTCCGAAATCGTGGTCCATTTCACATGTCCGGCTGGCGGAGGATCTCACGGGGCTTTGCACCGTCGCCCGGGCCGACGTAGCCGCGGTCTTCGAGGATGTCTAGAATGCGCGCCGCGCGCGTGTAGCCGAGGCGCAGCCGCCGCTGGAAGAGCGACGTGCTCGCCTTGCCCTCCTGCTGGATCACCTCGAGGCACTGGCGCACGAGTTCCTCATCCTCGTCGCTCACCTCCTCATCATCATCGCCGCTGCCGACCGATTCGAGCTTCTGGTGAATCTCGCTTTCAAAGCACTGCTCACCCTGCTTGCTGACGAAGTCCACGATACGGTGCACCTCCTCGTCGGTGACGAGCACACCCTGGGCGCGCACGAGCTTCGACGTGCCCGGCGGGCGGTAAAGCAAGTCGCCCATTCCCAGCAGCCGCTCGGCGCCGTTCTCGTCGAGAATGACACGTGAATCGAGCGGGCTCGCGACTTGAAATGCGATGCGGCACGGCACGTTCGCCTTGATGACGCCGGTGATGACATCCGCCCGGGGCGTCTGCGTGGCGATGAGCATGTGAATGCCCGCGGCGCGCGCCTTCTGCGTGATCCGCGCGATGAGCAACTCCACGTCCGCGGGCGCCGTCTGCATCAGGTCCGCCAGCTCGTCCACGATGATCACGATGTAAGGCATCTTCTCCGGAACCACGATGCCATCGTCGCGCGGGACGCTGATGCCGAGTTCCGCCTGCTCCGCGCGGTTGAGTTCCTCTCCGACGATTTCCCGCTCGCTGTCGGGCCGGCCGTATTGTTCGGAGTCGCCGTTCAGCACCGGCTCCTCACCAAAGGACTTTCCGAGAATGTCAGAGCTGCTCGCTGCCGCCGGCTCGGCATTCGGATCAATCAACACCGGCGGCTGCGCAGGCGCGCCGGCTTTCGCGTTTGCGTCGGCCTTCGCCTCCGCGGCTTCGTCGAGCTCCCGCTGCGACTTTGGCTTCGGCCTTGTGTTGAAGCTCGCCATGTTGCGCACGCCGACCTTCGCGAAGATGGCGTAGCGTTTCTCCATCTCGTTCACCGCCCACTTCAGCGCGAGCAGGACCTTCTTTGGGTCCGTGACCACGGGCACGACCAAGTGAGGCAGCGTGTTATACATCTGCATCTCGACGACCTTCGGGTCGATCATGATGAGGCGCAGATCCTCCGGCGAGAACCGGTAGAGGATGCTGGCGATGATTGAATTGATGCACACGCTTTTGCCCGAACCCGTGGTGCCGGCGACGAGGCCATGCGGCATCGCAGCGAGGTCGGCGATGATTGCCTTTCCATAGACATCCTTGCCGAGCGCGAGCGGGATTTTCGCCTTGGAGGAATGGAAGTCCTCGCATTCCAGCAGCTCGCGGAGCGCGACCATCTGCTTGCGGGAGTTTGCGATTTCGATGCCGACCGTGTCCTTGCCGGGAATTGGCGCGAGGATGTTGATCCGTTCGGCACGCGTCGCCCGGGCGAGATCCCGCTCGTAGGTTGCGATCCGGTCCACGCGCACGCCGCGGGCGGGATAGACCTCGTAGCGCGTGATGGTCGGCCCCTTGGTGATGTCGCCTGCGGTGACGGTGATGCCGAACTCGGAGAGCGTCTCGATGATGCGGTTCTGAACGGAGAGCAGCTCCTCATGGCTCGTGGCCGGGTGGCTGGAGTGATCGGCGGACTCGAGCAGCTCCAGCGGGGGCAGCTCGTAGTTCTCGCTCGATATGGTCTGGAGAAGCTGGACCTTCTCCTTCTTCTTCTCCCTTTTCACAGGGGGAGGCGGCACGGTGGCGTCGAAAATCTTAGGTGCCGGCCTCTGAACCTCCAGCTCCGGCGCACCTTCCCTTTTCTCATCGGCAGGGAGCAGTTCCGTCTGCTCCAGCTTTGCGACCGTGGAATCCTCCTCGGAACGGCGGGCTAGATCGCGCTCATTGCGCCGGCGTTCGCGCTCGATCTTCTTCTGCTCGAGGATGAGCCGCTGCTCCTCGCCAGCCCTCTCCAAATAGCGCTTCCTCCGGGCATCGAGCCACATGCGGGGCATCGCGACTAGTTGACGGGCCACCGCCATCGGGCGCAGTCCCGTCATCAGGATGATGCAGACGACGTAAATTAGCAGCAGCACGAGGACCGCGGCCGGGCCGAAGATGTTGCCGAAAATCTTCCCACCGATGAATTCCCCGACAAATCCGCCCTCGCTGACGATGTTCAACTTCGAACGGTCAATGAGTGACCAGCCGAGCACGTGGATGAGGCAAGCGCCGCTGACCACGAATCCCGCGGTCCACAGCGGCTTCATCGCGAAGCCGATCTGCCGGCCGACGCATGCCAGGGCCCCGTATCCGATGAGCGCGGCCGCGAGAAGGTAGCTCGCCACACCGAACAGCGCGTAGCTGAGGAACGCCATGATCGCACCGAGGGAGCCGACGTAGTTCCGCGTCACGTGCGCGGATCTGTCCCCGTGCGAGCCGGGAAACCACAGCGGCACATCCCCCGGCGAGTAGGAGATGAGGGCGAGCAGCAGGAGCACGCCGACGACGAGCAGCGTGAGGCCGATGACTTCTTGGAGCGTGCTATTGGATGTATCGCGGCGGGTTTGCGCCATGCGCCGGGACACTACCCTCTCCGAAACGCGTTTCAATGCGCGACATTCAGCTGCAGCCATGGAGGTGCGGCGGCAGTGCCAAAGCGTGGAAACCGCCCGACACTACGAGCGCTTGCCGAGCACCTTGAGGGTCTGCGAACTCTTCTCCATCTCCTCCAGCTTCTGCAGCGCGGCCGACTGCTGCTCGAGGAGCTTGATGTTTCCATCGCGGATGGCGCGGAGCATCTGAAGCGGCGGGCCATTCGGAATGGCGGCAATCGGCGCGGGGGCGGGTGCATGAACCGGAGCGGCATCCTGCGAGCAAAGATTAGCGCGGAGCCCGACAACACAAAATGCGGCGGCGGAGCAAAGCAGCGGCAGTTTCATTTGGTCTTCCCTCCTCCGCGCGAGACATAAATGCGCGCGACACGGAGATTTTCCTCAATGGCGGCGATCTTTTGGTCAATCGCCTGCTGGTTGTTGGCAATTTTTGTGTGCTGGGCGGCAATTTCCGTGACGAGCTGGACGATGGCCTGCTCATCACCTGCAATCTGTCCGGAGGTCGGCGGCGGGGAGAGCAGCGCGCCTGCAATGGCGGCGCAGGCGGCTCCCCAGAGGAGAACGTGTTTGGGCTTATTCATGACGAGCCATCAACAGCCGGAAAAGTGCCCAGCGGCACAGGCCAATGAAAATTTAAGAAATTGTCGCTGGCATCCGCCTTGCTTTGCTCTTTTTTGAGAATCGCAAGGACAACCAATTCCCAACCACTCATGGCCGGACTTTCACAGCACCAGACTCTCAGCCAGCAGCAGGTCCTCGCGCCCCAGCTCCAGCAGAGCCTTCAGATTCTCCAGGCACCGATGCTCGAGCTCCGCACGCTCATCCAGCAGGAGCTCGACGGCAATCCGACGCTGGAGATGGAGGACAACGAGCCGAAAATCGAGGACAAGCAGCGTGAGGCGGAGGAGTTCGACGCGGAATTCGACCGCCTCTCGAAGCTTGATGATGAATGGCGCGACTACATGGCCCAGAGCACGAACTACGTCCGCCGATCCAGCGAGGACGACGAGCGCCGGCAGTTCTTCTTCGATTCGCTGACGAAGAACGAGACGCTTCAAGAGCATCTCGCTGAGCAGCTCCGCAGTTCGGACCTTCCGAAAGAAGACATCCAGCTCGGCGAACTCCTCATCGGCAATACGAACGACACTGGCTTCCTCACGACGCCCCCCGAGGAAGTCGCATCGAACACCGGCCTCGATGTTGCAGACCTCCAGCGTGTCCTTGAGGTTCTCCAGACCTTCCACCCCGTCGGCGTCTGCGCGCGCGACTTGCGCGAATGCCTGCTCATTCAGCTGAAGCGCATCGGCAAGGAAGGCAGCATCGAGTGGCGCATCGTCTCAAATCACCTTGAGGATCTCGGAAAGAAGCGCTTCCCGGAAATCGCGCGCCGCTGCGGCACCACGGTCGAGTGCATCCAGCGCGCGGCGACTTTCATCTCCACGCTCGATCCGAAGCCCGGCCAGATTTTCTCCCCCGACCCGAACAACTACGTGCTGCCCGACGTGACCGTGGAAAAAGTCGGCGGCGAGTGGCAGATCCTGCTGAACGGCGACCAGATTCCGCACCTGCGCATCAGCAATACTTACAAGGATCTGATGGCGCAAACCGGGAGCAAGGAGGATGTGCGCGACTACATCCGCGACAAAATCCGGAACGGGAAATTCCTCATCAAGAGCATCCACCAGCGCCAGCAGACCATTTCAAACATCGCGCACGAAATCGTGAAGCGTCAGACCGAGTTCCTCGAGCGCGGTCCCGCAGGCTTGAAGCCGATGACGATGGTGCAGATCGCGGACGTCGTCGGCGTTCACGAAACCACTGTGAGCCGTGCGATCTCGGGAAAATACATGTCCACGCCGCACGGAGTCTTCGAGATGAAGTATTTCTTCACGCCCGGCTATCAGACCGCCGACGGCGAGGCGATGAGCAACACCAGCGTGAAGGGCGTCATCGCCGAACTCGTGAAGAGCGAGGACGGAAAGAATCCGCTTAGCGACAAGGAAATCGTGGACTTGCTTAAGAAGAAGGGCATCCCGATTGCGCGTCGCACCGTCGCGAAATACCGCAACGAGCTGAACATTCTCCCGAGCAACATGCGGAAGAGCTACTGAGTGCGGCTGGTCTTCTCCGCACCCAGAAGGCCGTCGCTACCTCTTCTCCCGCTCCACGACTAGCTTCGCCCACTCGGGCGACTCCGTGATTTCCAATTTTCCCTCCGGCGCGCGCTGAATGCGAATGGCCGCGTTCCACTCGGCGGCGAGTTTCAACGCCTCCTTCGGGCCGATGACGCTGCACGCCGTCGAGATTCCCGCGGTGAGTCCGTCCGTCGCGACCACGCTCACGAGCGCGTGATCCGTAAGCGGCTGGCCGGTGCGTGGATCGAGGATGTGCGAGAGCCGTCTGCCGTTTGCATCGAGCCTCTGCGTCCGGTCGCCGCTTGTGGCGATGGCGGCGTTCGCGATTTCAATCACGACAGGCGGCGGCGCTGATGTTGCGTCGTCGAGATCGAGTCCGACGACCTCGATGCGCCAGCCGTTACGCCCCGGCGGCGGGTCTCCTGCGGAAATGTCACCGCTGCCTGCGACCATCGCGCTCGGACAGCCTTTTGCGCGCACGACCTTCAGCGCCTCGTCCGCCGCGTAGCCTTTGCCGATTGAACCGACATCGAGTCGCATGCCCGGTGCAAGCAGTTCGACGGTGCGCGCCTTTTCATCGAGCCGCATCTTTCTCCAGCCCACGCGTGTGGTCATGGCGGCGACGCGCTCGGGCGACGGCAGCTCGTGCTTGCGCCGCGCGTTGCGCCACATGCCCGTGAGAGGACCGCACGTCACATCGAACGCGCCATTCGTCCGCGCAGCGAGCATCTGCGCGCGCGCCAGCACCGCCCACAGATCGTCACTCACCTTCATCGCACGCCCGGAGCCCGATGTGTGCGAGAGCCTCACAAGTTCCGTGTCATCCTCGTAGTCGCTGAAAATCCGGTTCAGCGCCTCGACGCGCGCGAACCCCGCCTCCGCCGCATCCTTCGCCTTCGCCTCGCTCTCCGCAAACAGCGTGATGCGAAACGGCACGCCCATCTCGGCTTTTTCGAAGACGAATTTCTTCAGCGGCTGCTCACTGTGCGCGTCGCACACACACCCGAGAAGCGCTGTCGCGCCGAGCGAAAGAAAAGCACGTCGTGAATTCACAGCAGCGACATCTGCGGCGGCATTTCGTCGAGCGCCTTCTGCGCCGCTTTCTTGCCGCGCGGCTTGCCGTGCTTCGGTGGCGCGGGCGCTTCCGCGAGGGTGGGTTTGCCGTCGGCGTTGAGTTCGTGGTGTTCGAGGTTGCTCAGGATTTCCTTCGCGCGGGCGACGACCTTTTGCGGGAGGCCGGCGAGGCGGGCGACTTGGATGCCGTAGCTCTTGTCCGCGCCTCCCTTGATGATTTTCCGCAGGAAGATGATCTGATCGTTCCACTCGCGGACGGCGACGTTGAAGTTCTTCACGCCTCCGCGCGTGAGTTCGAGTTCGGTCAGCTCGTGGTAGTGCGTCGCGAAGAGTGTGCGGCATTTCACGGCGTCGTGCAGATATTCCGCGACGCTCCACGCGATGCTGAGTCCGTCGAACGTCGAGGTGCCGCGGCCGATTTCGTCGAGGATGACGAGCGAGCGAGCTGTGGCGTTGTTGCAGATGTTTGCCGTCTCGTTCATCTCGACCATGAACGTGCTCTGCCCGCGCGAGAGGTCGTCGTTCGCGCCGACGCGCGTGAAAATGCGGTCGGCGAGCCCGATCTCCGCGCTCTTCGCGGGCACCCACGATCCGATCTGCGCCATGAGCACGAGCAGCGCGACCTGCCGGATGTAGGTGCTCTTTCCCGCCATGTTCGGACCGGTCAAGATGAGCAGCCGGTTCGCGGTGTCGTCGAGCGCCACGTCGTTCGGCACGAATTTCTCCTCGATGAGCGCCTGATCGAGCACGGGATGCCGCCCGTCCTCGATGCGGATGCGCAGGTCGTCGCCGAGCGCGGGCCTGCAGTAGCCGAAAAGGCGCGCGGTCTCCGCGAGCGCGCACAGCACGTCGAGCGTGGCGACGGCGGCGGCGGTCTGCTGGAGCGGCGCGAGTTCGCGCATCACCTCGTCGCGGATCTGCAGGAACAGCTCGTATTCGAGGGCCTTGCCGCGCTCGTCTGCGCCGAGGATTTTGCTTTCGACCTCCTTCAGCTCGGGCGTGATGTAGCGCTCTCCATTCGCGACGGTCTGCTTGCGGTGCCACGTCGGCGGCACGGAACCGAGGTTCGATTTCGTCACCTCGATGAAGTAGCCGAACACCGACGTGTAGCGGATTTTCAGCGACTTGATCCCCGTCTCGTCGATCACGCGCTGCTGGAGCTGCGCGATCCAATCCTTGCCCGTGCGCGAGGCACTGCGCAGTTCGTCGAGCGGAGCGTGCCATCCGTCGCGGAAGATGCCGCCTTCCTTCGTGAGCGCGGGCGGTTCGTCCACGATGGCCTTCGTGAGAATCTCGACGACATGCGGGAGTTCGTGGAGCTGCGTGAGCAGGATCGCGGCGAGCGATTTGTGGCTGGTGACTGCCGGCTGGTGGCTGGCCTCGCCGTTGCCGCCCTCAGCATTGCCGAAAAGCGGCGCGTCGTTCTTTTTCACGAGCGCATTGAGGTCCGCGCGGAGCTGCGGGATTTGCTCGAGCGAAGTGCGCAGCACCAGGAGGTCGCGCGCGTTGCCGCCGGTCTGCGTGAGGCGGCCGATGGTGCGCTCGAGGTCGCGGATGCCCTTCAGCGTCTCGCGGATGTTGCCGAGGATGAACGGCTCCGCGAGCAGGTCGCCGATGAGGCTCTGCCGCTCGCGCAGCACGGCGAGGTCACACAGCGGATGCAGAATCCAGTCGCGCAATTTCCGCGCGCCCATCGGCGTGTGCGTGCGGTCGAGGCTGCCGAGCAGCGAAGTGTCGCGCCCGCCGCCACGGCTCTGCGTGAGTTCGAGGTTCGCCTGCGTCGCGGCGTCCACGATCATGAACTGCGAATTCCGATACACCGTGAGCCGCGCGATGTGGCTCAGCGAGCGGCGAAGCTCCTTGAGATATTGCAAAATCGCGCCCGCCACGCTCTGCGCCGCGTGCATTTCCGCACAGCCGAATCCGTCGAGTGACTGCACGCGGAAATGCTCGCGCAGCGCGTAGTAGGCCTGGTCGGGCAGGAAAGTGTAACCCTCGCGCGGCTGGATGCGCCCGGCATCGCGGTAGCGCGCGGCGTTCTCCTCGGCGACGAGCACCTCGGCGGGCTGCACACGTGCGAGCTCGTCGGCCAGCTCCTTGTCGTCGGCCAGCTCGGTGAGGCGGAAATCGCCCGTCGTGAGATCGAGGAACGCAAAGCCGTGCCCGCCATTTTTCGCCGGATGAATCGCCGCGAGGAAATTGTTCCTCTTCGCATCAAGCATCTGCAAATCCGCCACCGTGCCCGGCGAGACGATGTGCGTGACTTCCCGCTGCACGATCTGCCCCGGCTTCGGCTCGCTGATTTGATCGCAAATCGCGACGCGCTTCCCGGCCTTTATCAATCGCCGGATGTAGCCCTCGTGCGCATGGTGCGGGATGCCGCACATCGGCGTGCCGTTGCGCTGCGTGAGCGCGACATTCAGAAGGCCCGCGGCCTCCTTCGCGTCGTCGAAGAACATCTCGTAAAAATCCCCGAGCCGGAACAGCAGCAGTGTGTCCGGCGGCAGCGTGCGGCGGATGCCGTAATACTGCTGCATCATCGGTGTGAGC
>JBGAPU010000118.1:0-18212 GCA_044221035.1 Chthoniobacteraceae bacterium | reverse complement strand
TCGTCGCCGGCGACGCGGAGAAGGTGGAGGCGAAGCAGGAGATCGAGGGCTACGTGGCCGTGGAGGCATCCGAGCGGCCGGTGATCATCTGGATGGAGAGGCCGTGAGCGGAGCGAAGTCTTGGCGCGCTCGGCGAACGCGCCCTACCTGGGTGGGGACGACTCGCCGAGCCGTCCGTCGTCATTCCGGCATGGACGACGGCGCTCAGAGCTACGGCGACTCGGGCTCGGCGTTGTTCACCGCGTTGCGCGCGACCTTTGCGACATAGCGCAGGACGAGCACGGCGGCGATGGCACCCGCGGCGAGGAAGACGTATTCAAGCGGATGATGCGGGCGCCCTTTGCCCACGAGCGACGAGAGGCTGCCCTGGAAGGTGGAGCCCATCCATACGAAGAGGCTGTTCGCCGGGATGACCGCGAGGCAGGTCGCGAAGAGATACGGCCAGAAGCGGATCTGCGTGAGTCCGTAGCAGTAGTTCGCGAGGCCGAACGGGATCGGGACGAAGCGCAGCAGCGCGACGATTTTCCAGCCCTCGCGCGCGACGGCGCTGTCAATGAGGCGGAACTTCTCGTGCGAGCCGAGCCAGCGCGAGACGGCCTTGCGCGCGAGGTGGCGCGAGATGAGGAAATTGATGCTCGCGCCGAGCGCGCAGCCGAGCATGAGGCCGAGCGAGCCCTGCGCAAAGCCGAAGAACAGCCCGAACGCCATGCCGAGCGGCGCGACCGGCACCATGCACATCTGCGCGGCGACGAAGATGCCCGCGAAGGCGAAGATGCCGAGCGGCCCCATCGCGAGGATGCTTTGCTGGAGGCGTTCGAGGAAATGGACGAGTTGTTCGAGCATGTGGCGCGCACATAGAGCGGAAGCGATGCCGCGCGGCGAGGGGGAAGTGGAATGACGAATGACGAAACGTCAGCGCGAGCGCGGGCCGCCCACTTCGTCATTCGTCATTCCCTCACGCCCCCGGCATCGCGATGCCTTTCACGCGGCGGAAGAGGGAGACGGCGTAGCTGTCCGTCATGCCGCTGACGAAATCGAGGAGGCGCATGAGGCGCTCGTAGGGGCCGGCGCTGCGCGCGGCATCGCGGCAGTCGGCGGGGAGCTGGCTCGCGAGCTTGCGGCTGTGCTTCGAGGCGCCGTCGCCGTTCGCGGCGATGTCGTTCACGGCGCAGGTGAAGATGTCGAGCAGGCCGCCGAGAACCTCGTAGCCGGCGATCTCGATCTGCACGCCGCGGTCGGTCGCGTAGATCGTCGCGCGGCTCTCGCGCTGGATTTCATTAAGTGCGGCGGCGGCGGATATGGCGTCGGTGAGGGGCGTGTCGAATTTCCCCGAGAGGATGCCCGCCTCGTTGTCGAGGAACGCCGCGGTGCACTGCGAGAGGCATTCGCCGATGGCCATCGCGCGCATCATCTCGATGGCTGCCTTCTCCGACGACATGCCGCCGAGGTCGCGCGGGTGCCTGCGCGCGGGCAGGATGGCGAGGAAGGCGTCGCGCACCTGCTCGTAGCCGAGGTGGCCGAGGCGGAAGCCATCCTCGAAATCGACGAGCCGGTAGCAGATGTCGTCCGCCGCCTCGACGAGGAGCGCGAGCGGATGCCGCGCCCAGCACTGCGGCGCACGCTGGATGAGCCCGCAGTGTTCCGCCACCGCCGCGAAGTGCTCGCGCTCGCTCTGGAAGTAGCCGAATTTTTTCAGACTCGCGCCCTCATGGGGCACCGTGCCGATGTGCGAGGCGCGCGGGTATTTCGTGAACGCGCCGAGCGTGGCGAACGTGAGCTGGAGACCGCCGGCGTTGTCCGGCATCTGCAGGCGCGTGAGGATGCGGAAGCCCTGCGCGTTGCCCTCGTAGCGGTCGATGTCCGCAATCTCCGCGTCCGTGAGTCCGGCGCGCGCCGCGCGGGCGTGCGGGCTGTCGCCCTTGAACCAATGCTGGATCGCGTCCTCGCCGCTGTGGCCGAAGGGCGGATTGCCGAGGTCGTGCCCGAGCGCCGCCGCGTGGACGATCGCGCCGAAGTCCGACGCGTGCAGCCCCTCCTTCCCGAGGCCATGCCGCGCGCAGACCTCCGCGCCGACGCGCGTGCCGAGCGAGCGGCCCACGCTTGCGGCCTCGATGGAATGCGTGAGGCGCGTGCGTGCGAAGTCATTTTCCGCAAGCGGGAAAACCTGCGTCTTGTCCTGCAGCCGGCGGAACGCGGACGAGAAGATGATGCGGTCGCTGTCGCGCTGGAAATCCGAGCGCGCCGGCTCGCGGTGTCCGGGCTTTGTGCGGCCGAGACGGTCTGCGGAGAGGAGCTGCTGCCAGTTCACGGGAATGCGCGCGCCTATTTCGCGGGTGGCGGGTCGTAGGGCAGCTTCACCGCGGGCGGCGGCGGCGGCGCGCTGCGCCATTGCACAAACCAGCACACGGCGACAGCGAACACGGCAACGAGGATCGCCGATGCAATCTTCCAGCCGCGGTCCGGGGCGGGCGCGGCGCGATCCTCTGCGGGATCAGGCATCCACGAGGTTGTTGATGCGCTCGGCGAGGTCGAAGTCCAGCTCCGTGAGCCCGCCCTTGCTGTGCGTGGAGAGCATCACGCGCACTTTGTTGTAGCGGATGTCGATGTCCGGGTGGTGCTCGCTCTCCTCGGCGAGTTCGGCGACGCCGTTCACGAAATCAATCGCTCCGGCGAAGTCGTCGAACTCGAACGTGCGCTCGATCATGTTCTTTTCGAGATCCCATTCGGGGAGTTCCTTGAGAGCGGCCTTGATTTCCTTGGAGTCGAGAAGCTGTGGCATGGCGGGCGTAAGTTGGTGCGGGGGAATAGCACGGCGCACCTGCTTGGCAACGGGATTCTGCGGCCGCTTCGCGCCGCCGCGCGCTTGGATGTTGCCACCGCGCCCCTCCGCGTCACACCTTCCGCCGTGCCCGACCCATACGCCCAGTCCATCGCCGAAGCGCCCGACACGCCGTTCGACATCTCCCTTCGCCCGCCCGCGTTCAGCGAATTCGCCGGGCAGGAGAAAGTGCGCGAGCAGCTCCTCGTCATGGTCGAGGCAGCGCGGCAGCGCGGCGACGTGCTGGAGCACATCCTCCTCAGCGGCCCGCCCGGCCTCGGCAAAACCACCCTCGCGCACATCCTCGCCAGCGCCATGGGCGTGAATATCAAGAACACCAGCGGCCCCACCATCGAGAAAGCCGGCGACCTCGCGGGCCTCCTCACCGGCCTCGAGCGCGGCGACATCCTCTTCATCGACGAAATCCACGCCCTCTCCCGCATCATCGAGGAATACCTCTACCCCGCGATGGAGGACTACAAGCTCGACATCATCATCGACCAGGGCCCGAACGCCCGCAGCGTCCGCCTCAACCTCCCGCGCTTCACCCTCATCGCCGCCACCACGCGCGCCGGGATGATCACCGCGCCCCTCCGCTCGCGCTTCGGCATGACTTGCCGCCTCGACTACTACACCGCCGAGGAGCTGCAGAAAATCGTCGTCCGCAGCGCCGGCCTCATCAGCGCGGAAATCGACGACGCAGGCGCCCTCGAAATCGCCGCCCGCAGCCGCGGCACCCCGCGCGTCGCGAACAACCTCCTCCGCTGGGTCCGCGACTTCGCACAGGTCCGCGCCGGCGGGAAGATCACCCGCGAAGTCGCCGACGCCGCCCTCTCCATGCGCGACATCGACCGCGACGGCCTCGACGAGATGGACAAGCGCATCCTCGAAGCCCTCGTGCAGAAATTCGAAGGCGGCCCCGTCGGCATCGCCTCCCTCGCCGTCGCCGTCGGCGAGGACGCCGGCACGCTCGAGGACGTGAACGAGCCCTACCTCATCATGCAGGGCTACCTCAAGCGCACCCCGCAGGGCCGCGTCGCCCTCCCGCCCGCCTACAGGAAACTCGGCCTCACCGCCCCTCGGCGGGAAGGGGAGCTGTTTGGGTAGCGCCTGCCTTGTCCCGGAGGGACAACGGAAATTAGCCGGTGGTGAAACGAGCACCGCGAGTGAAAACCACCGGAAAATGCCACCAAGATGACAAGCGCCCCGGCAGGGGCGCGGGGACGATGGCTGCCACTGCATTCAAGACAGATTCCCACCGCCCCTGCCGGGGCGGGTTGCCATTTGGGGAACCGCGATCCGGTGGTTCCCGCTTCGCTCCACCACCGGCTAATTTCCCTGACGCCTTCGGCGTCCATGCGATGCACATCAATCGCGCCGATATCATGGCGCAGAGGCAGGAGGGGGAGCTTTTTGGGTAGCGGCATCCCTGAAGTAGTGTTTTAACGATCTCCGCCTCCTTCCATGGAATACCTGTCTTGTCCGATTTGTCACAATCTCGTTCCGGGCCGACACAACAACGAGAATCTGATATCAGATTTCGATTGCTTTCGCTGTGGATCCTTCCGTTGCGATCACTACGCAATTGGCGCATTCGATGAGTCGCCCCTAACCGAGGAGCAGATTGCCAATGCGAGTGGTTATGTTCGGCGGAATGCCGGGTTGTTACTTACGGCAGAAAAAGTGGCCTGGCTTTCCCGACTGCCTACACCTTCTGTCGCCTCCAAGGCTGCAGCTTTTTTAACCGAGTTGGGTAAAGATTTTCCCCGACCGGGACAAAAGTTTGTGAATCCCGTGAATCATCTGATCGGAGCATCCGGAATCATGCGCGGATTTGTGCAGGGCGGTGTCCCCCCTAAAAACCTGAGGCCGTATTCTCAGCTTCCAGCGTTCAAGTGGCTCGCCGTTACCTCGTCCTCACATGAAGTGGAATTGAATTGGCTATTCGGCGCATGCCTTGTTGCGCGAGGATGGGTGAAGAAAGAAGATAATCCGTCAATCGCCACAATTACCGCACAAGGATGGGAGGAGATTGCGCGGCTCAGGGATGTCAATCTTGCAAGTCGCCTCGGCTTTGTTGCGATGTCGTTCAAGGATGAGTTCGCCTCGCTTTATGAAGAGGGAATAGCCGAAGGAATCGAGCAAGCCGGCTATGAGCCACGTCGTATTGATCGAACAGAACACAACAATCGGATCGACGACGAAATCATAGCAAGCATCAAGCAAAGCCGTTTCGTGGTGGCGGACTTCACGATGGATCGTGGAGGGATCTATTTTGAAGCTGGCTACGGATTGGGGCTTGGTTTGCCAGTGATTTGGCTAGTCCGAAAAAGCGAACTCGAAAGTGTGCACTTCGATAACCGGCAATACAACTTCATCACATGGAACGACGGAGAATGGGACGAGTTGGCTAAACGGCTTCGGAACCGAATTGAGGCAACAATTGGCCGGGGACCGGTGGAGAAAAGGGCGTAAGCCAGTTTGAGCGATTCTACAGACTATGGCGTTGTCGGCGGCGTGGGCGGGGGCGGATCGCTTGGGGGATTGTAATCGGCGGTCGTGGGGACTTCGCTGCGGATGAGGTCTCCGATTTCGGTGCCGGCGACGAAGACCTTGGTGGCTTCGGCATACCAGTCCTGGCAGTCGCGCTCGACGGTGCCGAGGCGGGCGTTGAGGCGGCCGGTCTCGCGGCGGTCGATGGTGGCCTTGTCGGAGTAGTCCTCCTTGAGTTCGCGCAGGGAGGCGAGTGCGGTGATGGGGGGCGTGGCTGCGGGGTCGGCGGTGCGGCCGTAGAAGAGTTCGCGGAAGGCGTCGTAGGTCACGCCGGGTGCGGGGGTGAAGGTGGCGCCGCCAAATTCGAGCTTCCATGCGGAGAGCATGGCCATGCCTTCGTCCTCGATTTCCTTGCGGGAAGTGCCGCGTCCGCTGAGTTCATCCACCACGTGCTTCAGCTCGGGCTGGCGCTGGGCGCGCACGCGCATGACGCCCACGGCGGCGACGGTCTGCGTGTGGATGCCGGCGAGGCGGGTGTCGAGGTCGCCGCGGGCGGCTTCGGCGGTGGTGTGGGCCTCGGTGGCGACCTGCGCGAGGCTGCCCTCGACGGTCTTGTCGAGCGCGATGCCGTCGGCCTCCCACTGGGCGACGGTCTTGAGCGGCCAGAGCCACGTGGCGGCGATCTGGGTTTGCACGGCGCGGGTCTTGTCCACGCGTTCTTTCAGGAATTCGATGCTGGTGTTGAGGTTCATGGGGATCGGGGTGAGGCAGGCTGGGAGTGGAGGTATGGAGGGTTCGTTGTCGTCGATGAAACCATTCCATCTGGCGCGCGGGTCGTTCCATTTTACGCCCGAGTTCCATTTGAAAGGTTTCTTCACGTGGGGCTTGTTTTCCATGAATTTCCGTGCGATGACAAGGAGAAAGTAATGATAAACATATTATCGAATTCAAGCGATTAATCGACGGCTTCAAGAGGGGAAAGGTGGGCCTTTTCCCCGTTATAAATGCCATAGGAGGGTCGCCAGACGGATTCAAGAGGGTGCCAGACGGGTTCAAGAACCCCGCATACGGGTGCGAGAGGCAGGAAAACGGCCTCAATCGGCGGCGAAACGGCTTCAAGCACCTGCCGAACGCGTTCAAGAACGGGGCGAACGGGTTCAAGGGCCGCACGGACGGGCTCAGGAGGCAGGCCAACGGGATCGGCGCGGACTTTGTAGCCGTCGGTGGGAGCTTTGAACTCGTTTTCCGCCTAATCGAGCCTCCGGTTGCATGAGGGGCGAATGGCTTCCCGCCTCAAAGTGCGGCTTTGCCCTGAGTTGGTTGCGCCGGGCGTCACTCTGATGGCGGAGGCGGCGGAGGTGGTGGGACGGGTTCTTGGCTGGCACCGCTCCAGCGGCCCGCGAATTCCCTGCACCACCTGTAGGTGCAAATCGCGGTGTAAATCACGCATATTCCGCCGCTCTCCATACTGAGCCACTCGGAATACGGAGTGTCGTGGCCGATGCCGAGATCAGTTTTCGCGGCACGGCTCGCAATCGTCCAAACGACAGCTAGACCAACCATCGAATACACAAATCGGCGAAACTGCTTTTCTGTGTGGGAACGGTGGGTGAATCGCAGAAAGCCACTCGCCAAGGCGCCGATCCCATAAAGAAGGGCGATCGTTCGCCACCCTGCTGAATGTCCAAATTCGCCAATATGATACGTGAACAGGCCGACTGTGGTGTATCGATGCGACAAGGGATTGGGTTCGGAGCCAAACTCGACGAGCCGCGTCTCAATAAAGCCGGCGAAGACCGCTGAAGGAATCAGCAGCGAGAAAACAGCCAGCATCACCTCGAACGGCTCTACCTTCGCTGGTTCTTTGGGCGGTGTCATCCAATCAAGAGAACACCGCGAGTCTCAGCGGCTTTGGACGGATTCGGCGAGGGAGTCGGCGTGGGCGGTCATGCGGGCTTTGATGGCTTCGGGGGCGGCGCCTGCGTGGGCGGTGGCGCGGAGTTTGTTGATGAGGAAGGCGCGGTAGTGGGGCTCGAGTTTCAGGGCTTCGTTGAAGTGCTCCATGGCGGCTTTTTCGTCGCCGTCGGTGGCGGCGAGGAGGCCCTGGCTGATGCGGAGGACGGCGCGTTTCTGCGCGAGGCTGCCGCAGGTGATGGTCTGCCTGGGCGATTCGGTGTCGCCGTCCTTTTCGGGGAGGTGGTTCCAGAGCCACTGGCCGCTGACGAAGTATTCCTCCTCGACGCCGGGGATTTCGAGGTTGCGCTCGGCGCTGGTCACGAGTGCGCGGGCTTTTTCGATCTCGCCCGTCATGCGGTAAACCTCGGCAAGGCTGATGGCGTTCACCATCGCGGGGTAGAGGGAGAAGCCGGTTTCGAGGTGCTTGAGGGCGTCCTTGGTCTGCCCTGCGAGGAGGTAGCTGTAGCCGAGGTTTGCGTGGGCCTGGCCGCTGCCGGGGTCGATTTTGAGCAGTGCCTCGAGGCTGGCGATGGCGCCCTTGAAGTCGGCGAGGCTCTGCTGGACGTAGGCTTTGAGGAGGTGGCCGCCGGGGAAGTTCCTGTGTCTGGCGAGGAGGGTGTCGCACTTGGCGAGGGTTTCCTCCGGGGTGCCGGTGTTGAAGGTCTGGAGGGCGACGAGGAAGGCGATCTGCGGGTCGTCGGGGTAGAGTTCGCGGAGTTTGCCGAGCTTGGCCGAGGAGATGGAGGGGTCGGTGAATTTCTGGCCGTCCTCGGGGAGGAGGACGCCGGCCTTCACCTCGCCGAGGGCGGCCGCGGTGTTGGCGGGGTTTGCGGCGGTGGCGGCCTTGTAGCTGGCCTGCGCCTGCTTCCAGTTCAGGCGGAGGAACATCTCGTCGCCCATCTGGCGGTGGAAGTCGGAGAGGCGCTTCACGGCGGAGGCGTTGCGGTAGCTCTCGAAGTAGTCGATGTTGAAGGCGAACTTCACGTAGGTGGCCGTGGCGAGCGCGGCGAAGAAGGACATGAGCGCCCAGTAGGAGACGAGGAACATGCCGGCCTTGCTGAGGACTTTCCTGAATGAGCGGTTGGGTGCGAGGTCCGCCTTGAGGGTGCTCATTTCCCGTTCGAGGTCGTGCAGCCGTTTCAGCAATTGCTTTGAATCCATGATTTTTCCGGCGCGACGCTACGGAAACGCACCGCGGGAGCAAGAGCCCAGCGCGCTGCGCGGGGGAATTCCGAGATGATGCGGCAATGTTGCGCCTTGCCCGCCACGCAGGTTCGCGCAAGGTGAGCGCATGATCGCCGTCGAAACCATCCCAGCGGGAATCCGAGTGACCATTCCGACCGGCGAAGTGGATCCCCTCCAGCTCGATGAGCTTCTGCGCTGGCTGCGGCTGGAATCGGCGGCGCGACGCAGCGCGATGCCCGAGGAGGAGGCGGACCGGCTGGCGGAGGATGGCAAAGCGCAGTGGTGGGCGGAGAACAAGGGGCGCTTCATCCAGCCGTGAGCGGCGCGCGGATCGTCATTGATGCGAACATCGCCTTTCGCGCGCTCGGCCGCGGCCGAAGCGATCTGGTGGCGATGCTGCGGCCTGCGGGCCGCCTTTCGGATTCCACGCTCCACGCGCCGCGGTTTCTGTTCGTCGAGCTTTTCAAGCACAAGGAGCGCATCGTGCGGGCGTCCCGCCTTCCCGAGGCGGAGGTCATCGAGGCGCTGCACGCGCTGATCGCGCGAATCGAGTTTCACAATGAGGCGCTCGTTCCGATCGGCGCGTGGCTGGAAGCCTACCGGCTCTGCGCGCCGACCGATGAGAAGGACACGCCCTATGTCGCGCTCGCGCTGCACCTCGGCGCGAAGCTCTGGACTGAGGATGAGCAACTGAAGGCGGGCCTCCGCGGGCGCGGGTTCGACCAGTTTCTCTGAGGGCTGAATTTTCTCCTCCGCGTGCCACTCACCACTCGACACCCGGCGCGCGTCGCTTATCACTCGTGGCGCATGAATTCCCGCCCGCTTGTCGCTGTCATCATGGGCAGCAAGTCCGACTGGGAGACGATGAAGCACGCCGTGGAGATTCTCGAGCAGTTCGGGATTCCGCACGAGGCGCGCGTCGTCTCCGCGCACCGCACGCCCGCGCTGATGGCGGAGTATGCGGGGGCGGCTGCGGGCCGCGGCATCCAGGTGATCATCGCGGGCGCGGGCGGCGCGGCGCATCTGCCGGGGATGGTGGCGGCGTTCACGCACCTGCCGGTCTTCGGCGTGCCGGTGCAGAGCCGCGCGCTGAAGGGGGTGGATTCGCTGCTGAGCATCGTGCAGATGCCGGGCGGCGTGCCGGTGGGGACGCTCGCCATCGGCGAGGCGGGCGCGAAGAACGCGGGCATCCTCGCGGCCTCGGTGATCGCGCTGCACGACGCGGCGGTGCGGGAGAAACTGATCGCATTCCGCGAGAAGCAGACTGCGGACGTGAAGGCGCAGACGCTGCCATGAGCGGAGGGGGAGCGATTCTGCCGGGAGCGGCGCTGGGTGTGATGGGGAGCGGGCAGCTCGGGCGCATGTTTGCCATCGCCGCGCGCCGCATGGGCTACCGCGTGCACACGTTTTCGCCGGACAGCGACACGCCGACGGGGCAGGTGGCCGATGTGGAGTCGGTGGGTGCCTACGACGACGAGGCGGCGGTGCGGGAGTTTGCGCGGACGGTCGCGGTGCTGACGTTTGAATTTGAGAACGTGCCGTCGCGCACCGTCGAGTGGGCGGCCGAGCACTGCCCGGTGCGGCCCGCGGGGAGCGTGCTGCACATCTGCCA
This sequence comes from Chthoniobacteraceae bacterium, assembly GCA_044221035.1. Lineage (GTDB taxonomy): Bacteria > Verrucomicrobiota > Verrucomicrobiia > Chthoniobacterales > Chthoniobacteraceae > SXWH01. Next base: position 8,148 of record JBGAPU010000118.1, on the reverse strand, counting down.
GCACCGCCTGCGGGAGAAGGAGTTCCTCGCCGGCGCGGGTATTCCCGTGGCGCCATTCCGGAAGATCGAGAGCGCCGCACAGCTCACCGAGGCGGCATCGGCCATCGGCCTGCCGGGCGTGCTGAAGACCGCGGCCTTTGGTTACGACGGCAAGGGCCAGCGCAAGCTGAAGCCCGGCGACGATCTCGCCGGGGCGTGGCGCCCGTTCGAGGGCCAGCCGGCGGTGCTGGAGAAGTTCATCCCTTTCGAGCGCGAGATTTCCGTGATCGTCGCGCGCGGCCTCGATGGCGCGATGCGCACGTGGCCCGTGTGCGAGAACGAGCATGCGAACCACATCCTCGACGTGACGCTCTGCCCCGCGCGCGTGCCCGCCGCGGTCGCCGAGCGCGCCGCAGTTCGAGCAGCAGGTGCGCGCCGTGTGCGGGCTGCCGCTCGGCAGCACGGAGTCGCTGCGCCCCTCCGCGATGGCAAACTTGCTCGGCGACCTCTGGGTGAATGGCGAGCCGGACTGGGCCGCGGCAGCGGCGTTCCCCGACGTGAAGATCCATCTCTACGGCAAGGCCGCTGCGAAGCCGGGTCGCAAGATGGGGCATCTCACGGCGTTCGGCGCGACGGTGGAGGAGGCGGCAGCCGCGGTGCGCGCGGCGCGCGCCGCATTGATCCGCAGGAAATGAAGACGGTCATCGCGAGGACGAACACGCAGCGCCAAGTCGAGGACGCGGTGGAGTCTTCCGTCTATCTGCTGAGCGGCGGCTATCCGGTCGCGCTGCCGACGGAGACCGTCTATGGCCTCGCCGCGTGGGCGACGAATGCGGAGGCGGTGCTGCGGGTCTTCAATGTGAAGGAGCGGCCGAAGTTTGACCCGCTCATCGTTCACCTGCCCGACGCGGGCTGGCTCGAGGGCGTGACGGACATTCCGAAGAGCGACCGCAAGCTCGTGGACCGGCTCGTGAAGCAGTTCTGGCCCGGGCCGCTCACGCTTGTGCTGCCGAAGAAGAAGCTCATCCCCGACATCGTCACGAGCGGGCTGGAGACCGTCGCCGTGCGCATGAGCGCGAATCCGGTTTTCGACGCGGTCATCAAGGCATTCGGCCAGCCGCTCGCCGCCCCGAGTGCGAACCGCTTCGGGCGCATCAGCCCCACGACCGCCGAGCATGTGATGGAGGAGCTGGGCGGGAAGATTCACCTCATCGTGGATGGCGGGCCGACGGACTTCGGCGTGGAGTCCACCGTCATCACGCTGCGCGGGGACTGCGTGTGGATTCTGCGCAGCGGGCCGATCACCGCCGCGGACCTGAAGCCGTTCGCCGCGACCGTCGCAGTGGCCAACCGCAGCGCAACGCCGAAGGCCCCGGGCCAGCTCAAGAGCCACTACGCGCCCGCGACGCCGATGAAGTTCCTCCGCGAGGGCGAGCGGCCCAGGGGAGACATGAAGCGGAACCTCGGCCTGCTCTCTTGGTGCAGCGACGACGACGCGAAGGGCTTCAAGGCGGTGGAGGTGCTCAGCCGCACGGGCGACCTGCGTGAGGCGGCGCAATCGCTTTTCACAAAGCTGCGGCTGCTCGACTCCTACGGGCTCGATGAAATCATCGCCGAGCACGTGCCCGAGGAGGGAATCGGCAGCGCGATTAACGACCGACTGAACAAGGCTGCCGGAAATGGCTGACGCACCTCCGCGAACTGGAAGGGCGACGGCCATCGTCGGCGCGGCGGTGCTCTGCTCGCGCCTGCTCGGCCTCGCGCGCGAGATTCTATTCAACGCGCTCTTCGGCACGAAGACGCTGCAGTATTTCATCACGGCGTTCCGCGTGCCGAACCTGCTGCGCGACCTCTTCGCCGAGGGCGCGCTGTCCACCGCGTTCATCACCGTCTTTTCCAAGAAGATCGCGACCGAAGGCGAGGCGAGCGCGTGGCGGCTCGCGAACCGCATCGGCACGCTGACACTCTCCGCGATGGGCGTGATCACCGTGCTCGGGATGATCTTCGCGCCGCAGCTCATCGGTGTGCTTGCGGGCGGCTTCACGGGCGAGGATGCGAAGCTGACGTCGGAGCTCACGACGGTCATGTTCCCGTTCATCCTCATGGTGTCGCTCGCCGCGCAGGTGATGGGGATGCTGAATGCGAAGCATGTGTTCGGCTGGCCGGCGATGGCGTCGTCGTTCTTCAACATCGGCAGCATCGCCGGCGGGCTCGCGCTCGCGTGGTGGATGGACCGCGGCTTTGGCCGGCACGCGCTCTTCGGCCTCGCGTGGGGCACGCTCATCGGCGGCTTCCTCCAGCTCGTGATTCAGTTCCCCTCGCTGCGGCGCATCGGCTACCATCCGCGGCTCGACTTTCATTTCCGCGACTCCGGCGTGATGGAGGTGCTGCGCACGATGGCGCCTGCCGTCATCGCGGCGAGCGCGGTGCAGGTGAACGTGATGGTGAACACGAGCTTCGCCACGCACTGCGAGGACGGCGCGGTCGCGTGGCTGAACAACGCCTTCCGGCTGATGCAGCTCCCGCTCGGGATGTTCGGCGTCGCGATTGGGACGGTGACGCTGCCATTCCTCTCGCGCAGCGCGGCGCTGGGGAATTATGACGAATTCCGTGCGTCGCTCGCAAAGGGAATCCGCCTCGTCTTCTTCCTCACGGTGCCTGCGAGTGTCGGCCTGTGGATGCTGTCGGAGCCGATTCTGAGCGTCATTTATCAGCACAACAAAGTGACGTGGCAGGACATCGAGCAGAGCGCCGGCGCGCTGCGCTACTATGCGCTCGGCCTCGCCGCCTATGCGGGGATGAAGGTGCTCGCGCCGGCCTTTTACGCCATCGGGCGGCGCAACACGCCGATGCTGATCAGCTTTGTGAGCATCGCCGTGAACTACGGGCTGAACTCGCTCTTCACGCGGCTCGGCTACGGGCACCGGGGACTCGCGCTCAGCACGGGCATCGTCGCGCTGTGCAATTTCCTGCTGCTCTATTTCTTCATGTGGAGGCACGTCACGCGGCTGGAGACGAAGCGCCTGCTCGTCGCGCTTGCGAAGATCTTCCTCGCGAGCGACGCGCTCGGCCTCGTGTGCTGGGGCGCGAAGTGGTTGCTGCTCGAGCGCTGGGACACGATGGGGCTCTTCATGCGCATCAGCGCGCTCGGCCTCACGATCGGCGTTTCGCTCGCGGCCTTCTGCGCCGTGGCCTCGATGCTCGGGCTGCGGGAAATGCGCGACGTGCTCGGCGCGGTCCGGCGGAGGCTGTCGCGTCGCCGCCAGCGCGCTGCATCAGGCGAGGAAGCGCCCTAGGATCGGCTTCAGCTTCGCCACGGTCTCCGCGGGCCAGAGGCTCTTGTCAGTGACCAGCGCGGTGTCCAGCGCGCGGTGCTCGGGCCACGTGGGCTCGGTGGGGATGCGCGGAATGGCGCTGGCTATGATCTTCTTCGCCGCGGCGGCGTTCGCAGTCAGGTGGGCGATGACGGCGTCCGCAGTCACGGGCTCCTCCTCGATTTTCCAGCAGTCGTAGTCGGTGATCATCGCGAGCGTCGCCATCGCGATCTCCGCCTCGCGGCAAAGCTTCGCTTCGGCGAGGTTCGTCATGCCGATGACGTCGAAGCCGAGCTTGCGGTTCGTCTCGCTCTCGGCGCGCGTGCTGAACTGCGGGCCGTCCATGTTCACGTAGGTCCCGCCCTCGTGGACGCGGCATCCCGCGGCCCGCGCCTCGGCGGCGAGAATCTTGCGGAGGTGTTCGCAAATCGGATCCGCGAACGCGACGTGCGCGACGATGCCGCCGCCGAAGAACGTGTGGATCTGGCTCGTGCGGTCGAAAAACTGCGAGGGCAGCACGATGTCCTCCGGCGCATACTTTTCCTGCAGCGAGCCGACAGCCGTGACGCAGATCACATAGCGCACGCCGAGCGAGCGCAGCGCCCAGATGTTCGCGCGGTGTGGCAGCTCGTGCGGCTGAATGCGATGGCCGCGCGCGTGGCGCGGGAGGAAGAACACCTGCCGTCCCGCGAGCTGCCCGCCGATGATCGCGTCCGACGGCGGACCGAAGGGAGTGTCGATGCGGTGCTCCGTGATGTTTTCGAGGCCCTCGATTTGATAGAGGCCGCTTCCGCCGATGATGCCGATGTGTGCTGGTGCTGACATGCGGCGAGCAAAGCAGACCGTGCCGCTGCGGGGAAAGAGCAGAGTTGCTCAGGCTTCCTCGCCCTTCAGCATCGCGATGAACTCCTTCATGCCCGGCGGGCGCGGGCGGTTCCGGCTCGCGAGGATCGCGAGGGGGCGGGTCATGCGTGGGGACTCCACCTCGACGAGCGCGAGTTGGCCGCTGGCGACCTCGGTGGCGACGGTGCGCGCGGGCACGATGGAGACGCCGCTACCGATTTCCACGGCGCGCTTCACCGTCTCGATGTTGTCGAAATCATTCACGGGCGCGACCTTCACGCCGGCCCGGCGGAGATAGCGGTCCGTGGTGCGGCGCGTCGGCGTGTCGGGCTCGAAACCGATGAACGGCTGGCCCGCGATCGCTGAGATAGCGATGCGCTTTTTCCCCGCGAGCGCGTGGCGGGGATGGCAGATGACGACCATGCGGTCCTCGTCGAACACTTCAAACAAGAGGCCGGGGCGCTTCGCCGGAAACGCCACGAGGCCGATGTGCGCCTCGCCGGATGCGACGAGATCGTAGACCTGCACCGAGCGGCGGTAGTCCACGTGCACCGCGACGTGCGGAAACCGCGCGCGGAACGCCGCGAGCCGCGCGGGCAGCTCGTGCAGCCCGATGCTGAAGACGGACGCGATGCGCAGTTCACCCGCGACCTCATGCTTCAGCTCCCCGAGCTTCGACTCGAATGCGGCCCACGATGCGAGCATCTCCCTGCACGTCGCGTAAAAGGCGTGCCCCTCCGGCGTCGCCGCCACGCCGCTGCGGCTTCGCTCGAGGAGCCTGCAGCGGAAGCGCGTCTCCAGCGCGCGGATCTGCTGGCTCACCGCGCTCTGCGTGATGCCGTGCGCGGCTGCGGCCTTGGAAAAGCTGGCCGTGTCCACCAAGTCGCAGAACACCTTGAGCGAATCGACGTGCATTTTGAAAATCGGTTGGGCAACTACGCGCAACATGAACCCACGCAGCGAATCCGGCGAACAAATTCCCGGCGGCACGACCGTCGAGGAGCGCCTCGCCGCCGTGCAGCGGCAGATCGCCGAGGCGGCCGCGCGGGTTGGTCGCGCCGCGAATGAGGTCACCCTCGTCGCGGTGTCGAAGACGCATCCGCCCGAGTCCGTGAGCGCCGTGCTCGCGGCGGGGCAGCAGATTTTCGGCGAGAGCCGCGTGCAGGAGGCCCGGGCGAAAATCCCGCTCGTGCCGGGCCGCGCGCGCTGGCACTTCATCGGGCATCTGCAGCGCAACAAGATCCGCCACGCGCTGCCGCTGTTCGAGCTCTTCCACGGAGTGGACTCGATCGAGACCGCGCGCGACATGCAGCGCATCGCCGACGAGGATGGCGCGCAGCCGAGCGTGCTCATCGAGGTGAACGTCGCGGGCGAGGGGACGAAGTTCGGCTTCTCGCCGGACCGGCTCCGCTCGCAGATCGGCGACCTGCTCGCGCTCCGGCGCCTCACCATCGAGGGCCTCATGTGCATCCCGCCGCCGCAGCCGCGCGCGGAGATGGCGCGCAGGTTCTTCACCGCGCTCCGCGAGCTGCGCGACGAGCTGGAAAAGGAGCACCGCATTTCGCTGCCGCAGCTCTCGATGGGCATGAGCGGCGATTTCCCCGTCGCCATCGAGGAGGGTGCCACGCTCGTGCGCGTCGGCACCGCGATCTTCGGCGAGCGCAGCGGCAAGACTTGGAAACCGGAGCCCGGCGCCGCTGGCCTCGATGACTAGCCCGCCATGCCCGAACGCCTCCTGCCCATCAACGTCGCCATCATCGGCCCCGAACTCGCCATCGCGTGGAGCGACGGGCGCGAATCCTACCTCGCCCTGCAAAAGCTCCGCGAGGCATGCCCCTGTGCGGCGTGCTGCGGCGAGCCCGACGCGCTCGGCCGCGTCGTGAAGCCCCACGTCCACCACACGCCCGCGAGCTTCGAGCTGCGCGGCTGGAGCAACGTCGGCGGCTACGCTCTTCAGCTCGCATGGGGCGATGGTCACTCCACCGGCCTCTACACCTTCCCCTACCTCCGCCGCCTCGCCGACGAAGCGTAGCTGCGGAGCGTTCGCGGCTCTTGCGCAAATCCGGCCGACGTGATGTGTTGCGCGCCCACTTTCCATGAAACCACCCATCCGCATCGCAGTCACCGGCGCCGCCGGGCAAATCGGCTACTCACTCCTTCCGCGCATCGCATCGGGCGCAATCTTCGGCCCGAACCAGCCGGTGATTTTGCACCTCATCGAAATCGAGCCCGCGCTGCCCGCACTCGGCGGCGTGGTGATGGAACTGGATGACTGCGCGTTTCCGCTGCTGAAGGGCATCGTGGCGACGGCGGACCTGAACGAGGGCTTCCGAGGCGTGAACCTCGCGCTCCTCGTCGGCAGTGTGCCGCGCAAGCAGGGCATGGAGCGCAAGGACCTGCTCGGCATCAACGGCAAGATCTTCATCGGCCAGGGCCAGGCGATTCAGAAAAACGCGGCGAAGGATGTGCGCATCCTCGTCGTGGGCAACCCGTGCAACACGAACTGCCTGATCGCGATGAACAACGCGAAGGACATCCCGGCGGACCGCTGGTTCGCGATGACGCGCCTCGACGAGAACCGCGCGAAGACGCAGCTCGCCAAGAAGGCGGGCGTGGATGTGACCGAGGTGACGAACCTCGCCATTTGGGGCAACCACAGCTCGACGATGTATCCCGATTTCTACAATGCGCGCATCGGCAACCGGCTCGCTCCGCAGGTGATCAGCGACGAGGCGTGGCTGAAGGGCGAGTTCATCAGCACCGTGCAGCAGCGCGGCGCGGCAATCATCAAGGCCCGCGGCCTCAGCAGCGCGGCGAGCGCGGCGAACGCAGCCATCGACACAGCGCGCTCCATCCTCGCGCCGCCGGCATCGAACGACTGGACCAGCGTGGCCGTCTGCTCGCGCGGCGACTACGGCATCGAGAAGGGCCTCATCTGCAGCTTCCCGATCCGCGTGCCCGTCGCAGGCGAGTGGGAGGTCGTGCAGGGCGTGCCCGTGAACGAGTTCAGCCGCTCGAAGATCGACGCGACCGTGAACGAGCTGAAGGAAGAGCGCGCGATGGTGTCGGAATTGATCCCGGCGTAAACTGGGCCGCCATCACCTCACTCCCTCGGCGGAAACGCCGGGATCTTGTCCCCGGGCGTCGGCATGCTCGGGACGTGCGGCAGGTATTTCTTCAGGAAATACTCGACCACCTCGCGGTTGTGGTGGGGCTTCTCCAGCTTGCGCAGAAGCTCCCGCTCCTCCGCTTCCACCCGCCAGCCGCGAATCACCGGCTTGATGTCCGGCTTGATCGTGTCGCGCACGGTTGCGGAGAACGCGTTCGGCTTGCGCCCCTGCGGCGCGTGCATCCACACGGTGAGGTATCCCTCCGCATAGTCCGGCCCGGTGTCATGGCTCGTGTAGCGGAACGTGAGGCTGCGCGGCCAGTCGTCCTCGATCAGGTGGGAGTGGAATGAGTCCACCAGCACGCCGTCGGGGTTGAAGTTGCGCCCGTTGAATTCGAGCCCTCCTTCGCGCCACGTGAGGTGCAGGATGCCGACCTCGATGCGCCCGTCGCGCTGCCGCACGATGTCCACCCAGTCGTCGCACGCCTCCTTGCGCAGCAGGTTGTAGCGCGAGATGGAGGCGGTCGTGATTTTTGCGATCAAAGTGCCCGCGGAAACGATGCCTACGCCGGCCTGGATGCACGCGAAAAGCCGCGCAATCCCCAGCGGCCAGTAATCACCGTAGCCGATTGTCGTCTGCGTGACGATCGAGAAGTAGAGGTAGTCGAACCAGTGCCGCGGCCCCGCGGCGACCGGCGACATGAGCCCGCTGCCGGGAACGAACGCATCGAGCAGCCAGTAGATCCCGCCGAAGGCAAAGCTGACGCCGACATTCAGCGCGAGGAGGACCGGGAATGAAATCCGATCCAGCAGCAGGGGGGAGGTGCTCAGCGCCATCGAGGCTACTTCAGCGACTGGAGATACTTCACCGTGTGCGGGATTTGCTTCTCCGCCTCCGGGTGC
>JBGAPU010000117.1:0-18565 GCA_044221035.1 Chthoniobacteraceae bacterium | reverse complement strand
TGGCCCCGTTGACGCTGACGATGTGATCATCCGCTTTGATTCCGGCCTTTTCCGCCGGGCTGTCACCTTGGACAGCGGCAACGATGACACCGCCCGGACTATACGGCACCTGCTTGATTTCCTTGCCCGCGCCGCGCTCGATGGTGAGCGTGTATTCCTCAGCGGGATGGTCGCGGATATAATCCGGAATGCCGCTCGGGCTGTAGAGCGCCTGACCGTTGATTGCCGTGATGAAATCCCCCTTCTGCACCCCAGCCTTCGCCATCGGGCTACCCGGCTTCACGGCGCCCACGAGCGGCGTCAGCGCGGGCTCGTAGCCAATCTGCCGCGTGCCACTCCGCTGCCACGCCTTCGTCTCTGGAATCTGCGGCGTTACCTCCACGTCCTTTTCCTGAGTGCCGCGGCGGATGTGGAGCTTCACCGTCGCACCCTCGCTTCGAACGATGTTCCAGAGGATGCTGTCGTTACTCATACCGAGGAATCGGGCGACTGGCTGGCCGTCCACGGAGAGAATTTCGTCGCCTGGCAAGAGCCCCGCCTTTTCCGCGGGCGAATCCTTTTTCACCGCGCCGATGACACGCGTGCTCTCCTGCTCGCTCATCGGCTTGCCGACCTGCCACAGCAGCACGGCAAAGACGCACGCGAGGAGGAATGAGAACAGCGGCCCCGCGAATGCGACGATGATTTTATCGAGCGCGGAGATGGGCTTTAGCTGCTCCTTCGGAATCTCCGTCTGCCCCTCGAGCGCCTCCATCGGCGCGAGCTGCGGCAGCTTCACGAAGCCACCGGCCGGAATGCAGCCGAGGCTGTAGGTGACGCCGTTGATTTTCTTTTTCCAAATCGGCTTGCCGAACCAGATGCCGAAACCCTCGATGTAGAGTCCGCGCCATTTCGCCGCGAGGAAGTGGCCCAGTTCGTGGACGATGATGAGCAGATTGAAGATGAGCAGCACCATGAGGATGATGCCGAGGGTTTTCAGGACGACGAAAAATGTGACCATGCGTGGGCTGGGACAGTAAGCGCAGCGAACCGTTCATCAACATGAACGTGTGAAACCTGCGAATGGCGGCCGACCAATGGGGCGCGAAACGAGCCGTCGGGGCGAACGTGGAAGCCGCCTATTTGCCGGCTGCGGCGACCTTCTCCGCCGCCTGCGCACGCGCCCGGGTATCGGCATCGAGAATCTCAGCGAGCGAGGCGTGCGGGATGTTGCGGTGCCCGCGCATCACACTCTCCACGGTGCGCCAGATCGTCGGGAAACCGCAGCGCTCCTCGAGGAAGGCGGCGACGGCGACTTCGTTGGCGGCGTTCATCACGGCGGGCAACGTGCCTCCGTCAGTGCCCGCCCAGCGCGCGAGGTCGAGCGCGGGGAAATCCTTCGTCCGCGGCGCCTCGAATTCGAGCTTCGCCAGCTTGGAAAAATCGAGCGGCGGGAGGCGGTTCGGCACGCGCTCGGGCCATGTGATGGCGAACTGGATGGGAAAGCACATGTCCGTCGCGCTGAGCTGCGCGAGTGTGGAATTGTCCACGAACTCGACCATCGAGTGGATGATGCTCTGCGGATGCACGACGACATCCACGCGCGCCATCTCCACATCGAAGAGCCAGCGCGCCTCAATCATCTCCAGGCCCTTGTTGAAGAGTGTCGCGGAATCGATCGTGATTTTCGCACCCATGTTCCAAGTCGGGTGTTTGAGCGCCTGCGCGCGCGTCACTTTCTCCAAGTCCGCCGCCGGCCAAGTGCGGAACGGCCCGCCGCTGGCGGTGAGGATGATGCGGCGCACTTCGTCAGCGCGGCGGCCTTCGATGCACTGGAAAATCGCGTTGTGCTCGCTGTCCACAGGCAGGACTTTCACGCCCTTTTTCCGTGCGGCGGTCATCACTGCCTCACCGGCCATCACGAGGATTTCCTTGCTCGCGACGGCGATGTCCTTGCCCGCCTCGATCGCCGCGAGCGCGGGACGCAGACCGGCGGTGCCGACGATGGAAATGAGCACGATGTCCGCCTCGGGCATTGTCGCGAGCTGGCAGAGGCCATCTTCGCATGCGTGCGTTGGCAGACCCGTCGCCGCCGCCACTTCCGGCACTGCGGCGACATCCGCAACTGACAGGGCTCTGGGTTGAAACTCGCGCGCCTGCTCGATGAGCCTATCCGCGTTTTTTCCCGCCGCGAGGCCGACGACCTCCATGCGGTCGGGGATGTCCCGCGCGACCTTCAGCGCGCTCTCGCCGATGCTGCCCGTGCTGCCGAGGATGACGACGCGGCGCTTTTTCATCGCAGGAGAAAGCGCATGCCGAAGAACATCATCGGCGCAGTGAAAAGGATGCTGTCAATGAGGTCTAGCGCACCGCCGATGCCCGGCAGGAACCGCCCGCTGTCCTTCACGCCGCAGCTCCGCTTGATGAGCGATTCCGCGAGGTCTCCGACCACCGCGGCAAAGCCCAGCACGAGGCTCAGCAGCACCGCATTGGGCAGCGAGAGCAGCGAGAGCTTGTCGGGAATCAGCGCCACCAAGCCGCACCCACCGCCGACGCTGAACGCGAGCGCACCGAAGAACCCCTCCCACGTCTTCTTCGGCGAGATGTGCGGCACGAGCGGGCGTTTGCCGATGAGCGAGCCGGTGAGATACGCGCCCATGTCGCTGAATTTCGTCACGAGCACGAGGAAGAGCACATACCAGTGGCCGGTCACATGGCCCTCGATGCGCGGCGTGAGATACACGATTTTTGCCACGAAGCTGAACGGCCACGGCACGTAGAGCAGGCCGAAGAGCGTGAAGGCCATCGTCTCCAGCGGCACGAGTTCCTGCACCTTCAGGAACATCTGCCGGGCGAACACCACGAGGAGGAACAGGAGCAGCGTGCCGATTTCAAAATCGTAAATCGCATCCGGCGCCGCCCCGCGCCACCCGAGCCAGTAGAAGCTCCCGCCGAGCATCAACGCGCCGCAGAAGAGGCCGAACATTTTGAAGTTCGGCAGCTTCTTTGCGTCGAGCATCGTGTAGTATTCCAGCAGGCCCACGAGGCCGAGGCCCGCGATGAGGAGCACAAAGCCCGGCTCCCATCCGGTGAAAATCGTCCACAGGGCAACGGTCCACAGCACAGCCGTGCTCGCGAAACGGCGGAGAAAAGTGAGCTTGCGGTCGGTCATCGGCATCAGCGGCGGCGGAACGTGGCGGGCCGGCGCGCATGTGTCGAGAGCGGAGCGCGTGCTTGCTACGCGCGGTGCGCAATCGGTAGCGTCGCCGCGTTTGATGAAAATCCGCTGCCTCGCCATCGCCATCGCCGCGCTTTGCTCAAGCGCACTCGGTGCGCCGCCGAAGCTGCCCTTCATGGACCTCGCGAAAGCGCCGGAATCGCAGGGGAAATTCAGCGACATCCCCATCGACATCGCCGCGGAGAAGCTCGACGCCTCGGGCACCCTCGCCACGGCCTCGGGCAACGTTCAGATTTCCTACGGCGCGACCACGATTTTCTGCGACGAGGCACAATACGACCCGACCACTCGCGACGTGATCGCAGCGGGCAACGTGCGCATCTACCGCGACGGACAGGTCGTCACTGCGGAGCGGGCCGTTTACAACCTCGAGACGAAGGACCTCATGAGCGCCTCGATCAGCGGCGAGCAGTTCCCATATCTCTTCTCGGGCAACTCCTTCCAGAACATCGCCGGCAGGACCGGCTTCATGGTGAAGGGCGGCGTCTTCACGACCGACGACTCGCTCCAGCCCGGCTGGTCCCTCCGCGCCCGGCGCGTCCGCATGTATCCGAATGACAGCGTCATCCTCTACGATGTGGACCTCTGCATCGGCGAGACGACCGTCCTGCGGATGCCCTACATCTACCAGTCGCTGAACCGCGAGAACTCCTTCAACATCATGCCGGGCTACCGCTCGGTGTGGGGTGCCTACCTGCAGGGCACCTACACATTCCCCATCACGGAGAAACTCAGCGGCACGCTCCGGATGGACTACCTCTCGAAGCGCGGCGCCGCCGTCGGCCTCGGCACCCACTGGCAGCCGAAGGAGGACGGTGGAAAAAACTGGGGCCGCTTCTCCGCCTACGGCCTGCACGACTCCGGTTCGGACATCAACAAAACCTCCCTCACCCGCGAGACCGTCCCGACCAACCGCTACCGTGTCACGCTGCAGGCGCGCCAGTATCTCACCGAGGACATCTACGCCTCGGTGAACATCAACAAGCTCAGCGACACGCGCTTCCTGCAGGATTTCGCCGAAGCCGACTTCTCGACGAACCCGCATCCGGACAACGTCGTGAGCCTCACAAAATTCGCCGACGACTACACGCTGACGCTGCTCGCCCGGAAGCAGTTGAACCAGTTCTTCGACGGCACCGAGCACACGCCCGAACTCGCCGCGGACATCACGCGCCGCCCGCTCTTCGGCACCAAGGCCTTCTACGAAGGCCAGACCTCGGGGGGCGTCTACCGCCGCACCTTTGCAAAAGGCTCCGCATTTCCCGACTACGACTATGCGCGCCTGGATTCATTCCACCAGATCGTCTTCCCGCAGACCTTCTTCGGCTGGCTGAACATCATCCCCCGCGCCGGCTTCCGCGGCACCTGGTATTCCGACACCGGCTACACGCAGGCCGTCACGCCGACCTCCACCTACGAGCTCAGCGACGCCGTGAAGAAGAACGCCGACGGCACCATCAACAAGCTCGTCAGCACCGGCTCCCTCTTCCGGCCTGTTTACAACGCCGGCGTCGAAACCTCCCTCAAGGCCTCCCGCGCATTCGAGGGTGTGCAAAGCCGCAAATGGGGCCTCGACGGCCTCCGCCACATCATCCAGCCGTATGCGAACCTCAGCCTCGTGAGCACGGACTCAAACGGAAAGCTGATCTACCAGGTGGACCGCTACCAGCGCTCCTCGCAGCTTCCCGGCATCGATTTCCCCACTTTCGACAGCGTGGATGCCATCACGAACTGGAGCATCCTCCGCCTCGGCACACGCAACCGCCTCCAGACCCGCCGCGACGACTCCACGATCAACTGGCTGGAACTCGACAGCTTCTTCGACATCCGCTTCCACTCCCCGAACTTCGGCTCCACCGATCCCGACCCCGGCCGCTACTCAAATATCGTCAACCGCCTCCGCTGGACCCCGCTCCCGTGGGTCGCCCTCGCGGTGGATTCGCAGCTCCCGCTGCTCGACACCGGCTTCACCGAGATCAACTCCGACCTCTCGTTCATGCCGAACGACCACATGAGCTTCACGGTCGGCCACCGCTTTCTCAGCAACAACGTCCTCTTCCAGGACAGCTCGCTGCTCTCGCTCGGCGCCTACTTTCGCCTGAACGACAACTGGGCGGTCTCCGCACGCGGCTCCTACGAATTCCGCGACCACATCTTCGAGTATCAGGCATACGAAGTTCACCGCGACCTCTCGAGCTGGATCGCCAGCTTCGGCTTCACCGCCCGCAACAACGGCAGCACCACCGGCTCGCAGTATGACTACGGCGTGACGCTCACCTTCACGCTGAAGGACATGCCCGGCGTCCACGTTCCGCTGAATGTGAACCCCGGCCTCGGCGGCGGCACCAACACCACGCGCTGAACTGCCCGGAAAAAAGAGATTCCCACTGCTGCAGACCGGTTCATCATCCCAAAGCCAAACCCCATGAAAACTCCCGCTCTTCTCCTCATCGCCACCCTCGCCGCCAGCCCGCTCCTCGCCGAGGCGCCGGACTTCCAGAAGGATCTCCAAAAGACCGTCCACGCCGCGACGAAGGACAACAAGATGGCCTTCATCCTCCTCGGCCGCGAAGCCTGCGGAAACTGCAACGCGACCAAGGCCATGATCCGCGAGGGAAAAATCCCCGTCACCACCGACACATTCGTCGCCGCCGACCTGAACATCGACGACCGCCGCGTGCAGTCCGCGTTCATGCAGAAATACTCGAAGGAAAAATTCGGCAACACACTCCCCTTCGTCGTCATCACCGACAGCAAGGGCAAGGCGCTCGCCAGCAGCGGCGGCTTCAAGTCCCCCGAGCAGTGGAGCGCGCTGATCGAAGACGCGAGGAAGAAGATCGCCGCAAAAGCCGGCACCCGCTGAACGCCGCGAATGACGCGCGCCTTGTTTCGTCATCCGTCATTCGTCATTCGACATTTCGAGCCCGGCGCGTAGCCTCCGCGCCCCATGCTCGACATCGCGCTCATCCGCAAACAGCCCGACGAAGTCAAAGCCCGCCTCGCCGCGCGCGGCGGCGACTGGCCGGAGCAGATTGACGCCGTCCTCCGCTGCGACGTGCAGCGCCGGCAGGCGGAGACGAAGCTCCAGCAGCTTCAGGCGGACCGGAACCGAATCAGCAAGGAGATTGGCGCGAAGAAAAAGGCCGGAGAGGACACGAGTGGAATCGAGGCGCAGGTGCGCGGCTTTGGCGATGACATGAAGCGCCTCAACGAGGAGACTACTGCGCTCGACCACGAACAGCGCCAACTTCTCCTCGGCATCCCGAACACACCCCACGAACATTGCCCGCACGGCGCGGACGCGAGTGCGAATCCCGAAATTCGCGTCTGGGGCACGAAGCCCGAGTTCACGTTCCAGCCGCTCTCACACGTCGATCTCGGCGCGAAGCACCGCCTCTTTGATTTCGACCGGGCCACGAAAATCTCCGCTTCCGCATTCACCTGCTACACAGGCGTCGGTGCGCGGCTCGAGCGCGCGCTCATCAATTTTCTCCTCGATACGCACACGAACGCCGGCGGCTACACCGAAATCGCGCCACCGCTGCTCGTGAATGCTGACGCATGCATCGGCACCACGCAGCTTCCGAAATTCGCTGACCAGCTTTACCATTGCCCAGAGGACGGCCTCTACCTCACGCCCACCGCCGAGGTGCCCGTGACGAACCTGCACCGCGAGGAAATCCTGAAACTGGATCAGCTCCCGATCCGCTACGCCGCCTACACGCCGTGCTTCCGCCGCGAAGCCGGTGCCGCGGGCCTCGGCACGCGCGGGCTCATCCGCATGCACCAGTTCGACAAACGAACCTGCACCGCGAGGAAATCCTGAAACTGGATCAGCTCCCGATCCGCTACGCCGCCTACACGCCGTGCTTCCGCCGCGAAGCCGGTGCCGCGGGCCTCGGCACGCGCGGGCTCATCCGCATGCACCAGTTCGACAAAGTCGAGCTCGTGAAAATCTGCCACCCGTCGCGGAGCATGGCCGAACTCGAATCTCTCACCGCCGACGCGGAGAAAATCCTCCAGACGCTCGGCCTGCACTACCGCATCATCGAGCTCTGCACCGGCGACCTCGGCTTCGGCTCCGCGAAAACCTACGACATCGAAGTCTGGGCGCCCGGCCAGGGCGCATACCTCGAAGTGTCGAGCTGCTCGAACTTCGCCGACTACCAGGCACGCCGCATGGGCCTGCGCTTCAAGGACGAGAACGGCAAAAACCAATTCTGCCACACGCTCAACGGCTCCGGCACCGCCCTCGCGCGCCTCTACGTCGCCCTCCTCGAAAACCATCAGCAGCCCGACGGCACCATCGCCATCCCCGAGCCGCTGCGCCCGTATTTCGGCGTGGAGAAAATCGGCTGATCGCTCAGTTCTTCGGGATCCTGTTCAGCGTGTAATACGCATCCGCGTGGTCGAGCTTCGCGCCATTGGCTGACTTCACTCCGTCGGCGTGCAGCTCGTGGACGTAGAGCGGGCGCAGGCCGTCCACTTTCAGGCGCACGCTCTTCGCATCGGAAGCGACGGTGGCGGCAGTGATTTTCAGCGGCTCGTTCTGGATTTCGTCGCTGCCGTAAGCGCCAGAGTAGAAGAACGTGAAGCTCTTCATCGAGTAGGATGCGGGATTGCCCGCGCTCGCGGCGTCCACGGGCTCGGTGAAGGCGAGTTCGAAGCCGTCGGGCTTTGCGCGCATTTCGCGGATGGCGAAGGGCGTCTTGCCGTTCCACTTCACGCGCTGGAGGCCGTAGCTCTTCGTGCCAAGCGACGACCAGCCGCGCGACGTCATGCCGACCATGAGGCTGCCGTCGTCGGCGAAAAGCAGGCGCACGATGCCGGATGCAAAGCCGGTAAGGAACGGAAACGCCGCGCCCTGGTATTCGCCGTCCACTTTTTCGAGGAAGACGCGGCTCACTTTTGCATCGGTGAACTCGGCGACGGCGAACTGTCCTCCGAACGGCCCGAATTTTTCCGGCGGAATCACGGCGAGGTCCGTGCCACTGCGGCCCATCTTGTTGTAGGGCAGCCACACGGCGGGCGGCTGCATTTCGGGCAGCGCGCACACGGCGTCGGGATACGGGATTTTTTCCGGCACCTTTGCGGAGAGCTTCAGCGGCGAGCCGGGGAGTTCCTGCGACGCGATGCCCTCGGGGTTCAGAAAGAACGCGCCTTTCTGCAGATGATAGATCGGCGTGGTGCAAATCCACGTGCCCTGCTGGTCCACGCAGAACATGTCGCCCGCGGCGTTCGCGCCGAGGCCGCATGGCGAACGCATGCCGGCGCACATCGGCTGGAAATTTCCGTCGGCGCCGATGGTGCCCGCCCAGCCGCGCCAGCCGGTCTTGTTGTTCGTGCGGTCGCCCATGTCCAAGTTCAGCGAGACCCAGAGGTTGCCCCTGCCGTCGCGCCGCGGGCCGTAGGCGTAGCCGTGATACGCGCCGGAGACATTCCAGCCGCGTCCGGCGGTCAGATACTCATCCGCGACGCCGTCGCCATTCGTGTCGCGCAGGCGCGTCATCTCAGTGCGCTGCGTGACGAGCAAATCCTTCCCGTCGCGCAAAAGCCCGAGCGGCTCGTGCAGGCCGGATGCGAAGAGCTTGTAGTCCACCTTGTCCGCCGGGCGCGTGAGCACGCCGTCTAGCAGCCACACCTCGCCCTTGCGGATTGCGACGGCGAGTTTGCCGTCCGCGGTGAAATCCATGCCGCTCACCTCGAGCGCGATTCCCTCGCCCGGCTTCCAGTCCGTGCTGCGCGACGCCGACGGCGAATTCGCCGTGAGGATGTCGGTGATTTCGTAGCCGGTCTCCGCGGCGAAAATGGTGCCGCCGAAACGGACGAGACAGAGAAATGCGAGTGATGCGGTTTTCATTTCCACGAGTAGGTGAAGCTGCGTTTGCCCGGTGCGGCGGGTTCTTCTGTGACGGTCACGCCTTCGGGATGCGCGACGGGGAAATTCTTCAGCGCCGCGGCATCCGCAGTGACCGTGCGGCGCAGGCCGTTCTCGATTCCATCGAACCGCTCCTCCACGCGCACGCCGCCGATGCTCAGCAGGAAAATCGGCACGCCCTGCGCGTCGAGACGGTAGCCGTCAAAGCGCACGTCGCTCGTGCTCGCCGATGGCGTGGGCCATTTCACCACTGACTCGCCGGGCGGCTTTTCAAACGGCGCGAAGCGCGAGAACCACGTGTTGTAGGCGTCGAAAAATCTGCCCTTCCACGCGAGCGACGGTCGCGCGTGCTCACCGTCGTAGGCGAGGTGCGTGCCGCTCGGGAAGCCGACGAGAATCGCGTGCGTGCCGGTGCCCTCCATGAACGTGCGCTGCACGATCGGTCGCTCTTTCGGCACGAGCTCGAATGCGCCGCTGGACGTGACGGGGAATCCCTCCGGCTCGCCGTTCGCACTCTTCGCGAACGAGTAGATGGACGCGATTTGCTTGTCCGTGTCGCCGCCGAGGATGTCGCGGTTCGCCGCGTTGCCCTCGGGCCAGAACGACGGCATGAGCGTGCCCGGCCGATACGCCGCGGGCGCGACGAGGTATTCGCGCAGCCAGCCGGGCTGGATGCGCTGGCCCAGATTGCTGAGGTCGAGCCCCTGGATGCCGAGCGAAGGTCGGTCGCCCCAGCGATGGCACGTGATGCACCCGAGCCCGCCGAGCGTGCCCATGAGCTTGCGCCCCGCGGTGTCGTCGCCGCCGGGAAGCGCCGCGACTTTTCTTTCATCCGCCTGCGCGAGCTGCGCACCGAGCTTCTCCGTCGCCGCGCCATAGACGGGCATCCGCGTCTGCAAATACGGCCGCACGCGAAACTCGCCGGTAAGCACTTTCGCGAGCCACTCGGGCTGGAGCTTGCGGCCCGCGGCAGTGAGCGGCGGCGGATAGCGGCCGGTGTCGCCGAGATTGTGGTCGCCCTGGAAATACGCCTTGCGCGCCGCATCCGGTCCGCCGCGTCCGTCGCGGTCGTGACACGCGAGACAGTTCAGCGCCTCGAGTGTGGCGGATACGACACTCGCCGCCGGCGCCGGCTCGCTCGGATGCGCGAGGTAAAGTGCGAGCGATTCGCGCTGCGTCGCGGAAAGTGCGTAGGCAGGAACGCCGGGCGCCGCCTTTTCCGCGAGGCATCCGCCCGTTGATTTTTTCAAGGGCACTGGTGTCGCGGCCACGTCCTTCGGCAGGTCATGACACGCCGCGCAGCGTTGCGCCGCGACGGTGGCGCGCCCGCGATCCGCGAGCGCCTTGTCCACCGTGAACGCCGGAATCTTTGGCGCGATCGTCCCGTCGCTGCCCTCGAAATTCAGCAGGTAGCCCGCGATGTCCACGGAGTCCTGCTCGTCCATCGCGATGCGCGGCATGCGGCCATCCGTGCGCGCTTTCAGTGGATCGCGGATGAACTCCGCGAGCGTCGAGAGCACAAATTTTTCGCCGAAATTTGGGAATGCTACAGAGCGGTGTGTGAACTCCTCCGCCTTCGGCATGCCCTCCGCCGGCGTGAAATCCTTGCCCGGCGCGTGGCACGCGACGCAGCCGATTTTGTGGAACAGCTCCTTGCCGAGCGCCGTGTTCACGTGGCGCAGCGTCTTCGCCTTGCCCGCGGTCTTCGGCTTCAGCGTCGCGAGAAAATTCAGCACCGGCTCGACTTCATCCTTCTGCAAAAGCCGCGGCATCGCCGTGCCCTCATGCGCCGCCGCCGGATCCGCGAGAAATTTCCGCAACCAGTCCGCGCTCTCGCGCTGCGTGACCCCGACCAAATCCGGCCCGCGCCGCGCAGGCATCCCCGTATCGCCGCCGTGGCAATTCACACAGCCGAGCTCGTTGAACAGCAACCGCCCGCCTTCCGCAGATGCCTTCGCCGCGTGGAAGCGATCGAAGCCGACGACCAGCGGCTCTGCACCTGAGCGCGCGGGCAATACGGCGCAGAGCAGCGCGATTAACAGGGCGGGGAGGAACGTGAACGTCATGGTTGGTCGAGGTGTGGCTTAGGCGATGGACAGATCAAGGAAAACGAGCGTGAAGGGTCCGGCGTCGGTCGATATCTCTACGTGGTTCGCACCGCTGCGCAGCAGCCGCACAGGCACCAGCCACGCACGGAGTTCGTCCGGTTTTCCGAGCAGCGATGGATACTGATTTGGAAAAGGCTCGGAACGATCATCCGTCGCACTCAGTTCCTCGCCGTTGAGCACAGCCCGCCAGTTTGCACCTGCGATCGACTGTGCCCCCTGGATGCGAAGTCGCCCGTCCTTTCTCCAACCTCCCGACGGCGGTGCGAGATCGAGCACAAATACGGCGGGCTTGCCGGGCGTGACCTCGCGCGGCACCTGCGTCGGTTTCGCACCCGGCGCCCGCCAGCCGCCGGCGAGGATCCAGTGCTGCGGCTGCGACGCGAGCCGCGCAGGGGCGCGCAGATCCTTGAGCGCATCGAACGGCGGCTCGGAAAATGGACCACGCCCGGCACCGCCATGCTCGCGATAGTAGGCAAAATTGAAGAGGCTCATGCCATCCGCGCCGCGCGCGTAGGCGAGATGCGCGGCGGTGTGAAGCTGCTCCGGCGTCGCTCGGCGAAACGGGAACACATCGTAGCCTTCGCTGAGCTTAGGTCCGTTCCAAGTGGAGTGGCACATTTCAAAATAGAGCGCGGCGCCGGGCACCCGCCTGCGGATGGCCGCGAGGTCATGCTGCTGCGTGGTGAAGTAGTGCGCGGAAGCGTTCACCATATCGAGACCCGCATCCACGAGCGCGGGCAGATCGAGGCCGAGCAGATCGAGCGCCGACACGTAGCACGGCACACGCGCGCAGAGCCAACGGCGGCGGCCATCGCGCGCCGTGCGATCAAGCAATGCGCGCACTTCGCGCACGAAGCCCGTGATGATGCCGCATCGCTGCTCGCGCGTCGTTTCCTCGATGCGGAAGAAGCTGTAGAAGCGGAGAAAATCCAACTCGATGCCGTCAAGGTCGTAGTTCTCGCACAGCTCGCGGATGAGCGCGAACTTCTGCTCCCGAACCTCGGCCACGGCCCAGTTCTGCACGAGGTCCGCGCCTCGAAGCGAGCCGGGCTTGATGCGATACTCGGGATGCTCGGCGTAAAAGCGCGTGACGCTCATGCCGATGCTGCTGCCCGGTTTCGCTCCCGGCTTCGGGTCCACGAATTCCTTGTGATGCGCGTCGTTTAGCCGGAACGAAATGAACGCTGCCTGACCGCGCAGACGGCACCGCTCGATGAACACCTTCACGACATCGCCGCCGCCGAGCACAAACTTCCCGAACGAATCCGGCCCCTGCTTGTAGCGCTCCTGAATCCACGCGTAGTGCTCCGCGAGCGGCAGCACCTTGCTCGGCCACATCGGCACCATGCCGAGCCCCGGCTGGAGAAGATGCGCATCCACTCCGACGCCCGCGACCTCGTCCACGGTCGCCTCGATCATCTCCCTGCGGAATGCCTCGCCCTTTTTGTGCCACGGGCTCGTGCACGACATGATGTTCGTCGTGTCGTTGCTGTAGAGCAGGCGGAACGGCGCCTTACTGCGGCCCGCATTTGCCGCGCGCGTGCCCGCAGTCGCTGCAGCGAAAGTGAGGCCCGCTGCGGTGCGGATGAAATGCCTGCGGCTCGTTTTCATGGCGACCGGAGAACGGCGGCGGGCCAGATGGATTTCAATTCGTGCACGACGAGCCGCCGGATTTTCGCCGCACCACCTTCGACCGTTAGCGTTAGCGTCTGGTCGCTCAGGTCGGGGAAATACACGCCGCAGGCATCCGTCTCTCCGCCGTTGGCGAAAGCTTCGATGCTGGTGCGATCGATGAGAACGCGCAGTGCGAGACGCCCGTCCGTGAGCGCGAGCGTCGGGTCGGCGCGCAGGCAGCGCAGCTTGCGCGACTTCACCTCGTAGCTGAGCTCGCCGCTGCGGCACTTGAGCGAGAGGCGGCCCGCACTTTGCAAATCCACATCGAGTTCGATGTCGAGCAAGCCGGGCGCAATGCCGGCGAGCGCATTCTGGCCGGGTTCGAGAGAGCGCGCGCCGAGATCGTGGGTCTTCGCGCGAAGCTGCGCGATTTCAGCGACCGGCTGGCGAAAGATGCGCGGGCCTTCCGGCGTCGAGCGCAGCGTGAGATCACGCGGGAAGCTCATCTGCTGGTTGAACGGCATGCCCGGCCAGCTATTCGGCCCGTCCTTGCCGGTGCTCATCCAGCCGATATGCACCCGGCGGCCATCAGGCGCATCGCTGAAACTCTGCGCGCCATAAAAGTTGTTGTGCCAGTGAATGCGGATGGGCTCGGTCTCCGGGGTGAATTTTTCCCCGTCGAACGTGCCGACGATGTAGTCACCGCTGCCTTTCATAAAGATCCACTTCGCCCGCGCGGAATCGCCGTCGAGCGCGAGCGGAAACATGTCCGGACACTCCCAATACCACGCGCCGGGGCCGAGTTCCTGGATGAGCTTCCACGATTTCAAATCCGGCGAGCGGAAGATGCCGTAGGTCGCGTGCTCGCGATCGGCGTTGTTGCGCGAGAGCGACAGCGCCATGAACCATGCGCGGCTCGGCGCGTGGTAGAACACCTTCGGATCGCGGTCGCGCGTGGCTGGCGTGCGCAGGAGCGGGTTGCCGCCGAACTTCTCAAACGTGCGCGCGCCGTCCGTGCTTACGGCCATGCATTGCGTCGCCTTGCGCTCGCCGTTGGCCGGCGGCATGTCCGTGTAAAAGAGCAGGATCGGCGGATGCTCCCCGCGCTTGAGCCCAGACGCATTTTCCCAATCCACCACGGCGGAGCCGGAAGCCGCCGAATCCCCGTCGTCCGCGACGATCGCCGCGGGCAATCGCTGCCAGTGCAGCAAGTCCTTGCTGACCGCGTGACCCCAGACGATCCGGTCGCCCGGCGGTGGGCGGTGCTGGTGGAAGAGGTGCCAGTCGCCCTGATAGTAAAAGAGCCCGTTCGCGTCGTTCTGCCACCCAGTGAGCGCGGTGAAGTGAAACTGCGGACGCAGCGACTCCGCGCCGAGCACGGTGGCATCCGATGGCACGCCCTTCGCCCCGTCGCTCTGCACGAATTGGTCAACCGCAACGGAGCCGCCTGCGGATTGATCATTCACGCGGATCCGCGCCATGCGCCCGCGGAGGTCGGCCGCGTCCCAGGTGCGCCAGTGCATTTTGTGCGAAGGATCCTTGCCTTCAGTGGCACTGCCCGCGCGCAACACGCGGCCATCCACGAGCAATTCAGCGCCGAGCACGGAGGGCACATCGCGCGTGCCGGCGATGAGGAAATTGATGAACCGCCGCTCGATCCGAAACTCCGGCGACAGCAGCGCGCCTTTGCTTTCATTCCCGCTGAGACCGCTCCACGCGACGCCTTCGTCGATGTAATTCGCGAAGCGCTGCTTTGCGGCGGGACGATAAGGCTTCGCCGAAAATGCCTCGCCGCTCGCAGTCCAACCGTCGAACGAATTGCCCTCGAATGCACCGAGCACGAGATCGCCGCCCGGTTGCGCAGCAGCGCTTGCGGGCACAGCGGGAGGGACAACTGCTGCTCCCGTCTTCGTCGCCGCGGGAATCTGCGCCTTCGGGCCGTCGTGCAACTGCTTCGCCATCGCCTCGATGGTTGCCGCATGTGCGGGATCTTTGGCGAGGTTGTGGTCCTCCTTCGGATCAGCGTGCTCGTCGTAGAGTTCCGCACCCACGACTTCGCCCTTCATGTTCGCCCACTCGGTGTAACGCCAGCGGTCGGTGCGCACGGAGCGGCCCATGAACTTCTCCTTTCCCGGACGCAGATACTGGCTGAACACCGCGCGCTTTCCCTCGCGCTGCGGGTCGGCGAGCAGCGGCACGAGGCTCGTGCCTTCGAGATGCGGCGGGAGTGCGAGTCCGCACAGTTCGGCGAGCGTGGGATAGATGTCCACAAACTCCACGAGCGCCCGCGTGCGCTGGCCCGGCTTCTGCCCCGGCGCGCTGACGATGAGCGGCGCGTGCGTGCCATGTTCGAAGTTCGTCATCTTCGTGAAGATGCCGTTCTCGCCGAGGTGATATCCGTGGTCGCCGAGGAACACGACAATCGTGTTCTCGCGCAGACCTAGGCGGTCGAGTTCGTCGAGCACGCGGCCGATCTGCGCATCCACGAAGGTCGTGCAGGCGCGATAGCCGCGGATGAGACTCAGCGCCATCTCGTCGGGGATGCCGCCCGCCGCAGGGACGCCACCGTAGGTGCGCAGCTCATACCAGTTGTGCAGCGCGGGCGCGGGCACGTCCTGCGGCGCGCGGTAGTTGTCCGGCAGCCGGATTGTGTCCGCGGGATAGAGGTCCCAATATTTCTGCGGGCAGGTGAACGGCAGGTGCGGCTTCAAGAATCCGACGCCGAGGAAGAACGGCTTCCCCGCCGCCTTCAGCCGCCGGAGCGTCTCAATGGCCTTCGCTGCGATCTGGCCGTCGGGATACACATCGTCCGGCTCATTCGACGCCTCGAAGGGCGGGCCGCGGATGATTTTTGGCCGCTCCTTTTCCGGCAGTTTTTTCAGCGCCTTCAGCGCGTCGTCCGTCTCCTTCGACAACCAGCTCCGATACGGATCACCGTGATACCACGACGGCTCGCTCCACGACTGCGGGTCGTCGCCCGGCTCGCGCTCGCTGTGGTGAAACACCTTGCCGAGCGAAACCGAGTGCCAGCCGATGTTCTTGAAATGCTGCGGCAGCGTGAGCACGTCCGGCAGGTTCGGGCGGAGGAAATGCTGATTGTCGAGAACGCCCGTCGTGTCCGGCCGAACGCCGCTGAGGAAACTGGACCGCGACGGATTGCATACCGCGACCTGACAGTAGGCGCGCTCGAAGAGCGTCCCGCTCGCAGCGAGCCTGTCGAGATTCGGCGACTGGATGTGCTTCGCACCGTAGCAGCCGAGATCGGGCCGGAGATCGTCGGCGAGGATGAAAAGGACGTTCGTGCGCTTCGCGTCCGGCTTCGGCGCCTCCGCGGAACGCAGCGCGCTCGTGAGAGCCAGCAGCAGGATAATGACGAAACTCCGATTCATTTTCCTGGCACTCAGGCGATGCCGCTGATGTCGATCAAATGGAGCTGTCGCCCGTTGCCGCCGTGCGGCGAGTCGATGCAAACCCAGCGCTCGTTGCGGCTGATACGCGGATGATTGTCCACGCGCCACTCGCCCTTGTAGGCCGGGTGCAGCGGGAACTCGCCGAGGTTGATGCGGCGGTTCGTCTTGAGGTGATACAGGTGCGGCGTCTGGATGCGCAGGTCGCCCTTCGGATACGTGTCGTTCAGGATCCACTCGTTGTTGCGGAGGTAGGTGAGGTGGCCGCCGTTATCGAGCACGCCGTGGCCGATTTCCTCGACGATGCCGGAGTCTTTGTCCTCGAAGAGAAAATCGCCCCACTGGTCATTGCCGAGCCAGCCCTTCGCCTGCGAGAGGATGTGCTGCGGGTCGCGCCAGATGAAATGCGACGCGTAGCCGTTCGGGATGACTATGCGCAGGTCGCTGCCGTCCATCGCGGCGGTGATGAGCCGTGTGAGGTGGCCGCCCCCATGCTGACGGGGCTGCGTCCAGCGATGCAGCATGATGAAGCGCTTGCCGTCCGGGCTCACGAGCAGGTGATACGCGTGGTGCTTCGAGTCGGGGTGATTTCGGATGACCTCGCCCGTGGTCGCGAGCTTGCGGTGTGAGACGATGAGTTTCGACTCGCCGGTCTCGAGATTCACGTGCGTGACGCCGCTGCCCTCGGGTGCCATGTCGTCGAAGAACCGGTCGCGAATCCCCGCGTAGCCGTAGCCGGGTCGGCAGTCGGCGACGCGCGAAAAGTCGCACGAGACCGCTTCCTTACCGTTCGGGCTCAGCGCGTAAATCGGCGTCGGCAGCGTGCGCTTTTCGCCGGTCTTTACGTCGAGGATGTGGCTCACAAAGCGGTCCTTCTCGCGGTCGTTCCAAATCACCTTCGACTCGGTGCCGGGAATCCATTGCAGCATGCAGCCCTGCTGCCAGCACCACGCGTTCGATTTGCCGAGCGGTATCCATTTGTCGTTCTCGTGCAGGTCCACCATGCCGACTTCGATCACGTCGTCCGCGGTCGGCGAGCGATGCTCGAAGTCCACCTTGTTCGAGAGGACAAAACGGTTGTCCGGCGAGAACTGCAGCTTGTCGTAGTAGCCGAACCAGTGAAAGCCCGGCTCCTTCGTGATCGCGCGCACCGGCGGGGACTGCGTCTTCGCCGCGTCCTGTGCACGGAGGGCAAATGCGCCGAGCGCGATGCCGGAGATTCCCGTGCGCAAAAAACTGCGGCGGGTGAAATGCGAGTTCGGAGTATTGTGGATCATCGCTGGGAGTGGTTGGTGGAGGAAACGGACGCGCCGCGCTGCTCTCACGGCTGCTCGTTTTGCAAATACGCGCGCAGTTGTTCCGGCATCGGATGCTCGAGCTGGACGTGCTGCGAGCGCAGTGACGCGCGGAGTTGTTCGGCCGGCACATCGGGAAGCGTGACGTTCTTTTCCTTCGCGATCGCGACGGCGGTGCCAGCGGCCTGACCGAGCTGCATCATCGTGCGCGATAGGCGGCAGCTCGATGCGGCGATGGAGCTGAAACTCGCCGCGCGGCAGGTGATGAGCAGGTTGCGCATGCCCTTTGGAATGAGGCAGCGGAACGGCACGCCGTAGGGCTCGCGCAGCGGCTTGATGCCCTTGTTGTGCCCGCCGTGCGTGTCGCACGGATGATCGGCGAGGCAGATGATGTCCGCGTGCCTCTGCCCGCTGATGCCCGCATCGAGGTCGTGCTGCGTGAGGACGTATTCGCCGAGCACGCGCTTCGTTTCGCGCACGCCGAGCACAGGCGCGATTGCGTCGATCCGGAATGCGCGAAACTCCGCGCAGCGCGTCTGGATGTCGTGCCAGTGCGCGCGCACGCGGCGCTCGCATTCGGTGCGCGCATCCTGCCAGCCGAGCTTCATGAATTCCGCGCCTTCCATCGTCGGCAGCATGTTCACGTTCAGGTCGCCGTTCGGGTAGTGGTTGATTTGCACGGACGGGAATTTCTTCGCCCACCAGCACTGGGCGGGAATGCCTTCGGGGAGCGGCTCGACAGTGGGCGTCGCGACCGGCGTGACGCGATACAGCAGGCTCACACCGTTCACGCGCGGCGTCGCTGTGTCGGGCGCGCCGGGCTCGTCAAATTGCGCGCGCGCTTCCTGCCCGGTCATCATCGTGCAGCCGGCGTCCTCGCACACGAGCCCGTCGCCGGTCGCATCGATGAAATAATCTGCGACCAACGTCCTGCTCTCAACCGTCGGCTTTCCGTCCACGAGCCGCACTTTCTGCAGCGTCACACTTGCGATGCGGCCGGGCGTCGCCGGATCCATCGTCACCCGCTTGAACTCCGTGCGAAACAG